>JBLYYE010000017.1:0-2530 GCA_048549915.1 Porticoccaceae bacterium
ACCATTGGCGGCAGTTAAATCGCCGCCCATCGGTACGCCCTTGCGGCGCGCTTGCTCAGCTTGATCTGCAGCCGTCAGCTCCCATCCGGCAAAGAATTGCAGGGCTATACGGGTGCCCGTAGTGGCATATACCTCTTTGCGCTGAAAGGCATCGAGTATCGAAGAGCGGCTGTTCTCACCTGCCCAGACAGCGGTTAGGCCAGATGCGGAATAGTCCCAACCGAGCGGTCCATCATCGCCTATACGGCGAGTAAATTTGCTCTCTGGGGTGCCGTCGTAGGCCATCTTGCCGTGAAAATTGGCCTCTTCAGCAGAGGGCAGACTGGTATGAGCATCGGTTGAGCCGATCATGCCAAATTTATACGGGTTAATACCGAGCTGCTCTTCCAGTTGTAAACCGCGCAATAGGGCGGGGCGCGCATAGGCGCCAACCTCGATCGGTGCCACATGGTTGGTCTCGGGGCGTGTATCGATTAGAAAACGGTAGCGTTCAAAATCGGCAAATTCATCATTGGGCGAGAGCAGTGGATGTGTCTCTGAATCACCTTTAATCTGTGTCACCTCGGCAATTGGCTCCCAGCGCGCCCGCAAAGAGGCGTATTCAGCGCTGATATCGGCTCCGTCGCTATCGACGCTGTCGAACATCTGCCCTTTAGAGATATTCATATTGTGGGGAATCGAGACAAAGCGCGCATTGTACTGCTGTGAGGTCTGCTCCAACCAGGCCCAGAGGTCTTCTGGTCGCTGCGAATCGAGCGAGCTAAAAGGAAGGTAGTTTGAAGCGTTAGCGCGATCACCATCGGTGACAATAATGCGGTGCAAATTTGCTCCATCTGGGGTGGACGACCACTCCCAACCAATAAAGGCAGTAAACACCCCGGGTTGGTTGTGGCGATCGGCGGCGTTGAGCATATCTTGCCACGGCGACTGGCGAACAGCCGGTTGATTGAGCTCACCAATAAATGTCCCACTGCCGCTATTTGCTTCAGCGACTAGACGACTAAACACTGCTCCCGGTTTTCCTTCAGCTATTTTTTCGCGCGCAAACTCGCCAAACTCGGTATTGGCAACCTGCTCATCGCCTGTGTACAAACGCAGAGGGATACCCGTGATCTCGGCGTGGTCTGAAACTACTAAAAAGTCCAACGGTGTCTCAATCTGCACTCGGCCGCGGTGCATAGGGTGCAGTACCGGCAAGCCCTTGGCATAGCGGTAGGCGGTATCGGGTGTGGTATCGCGATTGTTAAATAAGAACGCGTCAAACGAATAACTGGTGTGCAGATGGGTATCACCCCATAACAGCGTCGGTGCCATTGGCTCCGCTACAGTGGTCAGAGTAGAGGCGCCCAAAGCTAACACCAAAGCTTGGCCTCTTACTAATTCGATATTAAGCCCCATCCTACAACCCCCCATCTTTTATTTATTGTTCAAGTTTACTGCCTCTAGCAAGCGCTAGCAGCCTTTATTAAACCTTTTTTAACTGGCCGACTAGGGCGAAGCTGCCGCCTTTTCGTTAGCCCCCAATCGACAGGGGCGGCCGTTGAGCTTGCCGCTAATCGGGGCAAAATTATCCTCAATAAATGGCCCGTGCAACTCTAACCGCAACGCACTGCGTTCTCTGTTGTGCTCCAGCATTCGATGGTAAAGTTTCTCTTTTCCAGTTAATACCGGCTGACACTCGCGCATTTTCTCTTCAAGCGTATTTCTCACAGCCGGCTTTTCCGGCGCGGCAATCCGCAAGGGGTGATGGCCTGTTCTCTCACAGCGGTGCAAAAGGTCGATATCTTGCATACCCATTGCCAACATCCCTTCATCATAACCACCCAAAGCAAAAAATAACCGGCTCGGCAAGCCAATACGGCCTGGCGTCCCATCACCTAACTGGCCGCTCCATTGATGAACTACTCGGTTGTCGTTGGCCGCCTGCTCGATGGCCTGAATATCGCTGGCCTGAATAAAGTTGTCGGCGTCCAAGTTAAACAAGTAGCTGCCCTTAGCAATGCGGTGTGCGAGATTTTTAGCCCGCGCACAGTTCCAGACTGGACGCCCTTCAACCTGAAAAAAACGCAGCTTGCCTTGGGCAATGGCATCGCCAAAGTACTGCCACACCCACTCGTCTAGACCATCGTTAGAGCCAAAATCAACTAACGTCAGCTCAATATTGGGGTGAATAGATATCGCTGCAAGATTGTCCGGCAAGGATTGCCGTAACTGCCACAGACGGTTGCGGCAGGTAATACAAAAACTGATGGTTTGCAGCGGGTTCATTCTTTTTTGTAATCCTTGTCGAGCAGACCTTGCGCTTGCAAAGTTTTAATCAACTTTTCCACGCGAACAAGGGCCACCAAACCCAACATACCAAAAACGAAACCCAGAACCGCTAATCGTCCCATGATTGATTCTACCTACCGCAATAGTAGTGTTTATTCCACCGTAACTGATTTGGCCAAATTGCGCGGCTGGTCCACATCGGTCCCTTTGAGTACTGCGACATGGTAGGAGAGTAGTTGCAGGGGCAAGGTATAGAGAA
>JBLYYE010000018.1:0-42303 GCA_048549915.1 Porticoccaceae bacterium
CGCGGTGAGGAAAAAAAGTTGTGTCAAAATCTAGGTGTCGCCACGGCAGACTTCGCACTGATAAACAGTAGTGCCGAGCTCGCTGAGGCGCTTGCGCAACTGGGCTATCCGGCTATCTTGAAAACTCGCCGCGAGGGTTACGATGGCAAGGGGCAGGTTTGGTTGCGCAGCGCAGAAGACCTGCCTGCTGCTGCACATCAGGCAGATGCTACCGCTTGTGTGCTTGAAGCGGTGGTACCGTTTCAGCGTGAGATATCAGCAATTGCCGCGCGCAGTATTGATGGAGCCATAAGCTGCTTTTCCCTGAGTGAAAACATACATCGCGAGGGGATTCTGCGTCTCACTATTAATCGTCGCAATGATTTGCAGCAGCAGCAAGCTGAACAGCTCATTGGCAGACTGATGGAGCAATTAAACTATGTCGGAGTGTTGGCGCTAGAGTTATTCGATGTGGCCGATGAGCTGCGCGTGAATGAGATGGCCCCTCGCGTTCACAATACCGGCCACTGGACTCCGGCGGGTGCCAGACATTCTCAGTTTGAAGCGCATCTACTTGCTGTTGCTGGGCGCAGCTTGCCGTCTTTGGATTGGAGCAACGACTGCGCCATGATCAACATCATAGGCGCTCTTCCCGATCAAACTGCCGTTGAGGCAGTTGCTGGCGCTTCTCTGCACCTTTACGGAAAAACGCCTCGGCCGGGACGCAAGCTTGGCCATATTAATCTTGTTTTTGCTCCGCACCAGAGTCCAGCACAACGCTTGGATGAACTGCGCAAACTGTTGCGCTTAGTTGGTGAAGCCGATATCGCCAACCAGCTGCAAGCAAGCTGGTTATAACCATCTAGCTGAAGTGCAACCCAAGCAGACAGTGTCCTTTTTGTTCTAGATGCGAGCTGTTATCATTTAATTGACTTTCGCTTTAGGAGAACATGGTGTCAGACCCCATCATTTTATTCTTTATCTTCGGAATTTTTGCCGGTTTGGTGCGCTCGGAGCTGCGACTTCCCAGTGCAATCTATGATTTTTTAAGTCTCATTCTGCTGCTTGCCATTGGCTTGAAAGGTGGTATTGAATTGGCTAAACAGCCTTTTTTATCACTGGCACCGCAAATAGCGGCTGTTTTTCTGATGGGGTTATTGCTGCCTCTGATCGCCTTCCCACTACTGCGCCTGGCAGGCAAATTTAATCGCGCCGACGCCGCATCGATCGCAGCGCACTACGGCTCGGTAAGTGTAGGTACATTTGCTGTGGCTATCGCCTACATGAATAGCCGCGGCATCAGCTATGAAGAGCACATAACGCTATTGTTGGTTGTATTAGAAATTCCCGCAATTTTAGTCGGTATTTTGCTGGCTCGAGGGCTGAACAAACAGACTCGCTGGGGCACAGTTACGCATGAAATTTTTGCTGGCAAAGGGGTCATTCTACTGCTGGGCGGTCTCGCGATTGGTTGGATAGCTGGGCCGGCAGGCGTTGAGCCCATTGCGCCGTTCTTTTTTGATCTTTTCAAAGGCGTTCTGGCGCTTTTTTTGCTTGAAATGGGTGTAATCACCGCCTCTAAACTAGGCTCTTTGCGTCGCTACGGTCTATTTATTGTTTTATTCGGTATCGGCATGCCCCTTTTTTCCGCCCTTATAGGTGCCTCGCTCGCCATTTTATTAGGTTTTTCGACCGGAGGCGTGTCTATGCTGGCTACCCTAGCAGCAAGTGCTTCTTACATAGCAGTGCCTGCTGCAATGCGTATTTCCGTGCCCGAAGCCAACCCTACTCTCTCTTTGGCAGCCTCTTTAGGTGTGACATTCCCATTCAATGTCTTGGTCGGTATACCGCTTTACTATGACTTAGCTGTCCGTCTGCAAACAGCCTTTGGAGCATAATATGAGTCTAAAAATTAAAAGTCTTGTGACCATAGTCACCGAAGCATCGTTAGAGTCTGCAATTTGCAAGCAGTTGGGGCGACTTGGCGCCAGTGGCTACACCATCACCGATGCTCGCGGCAAGGGCAGCCAGGGCCAGCGTGGAGGTGGTTGGGATGCAGATAGCAATATCCGCATCGAGGTAATCTGCAACGAAACGGTAGCACAAGCCATTACCGATTTTGCCCAAAGCGAGTACTTTGATAACTTTGCCATGGTAGTTTACTCGCACTCAGTATCAGTGGCGCGCACCAATAAATTTTAATTTCCTGGAATCACTATGAAAATCGCTCGCCTAAATGACCGCGCAATCTGTCTTTCTGCATAAGGCCACTTTGACATAGCTGTCAGTTCCAGCGGGAGATTTCCCTCTGATGTTGACGATCTCGCGCCACTTTGGCAGGAACTTGAAGCGTGGCTAAGTGACAATAACCCCAACTGCACCGATACCCGTGGAAGCAATTATTTTGCCAACCATCTTCACGAGCTGCATGCACCACTGTTAAAACCCAGGCAAATTTTTGCTGTGGGCCTCAATTACCCTGCGCACACGGCCGAGGTGGCCTCTGCCGCACCCAGCAGCCCGGTAATTTTCACTAAATTTAGCTCCAGTATTGCCGGCCCAGGTGATAGCGTGACCCTGCCCCCGGGTGGCGGTGTCGACTGGGAGGTTGAGTTGGTCGCAATGGTTGCTCGGGGTGGACGCAATATCCCCAAAGAGCGCGCATTGGATGCCATCGGTGCTTACTGTATTGGCCAGGATATTTCAGAACGCCATGCACAGATGGGCGGTCCAGCACCTCAGTTTAGCCTGGCAAAAAGCCATGCTGGCTTTGCGCCAATCGGTCCTTGGTTGACCAGTTCTGCTGCCATTGAAAACATAGACGAACTGACCCTGCAAAGCCATATAGACGATGAGCAGATGCAAATAGGTCGTGTCGATCAGATGCTGTTCGATCTGCCCACATTAGTTGCTTATCTCTCGAGTATTGTCGAACTCTTCCCTGGCGATCTCATTTTTACTGGAACCCCAGATGGCGTCGGCATGTCGAGAAAGCCGCCGCGTTTTCTGACTGCTGGCGAAACTCTCCACTCCAGCATCAGCCAGTTAGGCATTTTAGCTAACCCCCTGCGCTAGTCCTTACCGCGCTGCGGCTGCACACCCACTCCAGGGCCTTAAACTCTGGCATTATAGTTGACTAGTCAACTATAATGCTCAGATCGCAAAATCGCAGAGGGTCTACAATGGCTAACAGCCGCACACGCCGAAGAAATATCATCGTTTTTATTGTTGTTGTTGGACTGGCTGCGGCTGCGGCTTACTTTCACCACTGGCGCTATGGTCAGTGGTTAATCGAGACTGAAAATGCTCAAGTGGGTGGAGATATAGTCAAAGTCTCCGCTTTAACAGGTGGCTCGGTCGCCTCATTGGAAGTTGAGCAAGGTGATTATGTCTTTGCCGGAGAGGTTCTTATTACGCTGGCTAACAATGATGCGACAGCCAACTATGAGCAAGCACTAGCAGCTCTGCAGATGGCGGTACAGGAGGTTTCAGCACTCGCGGCCAAGCGCAATGCCCAGCATGCAGAAATGACGCGGATGACTGAAAAATACACCAACAGTCAACGCGAACATCTGCGCCGTATCTCACTGGCGGCCGACGGCCTTCTCTCTGACGAATCGCTCGCAGCCAGTGAGAGCCGCGTTATTCAAAATGGCGCCGCTCTGGCAACTGCCACCGCTCAACTGACAGAAGTCGAGCGCCGCCTGGGCTCACTTCCTCTGCGTGATCACCCGCAAATTACCCTTGCCAGCCAGCAGCTCCGACTGGCAGCGTACCGCCTTAACAAACACCAAGTCCGCGCACCTGTCAGTGGCTATATTGCCAAGCGCTATGCCAATCCTGGTCAAATGATTGAGGCTGGATCGCCACTGTTTACTCTCAGCGACCCCGTCCAGCGCTGGGTGGAAGCTAATTTTAAAGAGGATCAGCTGCGCAACTTGCGCATCGGTCAGCCGGTAGTCATTTATTCAGATCTCTACGGCAAAGAGATAGAGTTTACAGGCGTTGTTGCTGGACCAGCGCTAGCGACAGGCGCTGCATTTGCGCTGCTGCCCGCCCAGAACGCCACTGGCAACTGGGTTAAAATTCTCCAACGCGTACCGGTGAGAATTGAATTTTCCCCTCCAGTTAGTGCCGACACCCCCCTTCCTGTTGGTGCCTCTTTACACGTCTCGGTGGACAGTCATGATCGCACAGGAGCGCGGCTCTCGGATCCCACCCAGGCTCGTCAGTTGCGTCGCGCTGCGCGCAAGCAGATAGACTACAGTGGCGATGTAGAGCAAGTGATCGCCGATTTGATTGAGCAACAGTTGCTTCAATGAGTGCCAGTGCCGCTCTCAACGAGCAGAACGCTACAGATTTGAGCGCCGTAGCAATGCCGCGAGGCCAGTTGATTATCTGTTGCACGGCGATTATTGCCGCCAACTTTATGAATATTCTCGACACCACGATTATTTCGGTGGCACTGCCCTCTATAACCGGCAGTCTTTCGGCAACTCCCGCGCAAGGCACATGGATCTATACCATTTACGCAGTCTGCATGGCAGTGATGCTACCCTTGAGTGGGTGGATCACCCAACGTTTTGGCGAGGCGCGAGTCTTCATTTTTTCAGTCGCCATGTTTACTGCAACCTCTTGGATGTGCGGGTTGGCGCCTACCTTCGACAGTCTAATTTTGATTCGTGCTCTGCAAGGTATTGCCGCTGGAATGATGATGCCTCTCACGCAAACTCTTCTCTTGAGGGTTATGCCCGGGTCCCCCTCTTTAGCCATGTCTCTGTGGTCGATGACTGCAGCGGTACCGCCGATTCTTGGACCGATCGCTGGCGGGATAATTACCGACAATTTTGGCTGGGAGTGGATTTTTTATATCAATATTCTCCCGGGATTGCTGATTATTCCCGTCGCTTGGCGTTATTTATTACCGCTTGGTAATGCGCCCAAAAAAATCCCTGTCGACGTGGTCGGGCTGGTGACGTTAATTGCCGGAGTAATCTGCTTACAACTTGTTCTTGATCAAGGCCATGAGAAAGATTGGTTTTCATCATCCTTGATTGTCTCGCTGGCGATCGCTGCATTTATACTTTTGGGGCTTTTTTGGCTGTGGGAGCGCGGTGAGGAGCATCCGATTACTCAGCTCTCAGTCTTTGCTATTCCCTCTTTTACCATTGCGACCATGATCATAGCGGCGTTTACTATTCCGTTTATGGCCATCATGCTGCTGCAATCGATATGGATGCAGACCACAATGGGGCTCACTGCGACCTGGGCTGGCTACATCGGCGCCCCTATGGCCATGGTGCCGCTGCTGCTAATGCCTTTTCTTGGCCACCGGCTCAATGATGTAAATCCCAGAATTCCAATGGTTTTTGGTTTGTTGCTCTTTTCAATGGGGATATTTCTAAACAGTTACTGGAGCAATCAGACCGATGCAGTGCATCTAGTCTATGCTCGTATGTTGATGGGCTTGGGTATGCCATTTGTTTTCGCGCCGACTATGGCACTCGTTTACCGAGACGTCCCGCAAGCCCTCTTCTCGTCTGCTTCGGGTCTGTTCAACTTTGTCCGCATGCTCGCTGCCAGTATGGGCACGGCGCTGGTCCTTAGCGTCTGGCAGAACCGCATGAGCCACCAGCGCAGCTACTTGAGCGAATCTCTCTATCAGGGCAATCCTCAGCTCGACAGCTCGCTATCCATGCTGGAAGGTTTGGGAATGACAGAGCTGCAGTCGTTTGCGCTGCTGGAACAAGCGCTGGCTCGCGAGGTCTCCACGCTAGGTATCAATGATATGTTTGTTTTCTGCGCTCTACTCACATTTTGTATTAATTTTTTGGTCTTGTTAGTGCCCAAAGAGCCGGCCTCAGCAGCGGGACCCAGCGAGGCTATGCATGGCTGATATTGATATGGTCACGCTGGCGCGGCGTTTTGCCCTGTTGCCCAGGCTGCTTTCAAAAAGGTTAGACAGCCAGTTAGAGCCATTTGATGTCGCGGTGGGTAGCTACCCCTATCTGCTCGCGGTCTTTTACAACCGCGGCTGTTCTGGACAACTCATCGCTGACAAGTTACGCACCGATAAAGCGGCCGTTGCCCGTGCACTGCAGAAACTTTTAGCCGGCGGATACTTGTTGCGCCACAAGAGCCCTCAAAATGCACGTCAGTGGCAGCTATTTTGCACGGAGAAAGGCGAGGAAATTTGTCGCCACGTAGAGGAGCTTGTGCGCGCCGAGTTAGATGAAATGATGCAGCCATTGAACGACCAACAAAAACAGCAACTCGCTGAGATCATGAGCCTGCTAGTGGCAATCGATCAACGCTGACAGATCAGTTGATCTGGCGCTATCAGCTCACCTGCTGATCTGCCTCAAGTGGCAGAGTAAATTTATTAGTGGCAGCGAAAACGACGCTCAGCAGTGGAGATATCCAGCAGGCAAAAGCGAGCGGTATGTAGAGAAGATTTTCAATGTTGCCCTCAGCAATGCCCAGCCCCAACGCGCCAATCACAACAGAGCCACCCGCATTCCAGGGCACTAGAGGTGAGATTAGAGTCCCCCCTTCCTCTACTGCTCGCGATAAATTGAGCTTAGAGTAGCCCTGCTTGACGTATTCAGGGGCAAACATGCGCCCAGGTAAGCTTATCGATAGGTAGGGGTCGCCGGCGACCAAGTTGGTTGCCATGGCCGTGCCTATTGCTGAGGTCTGCAAGCGCAGGAAAGATTTAGATGAGCGCAAAATGGACTCAACAATAGTCTCCAGGCAGCGAGTTCGCTCCAGTGCGCCACCGAAGCCAAGCGATATCATGACCAGGGTGATCACCCATGTCATCGACTGAATGCCCCCTCTTCCCAGCAGTGAGTCGATATCGACTACCCCGGTATTGATCTCATAACCACTTTGCATATATCGAAAGGCGTCTTCTACAGAGACACCCTGAGTAGCTACCGCCAATACGGCCCCAGCGACGACCCCGACAAACAGAGATGGCAATGTCGGCATTTTGGAAACAGAACAAAACAGTACTAACGCGGGCGGCAGCAACAGCCATGGCGTCAAATTGAAGTTATTGGCAATTCCTTGGGTGATGAGAGTGATACGCGAGAGATCAGCAACTTCAAAATTGCCGCCCTCAATGCCAATAAATAGATACAAAAAGCGATGGCCATAGCCGGCACAGTAGTCGGCAGCATATTGCGGATATGATCAAAGAGATTGACCCCGATGACCGCCGGCGCGAGATTGGTAGTATCCGAGAGCGGCGACATTTTGTCGCCAAAAAAAGCGCCTGAGACCACCGCTCCCGCTGTCCAATATATGGGGATATTAAATCCAACCCCAATTCCGACCAGCGCTAGGCCGACCGTGCTTACAGTGCCCCATGAGGTACCCAAAGAAACAGACACCACTGAGCAGAGCAACATGCTGGCAGCTAAAAAGATCTCTGGATTGAGCGTATTGAGGCCGTAGTAAATGAGAATAGGTACAGTGCCACTGGCAATCCAGATGCCCACTATCATGCCAACCAGCATTAAAATGGCGATAGCTTGCAGGGCTGCGCGCACGGTGTGCAATATGCCGTCTTCGATGTCGGCCCAGACGTAGCCGCGCAGGCGCGCCAAAATTGCCGTAATAGCGATACCGAAAACCAGAGGGATGTGAGGCGTGAAATCCCCGAACACAAGGAGTTGTACCGCCAGCACTGATAGAGTCAGAACGATCGGCAGCAGTGCCAAGAATAGTGTTGGTTTGCTACCGTAGTCGCGCTCTGGGGTCATGGGCATATCCTTGGTTTATCGGCCACTCCTTGGCGCTTATTTTTTAACAGCGTTGATAAGTTACGCCATATTCCTGACCGGCATCTACCAGCCACATCCATAGATAGTCGGCAAAACTGCGGCGCAGGATTAACTCAAAGCTCTCTTCGCCAGTTCTGCACAGCTGTAGCTGGGTTTTGGCCAGAACAGTCCCTACCACTTTGCCAACAGGTAAATTTCGCAAGCTGACATCGTAAGGTGTCGATTTGCGAAGAACATTCTCTGCGTTACTGCCGCTCAGTGCAACCAGCGTCTGACCACCGCTGACATCTGAGATAGAGAAATGGCCCTCTAACTGACTGCGCAGCTGCTCTTCAATGGACCGCGCACTATCTGCTGCGATGATCAACCACTCATCGGGTGACTGCCAGCGGATCTTTACACTGTCAGAGTGTGAAGAGCTGCAAGGTTGCAGCGGCAAAGGTATGCCGAGCACAGTTTCTACACCGGCAGTGAAGGCGCTATCAGAGGCGTTGCCGCGCAGAATCAGGTGGCTGAGCCCGGGCAACTCTGCAACCGTTAAAGTCGCAGCGCCGGTCGGTTCAGCTAATCTGACTAGATCGACATGGTGCAGCGGCGACTCAAAGCGGGGCATCGCGCTGTTTGCTGGGTTTGATGGCGTGGACTCAGACATTCTGACGTTCTCCTTTTGGATCGTAGAAGACCGAGCCAGTGACTTCGGCTTCTACTGTAGTTCCATCGCTCAGTGGGAAGTAAACCTTTTCCCCCACTCGCGACAACCCGCCTTTAATGACGCCCAAGGCAATTGAGCGACCTAGGCACGCGCTGTAGTAGCTAGATGTAACATGCCCGACCATAGTCATAGGGATGCTCTGCTTGGGATCGCGCACAGCCTGAGCACCCTCTGGTAAAACTCGCTGAGGATCGGTGGTTAGCAAGCCAACAAATTCTTTGCGGTCCTCTTTTTGGTTGTCCGGCCGCGTCCACGAGCGCTTGCCAATATAACTGAACTCTTTAGTTTTACCGACAATCCAGTTCATATCCATATCTTGAGGAGAGACCGAACCATCAGTATCTTGCCCAGCGATAATGAAGCCTTTTTCAGCGCGCAACACATGCATAGTCTCAGTGCCGTAAGGAGTGATATCAAACTCCTGGCCGGCAGCCATCACCTGCTCCCAAACATAGAGGCCGTAGTTGGCTTGCACGTTGATCTCAAAAGAGAGTTCGCCGGTAAAGCTGATGCGAAATACTCGCGCCTCTACACCTGCCACTGACATAGTCTTCCAGCTCATATACGGGAAGCTGTCGTTACTGACATCGCTGTCACCGACCAATTTCTCGAGAACTTTGCGGCTGTTGGGGCCTGAGATAGTCATAGTTGCCCAGTGATCGGTGACACTGGTGAAATAGACCTCTAGCTCTGGCCACTCCGTCTGTTGGCACAACTCTAACCACTCGAGAACTCCGGCGGCTCCACCGGATGTGGTGGTCATAATGAAGTGGTTGTCATTGACGCAGGAGGTCACCCCGTCGTCAAAGATCATGCCGTCCTCTTTACACATAATGCCGTAGCGGCAGCGCCCAGGTGCAAGTTTGCTCCAGGGGTTGGTGTAGATGCGGTTGAGGAACTCGCGCGCATCTTTACCTTGGATATCAATTTTTCCTAGAGTCGAGGCGTCCAAAATGCCGACACTTTGACGGGTCGCCAAACACTCGCGATCGAGTGTTTGCTGCATAGTTTCGCCAGGGCGCGGGAAATACCAGGGGCGTTTCCACTGCCCCACATCTTCAAATTTAGCTCCATTTTCCAGGTGCCAGCGATGCATTGCAGTAAATCGCGCAGGATCAAAAAGGTGGCCTGCATCCCTGCCGGCGAGTGCACCAAAGGTCACTGGGGTATACATCGGGCGGAAAATGGTCGTACCGGTCTCGGCTATGCTCTGATTGAGTGCCTTGGCGAGAATCGCCATACCATTGATGTTCGAGGTCTTGCCTTGATCGGTACCAAAACCGAGCGCGGTATAGCGCTTTACGTGCTCGATAGATTCAAAGCCTTCGCGAGCAGCCAACTCAATCCCTGCTGCTGTCACATCATTTTGATAATCGACAAACTGCTTGGGAGCTCGGCTAGTTGGGCGAGTGTGTGGCACATGGTAGAGCGCTGCTGCAGGCTGCTGTTGCAGATCTTCAGTAACCGGAATCAAATTCTCTTCGCAGGTTGTGGAACAGCCGAGCTCCTGCAGTGCAGTGCTGGCAGTTTTTACGGCGTCAGCAAACAGGGCGCCGAGAGAATAAATACCGTTGACACCGCCCGCTACGAGCTGATTTTGAACTGTGGCGCCGGGCACAAAGCCGGCTATATCTTCCCGCCAAACCGGCTTGCTGGTAGTGTGGCAAGAGAGATGGACTACTGGGCTCCAACCGCCAGAGCTAGCGACAGTATCGCAATCAATCGTTTGCGTTTCACCGACAATTTCACTGCCCTGCGCATGGTTGTCGCCAATTTTGATCGGCGCCACTAGAGCTGCACAGACGCGCTTTTTACCTTTGACGTCGATCACTGCACTGCCTGTAATGACATTTATACCGAGCGCTCTGGCGCGGCTGGCGAGTTCACCTTGAGACTCTGGGCGGACATCTACCACGGCGGCTACTTCGCGACCGGCTTCATACCAGTCTATTGCCGCCTGGTAGCCGTCATCATTGGTGGTCATCACCAGCAACTTTTTACCCGGCACTACCGCGTAACGGTTTATATAGGTTGAGACTGCCGATGCCAGCATACAACCGGGAACGTCATTATTGCCAAATACCAACGGGCGCTCGAGCGCTCCCGTGGCCAAAATAACCCGCTCGGCGCGGATGCGGTGCAAACGTTGGCGCGACTGCAGTGGGCTGCAATCGCCGAGATGGTCAGTGCGTTGCTCAACTGCGCCAATGAAGTTTTGATCGTAGTAACCAAACGCTGTGGTGCGGGGCAAGAGTGTGAAGTCGGGCTCACTGGCGAGTGCAGCGAGTGTGCTTGCAACCCAATCAGACGCGGGGGCATCATTGATTAGCTGCTTGCTGGCAAGCAGCGAGCCACCGAGCTCACTCTGCTCGTCGAGCACCAATAGTCTCAAACCGCTTCCGCGCAGAGCTAAAGCGGCTGCGAGCCCGGCGGGGCCGCCGCCAACAATCAAGACATCGCAGTGATGATTGAACTTGTCGTAGCTGTCTGGATCGCGGCTGCCCGGCACTTTGCCAAAGCCTGCAGCCTTGCGGATAAATTTCTCATAAGTCATCCACAGACTTTGTGGCTGCATGAAGGTCTTGTAATAAAAACCGACGGGCATCATGGCGCCACCTATTTTGCCTACGGCACCCATGACATCGAAGTCGACATTGGGCCAGCCAGCCACAGAGGAGGCTTCCAAGCCATCGTAGAGCTCTGCTTGGGTTGCGCGTATATTGGGCACGGTAGTGGCCGGGCTGCTGCCCACTTGCAAAATTGCATTGGGCTCTTCGGCTCCCGCGGCAACAATGCCTCGCGGACGAGCATATTTGAAACTGCGCCCTACCACATCGACGCCATTGGCCAGCAAGGCTGAGGCAATGGTATCCCCCTCATAGCCTTTGTAGCTGTGACCATTAAAGGTGAAAGTAAGGGCTTTATCGCGGTTGAGGCGGCCGCCGTTATCGATACGATTTGTCTGGCTCATAGTGAATTTTCTCCGCCATTGGTCGGCGCTTGCTCACCCATTTTGTAAACCTGTTCAATTTCATAGGTCACGGTGTTGCGAGCCACATTGAAAAATTTGCGACAGCCAGCGGCGTGAAACCACATCTCACGGTGGCTGCCTTTTATGTTTTTGCGATGAAACAAGTATTTGCCCCACTCTTCGTCGCTGAGGCTTTCAGGTTCTAGCGGCCGAGTGATATGCGCTTCACCGGCATAGTGATACTCTTCTTCTTCGCGCTTTTCGCCGCAGTAAGGGCAGTGTATGAGTAACATATTGTCTCCTTGCTTGGTTAGTGCGCGACACCGGCTGCGCCGTGTTCATCAATTAAGTGACCGCTGATAAAGCGATCGATGTGGAATGGTTTTGCCAGCGGATGGGGGTCGTCTTTCGCCACAGTATGAGCAAAAACATGGCCCGAGCCCGGAGTGGCTTTAAAGCCGCCGGTGCCCCAACCACAGTTAAAATAGAGCCCTTCTATATGCGTTTTACTGATAATCGGGCAGGCATCTGGGGTTGTATCGACAACACCTCCCCAGTGACGGTTGAGGCGCACGCGGCTGACAATTGGAAACATCTCAATAATGGCAGCGATGGTGTGCTCGATTACCGGGAATGAGCCGCGCTGACCATAGCCGACATAACTGTCGATTCCGGCCCCAATCACAAGGTCGCCTTTGTCCGACTGGCTCATGTACGCGTGTACGTGATTAGACATCACCACGGTATCTAGGCACGGCTTAATCGGCTCTGAGACCATCGCCTGAAGTGGGTGAGACTCAATGGGCAGTGACATGTTGACCATCTTGGCCAGCTCGCCAGAGTTGCCGGCGGCAACACAGCCTATTTTGCGGGCGCCTATGAAACCTTTATTGGTCTCTACTCCCTCAACTTTACCTGCGTTAACGCGTATACCGGTTACTTCGCACTCTTGGATAAGATCGACACCGAGCTGATCGGCCGCTCTGGCGTATCCCCAAGCGACCGCATCGTGGCGTGCGGTGCCTCCACGCGGCTGCCAGCTGGCCCCCAATACCGGGTAGCGAGCAGTTTCCGAGCAGTCTAAGATAGGGACTAACTTTTGCACTTCAGCCGTGTGCAGAAGTTCACTGTCGATACCATTGAGGCGGTTGGCGTTCACTCGGCGCTCAATGTCGCGCATATCCTGCAAGGTGTGGCCTAAATTAAGCACGCCTCGCTGGCTGAACATCAGATTGTAATTAAGATCTTGAGCCAAACCTTCCCAGAGCTGCATTGCGTGCTCGTAAAGATGGGCCGACTCATCCCACAAGTAGTTAGAGCGAACGATCGTCGTATTTCGCGCAGTGTTGCCCCCGCCCAGATAGCCCTTTTCGACGACGGCCACATTGGTAATGCCGTGCACTTTAGCCAAGTAGTAGGCAGTCGCCAAACCGTGGCCGCCACCACCGATTATAATGACGTCGTAGACTTTCTTCGGAGTTGGATTGCGCCAGACTCTCTGCCAATTTTCATGGTAGCTAAGCGCGTGCTTGAGCAGCCCGAATCCTGAGTAGTTATTCATATTGAGTCTTCCGTTAATATGGGGAGTTAGACCGCGTTTTGAAACAGTTTTTCAACGCTATATTGAGCAACTAAGCAGCCAGGATAGATAGAAGATTAGTGACTATTTTTCGGTACGAATGCGACATTTAAACGCCAGAATGTCGTTTTTATACCGGTTGAGCGGCAAGGATGTTGTATGAAGGTGACTTCACATCTAATATGGGGCATATGTCAGAATCCAATATTGCCACTCCACAACTCTCTGTGGGCATCATCTTGCTGCCCTATTTCACCCTGTCGCCGTTTGCTGCCTTCGTCGACACCCTGCGCCTGGCCGGTGACAAGGATGATTTGAGTCAACAGGTTAACTGTCGCTGGACGATTATGAGTCCCAGCAATGATGAGGTGGAGTCTAGCTGTGGCGTAAAAATAAAACCTTGGGAGTCGCTGCGAGACCCGAGCGAATTTGACTACGTTGTGGTGGTGGGTGGATTGCTGCATCGCGGGCCAACAGTCAGTCAAGCTGTCATTAATTACCTGCAACTCGCCTCAAAAAAGCAGGTTGCTCTAGTGGGGCTGTGCACTGGCACAATGGCACTGATCCGCGCCGGTTTAATGGAAAACCGACGCTGCTGTGTCAGCTGGTTCCACTACAAAGATTTCCTGGCCGAAAAAGCAGCGGTTACATTGGTAGCCGATCAACTCTACATTGATGACGGAGACAGAATTACCTGCGCCGGCGGCACTGTGACTGCCGAGTTGGCCAGCTCAATAGTTGAGCGCCACCTAGGATTGGCGTCGGCGCGCAAAAGTTTGCGCATATTAGTTGTCGATCAATCGCGCCCTGCCAATACGCCTCAGCCACAGCCAGCCAGTGCCGGTTACCAGGTGACCAACAAGTGGGTGAAGCGCGCCCTGCTACTTCTCGAGCAAAACATGAGCCGCCCTCTGTCTACACAAGCCATCGCCGACCGCTTGAGCTTATCTAAACGCCAAATAGAGAGATTATTTATCCAGGAGACCGGTGATAGTGTTCAAAAGCTCTATCGTAAAATAAGACTGGGTTATGGGCTTTGGTTGCTGCAAAACTCTGATCGATCGATCACCGATATTGCGGCAGAGTGTGGGTTCACTGATACCGCGCATTTCTCGCGTGCGTTCCGCGCCGAATTTGATAAGCAGCCCTCGCAGTTGAGGGGCAAAAGGCTCTGAGGCGGGCATAAAAAAACCCACCTCTAGGAGGTGGGTTTTCTGTATATGGTGGGCCGTGATGGGCTCGAACCATCGACCAATTGGTTAAAAGCCAACTGCTCTACCAACTGAGCTAACGGCCCTCAGAAGTGGAGCGCATTTTACGCGTCGAGCGATAAATTTCAACCCTTTTGAGCGCTTTAAATTAAGTTTATCTTGTACTTTTTTATACCGCCGCCTGGTAGCGAGTCGGATCGCTCAAACCTGCCTTGGCAAAGCCGTCGCTGCGCAACCTGCAGCTGTCACAACGGCCGCAGGCGCGCCCACCGTCATCTGCTTGATAGCAACTAACTGTGTAAGCGTAATCAACGCCCAGTGAGCAACCCAGTGCGATAATTTGATCTTTACCCAAATCCAATAGAGGCGTTTCGATGTGTTGAACTCGACCTTCTACACCCGCTTTGGTCGCCAAGTTGGCCAGTGCGACAAACGCATCGATGAACGCGGGCCGGCAGTCCGGGTAGCCTGAGTAGTCAACCGCATTGACACCGATAAAAATGTGGTCTGCACCAACTACCTCGGCAACACCCAGGGCGAGTGAGAGAAAAATAGTATTGCGCGCTGGCACGTAGGTAACCGGGATACCCTGACCACCCGATTCTGGCACAGCGATAGCCGAGTCGGTCAGCGCCGAGCCGCCGATACCGCTCATGTCTATAGTGATAATTTGATGGCGAGCCACCTGCGCCGCGTTGGCTATCCGCTCTGCGGCGGCCAGCTCGCTGCGGTGGCGTTGACCATAGTCGAACGCAACCGTATAACATTCAAAACCGCGTTGTTGTGCCACAGCTAAAACTGTCGCCGAATCGAGACCGCCAGAGAGCAGAACAACGGCTTTGGGCTTGATCTCAGACACCCTGCTTATCTCCCCAAATCACTTTATGTTGTTGCAACTGCAATCTCACCGGGACTCTGTCGGCCAGGATCCACTCTGCCAGCTCAGCGGGATCTAGTTCGCCCTGGCTTGGTGAAAAATGGACTGCCGCCACACGCTCGACTAACTTGTAACGATCCAAGGCAAGTCTTGCCCACTCGTAGTCAGCTCGATCGCAGAGGACAAATTTGACTTCGTCGCAAGGCTTGAGGTGCGGGATATTTTCGTAAAGATTGCGATGCTGCTCACCTGAGGCGGGTGTTTTTAGATCGAGCACTACCCTGACCCGAGTGTCTACAGTATCGATGGGTAGAGCACCGCTGGTCTCAATAGAAAGATTCAGTCCCGCGTCAGCAAGCGCTTTCATAAAAGGCAGAACATTGGGCTGGGCGAGTGGTTCGCCACCGGTAATACAGACATCACTACAGCGGTAATCGAGCACGCGTTCTATTAATTGCTCAAGCTTATGGCGCTCTCCGCCCTCAAAGGCATAGGCCGTATCACAGTAGTTACAGCGCAGTGGACAACCAGTGAGACGGACAAACACAGTCGGTTTGCCGGCACTCAGCGACTCACCCTGTATAGAGTGAAAAACTTCTGTGATACGAAGTGACGAGGACTCCATGAAGCGGCTTAGAAATTGTCGCGCAAATAAGCGCGCGCTTTAATCGCAGTACCATCATCGCCGCCAGCCAGCTCAGTAAAGAGCTGTTTTGCCAACTCCCGATCGCCGCTTTCAGCATAGATTTTTGCCAACTTAAATTTAGCATCAACCGCTTTAGCGTGATCAGAGTGATTTTTCAGAATGACACTAAAAGCATCCTCTGCACCACTGCGATTGCCCCGCAGCAGAGCAATTTCGCCGAGCCAGTACCATGCATTGGCGGTATAAGGGCTGCCCGGATAGCGATCGATATGTTGCTGATAAGCCTCTGCGGCAGAATCGATATCGCGCTGTTTCAAGAGTAGATCCGTTGCCGCCGAGTAGTCAGCCTCGACTGCAGCCAGCTCTACCTCAGTGAGTGCGGGCAGCTGGTTGGTCGATGAGTCAACCTCTTCACTGGCCCCTGAGGCGCTGCTCGCCACAGCCGCCAGGCGACGATCTAAATCCAGATAATCGCCCTCTTGCTGCAGCTGCACTTTGTTGATTGTATAGCTGAGCTGTTCAACTAAACCGCGCAGCTGGCGCACCTCTTCTTGGAGCACCTGGAGCTGATAAAAAGAGTCGCCCGCAGGCGTTGTCGCAGCCTGCTCGACACGCTGTTGTTGGGCAATATCAACAATCTGTGCCTGACTGAGCGCAATGTTGGGCAACAGCGCCCCGCCACCAAAGATTAGCGCAGCGACCAGTAATTTATCTCCAGTGGGCATAAATTACTTCAGCTCCACGCGACGGTTTAAGCCCCAGCTCTCTTCGTTGCTGGCAAAGACAGCGGGACGCTCTTCACCGTAGCTGATGACTTCAATCAGGTTGCCGGCAACGCCTTGCATCACCAAAAACTCTTTGACCGAGTTAGCGCGGCGCTCACCCAGGGCAATGTTGTATTCGCGGCTGCCGCGCTCATCAGCGTGACCGAGTAGGCGAATAGCGCGGGGCGACTCGACCAGTTGGGCCGCGTGAGCTGCCAGAGCGGTGCGCGATTCTGCACGCAAGATGGCCTTGTCAAAGTCGAAGTAGAAAACGGTATCCAGCTGGTTGTATTCATCCATGCTGCTGCCAGACTGCTCTAGCGAGCTCTCTGCTACTTGGCCAGTTCGGACAGTATCGGTGTCCAAGGTGGTCGACTGGCTGCCGCCTGTCGTTGCACAGCCACTCAGAAAAGCGGCGCCAAGAAGGGCTAACAGAGCAAGTTTATTTGTTGATTGAGTCATGGTGTTTCTCCTGAGTAAAAACAGTAATCACTGCAAATAGCAACGATATAAAATTAACAAGCTAACGCGGGAACGGAGACCAGGCAGGCTCCCTGACGTCACCGCGGCGGGCCGGTAGCAGATATTTTACACCAGCATCGAGCGAAACGGCAGCCAACACGCCGTTATCACCTTGTTTTGTTGCGTACATCAGCATAGCACCGTTGGGTGCTACGGTTGGTGATTCATCTAGAGCCGTATCAGTTAGCTCGATAATTCTTTCAGTCACTAGGTCTAGAGCTGCAATACGGTATTGTGTGTCTCGACGATGAATCAGGGCCAATGTGCGGCCATCTGGAGCTAGGCTCGGCCGAGCGTTGTATGTGCCCTGCCAAGTGATGCGCTCAACATTTTTATCTGCAATATCCAAGCGATAAATCTGTGGAGTGCCGCCGCGATCAGAAGTGAATAATAGATGTTTGCCATCAGGGGTCCATGTGGGTTCAGTATCAATAGCAAAATGGCGGGTTAGGCGGCTTAATTTCTGGCTGCTAAGATCGAGCAGGTATATTTCTGGGTTGCCATCTTTAGAGAGTGCCAATGCCATCTTTGATCCATCGGGCGACCAGGAAGGCGCACTATTTAACCCGGCAAAATTGGTCAGCTGCTGACGCTCGGCAGTCGCCAGATTTTGCCTAAAAATAGCTGGCCGACCTGTTTCGAAAGAAACATAGGCAATTTCTCGCCCGTCGGATGACCAAGCCGGTGACATTATTGGCTGGGCAGATTCAAGTAATAGACGCTCGCGAGCACCGTCAATATCGGCTACCAACAGTCGGTAGAGCATCGCCCCCTGCTCCATATAGGCATTTACATAGGCCACCCGGGTGCTAAAAATACCGCGCAGCCCGGTGATTTGTTGGTAAATCTTATCGCTGGCCAAATGTGCCATATCCCGCAATTGAGTCGCGCTACCGGTCACTTGATGGCTCCAGAGTTCGCGCTGGCCGAGCACACTGAACAGACTAAAATTGAGCTGTACGCGACCGCTCGCCGTCTCATTGAATTCACCGGTAACCAGGTAATCTGCACCTAACAGCCGCCAGTCGCGGTAGAAAACATCCGCTTTAGAGCTGGGCAGTGAAAGCATATCAGTTCGAGGAATGGCAGAAAAAATACCGCTGCGGGCGAGATCGTTTTCGACAATGGCTGCAACATCAGTATCTACGCTGACACCGCGAGCAACAAAGGGGGCAACTGCTATGACGGTTGGCTGGTCGGTGCCTTGTGTCACTTTGATGGTAAGCTCCGCCAAGCTCGGCGCGGAACTCGAAATAAATGCAAAGAGCAGTAGAGAGCTCACTACTCGCTTTATGGATGGCTTATATTTCATACTAAAGTCTCAAGTCCTCAGGGCTAAAGAGAATATCTAACTGGCGAAACTGTCGCTCGTAGAGCGCCGGATCGAGTTGGTAGAGCTCAACAATCATATCGAACTGCCCCACTCTCTCCACGGCCAATTGCACTGAGCGATCAAATGCCTCGTTACCGGAGGAGTTTATCACGCTAATCGCAACGACTCTGCCAGTGGGGACCGTATTGATACGCAGAGTTGCAGTCATGCCCAAGCGGGCACTCGGGGGCCTGCTCCACTCTTGTGTTAAACGAGCGGCTATCGCAGCGATATAGGTACTTGCTTGAAGCTGATCAGTGGAAGTCTCGTTGCTTACACTCTCCACTTGATTCTGCGCTGCAATTAAATCGCGACGATCATTGCTCTGCCGGCTATCAGATTGCTGCTGGGTGTTTTCTGGTGCGGGAGCCGTTGGCGCCGGCCTTGCTTTGGAGCGTGGCTTGGTTGCTTTTTTAACGGGCGCTATCGTACTTTTTTTGGCGGCTAGTGGCTCTGGTGGAGAAACGTTGACTACAAGGCTAGCTTGGATGGCCCGGGGTTGGATGACACGATTTTCGCGCTGATCTGGCCAGTTGATAACGAACAAACTAAATACCAGAGCATGCAGCAGCAAACTGAGAGATATAGCGGCGCTAGTGCTTCTGCTGGCTCTAGCCAGCATCGAGCCAAGAGAATTTGTGGTTGCCCTGTCATCCATCTGTTAGCGCGGCGGCTCTGTAACCAAACCAACCGACTCTGCACCAACAGACTGCAACGATGCCATCAGGGCCACGACAGTTCCGTAGGTGACTGCACGATCGCCCCAAACCAAGACTGGAGTGTTGGGCTGTTGTTTGAGCACTTTGCCGACCAGCGAGGTTGCATCGGTAAGGGTATGCTGACGTTGTTCACCGCTGCGCTCTACCCAGTAACTGCCATCGGCTTTGATCGAGACGATTAAAGGCTCCTGCTCTGTTGCGACAGGGCTGGTGTCGCCCTCGGGTAGATCGACCAGCACGCCTTGCACTAACAGTGGCGCCGTGACCATGAACACCACCAGCAGCACCAACATAACATCGATATAGGGAACTACATTAATCTCGGCAACCAGTCGTTTGCGCATGGCTACCCCTCGCGAGCGTGCAGTTGACGGTGCAGCAGCGCCGAGAACTCCTCGCTAAAGGTCTGGTACTGCCCCGCTACCACGTCGGCTTGTGCTGAGAATCGGTTAAACGCCAAAACTGCAGGTATAGCGGCAAACAGTCCCATCGCAGTGGCGACCAGAGCCTCAGAAATACCGG
Source organism: Porticoccaceae bacterium (assembly GCA_048549915.1). Lineage (GTDB taxonomy): Bacteria > Pseudomonadota > Gammaproteobacteria > Pseudomonadales > Porticoccaceae > LSUCC0057. Next base: position 19,665 of record JBLYYE010000018.1, read on the forward strand.
GTGCGACAGTGGCAAGGGTGGCTTGCTGCACCATTGCCAGGCCGCGGAAGGAGTTCATAATGCCCCATACCGTACCAAAAAGTCCGATATAAGGGCTCACAGATGCGACGCTGGCGAGAAATGGCAAGTGCTTCTCTAGACGCTCGTTTTCACGGTTGAGGCTGATGCGCATAGCGCGGTCTGCACCGGCCAAAACGGCCTCGCTAGCTCCTCCACGCTGATTGAGTCGGTTAAACTCGCTGTAACCGGCAGCAAAGATATGTTCCATACCGTTGGTTTCCAGCCCCTCACGCGAGCGCTCAGCGATATCGCTGTAGAGGTCATGGAGCTGGCCGCCAGACCAAAACTGTTCTTCAAACTCAATGACGGATTCACGCGCGCGACTCAGATAGGTCGAGCGCTGAAAAATCATCACCCAAGAGACGATCGATGCCGCCATCAACAGCGCCATTACTGCTTGTACCAACAGCGACGCGTCGAGAATCAAGGTAACAATTGAGAGCTGTTCTATAGGCACGAAGGTAGACCTCTTTTAACTGACTGATTAATTATTCATTGGGTAGGCGCGTCAGCATCACCTGTCGCATCGGCTTGGGTATTCGAACCGGTTTATGCGTTTCACTGGAGACGCAAACCGCTTTTATTAGCGCTTCTACCAACACTTCTCCATCGCGCTCAACGCGCTGCTCTATCAACATGGTACTGGCGGAAAGTTTTAGCAGTGAAGAGCTGACCGAGAGCAGATCATCGAGATGCGCCGAACGACGGTAATCTAACTCGACCCGGCTCACGACGATCTGCACGCCGCCGGACAGTGCCGGCTTAGTCACTCCGAGCTCGCGCATCATCTCGGTGCGCGCGCGCTCCATGTAGCGCAGATAATTAGCGTGATAGACAATACCACCCGCGTCAGTGTCCTCCACATAGATGCGTACAGCAATGTAGGTGGCAAGATCACTCATCGAGCAGCCCACCCTGTGCAGCTACTTGAGCAACGGGAAGATCGAAATATTGGTAACTCAAGCGCGTGGCAATACGCCCGCGTGCGGTGCGGGCAAGATAGCCTTGCTGGATTAAAAAGGGCTCGATGACATCTTCGATAGTGCCGCGCTCTTCGCTCAGAGCGGCGGCCAGGCTATCGACGCCGACTGGGCCGCCGTCGAATTTTTCGAGCAGTGTCAAAAGCAAGCGTCGGTCGAGGTGGTCGAGCCCCGCGTTGTCGACATTGAGCATATTGAGGGCGCTGTCGGCGATATCCTCGCTGATGACGCCGTTGCCTTTGACCTCGGCGAAATCGCGCACACGGCGCAAAAGACGGTTGGCAATGCGCGGTGTACCGCGCGCACGGCGAGCTATTTCGAGAGCACCTAGCGGTTCGATTGTGACACCCAAAATATCGCCAGACCGGCGCACGATAGAAGCCAGGTCAGTTTCATTATAAAACTCTAGGCGCTGCACAATCCCAAAACGATCGCGCAGAGGCGATGTCAGCAAGCCGGCCCGGGTTGTCGCTCCAATCAGACAAAATGGCGGCAGCTCGAGTTTAATTGAGCGCGCTGCCGGCCCCTCACCAATCATGATGTCGAGCTGATAGTCCTCCATTGCGGGATAGAGAACTTCCTCCACCACGGGGCTCAGCCGGTGAATTTCGTCAATAAAAAGCAGATCCCCCGGGTTGAGATTGGTCAGCAATGCAGCTAAATCGCCTGCCTTTTCTAAAACTGGACCGGAGGTGGTTTTAAGATCCACACCCATTTCATTGGCAACAATGTGTGCAAGAGTGGTTTTACCCAACCCTGGCGGGCCAAATACTAAGGTGTGGTCCAACGGTTCATTGCGCTGTTTGGCGGCGGCGATAAAGATCTCAAGCTGTTCGCGGGCGACCGGCTGGCCGACATAATCGCGCAACGCTGTAGGGCGCAAGGCGCGATCAACCTGCTCTTCTTTGGGGCTGGCATTGGCTGCAGCGGAGACTATGCGGTCGGGTTCAATCATTATGCGCTCAAAATTATCTACAAGGTTGGCACTTCAAAAGTGAGTTTAGATATGATTCTACAGGTTTCTCAACGCGGTTTTGACCAATTCTGCCGTCGAAAGATCCTTGCCATCTATTTTGTTGATCATTTTTTCAGCATCGCTGGGCTTGTAGCCTAGAGCCGCCAGCGCCGCTACCGCCTCGTCACTGGCAAGTGGTGAGCGCACAGATGTGGCCGAATCGACTTTGAAGTGCGACAGATCTATTTTGTCGCGCAGCTCGATCAACAGCCGTTCGGCAGTTTTTTTGCCCACTCCAGGGAGCTTGGTTAAACGGGCAACATCATCCATGGCGACCGATCGCTGCAACTCGCTAACGCTCATGCCAGAGAGAATAGCCAGCGCCATTTTAGGCCCGACACCATTCACTTTTATTAACAATCGAAACAGCGCTCGCTCTTGATGCTCTAGGAAACCATATAGCAGTTGGGCATCTTCCCTGACGACAAAGTGTGTCACCAGCTCGACGCTTTCACCCAACTGAGGCAGCGCGAAAAATGTATTCAATGAAAGTTGTAGTTCGTAGCCAACCCCAGCGACATCAACGACAATTTCACCGCCCTCTGCCGCCACTAATAAACCGCTTATTCTTCCTATCATTATTCTCTTTCCCTAAATGTGTTTCAGCGATTGCGACCGCGCGCGAACTGTGTCGGGGTTTCCCCGATAGCGCCCAGTTGCGCCTGTGTCGCGCAGGTTTGCCAGTGGCAGAGTGCTGCGGCCAAGCCATCTGCAGCGTCCTCTGAAGGAGTCCCAGTCAGCCCAAGCCTCTGCGTCACCATCATTTGCACTTGCGTTTTGTCTGCCGCACCGCTGCCGACCACCGCTTTTTTTATTGAGCGAGCTGCATATTCAAAAACTGGCAGCCCAGCTTTTACTGCAGCCACTATTGCGGCACCGCGAGCTTGCCCCAATTTTAATGCACCGCGTGGATCATGGGCGACGAAAACTTCTTCTATTGCAAACTGGTGAGGCTGGTACTCTTCTATCAGCTGAGAAATCCCATCAAATATAAGCGCCAAACGCGCTGGCAGCCCCTCTTTGGGCAGCCGAATAATGCCACTGGTCACATACACAGGCTGATTATTTACAATATCGATAACCCCGTAGCCGGTGCGCTGAGAACCTGGGTCTATGCCTATTATTCGGTGCATGCAGAGTAATACCTGAGTTTTTGTACAGTATCAGCAACCCCCCTGCTGATGTCAATGCTGGTGCTTTTGCAGGTAAAAAAAACGGGGCAAAAGCCCCGTTTTTATCTGTTTACTGCCAAACTTATTCGGCAGCAGGAGCCTCTTCTTCAGCGCTCTCTTGTGCATCTGCAGATTCTTCTGTTGCTTCGGCACTCTCTTCTGCCACTTCCTCAACAACCTCTTCTACAGGGGCGGCTGCGGTGAGTTTGATCAGGCCAAGCTCAAGCAAGATAGCGACTTTCTCTTCGCCATTAACCAATTTACCGCCTTTGGCTGCTACGGCATAGCGACCTGAACGTTTTTGGTAAACGGTGTACTCACTGCTCTTCTTTACAACTTTCATCGTCTTCTCCTAGTGTTGCGATTGCTCGCGGGTTAATTATTTCTCTTCAGTCGCACTCTGGCGCAACCGGATGTTAAGTTCGCGCAATTGCTCATTGGCCACGACTCCCGGAGCATCTGTCATCAGGCAAGCCGCTGACTGAGTTTTCGGGAAAGCGATGACATCCCGGATTGATTCGGCGCCCGTCATCAACATGATGAGACGGTCGAGACCAAAGGCCAAGCCGCCGTGAGGTGGCGCTCCAAACTTGAGCGCATCGAGCAAGAAGCCAAACTTCTCGCGCTGCTCGTCGGCGCTTATATTAAGCACCTCAAATACTTCTGTCTGCATTGCGGGCTGGTGAATACGAATCGATCCACCGCCGAGTTCGACACCATTGAGGACCATGTCGTAAGCGCGCGACAAGGCTCCGGCCGGATTGGCTTTAAGCTCTTCTACACTGCATGAAGGCGCGGTAAATGGATGGTGCAGCGGTGTTAAGCCGCCTTTGCCATCTGCTTCAAACATCGGGAAATCGACCACCCACAGAGGCGCCCAATCACACGTAAAGAGATCCAAGTCCGCACCCACTTTACAGCGCAGAGCGCCCAGTGCCTCACTGACCACGGTGTAACTGTCAGCGCCAAAGAAGACAATATCGCCATCTTTAGCCTGCAGTCGCTGCATAATATCGAGCGTCACCTGATCGCCGAGGAACTTAATAATCGGTGACTGCAGTCCTTCGATACCGGCGGCTAGGTCATTGACCTTTATCCACGCCAAACCCTTGGCGCCGTAAATGCTGACAAATTTGGTGTAGTCTTCAATTTGTTTGCGAGAGAGCTGCGCTCCACCGGGAACTTTGAGGGCCGTGACGCGGCAGGCAGGATCGTTAGCAGGGCCAGAAAACACTTTAAAATCGATCTCGGTGAGAAGATCTTTGATCTCGACCAGTTCCAAGGGCAGGCGCAGGTCGGGCTTATCTGATCCAAAACGCTCCATCGCCTCATGCCAGGTCATGCTCGGGAAGGCACCGAGTTCAACGCCCATGTGCTCACTAAAGATGGCGGCGATCATTTTTTCTGTCAGCGCCATAATGTCGGCTTCATCGATAAAGGAAGCCTCTATATCAATTTGTGTAAATTCGGGCTGACGATCTGCGCGCAGATCTTCATCGCGGAAACATTTGGCAATTTGATAGTAGCGATCAAAACCTGCAACCATTAATAACTGCTTAAATAGTTGTGGCGATTGCGGCATAGCAAAAAACTTACCTGCATGAGTGCGCGAGGGAACTAAGTAGTCGCGTGCGCCCTCTGGCGTGGCACGGGTCATTATGGGTGTTTCGATATCTAGAAACCCACTGTCGTGCAAGTAGTTGCGAATGGTTGAAGTGACAGCAGAGCGAAGGCGCAAACCCTTTTGCATCTCTTCGCGACGCAGATCCATGTAGCGGTAGCGCAAGCGCACCTCTTCTCCTACCTGAACATGGTCATCGAGCTGGAACGGCGGCGTTGCAGCTTCGTTGAGCACCTCGAGCTCGACACCGTAAACTTCGATGGCGCCGGTTTTCATATTGGGATTAACCGTCGTTTCACTGCGCGCGCGGACTCTGCCGGTAACCTGCAAAACATATTCAGAGCGGCAGCTGTCGGCAAGCTGAAAGCAAGACTCTGCATCAGGATCAAAAACCACCTGAACTATGCCCTCGCGATCGCGCAGATCAATAAAGATTACGCCACCATGATCACGACGGCGATCTACCCAGCCGGACAAGGTAACAGATTGACCTATTTCAGCCTCGGTTACTGCGCCGCAGTAGGTTGTTCTTTTCATATTGCGCTCTCTTAAATTTATTACTGTGTGTACTGATTTATTCGGAGCCGGCAGAGGAGCCGCCGTCGCCTGCGATATTTTTCTTGTTGCCAGTTTTGAAATCTGTCTCGTACCAACCACTGCCCGCCAAGCGAAAACCTGCTGCAGAAATTTGTTTTTTTAATTCCGATTTGCCGCAACTAGCGCAGTCGGTAAGATCTGGGTCGCTTATTTTTTGCAGCGCTTCTTGGGTGGACCCACAAGCCTGACAACGGTAATCGTAAATTGGCATCTGTTTTGAAACCTCGTGTGTATCTACGGATTTTTTGTCTGCCGCAACGAGAAAAATAGCAGCGTTTCGGCGGCGCGCATTATAGCTCAGCTGTAGAAAAGGGCGACCAATGTTTGCCAATCCAACAGCGCTAAAAGTAAAAAAACAGCAGTTTTTAGGCATTTTTTTAAAAAAAACCTCTAAAAACCCCTAAAAATAGCGGGTCAGAGTGGCCAACTGACAAAACTACATGGTATAAAACGTTCGTCGCGGCGGCAGTGCATTGGTCATTCGCCCGGCTAACGGTAAATCTCAAGTTGCTAATTGAAGGAATAAAACATGGTCGTTAAAAAGAAAGCCCCGGCAAAAAAAGCACCTGCGAAGAAGGCACCGGCTAAAAAAGCTGCCGCTAAAAAACCAGCTGTAAAGAAAGTCGTTGCAAAAAAACCTGTCGCTAAGAAAGCCGCAGCAAAAAAAGCACCGGCTAAGAAAGTAGCTGCTAAGAAAGTAGTTGCCAAAAAGCCAGCAGTTAAAAAAGTCGCCGCCAAGAAACCCGCAGTTAAAAAAGCGCCGGTCAAAAAAGTAGTTGCTAAGAAAGCGGTAGCTAAGCCAGCAGTCGCAAAAGTAGCAGCTATGAAGTCAACAGCTGTTGCCGGCAAGCCGATGACAAAAACCCAAATCGTCGAAGAGCTGATGGGCGCAACTGGCCTGCAACGCAAAGACGTCAATGCTGTCTTGGACAACCTCGGCACTCTGGTAGAGCGTCATGTTAAGAAACGCAGCGTTGGTAAGTTTGTCCTGCCTGGCCTTTTGCAGATTAAAACTGTCAAGAAGCCTGCGCGCAAAGCTCAGAAGAACGTCCCCAATCCGTTCCGCCCCGGCGAAACCATGGACGTTGCTGCTAAGCCGGCCTCAACAGCAGTCAAAGTGCTGCCGTTGAAGAAGCTCAAGGATATGGCTAAGTAAGCCTTGCTCTTGGAAAAAACCCGCTTCGGCGGGTTTTTTTTGCTTAAAATATTGATCAAGCCAGCTCTGCAGCCATTTCTGCCGCGCGTTGATCCAGTAAATTTTCACTGTACTGAGACGGTTCCACCCTGCCCCACACCGGTGCAGGCCAGGCGGCGTCATTTTCAAATCGACCAATGTGATGGATGTGTAGCTGCGCAACCATATTGCCCAGCGCCGCAATGTTGAGTTTGTCGGGATTGTGGAGCTTCTCAATGGCAGCAGCCAATTGCGCTGATTCAGCATAGATTTGGTGCTGCATATCGAGAGGCAAATGATGCATCTCTCGGGCGCCTTCGACCCTGGGCACTAAAATATACCAAGGGTAATTGGCGTCTCTGCTGAGAAGCACGCTGGAGACAGCTAGCTCTGCGACAGTGACACAGTCTTTTGCTAGTTGAGGATGGAGAGTGAACATAAAATCGCCCGTCTTCGTCAGAGGTTATGTGAGTATCTGCATTTAAAAGCAGTCGATGCTGTACCGCAACCGCGCGGCACCGTAAAATAGAACCTTTATGAATAGGCGCACTGCGCCAACCTCCGAAAAAAGGATCCACATGCGCGCCAGTCAATATTTACTTGCCACAAAGAAAGAGACCCCCGCCGACGCCGAGATAATAAGCCATCAGCTGATGCTGCGTGCCGGTATGATCAAAAAGCTGGCGGCTGGCTTGTATACCTGGCTACCGCTCGGGCTGCGCGTTTTGCGCAAGGTCGAAAATATTGTCCGTGAAGAGATGGATCGGGCTGGCGGGCAAGAATTATTAATGCCGGTGGTACAGCCTGCGGACCTCTGGGAAGAGTCAGGTCGATGGGGTCAGTTTGGTCCTGAGTTGCTGCGCGTGAAAGATCGTCATGAGCGCGACTTCTGCCTAGGGCCCACCCACGAGGAGGTTATTACCGACCTGGTGCGCAATGAAGTGCGCAGCTACAAACAGTTGCCGCTCAACTTTTATCAAATTCAAACAAAATTCCGCGATGAGCGCCGCCCACGCTTTGGGGTTATGCGCACCCGTGAGTTCATCATGAAGGATGCCTACTCGTTTCACCTTGACCAAGCCTCTCTGGGCGAAACCTATGACAAAATGTACGCCGCTTACTCGGCAATTTTTACCCGCATTGGCCTAGAATTTCGCGCAGTGCTGGCCGATACCGGAAGCATTGGCGGCACGCTATCACATGAATTTCATGTACTGGCTGACTCGGGCGAAGATGCTATCGTCTTTTCCGATCAAGGCGACTATGCGGCGAATATGGAAAAAGCCACTTGTCAACGCGCAGAGAGTGCGCAAGCAGCGCCAAACGAAACTTTAGTAGCCGTTGCTACGCCGGGTGTATCGAGTATTGAGCAGCTCTGCGAATATCTAGAAATACCCGTAGAGTCGACAGTCAAAGTGTTGGTATTGGATTGCGGCGAAGAAGCAGAACAACGTCTAGTGGCTGTAGTCTTGCGCGGTGATCACGATCTCAATTTAATTAAGCTGCAGCACCTGCTCGGCCTAACTACTGAACCAGAACTTGCCGACGCTGCTCTAATTACTCAAACACTAGGCGTTTCGCCTGGCTCAATTGGCCCCGTAAAATTGCCACTGCCCATTTATACAGATTTTGATGCTGCGGCGCTGAGTGATTTTGTTTGCGGCGCCAACACTAATGGCGAACACCTTACGGGCGTCAACTGGCAGCGCGATGCTCAACCGGGTACGGTCGCTGATCTGCGCAACGTTATTGCCGGCGATGCCAGCCCTGACGGCGAAGGAACCCTGGAAATACGCCGCGGCATCGAAGTTGGCCATATTTTTCAGCTCGGTAGCAAATACAGCGAAGCACTTAAAGCCACTGTTCTCAACGAGCAGGGGCAAGAGCAGGCTGTCACCATGGGTTGTTACGGTATCGGTATCAGCCGCATAGTCGCAGCGGCTATCGAACAAAATCACGACAGCAACGGCATCATCTGGTCAGCGTCTATCGCGCCTTTTGACGTGGCCATTATCCCCATCAACGGACACAAATGCCCCGATGTCGCCGCGCAATCAGAACTCCTCTACCAGCAACTGCAGGATGCGGGATTTGACGTATTGCTGATGGATGAAGCCAAGGCACGTCTCGGTGTGATGTTGGCTGACATAGAGTTGATAGGCATCCCACATCGCATTGTCATCGGCGATCGCGGGCTCGCCGCAGGAGAGTACGAGTACCGCGCGCGCACTGCCAGCGACAACCAAGCTGTCGCCATAGATGATATTGTTGAACACCTGCAACGCGCAGCGCAATCGCAGGATTAGCGGATGGCCCTGGTCTACCTCAACGGTCAATACTGCGCCCCAGAGCAAGCCGCTATATCACCTATGGATAGAGGCTTCTTATTTGGCGACGGGCTCTATGAGGTGGTCCCCTCTTACAGTGGCAAAACCGTCGGTTTTGCTCTGCATATTCAGCGCCTCAACAATGGCTTAGCCGAGCTCAATATTGGAGGCACACCGACTCTTGAAGAGTGGCAGAAGATTTGTCGTCAAGTGCTAGACAGCCACGAAGAGACCAACTTGGGGCTCTACATACAGGTGAGCCGCGGCGTAGTTGAGCAGCGCGGCCACGCTTACCCCAGTGCACCGATCAAGCCCACCGTGTTTGTCTACGCCTTTCCAATCCCGGCGCCGCGCTCAGCAGAGCCAGAGGCCTGCACACCCTATCGCGTAGTGACTCAGTCTGACCAGCGCTGGCAGCGCTGCGATGTCAAAACCACCTCGCTGCTAGGCAATGTGCTGCACTACCAGCACAGCCGCGAGCAGCACAGCGATGAGACACTGCTTTTTAACCCGCGCGGCCAGCTCACCGAAGCCAGCACCTCCAACGTATTTGTGCTTTGTGGTGATACAGTTTATACGGCACCGCTAGATAACCAGCTGTTGCCGGGAATTACTCGCCATATTCTGCTCGACCTGCTGTGCGCAGATAAAAAGTTCAAAGTCAAAGAGCAAGCGGTAGACAGAGGCCAGCTCGCCGCTGCGGATGAAGTGTGGATCACCAGCTCATCGCGTGAGGTTGTGCCCGTAATCAGTATCGACGGCGTGCCGGTGGGGCGCGGCGAGATTGGCCCGGGCTGGCTGCACGCTTTCAAGCTTTATAGCTGTGCAAAGTTTAATTACTGATTATGCCGCGCCCTACTTTTGCCACTGTTAATCGCAGCGCTGTGCGCCATAATTATAGGGTGTTGGCAGCTCAGGCACCGCACAGCAAATTGATTCCGATGCTCAAGGCCGACGGCTATGGCCATGGCGCTGCAAAGATAGCCGACAGTCTCAACGACTTAGCTATCGCTTATGCTGTGGCCACCCCGGAGGAGGCGCAACAGCTGCGCGTCGCTGGAATTGAACAGCCTCTACTGCTCCTTGAGGGCGCCTTTGATCCTGTCGATGTTACATTTGCAAGTGCCAACAACTGCTGGCTGATGATCCATAATCAGCAACAGATAGAATGGTTGCTCAAGGCTAAATTACCTGCGGCCGTCCGTGTTTGGCTGGGGGTAGACACCGGCATGCACAGACTGGGGCTTACCCCTGAAGAGCTAAAGCCGGCTTATAGAGCACTGCTCGGCAGCAGCAACGTGCACTCAGCCATGGTCGTGTGTAGTCATTTCCACTCTGCAGAGCAAGGCGTTCAAGCTGTCGCTGATCAGATAGAACTATTTGACGCTGTCGCCGCCGATCTGCCCGCTGAGCAAAGCCTCGCCAACTCAGCAGCCATAATTGGATTGCAAGATTGCGCGCGCGACTGGTGTCGGCCAGGTATTGCTTTATACGGCGCCTCCATGCAGAGTCCTAGCGAACTGAAACTACAGCCAGTAATGGGCCTACACAGCCGAGTGACTGCGCTGCGCAAAGTGCCGGTTGGCGCCATCGTCGGCTACAACGGGCGCTGGCGTGCTGAGCGCGACTCGCTGATCGCCACCGTGCCCATTGGATATGCCGACGGTTACCCACGCCATGCTAGCAACGGCACGCCGGTCGCCGTACACGGCCAGCGCGCTGCGCTAGTGGGCCGAGTATCCATGGATATGGTTACAGTGGATGTAACCGACGTTGAAGGCGTTGCACTGGGGTCTGAGGTAGAGCTGTGGGGGGAGAACATCCCTGTAACCGAGGTGGCAGAGGCTGCTGGAACTATCAGTTATCAACTGCTCACAGGTGTCAGCTCCCGCGTGCCGCGTCTCTATATTGATTGACGGCGTTTACAAGCCTTGCCAGCGTTTTGCCTCGGGCTGCTCAACACCCAGCAGATCGAGCACGCGCGTGACACTGTGATCAACAATATCGTCGAGCGTCTCTGGCAAGTTGTAAAAAGCGGGCATCGGTGGAGCAATGACTGCTCCCAGCTGAGCCGCTTTAAGCATCAATTCGCAGTGCCCGGCGTGCAGCGGTGTTTCGCGCGGCATTAAGACCAGAGGCCGGCGCTCTTTGAGCACCACATCGGCTGCGCGCACCAACAGACTGTCGGCGTAGGAGTTGGCGATCGCTGAAAGCGTTTTAATAGAACAAGACGGGACAATCATTCCCATCGTGGCGAAAGATCCGCTAGCAATCGTGGCGCCAATATTGCGATTATCATGCACCTCATCGGCGAGCGCCTCGACTGCATCGATCGACCACTCGGTTTCTATGCTACAAGTTAGCTTGGCCGCTTTAGTCATTACTAAGTGGGTTTCTACCCAGTCAATAGCCGCCAGTTTTTGCAGCAAACGAATGCCGTAAATAGTGCCACTGGCACCGCTGATTCCGACAATGATTCGCGCTTGCTGCATAATATTTCCTTATTTTTAAAAAGTTGCTTACTAAAGACATAATGAACCATTCGCAAAGCAAATCAAAACCATCTGGCCGGTAATAGGCAAAAAAACTACTTCACTGAGCTGGATGATCGGCCAACCGACAATTCTGTATACGCCGAGCCAAAAATTATCCTACTAAAACAGTAAACTATTTTGCCACTCGCAAGATAATTTCCGGTAAAATTATCAATCTAACTTCCCTTTCATTATTGCGGTCATAAATCATGTTTACCCCAGAACTTCTCTCTCCAGCCGGCACTCTAAAAAGCATGCAGTACGCCTTTGCCTACGGCGCAGATGCTGTCTATGCAGGACAGCCTCGTTATAGCCTGCGCGTACGCAACAACGAATTTAATCGCGAAGAGAATATCGCTGCCGCCATTGAAGAGGCTCACGCCATGGGCAAGCAGTTTTATTTGGCCAGCAATGTGTCACCACACAACAACAAAGTTAAGACCTATCTGCGCGATCTCGAGCCTGTCATCGCCATGCGGCCCGATGCACTCATTATGTCTGATCCTGGGCTGATCATGCTGGTTCGCGAAAAATGGCCAGAACAAACTGTTCATCTCTCAGTTCAAGCCAATGCAGTCAATTTTGCCACCGTAAAATTCTGGGGCATGCAGGGAGTCAAGCGTGTCATTCTGTCGCGAGAACTCTCATTGGACGAGATCGCTGAAATACGCGCCGAAGTTCCTGAAATGGAGATCGAAGTGTTCGTGCATGGCGCACTCTGCATCGCGTACTCCGGCCGCTGCCTACTCTCTGGCTACATGAATCACCGCGACCCTAATCAAGGCGCTTGCACCAATGCCTGTCGCTGGAAGTATCAAGCACATGAGGCCAAAGAGACCGAAACCGGCGATATCATCCCTACCCAGCCGGTGCACTGGGAGCCTGAGCAAGGTAGCCAGCAGGAAGAGGAACAATCCCCCGTAATGCTGCTACAGGAAGAGAATCGTCCGGGTGAGTTAATGCCAGCCTACGAAGATGAGCACGGCACCTACATCATGAACTCAAAAGATCTGCGCGCCGTTCAGCATGTCCCACAAATGGTGCAGATGGGTCTTCACTCACTGAAAATTGAAGGGCGCACCAAATCTCACTACTACGTCGCACGCACCGCACAGGTCTATCGTCGCGCTATCGATGCAGCCGTCGCAGGCAAAGAGTTTGATATGAATTTAATGGTTGAACTCGACCATCTTGCCAACCGCGGCTATACCGAGGGCTTTTACCGCCGTCACGTTCCCGAGTCTTATCAAAATTATACCGCCGGCGCCTCGACCAACCCCAATCAGCAATTTGTCGGTGAGTTAATTGAAATTGACAGCGCTGAGCAGACCGCTGTCATCGAGGTGAAAAACCGATTTGAAAAGGGTGACACGCTACAACTGGTAACCCCTGCCGGAAATAGTAATTTTGTCCTCGACAGCATTGAGAACAAACATGGCGAGGCGGTCTCAGCAGCGCCAGGTTCGGGCCATCGGGTGAAGGTCCGCCTGCCAGAGGGCAATGGGCTACAGGATAGTGAACAACACGCCATGTTGATGCGATACATTCCCTAGGAGAGCGCCCATGCCAAAGCTGATTCTACTTGTCGCTATAGCCCTACTGTTGTTCTGGTGGTGGCGGGGCTTTAGTCAGCGCGATGGGGCAGAAAAACGCAGCTTTGCATTGACTAGTGCCGCCTATTTAGTGGCCGCCATTGCCATTGCAGCAGCACTAACAGGCCGCATGCATTGGATTGGCGCCGCTTTAGCTGCACTACTGGCAGGCGGCAAAACGCTTTTGGCGATCGGATTGCGTTCGGCACCTATTATTGGCCTGTTAAGCCGAATACGCCCATTGCGCCCCAGCTTTTCAACCTCGCGAGTGCGGGTTACTTTCGATCTTGGCAACTCGACCCTGTCCGGCACACTGCTTGAAGCTGCTGGCGAGCTAGCGGGTTTGGATGTCAAAGCGTTGACAGAGGAGCAGTACCAAGAGCTTTGGCAATCGTGGCAGAGCAGTGATCGTCAGTCGGCTCTGCTGTTGCGCGCCTGTAGACTTGGCGCAGCTCAATTTGGTCGCGAACAGGATACTCAAGCTCCCTCAAGCAGCGCTTTAACTGCTGATCAAGCAGCGCAAATACTCGGTTTAACGGTGGGAGCTCCGCGCAAGCAGATTATTGCTGCGCACCGCAGACTGATGCAGCGCCTGCACCCCGATCGAGGTGGCAGCGACTACCTAGCAGCACAGATCAATGAGGCCAAAGAGATTTTGCTAGCGCTGTGCGACGATGCGTCCTAGCCACTACGCCGATAACGCTGACAGCGCCATAAACTGGCGAGTAATACTGCTCATTTGGCCCTACCTGCTGGAATACAAACGTCGCATTGGGCTGGCGATCATTTGTCTGTTGGCCGCCAAGGCATCAAGCGTGGGTGGCCCCTTTCTGCTCAAGGCGATTGTAGACAGCCTCGACAACCCCACCGCTCAAATAGTTGCAGCGCCTGTTGCATTGGTGTTGGCCTACGGCTTCGCCCGCTTCTCGATGAGCCTGCTTGGTGAACTTCGCGACACACTATTCGGGCGAGTAACTGAGCGCGCCATGCGCAGGCTCGGCCTGCAAGTTTTTGAGCATCTCCACCAACTCGACATTGGTTTCCATCTCGAGCGGCGCACAGGCGGGCTGGCTCGCGATATTGAACGCGGCACTAACGGCATCAGCTTTTTGATGCGGTTTTTTGTTTTTAATATTGCTCCGACTTTTGTTGAAATCGCCCTGGTAGTGGTACTTTTCCAACTTAATTACGGCGCTACATTTGCCCTGATCACGCTTCTGGCAGTCGTTCTCTATGTCGGCTTCTCTGTTGTCGCTACAGAATGGCGCACCGAACATGTCCGAGCCGCTAACCGCGCAGACTCCGCCAGCAATACTCGCGCTATAGACAGTTTGCTCAACTACGAGACTGTCAAATATTTCACCAATGAGAAGTACGAAGCGGATCATTACGACCGCGAACTAGCCGAGTGGGAGCAAGCTCGCAGGCGCAGCCGCCTATCGCTGTTTCTGCTAAATTCTGGGCAGGCGTTAGTGATTGCTGCTGCGATCACCGCAATGCTGACGCTGGCAGCGATTAAAGTCGCCAGTGGCGAACTCACGCTTGGCGATTTTGTTTTGATTAATGCCTTTATGGTGCAGTTATTCGTGCCGCTTAACTTTCTCGGTTTTGTCTACCGGGAGATAAAAAGCAGCACCGCCAACATCGAAAACCTGTTTGCCCTGCTGCGCGTTGAACCACAACTTGAACAGCCAGAGCACCCATTAGATCTCGACTTAGATGGCGGCGCTATTGAGGTCAAGGATCTCAGTTTTAGCTATCATCCCTCGCGGCCGATTCTCAAAAACATCAGCTTTTCTGTTGCCGCGGGCCAGAGCGTCGCGATAGTTGGCGCCAGCGGTGCAGGGAAGTCGACTATAGCGCGATTACTGTTTCGATTTTACGACCCATGCAGTGGCTCTATCACCATTGACGGCCAGCCGATTAACACGCTGGCGCTACCCTCGTTGCGCTCCGCTATTGGGGTGGTCCCTCAAGATACTGTACTTTTTAACGGTTCGCTGCGCGACAACATCCAATATGGTAGGCCCGACGCACAAGAGCAGGAGTTAACTGAGGCGGTGCGCCTCGCGCACCTGCAGAGCTTTATTGAGAAGTTGCCTGAAGGTCTCGACACGGTAGTTGGCGAACGCGGTTTGAAGCTCTCCGGTGGAGAAAAACAGCGTGTTGCCATTGCCCGCACTATTCTCAAGCGCCCCGCCATACTGCTGTTTGATGAAGCCACCTCTTCTCTCGATAGCCATGCTGAGCAATCGATAATGCGCGCGCTCAAAGAGCTCTCGGCTGGGCATACCACAGTCACTATTGCGCATCGGCTATCGACTATTGTCGATGCCGATGAAATCTTAGTGATGGAGGCCGGCGAGATAGTCGAGCGCGGTAGCCACTCAAAACTCATGACGCAGTACGGTACTTACGCCAAGCTCTGGGAGGCTCAGCAATCGTCGGTGGCAGAGCCCGCCAGCAAGTGAATATAACGCCCCAGCCACTTAAACGGCTGCTGTGTCGAGTACTCCAACTCCTTGGCAACAACCGCCTCAGGATTGGTTAGACCACCGCGCTGTTCACTGGTGTAATCGCAAAAAACCCTGATACCACTGCTTGAGCTGACGCTCAGCCCCGCCGCCGTCAGCCACTGGGCTATCTGCTCATAGGTAAAGGCGTGCAACGGCGTCAGACTGCCCTCTTGATTCTGATAGGGGCGCTCCAGCAGATTGAAATTACCGCGCAACAAGTTGCGGTACTCCCAGCCATGGCGGTTATAGTAGCTCAATGAGAGCAATCCGTTGCTGGATAACAGTGGGCCCACTTGGGCTATAAGTTGATGCGGCTCTGCCAGCCACTCAATCATGGCGTGGGCCAAGATAAGATCATACCTGTGCTGGCCGATACCGGCTTGAGTGACGATGCTCTGGTAGCTGCCAGGCTGCCAATTGATTGTCTCAAAACAGCCCGCGAGTTTAGCCTGACACTGCGCCTCATCGACCATTCGGGCCGAGACATCGTTATAGGTAACCGTGTGGCCAAGTGCCGCCAGACGGATACTAAACTGCCCTAGCCCGCCACCTAAATCGAGTACACGCAGTGGCCTACTGCCAATACCCACAACCGCCTCGAGATCGGCCTGCAGGTGGCTGCCTGCAGCCGCCATGAGGTCACGCCAAATAATAGCTTGACGGACCTGCCCTTTCAGCGAGCCGTATATTTTGCGCGCAAATTTTGCAGCCAAATCATCAAAGTTGCGATCTTGCAAAGTCTGCACTCAGGGTTGAGCTTGAAGAGAGCGCAACATCCAAGCGGTTTTTTCATGCAGACGCATGCGATCTGATATCAGGGCTGCCGATGACTCATCATCAGCCAGTTGTGCGGTGGCCAGCACTTGACGACAGCTGCGCACTACCGTCTCATGGCTCTGAGTCAGCGTCGCTACCATCTGCTCTGCACTGGGGATACCCTCTCCTTCACTGATTGAGGTAAGCGCACTCAACTGAGCATAGGTGCCGGGTGCATAAACACCCAGAGCCCGAATCCGCTCTGCAATCTCATCGACGGCGAGAGCAAGCTCGGTATAGTGCTCTTCAAACATCAAATGCAGATCGCGAAAACGAGGTCCGGTCACATTCCAGTGGAAGTTATGTGTCTGTAGGTAGAGGGTGTAACTGTCTGCCAACAACACTTTGAGCCCTTGAGCTACGGCTTGGCGGTCTGCGTCATTGATACCTATATCGATCTGGCTCATGTAGTGCTCCTTGTCCCATCTGAATAGATGGATAATTATGATCCAACTTACCCAGCCAGGACAGTCGATTAAATCAATTATCAGCAATACTATTTCCGAACCACTGCGCTCTTTATCATCAGCCCGACTGCCGCTAAACTGCATCCACATTCACAGCTTCTGAGCAGCCAATGACACCAGTAATGCAACTTGCCATCGATCTGATCAATCGCCCCTCGGTAACCCCCGAAGACGCCGACTGCCAGACAGTAATGATAGAGAGACTGCAAGCCTGCGGATTCAAAATAGAACAGCTTAACTTCACTGAGGGCCCCGCCGATGCGCCCCGCGAAGTCAGGAATTTCTGGGCTGTTAGAGGCAACAATGGCCCTATTTTGTGCTTTGCCGGCCACACTGATGTTGTGCCGACTGGGGCGCTCACTGATTGGAGTAGCGACCCTTTCTCTGCCGAGGTGCGCGACGGCATGCTCTACGGACGCGGTGCTGCTGACATGAAAGGCTCCCTGGCCGCCATGATTGTCGCCGTCGAAGAATTTGTTGCAGCCAATCCCAACCACAGTGGCCAGATCGCTTTTTTAATTACAAGCGATGAGGAAGGTCCTGCCGTTAATGGAACTGTCAAAGTGGTCGAATGGCTGCGTCAACAGTCGATCACTCCGGATTGGTGTATCGTCGGTGAACCTTCTAGCTCGCAGCGCTGTGGTGATACCGTCAAAAATGGTCGGCGCGGCTCTCTCGGCGCACAACTGACAGTCATCGGTCAGCAGGGACACGTCGCCTACCCTCAGCTGGCGGACAACCCCATACATCGCGCCATGCCGGCGTTAGCCGAGTTGAGCAGCGAGAACTGGGATAACGGAAACGCCTACTTTCCCGCCACCACCCTACAGATATCAAATATTAATGGTGGCACTGGAGCCACTAATGTCATCCCTGGCGAGCTCAGCGTGACCTTTAATCTGCGTTTCTCGACTGAACAGACTCCAGAAAAACTTCAGCAGAGAGTAGAGGCGCTGCTTACAGGTCATCAGCTCAACTACCGACTGGAGTGGAATCTCTCTGGACTGCCCTTTTTGACAGCCCCTGGGCAGCTGCTCGAAGCGGTTAGCGAATCAATAGCTGCCGCAACGGGGATTGAAACAACGCTGTCGACCGCTGGCGGCACCTCGGATGGTCGTTTTATCGCCCAGTTAGGCGGCCAAGTTATAGAGCTTGGACCCGTCAACGCCACTATCCACCAAGTTGATGAGTGCACTTCAGTGGCTGAGCTTGAACAATTGCCGTATATCTACCGGGGTGTGATGGAGAGATTACTACCCTAGTTCTATTTGGGAATCGCCTTGCTCACGTATATATCATAGCGGACCGTCTTTCCCTCGATAACATGACTGGGCTTGGCACCGGCAAGCCACTGTGCACCGCGCGGTCTTTTTACAACTACCCTGTATCGTGCTGCTTGCTGCGCCGCTTCCAGCAGGCTATCCGCATCTAGATCTGCGCCAACCAGTTGGTGAAATGCAACCATCTCCTTCTTTACTTTTGCTGATTTAGTGCGCGGTGGAAACATCGGGTCGAGGTAGACAACGTCAAAGGCCCCTTGGCTGCACTCCCCTAGATAAAGTACTGAGTCACAATGGATTAAAGCGAGACGGTCGGCCAGCTTGGCCAACCGTGGATCCTCTTTGGCGGCTTCGATAAGGCGCGCGAGACCGTCTTCCAGAATTGCCCAGACAGCGGGCTGCCGCTCGACCAGCGTCACGTTTGCGCCGAGGCTGGCGAACACCAGACTATCCCTACCCATTCCTGCGCAAGCATCGCAGATGCGAGGCTTAAATTTGCTCGATATCCCGCAGGCCCGAGCCAATGGCTGGTTGTACCCACCACCAAATTGTCTTCTGTGCGCCACCGAGCCGCCAACAAAATTACAGAAAATCGGCCCATGGCCACCATCGGTAGCTAACAGAGCCAATTTGCCTTCGATTTTTGCCAGTTCTACAGCAGCTAGCTGGGTTGCTTTCAGGCGCTCTCGGTGGTTTTTTGGAGACATCTTAACAGGGCCCATTTATGCTATAAAAAAATACTTAATCGGGGTGCAAATCATACCCGAATCTGGTCGGGACTGGCGAAAAGATATGCACAGATGCTGTGGATAACTTTGTGGATAGCCATTTAAAAATCTCTCTCACGGTCTGGTTTTAGTGCATTCTTACTAGATTGCTCAAAAAATGATCAATATAAATAAACACTATATTTCAATAACTTACGAGATCTTTAATAAAATATCAATAGCTTACGGGGATTATGTAAAGCTAGATATAGAAGTAGGCGCTATCTGTGGAAAACACTCCGGCCAAAAATCCAAGCCGCTCTAGCTGTGTTGCGGTTTGTCAACCGGTTAGTGCAATTTTATTCGACCCGGATCCAATCAAAACCTTCATCCTGGCAGGCAAAAAGAGTTTTTTTCCAGCGCTGCGGCAGCTCTGCAATAGTCTTTTGCAGTAGATCTAAGCAGTTATTTTTTGTACTCACATGCCCTATCACTAGAGTAGACAACAGGGAGCAGTCGATGCGCTCGAGAAAGTGTGCGCACTGCTGGTTGTTGAGGTGTCCCCAATTACCTGCCACACGCTCCTTAAGTGAAGGGGGGTAAGGGCCACGCATCAGCATATCGACATCGTGATTGGCTTCGACGAGCAGACTATGACAGTTGCTGTACTGATCTATCACATGCGAGGTCAGAGAGCCGAGATCGGTGAGTATGCCTAATTTTCCTGCTCTGGAAGTCAGTGTGAACTGTACCGGCTCGCGCGCATCGTGGGGCACAGCAACAGGGTTGACCTCAATGGTGCCCAGTGTGAACGCAGCGTGGCTATCAATCAGATTAAAATTGCCCGCTCCGGCGTTTCCAGATACCGCTCTGTAGGTGCCAGCGGTCAAGTAAACCGGGATGTTAAATTTTCGAGCAAGCGGCGCAACCCCTTTCCAGTGGTCGCCGTGCTCATGGGTGACCAGCACCGCAGTGAGCTGGCTGGGCTCTTTGCCCAAACGAGCCATACGCGCAGCTGTCTCCTTTATGGAAAAACCGCAATCTACCAACAACAGCGTTTCGTCGCTCTCAATTAGCGTACCGTTGCCGGCACTACCGCTGCCGATGGATGCAAAGCGCACCGTTAGGACATGTTACTGCGCAGTATCGCCAGCAGACGCTGGGCCTCTTTGCGCGGCAAGCTGCTGCCGTCTACCGCTGTGATGCGTACTTCGACGTTCGCGCCGACGGCTTTCAAGAGCAGCTGGTAATCGCTGACAATAATCTCATCGCTTGAGAACCAGCGCTGCCAGAAAGAGCGCTGTTCACTTTCTCCATCGGTGAAATCGACTAACAGCGAGCCACCTGAGCGGTTCTGATCGACAATGGTGAAACCACCGCGCTGGGCAGAATAACTCATCGATGCCCAACTGCGATCAAAGTTTAGCTGGATGAGAATATACGGATCGGCAACTTCTGGCGTGATCAGTTCAACGCGTCCTTTGCCTCCAATCGTCTGCGCTAGCAGTGAAACAGAAGAGTAGTTGCTGGCGCTGGCCAACTCATTGGCGACCATCTGGATTAGAGCGCGTTCGCGGACGCCATCGACTGATTTTTGCGGCCATTCCACGCCCTGCTCTGCTCCGCGAGCCACAGACTGGTGGAGTACTGAGATTTCTGTGCTGTCTTGGGCAATTCCAGGGATTACGCTGAACCTGAACCGGTGCGACATCTCTTCATCATCATTAAACTTCACCCACACTGAGTCGATAATGCCTCGCTCGCCATCGGCAACCTCTGCAGGGATCCCGTTGCGTACCAAGGTGCTGCGCAGACGCGGCCAAATCTCCCCGGGAAGCTGATTGACCAAGATCCAGCGGCGGTCTTCGTAAATCTGAATCTTAACGCTCTGCTCAAATGCAATAAAGGCAGCTGGGTCGGGCCTGGGGACATCCAGCTCATCTAGAGCGACATCGTCTGAGGCCACTTCTGGCACCGGGTAGATCTGGCCCAGAGCCGCATCGTCCAGCCCGGCCGGTACAACGACTGGGGCCATCTCTTCAGCTAACAGGTAGTCGTGTGAGCGGTCGCGGATTCCCAGCCAACTGCAGCCAGCCTGGCTGATAGTTACCGTAACTAAAGCCACAGATAGTAGGGTTTTATTCAGAGCTCTCATATATTCGTTCGACCTATAGCGACGAGTTAAGTTGAATGCCTGCAAGCTGCATGGCGCCTTCAACATCGGCGTAATACTGTGGTGAAAAAGGTGTCATTGGCAGACGCAGTGCCGGCTGACAGAGACCCATTCGAGCAACAGCCCATTTGACAGGAATCGGGTTGGCTTCCAAGAACAGTGTGCGGTGCAGTTCTGCAAGCCGGGCATCCAGCGCCGCCGCCTGCTCGGCATCACCTGCCAGGGCCGCGGCACACATTGCCGCCATCAGCGCAGGAGCCACATTGGCAGTAACCGAAATGTCACCGTGACCGCCGGCCAAGATCAGCTCGCGCGCGGTGGGATCATCACCCGAGTAAATGGCAAAATCAGCGGGGCAGCTAGCTATCAACTGACGCGCCCTATCGAGATCACCGGTAGCTTCCTTAACGCCAACTATATTATCTATAGCGCTGAGTGCTAACACAGTCTCGGGCAGCATGTCGCACGCTGTACGGCCTGGAACGTTGTAGAGAATTTGGGGTAGATCGATCGCCTCGGCAATGGCCGTATGGTGGGCAATAAGGCCCGCCTGGGTCGGTTTATTGTAATACGGGGTCACCAGTAGCGCCGCATCAGCTCCAGCCTGAGCTGCGGCCTCGGTGAGCTCTATCGCTTCAGCCGTTGAGTTGGCACCTGTGCCCGCGATCACGGGGATACGGCCGGCACTCTGTCTGACCACTTCACCAATCACTTTTGCGTGCTCGGCAACGTTTAGCGTAGCGGATTCGCCGGTGGTACCCACGGCGACAATAGCAGCGGTGCCCTGTTCGACGTGCCAGTCTACTAAGCGGGACAGTGCCTCCCAATCAACCTCAAGGTTGTCATCTCTCATTGGCGTGACCATGGCCACAATGCTACCGGTAATCATCACATACTCCGCGCGAAAAGAGCGCTATGGTATCGCCCGCAGCTAGGCTGCACAAGGCATCGCTGCCAGCGCAGTTGTAGCGAACAAATTTTATAAGTTAGCCAGCTACTTGGCATAGACACTGGGCTCTCCTTCGGGGCGATTTTTAAAGCGCTTATGGGCCCATAGGTATTGGTCTGGAGCAGTTCGTATCATCTGTTCTAGAACCCTATTGACGCGTGTGGCATCTTCCAAGTCATCGCCGCAGGGGAACTCGTTTAAAGCCGGATGGAGCTTTAGCTGATAGCCTTGCCCCCAAGGTTTGCGAACATGGCTGAAGGGAACTACAGCTGCACCGGTTTTTTCTGCAAAGCGTGCAGTGGCATAAACGGTTGCCGCTTGCTGGCCAAAGAATGGAGCGAATAATCCCTGCCGAAGACCGTAGTCTTGATCCGGCCCATACCAGAGTATCCTGCCCGCCTTAAGCGCCTTCATAGTGCCGCGCACATCTTTGCGCTCAAACACCACAGTATGGCCGAGGCTTTTACTGGTGCGCCCGCGCGCTTGGACAAAATCTAAAACGGGATTTTTGTGCGCCCGGTACATGCCATCCATAGAAAGTGTGCCGGCGATTGCTGCACCACCGACCTCTAAAGTGGTGAAATGCGCGCCGAGCAGCATTATCCCCTGCCCTTTTAACGCTTCTACATTCTCTAACCCGACCACCTCGATCAGGCGCA
>JBLYYE010000019.1:0-21051 GCA_048549915.1 Porticoccaceae bacterium
AGTTATATATATTAGTTGAACAACCTTAAGACAGCATTAAGAGGGGGGCTAACTTGTCCAAAAAACAGCACTCACTTAAGGTATTCTTAAAGAAGGCCGCGTAAAATAACCGGCTTTAACCTTTAAGAGTGTCAACTGCGCCATCATGCTCACACCAAATACAACCTTATGCTGTTAGATAAATACCCGATATTGGTCTATTTGGCTGCAATGACGCTTATCTGGGCATTGTTTAGTTGGCGTGCGCGGCATGTAAACCGCCTCGCGGTGGCGCGAAAAGAAGCCGCTATATCAACTGGAATGAATCAACCGCCTACGCTTCACCCTGTTATAGACCCCAATCTCTGTCGCGGCTGCGGTGCTTGTGTCACCGCCTGCCCTGAGGGCGAGATCATCGGTTTAATCGATGGCCGAGCTGAGCTGATTGAGGCGGCTAACTGCATTGGCCACGGTGCCTGCAAGGCTGCATGCCCGTTTGATGCGATCGACCTGGTGTTTGGCACAGCAGAGCGCGGCGTTGATATACCGCAACTGAGCCCTGAGTTTTTCACCACTCGCGACGGTGTCTCAATCGCCGGTGAGTTGGGCGGCATGGGGCTTATCCGCAACGCCATTACTCAAGGCGTTCAAGCCGTAGAGCAATTGGTTGGTCGCCTTAAAAACCAGCCCGCGCCGCAGGAGCTCGAGCAGGACTGCGACTTATTAATTGTGGGAGCTGGGCCAGCAGGTATCGCAGCTGCCTTAACCGCCAAAAAGCATGGAATTTCTGCGATTGTCGTAGAACAGGACTCATTAGGCGGCACAGTCGCCCATTTCCCACGCAATAAAATTGTCATGACCGCACCGGTTGAACTTCCGCTAGTGGGAAAAGTCAACCTTCGCGAAACCAGCAAAGAGTCCTTACTCGAGTTTTGGCAGGATATTATTGAGCAGCACAAGCCGGATATCCGTTTTGGCGAACAACTTATCGGGCTCGAGGGCGAATTTAACCAATTTACTGGCAAAACCAGCGTCACCGAATACCGCACGAGGGCTGTTCTGCTCTGCCTGGGGCGACGCGGCACTCCGCGCAAGCTCGACATCCCCGGAGAAGAGTTGTCGCATGTCATTTACAGTCTTAGGGATGCCAGCCACTTTGCAGGCCGCAAAGCGATGGTAATTGGGGGTGGTGACAGTGCTATAGAGGCGGCTCTCGCTCTCGCGGAGCAGCCACAAACCTCTGTTACGCTCAGCTATCGCGGCAGCGGGTTCAACCGCGCGAAAGCGAAAAATCGCCAGGCACTTGAACAAAGCAGTGTTGATGTCCGGTTGAATTCCGCAGCAATTGCTATCAGCAGCGAGGCAGTGACTTTAAGAGAGGCCGATCAACCTATCGAGGTTGCGGCTGACTTGGTAGTAATATGCGCAGGCGGTATATTACCTACACCGTTTTTAGCTGCGATGGGTATCGAAGTGGAAACTAAATATGGCAGCCAATAAATCTTTACTAAGCATGCATTTGCGCGTGCTAGGCGTTTGCGGAGCCGTGTTGCTGAGCGCACAGACTCTCGCACAATCAGCTACAGAAAAAACTATCGATAATGCCGATTTTCTGATCCGACAGCGCGACTATGACGCTGCCGCTCAATTGCTCGCTCCAATTGCAAAACAAGGCAACGCTGAGGCTAATTATAGACTGGCCTCACTCTATCAGCGCGGTCGGGGAGTTAAAAAATCTCCCTCAAAAGCCTTTGCTCTTCTGCGCATCGCCTGTGACAGAGGCCACGCCTCGGGCTGCCAACAACTCGCCCTTCTCTACGAATATGGTCGCGGCACTGAGCGAAATCTAGACGCTGCACTCAAGGCACTGACAGCGGCAGAGGCTGCCGGCGCCAACAACACCCAGAAGGCGCTCAAGCGTCTGCGCCAACAGTTGCGCACAGCTCCGAGTCTGCAGCAGTTACAATCCATGATAGCCAAGCAACAGCTGCTGGCACTACAGCGCGCACTCGAGAAATTTCCCGACCTCACGGCCAAGCCTCTTGATAGCGGCCACACGTTACTCACTTATGCGATAAGCAAAAAATCTCTACCCACCGTTGAATTGCTCTTGCAATACAGTGACGGTAACCGTCCAACGGCATTTGGACAGCCGCCACTGCAAACAGCCACTGTGACTGAAGATTTGGCTATGGTTAAGCTGTTACTCGACCAAGGTGCCGCCAAGAATGGACGAGATTCACTGGACAACTGCGCTCTACACCACGCAGTTAGACTCAACAATGTCGAGCTGGTTGAATTACTGCTCGACGCCGACGCGGATCCCAACTGCAGCAATCAAAACGGCGATCACCCGCGAGACTGGCTCGACACAAAGAATCAATCTATGGCGCGACTGCTCGCCCGTTTTGGCGCCGTGCCAAGCCCAGAAGTGGCCAAACAAGAGACAACGGAGCAACAGCGACAAGCGGCCACACTGGATGCATTGCAAAAACTCAATGAGACCCAGTTTTCAGACTGGCCGCGCTTGCACGTAGCCGCATGGCTGGGCAGCGAAGAGCTAGTGCTAAAGCTTATAGAGGATGAGCGCTCAGCTGACCAAACAAGCACGCAGATCAACAAACTGGATGATAACGGCTACAGCGCACTAGCCAGGGCCGCCATGCGCGGCCACGGCAAAGTGGTAGAGACGTTACTCAAAGCAGGCGCCAGTGATGAACGGCAAATCGAAGGGCAGCCACTAGCTATGCATGCTGCACTGCGTTCGGAAGACTCTGACACAATTCGCCTCTTAACCGCGAAGTCTCTCGATGCCAACTGGCAATCAATTCGATCACTGTTGATGCACTGTCTAGATGAGTGCAGTGATAAAAGTTTTACGCTGCTGTTCTCTAGCCCAAGACTCTCTCTCTCCGAGCTGGAACATCGCGAACTAGGCAACTTGCTCAACAAGCTAGCAGCTCGACGCTTACCACTCACTACGCAGTTGTTAATCGACTATTTATCTCAACAGCTCTCGGCAGAAATGTTACTCAAGGCCATCAATAGCAGCAGTGATCTCGGGCGTTCACCGCTCTGGTGGAGTCTACATTACGGAGCAGTTGAATTGGCCGCTAAAATTCATATTCTTGGCGGGCAGTTGGGGGCTGCAGATCACAATGGCGCCTCCCCTCTTCACCTGTTGGCGCGCATTGCTATAAAAACACAATTAGAGCGCTTCCACCCTGTAAAAGAGACTATTGATCAAACAGACAATATAGGCAATACCCCACTGATGGAAGCTGCACTTGAAGGCAATGTAGATGCCATTGTGTGGCTCACCGATTTGGGCGCCAAGGTAGATGTGCGCAACGATAATTCACTCACCGCTTTGATGGTTGCGGCTCAAAATGGCCACTTAAAAGCAGTGGAGACGCTGATTAAAAATGGAGCCAATCCACGAAAACGCAACCGCACCGGTCTAACCGTTGTCGAACAAGCAGACAAAAACAATCATCTCGAAATAACAACATTCCTCAACTCTCTTTGAGTCACAGCCTCGCTTGACGAAATCACCAACAACACCAAGACTGAGCTAACGAGCTCTGTTTACTCTGGGCAGCCAAGGAGAGAGCTATGCCCGATTCGACACTCACTGATTCGCAGCTGCGCGAACTGGTTGGCGCACATCACAACACACTTTTAAGCGTCGCACGCGGTATTGTCGGCGACAGCGAAAGCGAAGAAGTGGTCCAACAAGCTTGGTTGCAAGCCTATAACAAATGGCATCAGTTTGAGCAGCGCTCCAATGTTCGCACGTGGCTAACCCGCATTGTTATAAATTGCGCCAAGATGCAGCTGCGCAGTCGCAAACGAGAGACTCTGTTTGCAGATATGGGCCAAGATACAAACTACACAGACCCTCTAGAAGAACGTTTTAACAGCCGCCAGCACTGGCAGAAACCACTAACCCAGTGGAGTGAAGAGAGCCCTGAACAGCTGCTAATGCGCGATCAGCTCGCCCGCTGTTTAAAAGCACTGTTGACCCGCATGCCAGCAAAGCAGCGCGCACTGCTGGCTATGCGCGATCACGCACAATTAGGGTTTGAAGAAATCTGTAACGAACTGGGGGTTTCTGCATCTAATGCACGGGTACTACTCTATCGCGCGCGTACACAAATTATTGCCTTAACTGATCACTATGAGGAGACCGGCGAATGCTGAAGTGCAAACAAATCCCGGAACTCACCAGCGCAATGCTAGATGATCAACTAAGCTTCTATGAGCGTTGGCAGGTAAAGCTACATCTATTTATCTGTCACCGTTGTCGCGATTATTGGCGCGCACTCTTATCGACTGTCACCGCACTTGGCACTTATACCGACAGAGCCAGCGAAGAGCAGGTTGAACAAGTAGTTGCCTCAGTTAAGTCGCACTCATCAAGTGACCCAATAACACCAGAAAAATAACTTTGTAACAAAGTGAGTCGGGCTGCATCAAATTAACAGCAAGCCGATTTAATCGCGGTTTGCAGCTTTAACCTGTAGTTAACCCGAGGAAATAGATCATGGCTAAAATTAACGACAAATCTCAAGAGTTAAAACGCACTCCGCTCTATTCAACCTTGCTAGGCGGAGCATTGTTGGCCGGCTCTCTGAGTAGCGGCATTGCCAGCGCCGAGAGCAACCCCTTCCAAACAGTGGACTTAGGTAGCGGCTATCAACTCGCTATGGGACATAGCAAACACGGTGAAGGCAAATGTGGTGAAGCCAAGTGCGGCGCCGAGATGGCTAGCGACAAAATGGGCGAAGGCAAATGTGGTGAGGCTAAATGCGGCGCCGACATGGCCAGCGACAAAATGGGCGAAGGCAAGTGCGGCGAAGCTAAATGCGGTGCCGACATGGCCAGCGACAAAATGGGCGAAGGCAAATGTGGTGAGGCCAAGTGCGGCGCCGATATGGCCAGCGACAAGATGGGTGAAGAAAAATGTGGCGAGGGCAAGTGTGGTAGCCAATAACTGGCCTCTGCCATGCGGTGCAGGCTTAGGCCTGCGCCGCGAGCTTATCGAACAGCTGTGCGCTTCTCCGCAGTCTGTGGACTTTTTGGAGCTGGCTCCCGAGAACTGGATAAAAACCACCGCACCTCTCAAGCGCCAGCTAGCTGAGCTAGCAGAACGCCATCCAATAACGTGCCACGGCCTCTCGCTGTCTCTGGGCAGCCCCGACCCGCTCGATGGTCATTTATTAACAGCCATCAGCCAATTTAACCGCGAGTACGGCGTGGCTTACTACACAGAACATTTGAGTTACTGCAGTGCCGGCGGACACTTTTACGATTTAGCACCCATCCCTTTCACTGAAGAGGCCGTTGTCTATACAGCCAAAAGAATTCGCAAAGTACAAGATACACTGGGAGAGCGAATTGGAGTGGAGAACATCAGCTACTACGCAGCACCCGGGCAACATCTCAACGATGCGATGGACGAAGCCAGTTTTTTACTGGCTGTTACCCAAGAGGCCGATTGTGATCTGCTCTTAGATATCAATAACATCTATGTGAACAGTATCAACCACGGCTACAACGCGAGTGACTTTTTAGCATGTCTGGGCACTGCTCCTGTCCGCTACCTACACATTGCTGGCCATTTTGATGAGGCTGAAGATCTGAAAATAGACAGCCATGGCAGCGATGTAATTGATCCCGTTTGGCAGCTACTAGAACAGGCGTACCGACAGTTCGGGAATCTTCCAACGCTCCTAGAGCGCGACTTTAATATACCCAGTCTAGAAGTATTAAGCCGAGAGCTAGACATTATTCGCGCTCACCAAGCGCAATCAACAATACCCGTAGCAGCCGCGCAATGAAGGCCTTCCAGCATGAACAACACACTTTTGTTGCGGCACTTCGCCAAATCAGCACCGAGTTACCTCAAGGGGTGTCTGCCAGACGTATGCAGGTATACCAACGCCTCGCCTTCAATAACATTGACTCGCTGCTCAGTCGCGCCCTGCCTATCTGCCAGCAGCTTCTCAACCGCAACGGCCAGTGGCAGCCGCTAATTCAACAGTTCATTCAAAATAGCGAGCAACTACACAGCCCCTATTTCGCCGATCTCAGCAAAGCTTTAGTGCAGCTGCTAGCAGAGCCTACAGCCGCACTAAAGGCACTCGAACTACCAGCGTTCGTTGCTGAGCTCGCCCATTACGAGTGGCTAGAATTGGCCGCACAATTGGCACCGCAACCCAGCCACTGCAATCCAACACTAGAGATCAGCACTCTCGCTGATGAACAGCTGCTTCAATGCGAAATAACTACCGCCACTAGCCTACAAATTGGCTATTACCACTGGCCTGTGATGCAGATAAGCCCAGCCACTAGCGAGGCTATATTGGCAGCAGGAGCTAAGACCGAGCCATACATAATTGCCGTTCATTGCAGTGTTGATGGCAATACTCACTTTACTGCGCTCAACTCACTCGCTGCCGCGCTTATCTCTCAGTTGCAACAACAGCAAACACTGCAACTACAGCAACAATTAGAACAATTGGCCCAGAGCAGGCTAGATATTAGCTTGCATCAATTGCTCTGCCACGCACCCGAGCTAATACGCCAATTAGCCCAAAATGGCCTGCTCCAAATAAAACCCAATGTTGAGGTAAACCAGTGATGTCACTCGCACGCACAACACTACTCTGGGATCAGTTTAAAAACATCACTGGCAAGCTAGATTTTTTTGCGCCATTGTTTTTGCGACTGTTTTTGGCGCCGGTTTTTATCTCTGCCGGGCTTAACAAATTCAATAGTTTTGAGAGTACTGTCGCTTGGTTTGGCAATCCCGAATGGGGGCTAGGCCTGCCTCTGCCGTGGCTGTTGGCGGCACTGGCCACCGCCGCAGAGCTGATTGGCGGCGTGCTGCTACTAGTGGGATTGGCTACGCGGCTGATTACGATTCCGTTAATGATTACCATGTTGGTGGCGATAACCACCGTACACTGGCAGCACGGCTGGTTTGCCATAGCTCCCTCTAACCCTGACACCAGTATGGCGGCACCGCTGGCCGCACTGCAGCTGCCCGGCGCCGAGCAGAGTTTGGCTAACAGCGAGCAGGTAAGCGAGCGTTTGAGCGCTGCGCGCAATCTACTTCAACGCCACGGCAATTACAGTTGGCTTACTGAACATGGCAGTTTTGTAGTCCTCAACAACGGCATCGAGTTTGCTGTCACTTATTTTTTGATGCTGCTATCGCTTTTTTTCACGGGTGCCGGGCGTTTTTTAAGCATCGATTACTGGTTGCAGCGCCGCCTTCAAGAAATCTAATGCGCTACTTGCAAACTCTCTAAGGCAGCTCGCAATGCAGCTGGGATCGGCGTAGGCCGCTGGCTTGCTCGCTCGACAAAAACATGGGTAAAGCTACCTACTGCGGCCGCCTCTTCCACCCCTTGCTGGAATATCGCCACACCGTATGTCACTGAACTGTTGCCCAACTTGAGCACCTGCATACCGCCTTCGAGCAATTGCGGATAAGCTACCGGGCTGCGATAACTACACTGCGACTCGACAATAAAACCGATGCTCTCGCCGTTATGAATATCTAAATCACCGCGCTCAATCAAAAACTGATTAACCACCGTATCGAAGTAAGCGTAATAATTTACATTGTTTACATGGCCGTAAACATCATTGTCCATCCAGCGCGTTGTGATCGACTGCAGATACGGATAACCACTGCGCAGCGTGGCTTGTCGGCTAGAAGTTTGCTGTTGACTCATAAGTTATATCCGATTTTGTCTAGCTAGGTTTGCCATTAATAGGCGGCTCGGTAGATCGCCAAAGCGTCGTCATAGCTCACTGGTCTGGGATTATTGACCAACAGCCGCTGCTGTAACAGGGCATCTTCGGCCAGGACTGGCAGATCGCCTTCGCTAATATTCATCTCGCGCAGACGCGTGGGCATTTTCAAATCGCTCATCAATTGCTCGAGCGCGCAGATGAAAAGCTCGGCGCTTGCAGAGGCAGTGTCGCCGCCAGTAAAACCTGGAATGGCAGCGGCCGCCAGTGCAGCATAGTGCTCGGCGACAGCGCAACTGTTGAAACGCATCACTGCCGGTAGGACCAAAGCATTGCTCAAGCCGTGCGGAATATGAAAACGTCCGCCCAGCGGATAAGCCAATGCGTGCACAGCCGCCACTGGCGAATTAGCGAAGGCTTGGCCGGCCATACACGCTCCCAACAACATCTCCTGACGCGCTTCATGATTGCCGCCATCCGCTACTGCTGTACGTATACTGCCACCGAGCAAGCGTAATGCCTGCATGGCCAACATATCAGAGTAAGGGTTTTTACCGAGTGCGCCGGTGTAAGCTTCTATCGCATGGACCATGGCATCAATACCGGTAGCTGCAGTAATCGCAGCTGGCAGCCCTACCGTCAGCTGGGCGTCCAGTACGGCTAGATCGGGCAGCAGTTGCGGCGCTACTACACCCGCTTTGGTGTGCTCACCGGTAGTGACTATAGCCACAGCCGTCACCTCGGAGCCGGTACCTGCAGTAGTCGGCACCTGTATTAGCGGCAGCCGTTGGCCGCTCGCCTGATTGACGCCGTAGATTTGGGCAAGCTGTTGATCTGAGTGGGTTAAAAGCGCGACTAATTTAGCGCAGTCCATCGAGCTGCCGCCCCCCAACCCGATAACACCATCTACTTCGGCAGCACGTGCCATCGCGATGGCCTCGAGCACAATTTGTTCAGGGGGGTCTGCAACCACAGCATCAAAAACCGTCACCGCTAATCCAGCCGCATGCAATGGTTCCAGCGCTTGCTGTAACAGCCCTGCAGAGACTACCCCGGCATCGGTTACCAATAGCGGTTGACGGATATTTCTGGCTAGGCAGATTTCGCCCAACCGAGCAGTGGCACCACTTTCGCACAGCAGCGAAGCAGTGGTATTAAATTGAAAGCTATTCACACCCTTCTCCACATTTTACGGGAGAGTGTAATACAGACTGCAGGCAACACCGAAAAAAAACGGGCAATAAAAAACCCCGTGTCAAAGACACAGGGTTTTTTACTTTAGTGGCGGACCGGACGGGACTCGAACCCGCGACCCCCGGCGTGACAGGCCGGTATTCTAACCAACTGAACTACCGGTCCGCATAAACTGTCCTGAAACGTAAAACTGCACACGCTTCAGAGGTATAAATGGTGGGTGGTAACGGGATCGAACCGCTGACCCTCGCCTTGTAAGGGCGATGCTCTACCAGCTGAGCTAACCACCCTCCGGAAGAGGTGCGCATTCTACTGAATTGGCAGGTCCTGTCAAACACTTTTTAAACTCTCAGCTAAAACCGGTTCTGCTATACATCACAGCCGCGCACTTTTAGAATAGTGCCCACTCACGTTAGGCAGCGCTCGCAGGATATTACCGCATGTTTCTCTACAAAGAATTCTCCATTGAAGCGGCCCACCGGTTACCCCATGTACCCGAAGGCCACAAGTGTTCACGCCTACATGGCCACTCATTTTTAGTTCGCATTGAAGTCTCAGGGCCCGTCGGCGAAGAGAGCGGCTGGATAATTGACTTTGCCGACATTAAAAGCGCTTTTAAACCGCTTTACGAGCAGCTCGATCACCACTACCTCAACGAGGTAGAAGGGCTCGAGAACCCTACCAGTGAAAATTTAGCAGCGTGGATCTGGCATCGACTCAAGCCCAACCTACCCCTTTTGAGCGCAGTCGAGATTCGCGAAACCTGCACCAGCGGCTGTCGCTACCTCGGCGACTAGACGTTACAAGAGGCTAGCCAACGCCTCTGGCAGCTCAGAGTAGTGAAACTTGTAGCCGGTCTGCAGAGCTTTGCTCGGAACAATGTTTTGGCCGTTAAGCAGCAGTTCAACGCCCATCTCTCCAAACAGCAGCTTTACCGCCAGGGCCGGCATCGGCAGCAGCGCGGGGCGGTGTAGCGCAGCGCCCAACGTTTTAGCAAACTCTCTGTTGGTCACCGCATGGGGGGCTGTTGCATTGAGGGCGCGAGACAATTCAGGGCTGTTAAAAGCGTGCTCAATCAGACCCACCATGTCTTTAATATGCACCCAAGACATCCACTGTTGGCCACTGCCGATCGGACCGCCCCCACCCAATTTAAAAGCGGGCAACATTTTTGCTAGCGCGCCCTGCTCTCCGAGTACGATACCCGTGCGCAACCAGACTACTCGCGCACCCAAATCCTCAAAACCCAACGCCGCTTGCTCCCAAGCATCACAGAGTTGATGAGAAAAACCGTCAGCTGACTGGCCATCCTCATCTAAGGGCTTGTCGCCATGGCCGTAGTAGCCAATAGCAGATCCGCTGACAACTGTAGGCGGGGTATAGTCAAGCTGAGAGAACTGATCGACCAGCTGCTCGGTGAGCGATACTCGGCTGCGGTAAAACTCCGCTTTGCGACGTTTGCTCCAACGTCCCTCAGCCAGCGGTTGACCGGCCAGATTCAGCAAACGATCAAACGGCTGACTCTCGCCAATCTCTTCTATACTGCCAATCAGCGTTAGCTTGGGGTGTTCACCCAACTGCTTGAGTGCGCGCAGAGGCTGGCGAGTGAGCACAGTGATTTTTTCGCCTCTGGCGAGTGCTGTACGAACATAGTGACTGCCAATAAAACCGCTACCGCCGGTAATGAGTGTACTTTGGGACATCGCTCTACCCTCTATGATGAATGCATCGCTTGCAGGTGCAGCGGCGCTGTGTCTGCTCCGGCGAGTCTGCTAGAATTCCTGCTCAAAGGCTAGTCGGCATCCACGCCCCAGCCAACAAATTGAGCATTATTGATGAGTCTTGCAGATAAAGTATTGGCAGTAAATAACGACCTGCCTATTCGATCAAAACGCCCAGTGCACAGCGGCAAAGTGCGCTCGGTATACTGGCTGGACGAGGCTGACAGTGCGCGATTAATCGCCCAACATAACTACCCCGTCGCTGCCGATGCACAACTGGCAGTGATGGTTATATCAGACCGCATTTCTGCCTATGAATGTCTCTGGCGCGGTGAAGGCGGCATGCAGGGGATCCCTGGCAAAGGGGCTGCCTTGAATGCTATTTCTAATCACTGGTTTAACCGCTTTAAAGAGCACGGCTTAGCGCGCAGCCACATTGTCGATACCCCTCACCCTCTTGTGTGGATCGTCCAGCAGGCGCGCCCAGTGATGATCGAAGCGATCTGTCGACAGTACATAACCGGCTCTATGTGGCGCGCTTACGCCAAAGGCGAACGTCAATTTTGCGGTATCACTCTACCCGAAGGTTTACAGCGCGATCAGCGTCTTGCCGAGCTCCTCATCACCCCATCAACCAAAGGGGTCATAACCGGTATTCCCAGTATTCCTGAAGTTGACGACGTCAATGTCAGCCGCAAAGATATCAGCGACAACTTCCGTGCATTCAAATTTGACCAGCCCGATGATATCGCCCGCTATGAGCAGCTACTTAGCGACGGCTTTAATTTAATCAGCCAAGAGATGGCTGAGCACGATCAGATTTTTGTCGATACAAAATTTGAATTTGGCTATGCCCGCGATCACAACGGCATCGACCAACTTATCTACATGGATGAGGTAGGCACACCTGACTCATCGCGTATCTGGGATGGCGCCAGCTACCGCGATGGCGCCGTGGTAGAGCGTTCCAAAGAGCAGTTTCGCCAATTTCTACTCAACCACTTCGACGACCCGGATATCTTGGTGAATAAAGACCGTATGTCAGAGCGCTATGCTTTAGCGCGCGACAATGAGCTGCCCGAAGAAATTATGCTGGCCGTAGCGAAAACCTACACAGAAACCGCCGAACGTATCACTGGCCATAAACTAGCGCTGAGCGACCACCCTCGCACCGAAATAATCGAACTGCTCGCCAACCGCTACCAACTCATCGACTAGGAACCTCGCTATGGCCCACCATCTAGTCTGGCTGCGCAACGATCTGCGCAGTGAAGATCACCCCGCTCTCTACGGTGCCTGCCAAGCAGCCGGCCAAAGCGGTGGAACGGTCACTGCTATTTACATCGCGACACCAGAGCAGTGGCAGTGCCACGACGAAGCACCGGCCAAACTCGCCCTGCGCAGCCAACTGCTAACTTCTCTAAGCTCTAAACTAGCTGAATTGGGCATAGACCTAAAACTGCTGGAGTGCCAGTCCTACAGCGACATACCTGCGCTTTTGACAGATTTTATACACCACCAAGGCATCTCCGCACTCTGGTATAACCGCGAATATCCACTCGATGAGACCAATCGCGATAAGGCCGTGTGTACAGCATTGAACGAACACAATGTCGACGTGCACCCCTGTGACGGCGATATGCTGTTTGCTGAGCCCACTCTCAACGGCCAAGGCCAACCCTACAAAGTTTTTACTCCCTGGTACCGCGACTGGGTGCGCAAAAATGAGCAGCTGGCTCTGCCAGCCCTGCCCTGCCCACCACCCATTGGCCAGCCGCTGGCGGCAGATAGTTCGCCCATTGAGCTGCCCGGTGCCACTCAATACCGCGAAGATCTATGGCCCGCTAGCGAGCAACACGCGCAGACACTGCTCGGCCATTTCGTCATTAACCAGCTGCAGAGCTACGGCGATCAACGCGACATACCGAGCATAAAAGGCACCAGCACCCTATCGGTCTACCTAGCAAGCGGCGTATTAACTGTTCGGCAGATATTTGCTGCCGTAGTCGGCGCCTGCGAGGCGAGCGGACACAACTGGCGGGAAGATGACTGGTTCCGCGAGTTGGGCTGGCGCGAGTTTTATAAAAACTTGATGATCCACTACCCCAAGCTGAGCCGCGGGCGCGCCTTTAAGAGTGAGACTGAGCGTCTCCACTGGCAGAGTGATCAGCAGTTAAATCTGCTCTGGCAACAGGGGCAAACAGGCTTTCCTATAGTTGATGCAGCCATGCGACAGCTGCAGCGCACCGGCTGGATGCACAACCGTCTGCGAATGATTACCGCCAGTTTTTACACCAAATTGCTGTTTATGGATTGGCGCGCCGGCGAAGCATATTTTATGCAGCACCTACTCGACGGTGATTTTGCCTCCAACAACGGCGGCTGGCAGTGGAGTGCATCGACCGGCTGCGATGCTTCCCCCTGGTTCAGGATCTTTAATCCCACTCGCCAATCTGAGAAATTCGATCCCGACGGTGCATTTATCCGCAAGCTGGTCCCAGAACTGGCCGACGTGCCAGCCAAGCAGATCCACTGCCCACCCAGCGCTGTGCGCCAGGCTTGTGGCTACCCCGAGCCAATTATCGACTACAGTCAGGCGCGCAGTGCGGCACTGGCTGCGTTTAAAGCGCTGAGCGAGGATTAAAGGCTAGACTACTCGATCGATCAATGTGCCCTCGTTAACGTACTGGGCAATATTGCCAGCAGCGCGGCGCACCATGTCGCCGCGGCACTCCGCAGTGGCGCTGCCAATGTGCGGAGTAAGCACCACGTTATCCATCGCTTTTAACTCGGCAGGCACCTCGGGTTCATCTTCAAAAACATCTAAACCCGCAGCGGCTAATTTGCCTGCTTGTAGCGCTGCAATCAGCGCTTGCTCGTCAATTAAAGGGCCGCGGCCAGTGTTAATCAGGACAGTATGAGGTTGGAACTTCTCCAGCAGCGGTGCATCGACAATATGGTGAGTCTGCGCTGTAAGCGGGCAATTGAGTGAAACGATGTCCACGCTCGCCACAAGTTCTTCTAAGCTCTCAATATAGGTTGCGCCGTAGGTTTGCTCTGCCTCAGTTTTACGGCGCGGCCCCCAGTAGAAAATCTCCATATTGAAGCCTTTGGCGCGTCGCGCCAACGCTTGGCCGATATCGCCAAATCCGACTATACCCAGTTTCTTACTGTGTACTCGGCTACCCAATTTACCTTGTGCCACCATCCACTGATCAGCGCGCAAATAGCGCTCACCGGCACTCAAACGGCGGCAGGTATCCAGCAATAAGCCCATCGCCAAGTCGGCAGTATCTTCGGTGACTACAGGCGTGTTGGAGACCTGAATACCGCGCGCTGCTGCAGCGGCTAAATCAATGTTGTCAGTGCCGACACCGATATTCGCAATGAGTTCTAGACTATTGGGCAACTCGGCGATCTGCTCTGCGTGCATGGCGTCCATAACTGTCGTCAGCACGATAGTGACACCGGCCCAAAGATCCCCTTCATAACTGTGCGCTAAGCGCACCTCGCCAAACTGTTGCAGAGTATCGGTGAAGACTTTAGGTAACAGTGAGTTAGTGACGACGATAATATGCATTGTGTTTTCCTTTGGAGTTTGATCAAAATTCAATTTTATTTTGCCGGGCTCTCAGTCTAAAGGCCACAGCAAGGCGAGTTTGTCGCAAAGTAGCAGATTATTGGCGATCAGCCACTTACTCTGGGAGCGAAATCAAGCCACTGCAACCAATACGGAGTGCCCTATGGGGGAGTATCGATCAAATAAAGTCACCGTTGGCAAAAGTGCCTCTGCGGCCCGTTCACTGTGGATGGCCAGTGGCGTCGACAATAAAGACTTTGGCAAACCGATCATTGCTATATCCAACTCGTTTACTGAATTTGTGCCGGGGCATGTCCACCTACAAGAGGTAGGCCGCTTAGTCGCCGAGGCCATCTGGGAGGCGGGCGGAATACCGCGGGAATTTAATACCATTGCTGTCGATGATGGTATTGCCATGGGCCACGACGGCATGCTCTACAGCCTGCCGAGTCGCGATGTGATTGCCGATAGTATTGAGTATATGGTCAACGCCCATTGTGCCGATGCGATCATCTGTATCAGCAACTGCGATAAAATCACCCCCGGCATGTTGATGGCTGGATTGCGACTAAACATCCCAGTGATTTACGTCTCTGGTGGCCCGATGGAAGCTGGCCGCACTGAAATTGACAATCAAATTGTGCGTGTCGATCCCATTGAAACCTACATAGCCGCCTTTAACGAAGATACCAGTGAGCGCGCCAAGCAGATTGAAAATAGCGCCTGCCCCACTTGTGGTTCTTGTTCTGGCATGTTCACTGCCAACTCAATGAACTGCTTAGCAGAGGCCCTCGGCTTAGCGCTGCCAGGTAACGGTTCGATGTTGGCCACCCATGTCGACCGCAAACAGTTATTCCAAGGCGGTGCCAAACGTATCGTCGAAATGGCCCGAGCACACTATATAGAAGGTGACCAGACACTCCTGCCGCGCGCTATTGCTACCCGCGCCGCTTTCATGAATGCTATGAAAGTGGATATTGCCATGGGCGGTTCGACTAACACGATTTTGCATCTACTAGCGATGGCCCAGGAGGCAGAAGTAGATTTCACCATGGCCGATATCGATCAACTGTCGCGCCAAATCCCACACCTGTGCAAAGTGTCGCCCGCTACCCGTGACTACTACATGGAAGATGTCCACCGCGCCGGCGGTATTATGGGGCTGCTCGGCGAGCTCGACCGCGCCGGGCTGATCGACACCACTGTCAATCACGTCAGCGGCCAGAGCCTTGAGCAGGTATTGGGCAAGTGGGACTACATCCGCAGCCAAGACCCCGAAGTCTTCGATTTCTACCGCGCCGCCCCCGGCGGAGTTAAGACCATCCGCGCATACAGCCAAGAGGCGCGCTGGAAGAGCTTGGATATGGACCGCGAAAAAGGCTGTATTCGCGATATAAATCACCCTTACAGCACCGAGGGCGGCTTAGCGGTTCTTTTTGGCAACCTTGCCGAGAAAGGCTGCATCGTTAAAACCGGCGCAGTGCCTATGGCGATGTACCAGTTCAAAGGTAATGCACGTGTTTTCGATCAACAAGAGACAGCACTCGCTGCAATCGAAAATGATCAGATAGATCCCAACACCGTCATCATTATCCGCTATGAGGGGCCAAAAGGCGGCCCAGGTATGCAAGAGATGCTCAAGCCCACCATGACACTCAAAGTTAAAGGTTTAGACATGAGCTGCGCGCTGCTCACCGATGGCCGCTACTCCGGAGCAACTGCCGGGCTGTCAATTGGCCATGTCTCCCCAGAGGCAGCAAATGGTGGTAACTTAGCGCTAGTTGAGGATGGCGACTGTATCGAAATTGATATCCCCGGGCGCAGCATAAATGTCATGGTCGACGAGGCTGTACTACAGGCGCGCCGCACCGCCATGCTCGCCCGTGGCGAACAAGCTTGGCTGCCGCAGGGCAAACGCAGCCGTGTGGTCACACGCGCACTGCGCGCCTATGCAGCATTTGCAACAAGCGCTGACCGCGGCGGATTCCGCGACTTATAATTAATAACTGACGACAACATAGATTTGAGGGCAATATGGGCAAGTTACGCGATATTTCACTGAGCGATAAATACACCCAAAATAGCGGTATGCTGTTTATCAGCGGCAACCAAGCACTGGTTCGCTTGCCGCTTATTCAGTACGAGCTCGACCGCCGCAACGGTTTGAACACAGGCGGCTTTATTTCGGGTTATCGGGGATCTCCGCTGGGGGGGTATGATGCCGCTCTATGGCAGGCCAAAAAGTCCCTGGAAGCGACAGATGTTCATTTTCATCCCGGTCTCAACGAAGAGCTCGCAGCCACCGCAGTGACCGGCAGCCAGCAAATTTCGGTGATGCCAGGCGCCACCCACGATGGTGTCTTCGGTATTTGGTACGGCAAAGGGCCCGGTGTCGACCGCGCGCTCGATGCGCTTAAACACGGCAACTTTAGCGGTGCGCACGAAAACGGTGGTGTGCTGGTTCTCTACGGTGATGATCATCCCGGCAAGAGCTCAACCATCTGCAACCACTCAGAGCCTGCCCTCGCCTCGGCCATGATTCCCTCTTTTTATCCGGCCAATGTTGGCGAGTTTATTGAATTTGGCCTGCTCGGCTGGGCTGCATCGCGCTACAGCGGTATGTGGATCGGATTTAAGTGCGTTAACGAGACCGTCGAACAGACCGCTACGGTGGAAGTCAATCTCGACGAGATCAGTTTCAACACCCCAGACCGCGGCGAACTGCCCGAGGGCGGTGTTAACTATCGCGTTATAGCCGGCGATCGCGAACTAGACGAGGTGATCGTCGCCGAACAGCGTATCCCGCTGCTCCATCAATTTATCCGCGCTAACAATATCGACCGCATTACCCACGGCAACAGTGATACGGACGGCAAGCTGGCCATCGCCACCGCGGGCAAGGCCTGGCAAGAGACTATCGCCGCGCTGAAACTACTGGGCATCGATGAAGCGCGCGCTACAACACTGGGGCTAACGGTTTATAAGCTCGGCTGTATCTGGCCGATAGAACCCGAAGGGATCAAAGCCGTCGCCGGCCGCCACAATGAAGTGCTGGTAGTTGAAGAGAAAAAAGCCTTTATGCAGCCGCAAATTGCCGAGTTGGTTATCAACCTGCCCAACCGACCTGCATTGACCGGCAAAAACTCGCTGGATGGCTCAGAGCTTCTCCCCGGCTCGCGCCCGCTCAACGCGCAAATTATCGCTCGCGCGATCGCGCTGCGGTTAGTCGCCAATGGCTGCACCGAGAGCGACATTGTCGCCTTTGCCGAACAGCAACAAAGTGGACCGGCCAAGTCGGGGCTTGCAGTTATGCGCACCCCCTACTTCTGTTCAGGCTGCCCGCACAATACCAGTACCAAAGTCCCTGCCGGCAGTATGGCGATGGGCGGCATTGGCTGCCACGCGATGGCCAGCGCCTATCGACCAGATACTCTTTCTCCGCTGCAGATGGGCGGTGAAGGCTGCAACTGGATTGGCATGGCCCCGTTCACGGAGACTAAACATGTCTTCCAGAACCTCGGCGATGGCACCTACTACCACTCTGGTTTAATGGCGATCCGCGCTGCAGTAGCCAGCGACATCAACATCACCTACAAAATTTTGTACAACGATGCAGTCGCCATGACTGGCGGACAGCCTGTAGATGGCCCCATTTCTGTGGCTGAAATCACTCACCAAGTGGTTCATGAAGGAGTTAAACGCTGCGTTGTGGTCAGCGATTATCCGGAAAAATATAAAGGCGACAATGGCATTGCAGCTGGCGTCGATGTTCTGCATCGCAATGAGATGGATCAGCTACAGCGACAACTGCGCGACGTGCCAGGTACCACAGTAATTGTTTATGAACAGACCTGTGCCGCTGAAAAACGCCGCCGTCGCAAGCGCGGCAAGCTCGAAGACCCAGCCAAGCGCATGTACATCAACCCCGCCGTTTGCGAGGGCTGCGGCGACTGCTCGGCGCAGTCTACCTGCGTCAGTATTCAGCCATTAGAAACTGCAATGGGCCGCAAACGTCAAATTGACCAATCATCGTGCAATAAAGATTACAGCTGTAACCGCGGTTTCTGTCCATCTTTTGTCACTATCTACGATGCCGAGCCGAAAAAGCCCGAAGCTGTCGCCACCGGCGGTTCACTCTTTGATGGTCTGCCAGCGCCTCAGGCGCCAGCGCTCAACGGCAGCAGCTACAACGTGATGATTACCGGCATCGGTGGTACCGGTGTTATCACTGTAGGTGCAGTACTGGGTATGGCCGCGCACTTAGAAGAGCGCGCCTGCTCTATTTACGACATGACTGGGCTTTCGCAAAAGAACGGCGCCGTTTACAGCCACCTAAAAATTGCTGATCGCAACGCCGATATTGGTGCACAACACATCGCCACAGGTGAAGCCGACCTACTGCTCGGCTTTGATATGGTTGCCTCTGTGGGTGGCGATGCTTTTACCAGCCTCTCTGAAAAGACCCAAATAGTGGGTAACAGTCGCGTCAGTAATACAGTGATCTTCCAGTTCAACCCCGACGACAAAGTTGACAACAGCTTGCTCGAGGGCAAATTAGTTGAGCGCGTCGGTCGCGACCACCTGCATCTCGTCGATGCTAGCAGTTTGGCACTCAAGCTGTGCGGTGACACCATCGCCAGCAATATGTTTATGGTCGGTTTCGCCTGCCAAAACGGTTTGTTGCCACTCTCGGTAGAGGCGGTTGAGCGGGCCATTGAGCTCAATGGCACCGCCGTTGCCTTCAACCTTAACGCCTTCCGACTCGGCCGTGTTGCGGCACACGACATCGACAAGCTGATTGCTTTAGTAGAGCCGAGCAGTGCATCGGCTACCCTGCCACAAACTGCCGACGAAATTATTGCTCACCGTGTGCAACATCTCACCGGCTATCAGAATGCTGAGTACGCACAGCGCTACCAAACTCTGGTAGAAAGAGTTCGCGGTGCAGAGCGAGCACTCAACCCCGAAAGCGAGCAACTCACTGCCACAGTGGCGCGCTACTACTCCAAGCTACTCAGCTATAAAGATGAGTATGAAGTAGCGCGCTTGCATACCGATCCAACTAACTTGGCGGCTATGCAGAGCCAGTTCAGCGGAAAATTGCGGGTAGAATACAACCTTGCTCCGCCCCTGCTGAGCAAACGCGACCCAGTTACCGGACAGTTGCAAAAGCGCAGTTTTGGGCCGTGGATTCTGCCCGCATTCCGTCTCTTGGCTAAAATGCGCTTCTTGCGTGGGACTGCGCTGGATATCTTCGGTATGACTGAAGAGCGCAAAATGGAACGCCAACTCATCGCAGACTATGAAGAGTTATTGGCAGAGATAACTGCCGACCTCAACGCAGATAACTTTGCCCAGGCAGTTGAACTGGCTGCACTGCCCGAAACTATTCGCGGCTATGGACACGTTAAAGAGCGTCACGTAGAAGCGACTCGCAAGCGCTGGGACGCTCTGCTGGAGGTGTTCCGCCACGGCGAGCCCGAGCAAGTCGTACAGTTTCAAGAGGCCGGCTAACCGTGACTGAGTTACAGTTTTTGAACAGCCCTGCTGGGCACTCTATTGCCTACCGCCACCAACCGGCCGCGCTCGGCACAGAGGGCCCCGGGGTGTTGTTCTGCTGTGGTTTCCAATCTGACATGAACGGCGATAAAGCGCTGGCTCTCGAAGCTGAGTGCCAGCGCCAGGGCCGCCAGTTCACCCGTTTTGATTATATGGCTCACGGCCAGTCGAGTGGCGATTTCGCTGAGGGCACCATCAGCCAGTGGCGCGATGATGCACTGCAAGTATTAGACCAAGTTACCCGTGGCCCACAGCTGATTGTCGGCTCATCTATGGGCGGCTGGATTATGTTGCTGACCGCCTTAGCCCGCCCCGAGCGCATCCACAGTTTAATCGGTTTAGCTGCTGCACCCGATTTTACCAAACGCTTTGTCGAAGAAGAACTCACCTTGGAGCAAGCTGCAATCCTGCAGAACCAGGGTTACTTTGATGTCCCCAACTGCTACGATGAGAACGGTGTCTACCGGATGTACAACAAACTTGTACAAGACGGCACTCACAACAACACCCTGCTCGACAAAGCACTTGCCATCGATGTGCCGCTGAGGTTACTACACGCCGTCAATGACGAGGATGTTCCTTGGCAAGTCGGTGGTGCCATCATCGAACAAATGACCGGTAGTAATGGTCAACTGCGGCTGCTCAAAACCGGTGGTCACAGGCTTTCCGATCCAGCGTCACTGGCTCTGATAGTAGAGACCTTACACGAGCTGTTAGACGCTTAGTTAAACCGCAGTAAAACAATAACAACCAAGAGGAAGGATTATGGAACTGTTAACTCAAACAACTGAGATAAACGCCACACTCACTACGGTAGTATGGCTGGCTGCTTGGTGGGCCGTACTATTGGCGCCTTTGGCGGTGATGCGCGTAGTCACCTCCAACCGCCGCGGCAAGGTTTACTTTGACCCCAATGGTAAAGA
Source organism: Porticoccaceae bacterium (assembly GCA_048549915.1). Classification (GTDB taxonomy): domain Bacteria; phylum Pseudomonadota; class Gammaproteobacteria; order Pseudomonadales; family Porticoccaceae; genus LSUCC0057. The sequence continues at coordinate 20,724 of JBLYYE010000019.1, forward strand.
TCTCGAGGGCTTTGCTGCTCGGCTGACCCGCGCCAGCTGTAATAACTACGAAAACCTGCCGCTGTTTATGGGCGTTCTTTTAGCCGCTCAACTACTTGGCCTCAGTGAGATCACCAATGCTACCGCCTGCTGGCTGCTCTACGCGCGCATTGGCCAGAGCCTCGCTCACTTGATTTCGGGCAGTAAAAACTGGGTGCTGGTGCGGTTTGCGTTTTATATTATTCAGTACGCATTGGTAGCCAGTTGGGTAGTGCAGCTGCTAATGGCAATAAACTAAAAAAGACCCTCAGAACCAGCCGTGTGCACTGCATGCGGCTTTTTATTTGTG
>JBLYYE010000020.1:0-51289 GCA_048549915.1 Porticoccaceae bacterium
ACGAGGGCGATTACGCTAGCGGTGAAGTACAAGTGCGTCAGACGGATGTGGCCGGCAACCAGACGATTGCTTCAGACTTGGGTGCGGTGACCATCGACACCACCGGACCTGCACTCAGCTTAAGCTTGGCTGAAGATACCGGTGATGACTCAGACGGCATAACCAGCAACGGGCGAATTAATGTGAGCGGCCTTGAAAGCGGCCAGGCTTGGCAGTATCAAACCGAAAGCAGTGGCAGCTGGTTCGATGGATCAGGCAGCAGCTTCTCGTTAAACGAGGGCGATTACGCCAGTGGTGAGGTGCAAGTGCGCCAGACCGATGCCGCTGGCAATGAGGGCACTGCCTCAAATCTGGGTAATGTCACTATCGAGCCCAGCGGCCCTGTGGTAGTTATGTTTGACTTGATTAATGGCACAACCTCTAGTGATGGCGGGGAGCGGACATTCTCCACTGGTAAGTCTTATGAGATTTATATACTCATCGACAGCAACTCCGTCTCACTCAATACCATTGCAAGCGAACAACGATGGGGGGGTAATCTATCGATTGGTAGCGACGATAAAGTCACACTCATCAGCAACTCTTCAGAGGGCGCCCGCTCCGTACTGACAACAACCGCAAACTCAGGTATAAGGGTAGATACATTTAGTTCGACAGTATTTTCGTCTAACTCTGGGCGGTACGCCTGGTCTCGTGCAGTGTACGCATCTGCTACGTTAACCACTACACTTACGACGTCTGATTCAAGTGCGCCATCAGCTAGTTGGACGCTAAGATCTACAATAAGTGCGCTTTACTCTGGCCGGACATTCGGTGGGCTTACAACGACTTATAGTACAACTGGAACATTTACAACTATTTTCTCGACACTCTTTGCCACTTACCTTTGGAGTAAAACCACGACTGCCAGCACCAGCTGGTATAGGTCAACCGTTCCTGTGTTTTATTTATCGTCCTCACTGTTAGCCGCTACACGGTTTAGCCTTAGCCTTTCGGCAACTGGCAGTAGCACCTATGTTAAATTAAGTTCTACTACAAACTCCAGTCAGTTAACTAGCGCAATACATTCTGCAGTCGTGACGAAAGTGAGTGCAGCACGAATTGGCTATTTCGCTCAGCTACCTACCTCAATCGCCAGTTGGGATGGCGCAGTGCTGACTCTCGCCTAGATTGGAGTCACTGCCCAAAATACCTCGCTGTAGTCTTTTTGACATAAGTTAGGTCTATGCTCGATGTAAGTTTAATCTACTGTCGAGCCTAACTTAGGAGTCTATGTCGATGAGATGTATGCAGTTTTTCGCTTTAATAGGTGCAGCGTTATCTGTCGGATTAACCAGCGCCGATAGAGTACCCAGCCAAGTGGACTCGCAGGATTGGTTTGCCCAAGGCCAACAAAAATTAGCTGCGCTCAAGCAACTGGGCGGGGCAGGGCGAGCGAAAAACGTCATCCTTTTTGTTGGGGATGGCATGGGTGTCTCTACTGTCACGGCTGCGCGAATTTTAGAAGGGCAGCAAAAAGGAATAGACGGGGAGGGCAACCGCTTGAGTTTTGAGCAGCTGCCCTACCTTGCGCTCAGTGTAACCGCCAGTGCCAACCAGCAAACCCCTGACTCGGCCCCGACAGCGACCGCTATGGTTACTGGCATTAAGACCAACGCTGGGGCACTCTCTGTAAAGCCCACAATCAGCCGCAATGAAAGCCGCGCAGATAAGATTGCCAGCGCTGAGATTTCAACTCTACTCGAACAAGCTGAGCAAGCAGGCTTGTCAACCGGATTAGTTACAACAACACGGGTAACCCACGCGACTCCTGCGGCCAATTATGCCCACATACCCGAGCGCAACTGGGAGAGTGACAGCGATCTACCCGCTGGTGCTAGCGTAAAAGATATTGCTCGGCAGTTGATAGAGACGCTTTACGGGAATGGCCCGGAGGTTGTATTGGGCGGTGGTCGACAAGCTTTTTACGCAGCAACCACAAATGACCCGGAGTACCCTAACCAAGTGGGCGACCGGCGCGATGGTCGCAATCTCCACGAGGAGTGGTTAGCATCCAGCCAAAATGCTCAATATATTTGGAATGCAGAGCAGTTAAAGGCACTGGATTTGGGCCAAACTGAGAAGCTGCTAGGCCTATTTGAGCCCTCGCATATGCATTACGCGGTAGATAGAGAAAAAGACCAGGCTGGCGAGCCTACATTGGCACAAATGACAGAAGCCGCTATTGCGGTTTTGAGGCAAAACCCGAAGGGGTTTTACCTGATGGTAGAAGCAGGGCGGATTGATCACGCCCACCACACCGGCAATGCCTATCGCGCCCTCAACGAAACAATAGCACTCTCAGAGGCTGTCGAAACGGCCTTATCTAATACAGACCCCAACGATACGATGATTGTCGTTACTGCCGACCACAGCCATGTATTCACTATTGCGGGCTACCCGAGCCGTGGCAACCCAATTTTAGGGTTGGTAGATAAAGATGATGGGTACGCGCTGGACAAGCAAGGACTGCCGTACACGACGCTGGGCTACGCCAACGGGCCAGGCCACATCGGCTTAGGTGAGCGCAACGCCTATGATGATGAGAGTGGCTGGTATAAAAAAATTGGCCAGACTGATGGTGCCCGCACGAAGCTGACCGAGAAAGAGACCACTCATCCAGATTATCTTCAAGAAGCGACTATCCCGATGATGATGGAAACCCATGCCGGAGAAGACGTCGCCATCTATGCGGGCGGGCCGGGAGCCGCGCTGTTTAGAGGGGTTTTAGAGCAACATATGATTTACCACATTATTGCCGATGCGCTGGATTTGAGTGGCGAGCAGTAAAAGGAATAGGCTACACATTTACTATGTCCGATAATCTCAATTAGTGGAACTTAAGGGATTGCTAATGTTATGATGCTTTTTTTGGCTGCTCTAGGCATCTAACGTCATGGCTAAAACAACCCCCACATTCTGCGCAGTACCTTTATTTGATGCGCACATTCGCTTTAGCCGACTACCGCCCGGCCGCGCCATGCTGGCCGAATACCCAGATACTGCCGCTTACATCAAAGAGACAGCAAAAAATATCGATCAGTGCCCGCAAGACTTTGACTACGCCGCTGCCTTTTTGCGCAGTTACAGCCGTAAAAGTGAGGCTACGTTTAGGGGCTATCGCAATGAAGTTGAGCGTCTGCTGCTCTGGTGCTGGAGTTTGGCGGGTAAAAGTGTTGTCGAATTAAAACGACCAGATCTAGAGCGCTTTTTTGACTTTGTGCATTCGCCACCAGCGAACTGGGTAGCGACTGCGGTGGCCGACCGATTTCTGCCAGTGAATGGTGAGTATCTACACAATCCAGCTTGGCGGCCATTTGTCTTTAAAATTAGCAAAGCTGATCGCCGCACCCTGATTGAGCGCGGCGAAACAACCAGCAAGCAAACTCAGCATACGCTGTCACACGAAGCGATGAAGCTCTGCTATTCAGCCTTGAGTGCATTTTACGACTACCTGGTTGATGAGGGGTACGCTTTTGGGAATCCGATACCGGCAATTCGCAAGCAGAGCCCGTATTTGCTCAAGGGTGCCACACGCAAAAATATCAAAAGGTTATCGGACTTACAGTGGGAATACGTTCTCAATTGCGCCGAAAGGTCAGCAGATGGCAGCCACGAGTCCGAGCGCGCGCTGTTTGTGGTGGCACTGCTTAAGTCTCTTTATCTGCGTGTCTCTGAGCTCTCAGATCGCAGCAATTGGAGCCCTGTTTGGCGCCATTTTTGGCGTGATTCTGAGGGCAATCAATGGCTTCAGGTGCTTGGCAAAGGTAACAAAATCCGCGATGTCTCAGTGCCAGGCGCCCTGCTGCCCTATATAGAACGATACCGTGCAATGCGCCGTGGCAATGAAATCAGCTTTAATGACGGCTCGGTTTTAGTGGCCAAGACGCGAGGCAGTGGCGGCTTAACCAGCCGACAGTTGCGCAGAATAGTCCAACAGGTATTCGACACCGCCTACCAAACCATGTGTGACGAGGGGTTTGGGAGTTCAGCAGAAGAACTGCGTGAGGCTTCTACGCACTGGTTGCGCCACACCGGCGCCTCTATAGATATAGCAACACGTCCTCTAAAGCATATGGCGGACGATTTGGGACACGCCAGCATGGGCACTACCGACCAGGTATACATCCAGTCTGATATGAAAGAGCGCGCCCAATCTGGTAAAAAACGTGAAGTTTAGCTACACATTAAGGAGTAGATGTTCTCGCTCCCAGGATGAGATAACCCGGTTAAACTCTTCAAATTCCTCGAGTTTTATACTGGTGTATAGCTGAATAAACTTCTCGCCAAAGAGATCAACAACATCCTGGTCATCCTGCAAGCGACGCAGACTCTCTTCCAGTGTGCGCGGCAAATCGAGCTCTTCATTGTAGGCATTACCCGCAAAAGGTGGGGTTGCCTCAATACCCTTCTTCATCCCCAAGTAACCACAGGCCAATGTGGCGGCAAACGATAGGTAGGGATTGACATCGGCACCGGGGAATCGGTTCTCGACGCGATAACTGGAGGGAGAGGCATCGGGAACACGCAAACCCGTGGTGCGGTTGTCAAAGCCCCAGTGTAGGTTAATCGGCGCAGAGACTTCGCGGGTAAAGCGACGATAACTGTTCACATTGGGCGCAAAGAAGCTCATGACAAATGGAGAATATTTCTGTAAGCCGCCAATATAATTGTAAAAAAGCGGGCTATAAGCGCCCTGCTGATCGGCGAAAATGTTCTTCCCAGTTGCCGCATCGACAATACTTTGGTGGATATGTTTAGCGGAGCCTGGCTCGTTCGCCATCGGCTTAGCCATGAAAGTGGCGTATATATTGTGGCGCAGCGCCACCTCGCGCATGGTGCGCTTAAAGGTGAAAACTTGGTCGGCGAGGGATAACGCATCGCCGTGGACAAAATTCACCTCAAGTTGAGCAGCACCTGATTCATGAATCAGCGTGTCGATATCCAAGTCCATCGCCTCACAGTAGGCGTACATAGACTCTACAATCGGCTCAAACTCGTTGGCGGCATCAATACTGTAGGATTGTCGGGCTTTTTCAGGGCGGCCAGAGCGGCCAACAGGCGGCTGCAGCTCAAGGTCAGGATCTATATTGCGCTCAATCAGATAAAACTCCATCTCGGGAGCAACCACAGGGCGCCAGCCCTCTTTTTCATAGAGGTCGATTACCCGCTTTAAGACGTTGCGAGTAGAAAATGGGTGCGGCTCACCGCTTTTGGTGAAACAGTCGTGGATTATTTGCGCAGTGCGCTCATTCGCCCACGGCACTAATCGCATGGTGGTAGGGTCTGGCTCGAGCATCATATCGCCGTCGATGGTCTCCAACAGATCCCAGTAATCATCGCTGTATTCGCCAGTCACCGTCTGTGCAAGGATGCCCTCGGGCAAGCGACTCTCCTCCTTTAGGAATTTCTTTGCCGGGATAAACTTGCCGCGCGCATTGCCGGTCATGTCGGGCACTAAGCACTCCACCTCGGTAATACTGTTCTCACGCAACCACTGTTCAACGATGTTCTGGGATGTCATATATCCGCCTTTTATAGCTATTAAATCAACGTACTTTATTTGCAGTTTACCCTAGCAAAGCCTCAGCGACTAGCAACCGCACTGCACAGAGAGCCAGACACCAAACCAATCGAAACCATGCAATTGCTGTGATTGCAGGTAAGCTTGCACTTACACTTGAATTTTTATTCAATTTATATTGAATTATTATTCGAATTTTTGTTAAAGTCAATTTTTACAGAAATACTTCGTTTTTAGACAGTGAGCCCAAAGATGCAACAGCCGTTCAACACCCTTTATGCCGAAACCAGTAGTTTTGCGAAACGCCCTCCCCTGCACGGAGAGGTACAAGTTGATGTCTGCATCGTCGGCGGTGGTTACACCGGCCTTAGTGCGGCGCTGCACTTGTGCCAGCAAGGAAAATCAGTCGCACTTTTAGAGGCTGGCAAAATTGGCCAAGGCGCCTCTGGACGTAACGGCGGCCATGTCGGCGTAGGGCAGCGAGTGGATCAAATGACACTCGAAAGCCGTCTTGGTCAAGATTACGCCCGCTCTCTCTGGCAGTTAGGTCTAGAAGCCGTCGAACTCGTTGAGGAGCTGATAACAGCGCACAACATCGACTGCGGGCTGAAAAAAAATATCATCCACCTCGCGCACAAAGAGCGCTACGTGGAAGATTATCGTGAAGAGGCAGAATTTCTTAAGCAGCGCTACGGCTACAGTGAGTGTGAATTTATTGAGCAGCAGCGCCTGCACGAACATGTTGGCAGCAAGCAATTTCACGCCGGGTTGATTGATTACCGATCACGCCACCTAGACCCCTACGCTTACGCCACTGGCTTAGCTGAAGCAGCACTGAAGGCAGGCGCCCTCGTGTTCGAGCAGAGCAAGGCTAGCGGTTATTGGCAAAGTAGTGATGGTGTCACCGTCGCCACCGGTGAGGGGCAGGTATCGGCCAAGCAGCTGATCATTGCCTGCAACGGTTATCTCGATAAATTTGCCCCCGCCATGGCTGGCTACATCATGCCAATCAATAACTTCATCGTCGCCACAGAGCCGCTTTCAGAGCAACTTGCCCACTCAATTTTGCCCGCCGATAGTGCCGCTCAAGATAGCCGTTTTGTTATAAATTACTGGCGCTTGTCCGCCGATAACCGTTTAGTCTTTGGCGGCGGAGAGAATTATCGACGCGATTTCCCCAAAGACATCATCAAATTTGTAGAGCCGCACGTGCACGACATCTATCCTCAGCTGAGTGAAGTTAAGTTTGACTACGGCTGGGGAGGCACTTTGGCTATTACTTTGCGACGGATGCCTGACTTTGGGCAGCTGGCGGACAATGTCTGGTATGCACAAGGTTATTCAGGCCATGGCGTACCCACAGCCACTATGGGCGGCAAGTTGTTGGCTGAAGCGCTCAACGGACAACGCCAGCGCTGGGACCTATTTGCCAACCTACCGCGGCAGAAATTTCCTGGAGGTACCCTGCTGCGCTGGCCCGGCATGGTCGCAGGGATGGCTTATTACGCCCTGCGTGATCGCCTCTAAGGAGCAATTATGAACGAGAGAAAAAATAGCACGACCGACGCTTTGCGCAATATTTCTCCGCGCAGCGTGCCGGTTCAGCAGCGCGCGCAGCAGCGCAGAGATGAGATATTGGCTGTAACTGCGCAACTTCTTGAAGACATCGGCCTGGACGATCTAACCACGATAAAAGTCGCCAAATCTTTGGGGGTTTCGGTCGGCACGCTCTACCACTACTTCCCCAATAAGCACGCCATTCTCTACGCACTGGCCGAGCAGTGGCTGGGCGAAATGGACGCTGCACTACAGGGACTGGGCGAGCCGCAAACTAGCCAAAGTTTGCGCCAGTTTGTCGATCAATCAGTCAATCAGCTACTTAAAGTCTACACCGATCAACGCGGTCTACTGCCATTGGTGCAAGCGATGTTTGGCATCCCAGAGCTTAAAGAGCTGGATGAGCGCCACGACACGCTGGTTATAGACTTTATGTCTGCGCAGTTCCTAACGCTGGATTTAGGTGACGACGAGCACGGTTTGCGACGCTTGGCGCGCACCTGGCTTGAGCTCACGCATGCACTACTGCTGGTGGCGGTCAATCAAAATAGAGAGGATAGCGCCAAAACACTCGCTGAACTCAAGCATCTCTGCCTGGCACTGCTAGAGCGCAGCCGAGGCCAGTTTTAACCTTCCAGCTCTCCATTGCGATAGCGCCGCGTGACCTCGCGCAGAGTAACCCACTCCTCGGCTGCCGATGGGTGGATACCTACCGTGCTGTCAAAGTCCGCCTTGGTCGCACCCGCTTTAATCGCAATAGCCAAACCTTGAATGGTCTCGGCAGCATGCTCGCCCAACATATGAGCAGCGATGACTCGATCACTACTGCCATCGACCAGCAATTTCAGCACAATTTTACCGCCGTGCCCGCCCAGCGTTGCCAGCATGGGTTTGAACTCTGTCACATAGACATCGAGCTGAGTAAACTCAACCTTTGCCTGCTCTTCACTCGGACCAACTGTGCCTATCTCCGGCTGGCTGAAAATGGCCGTAGGGATATCGGCATAGCTCAAAACGGCTTGTCCATCGCCATAGAGTTGGTCAATTAACACCACCGCCTCGCGTATCGCCACCGGCGTTAACTGCAGGCGATCAATCATGTCGCCAATCGCATAAATGGATGGTTCTGCCGTTGAATAGTTTTCATCCACTACCACCGAGCCGTTGTCGCGCAACACCACGCCGGTAGTTTCTAACCCTAGCTGTGCAGTTGCCGCTCGGCGGCCAGTGGCGTAGAGAACTAAGCCAGCATCAATCTGCCGGCCATCGTTGAGCTCAACGCTTTGCGGTTCACCCTGCTCACCGTTTATTGCCACAACATCACTGTTAAGGCAAAGTTTGATACCGGCCTGCTGCATCGCCTCAGCCAGTCGCTCTGCCAACTCAGCATCAAATATTTTGAGCAGCTTAGGTCCGCGATAGATCAGTGTGGTATCGACACCCAAGCCGTTCAATATGCCGGCAAACTCTACCGCAATGTATCCACCACCAACCACTACAGCTCGCTCAGGCAGCTGCGGCAGATAAAACATCTCATTCGAACTGACTGCCATCTCCGCGCCAGGCAGCGCTGGAATAAATGGCTGTCCACCGGTGGCCAGCAAAATAGCTTCCCCGTGTAGCTCGCACTCTGCACCATCCTCCAGCGCTACGCTGACATGGTGTGGGCCGACCACGCGGGCCCAGCCGCGGATAATCTCCGCGCCGCTATTATCTAGCAGACGTTGGTATATACCATTGAGACGCTCGATCTCGGCGGTTTTGTTATCGCGCAGTGTCTGCCAGTCAAATTGCGGCTCTACTGAGCTCCATCCATAGCCTCGGCTCTGCTCAAATTGCTCAGCAAATTGCGAGGCATAGACAAAAAGCTTTTTAGGTACACATCCGACATTGACACAAGTGCCGCCGAGCGCCCTACCCTCGACAACAGCCACCCGCTTTCCCTTGGCAGCCGCAAGCCGTGCTGCGCGAACACCGCCGGAGCCCGCACCGATCACTATTAAGTCGTATTTATCCATCACTGATCTCGCTCATTTGCGGTTGGTACCAGTTAAGCTGTTGGTGGAGCTGAACGACATCGCCAACAATTAACAGCGTTGGAGCCCCGGCATTGGCAGCGCGCACCTTGGCAGGCAAATTCTCTAGGTCAGCAATAAAATTGCGCTGGTCCGGCTGGGTGCCCTTTTCAATGATTGCCGCAGGGCGATTGGCGGGGGCACCGTGAGCCATCAGCTGTGAGCAGATGGTCTCCATGCCCGATAAACCCATGTAAAAAACTAAGGTTTGGTGTGGCTTGGCGAGCTCTTGCCAATCCAGATCCAGTTCACCGCTCATTAGGTGGCCGGCAATAAAGCGCACCGATTGCGCATGATCTCGGTGTGTTAAAGGGATACCTGCATAACTGGCACAACCTGAGGCGGCAGTAATGCCAGGTACTACTTGGAAAGGAATGTTGTGCTCGGCAAGCATGGCGATCTCTTCGCCTCCGCGGCCAAATATGAAAGGATCTCCACCTTTTAAACGCAACACTCGCATCCCTTGCTGGGCGTATTCGACCAATTTGAGATTGATATTCTCTTGGCTCACCGCGTGATCGCCGGCGCGTTTGCCAACATAAACCAGCTCTGCATCGCGGCGCACTTTGTCGAGCACCTGCGGTGATACCAGGCGATCGTAGAGAACAATATCAGCTTGCTGCATTAATCTAATGGCTTTGAATGTGAGCAGATCCGGGTCTCCAGGGCCCCCACCGACCAGGTAGACTTCTCCTTGGGGCGCGTCCGTTTGCGTCTCGACAAAATTATCGAGTTCAGCGGCCAGACTCGCATGGGCCTCTTCTAAGTTACCTTGATAGCTAAGTGATGCGACACGGCCGGAAAAGACCTGCTCCCAGAATTTTTTTCGCAAAGGCTCAGCGATGCGTTCGGCGACCGCTGCACGAAAACCGTTGGCCAGCGTCGCCAGCTGGCCGAGCCGAGCCGGAAAAAGCGCTTCCAGCTGAGTGCGCAGCAAGCGTGCCAGCACCGGTGCAGTGCCGGCGGTAGAGATGGCAATTTGTACCGGTGAGCGATCGACAATAGAGGGGAAGATAACTGTACACAGCTCTTTGGCATCAACCGCATTGACCGCGATATGGCGGGCTGTGGCCTCATCGGCGACCTGGCGATTGATTTCTGGGAAATTGGTCGCTACCACAACTAAGACGCGGCCATCCAGATCGCTGCTTTGATACTTGCGCAAAACCACCGTTAAATTGCCCGCACTCTCAGCCTGAGAAACCTCATCGCCAAGCTCAGGAGCTACCACTGTCACCTGTGCATTGGCCGCCAACAGTAACCGTATTTTGCGCGCAGCGACTGGGCCAGCACCCACCACCAAAACTGGGCGATCATCGAGCTTGTGAAAAAGAGGCAAGTACTCCATAGCATTTCCCTCGATTAGCGGATTTCGCTAGCGCCACCCATATAAGGCTGCAATACCGTCGGAACAGCCACACTGCCATCGGCCTGCTGATAATTTTCAAGCACCGCTACCAAAGTGCGGCCAACCGCTAGGCCAGAACCATTAATCGTGTGCAGGTAAGCAGGCTTGCCGCTCTGCTCGTCGCGGTAGCGTGCGCCCAAGCGACGCGCCTGGAAATCACCAAAGTGGCTGCATGAAGAGATTTCGCGGAAGGTCTCTTGCGAGGGCAACCAGACTTCAATATCGTAAGTTTTGGCCGCCGAGAAACCGGTGTCACCACCGCACAGGAGAACTGTGCGGTAAGGTAGTTCAAGCTTTTCTAACAGCATCTCTGCGTGACGAGTCAGCTCTTCCAAGGCCCCGCTGGCCTGTCCAGGTTCAACGAACTGAACCATCTCTACCTTTTCAAACTGATGCTGGCGTATCATGCCGCGGGTGTCGCGGCCGTAGCTGCCCGCTTCGCTTCTAAAGCACGGCGTATGGCTGACAAATTTTTGCGGCAGATGACTGACTATCTCACTCCGGAACAAGTTAGTGACCGGGACTTCTGCGGTCGGGATCAGATAAAACTCGCGCTCATCCTGCAGCTTGAAAAGATCTTGCTCAAACTTGGGGAGCTGGCCGGTGCCAAGCAGCGACTCTCGATTGACTATGTAGGGGACATTGAGCTCCTCATAGCCGTTATTGAGTGTGTGCTCGTCGAGCATAAATTGGATCAGAGCACGGTGCAGTCGAGCCACTTGTCCGCGCATAACGGCAAACCGCGACCCGGTAATTTTTACTCCGCGGTCGAAGTCCAAACCCCCGGCTACCGCTGAGCCAACATCGACGTGATCATTGATAGCAAAGTCGAATTGGCGGGGTGTACCCCAACGCCGCAACTCGACATTATCGTTCTCATCCGCACCCTCGGGCACTGATTCATCCGGGGTGTTGGGTATCTCGGCGAGCAAGGCGTCAAGCTCATCCTGCACTACTGCAAGGGCTTGCTCGGCTTGCAACATACTGTTTTTTAACTCTTCACCGCGCTGTTTTAACGCCTCTGTATCTCCGCCTTCGGCGCGCGCCTGCGCCATCAATTGCCCCATCGACTTGGCGTAACTATTGCGCTCTGCCTGAGCCTGCTCAGCTGCCTGCTGCGCCTCTTTGCGGGCTGCTTCAAGCTGATTGAACTGTTCTACGTTGAGTTCATAGCCTTTTTTCGAAAGCGCTTGCGCGATAATCTCAATCTCATTGCGCAGACGTTTAGGGTCTAACATGGGGTAATCCTTGTAGCTGTAATATAGAGTTTAGAGTCACTGCTCAGCGCATTAAATAATAGGTCATAGCCGCTAGGGCTATCGCTGCTGCAGGTGTTAGAAGAGCATATAAAAGCGCCATCTGTGGCTGTCCATTTTGCCACAAAGCCAGCGCCTCTAGGGAAAAGGTTGAAAAGGTTGTGAAGGCACCGAGCAGCCCAACCATCAAAAATTCACGCGAACTCTGTGGCCAGCCGCCGCGCTCAACGATCAACACGAACAGTGCTGCCATTAATGCCGAGCCGAGCAGATTGGCGATAAAGGTGGCCCAAGGCCAGCCTCCGATACCGGTAGCTCGGCTTGCCAGCGCAGCCAAACCGTAGCGAGCCAGAGCGCCCAGAGCACCCCCGCTGGCAACGGCAATTAGAGATGGGAGGTTCATTCATTGACCTCGTCATTGCGGCTGTCGCGATGTCCAAAGCGTGTATTGCTAGCGGCGCGGTTGGCTGCGCGTAAACTGGCCAGTTTGGCAGCGATCTGCTGCTCTAAGCCGCGTTCAGCTGGCTGATAGAGTGCTACGGCATCCATCTGCTCTGGGAAATAATGCTCCCCCGCGGCAAACCCATTGGGTTCATCGTGCGCGTAGCGATAGCCCTCACTGTGGCCGCTGGCCTTGGCCAACTGTGTGGGAGCATTGCGCAAATGGTTGGGCACCTCAAGCGAGCCGTATGCCGCCACAAGAGAAGTTGCCTGTTTGAAAGCTTTGTAAACAGCATTACTTTTAGCGGCACAGGCTAAGTAAGAGACTGTTTGTGCCAGTGCCAACTCGCCCTCCGGCGAGCCTAACCGAGTGACCACCTCCCAGCCTTGCAGTGCGACAGTTAACGCCCGCGGATCGGCATTGCCGATATCCTCACTGGCCACGCGCACTAACCGCCGAGCAATATAAAGGGGGTCGCAGCCGCCATCGATCAAGCGCGCAAACCAGTAGAGACTGGCGTCCGGGTCTGACCCTCGCAATGATTTGTGGAGCGCCGAGACTTGATCGTAAAAGTGGTCGCCACTGCGGTCGAAGCGACGACTTCCACCGCCTTGCACAACCTCTGCAACCAATTCGCGGCTCACTACATCCGTGGCTAGATCGCAGGCTATCTCCAAAAAATTGAGCGCGCGACGCGCATCGCCATCGGCAACTTGTACCAGGAGTTGCAAAGCGCCCTCTCCGATTTCACAGCTGCCGCCCAAACCGCGGTCACTATCGCTGACAGCTCGTTCCAGCAATGAGGTTATAGCAGTGTCGTCGAGTGGCTTTAAGGTATAAACCCGGCAACGCGACAGCAGCGCGTTATTTAGCTCAAATGCGGGGTTTTCAGTGGTGGCTCCGATAAAAGTGACTGTGCCATTTTCGACATAGGGGAGAAAAGCGTCCTGCTGGCTTTTATTAAACCGATGCACCTCATCGACAAACAGAATAGTGGACCGGTTGTGTACACTCTGCATTTGCTGGGCGTTGACGATTGCTGAGCGAATCTCTTTGACTCCACTGAGCACCGCCGATAGCTTTTCGACGTGAGCGTTGCACTGCGCGGCGATAATCTCCGCCAAGGTAGTTTTGCCGACACCGGGTGGTCCCCACAAGATCATTGAGTGTAGCGAGCCGCGCTGAAGCGCATTGCGCAGTGGCCGGCCCTCGCCTAGTAAGTGCTCTTGACCGCTGTATTCCTGCAAGCAGTTGGGACGCATTCGCGCGGCCAGAGGCATATCGGCAAGGGCTGCAGAGCCAGGGTTGTTGAAGAGATCAACGGACAATCTCAACCCCCTGTGGCAGATCAAAACGAAACTGAGAAGTGGGCAATTGAATATTTCGCTGTAAACGGTGGAAGTTAACCGTCGTCTGCTGCCCAAAATTATCGGTCACTCGCAGTGCTAGCAGTCTGTCCGCACTCCAATCTATCCTGAGCTCTTCGATCTGGCCAAGGACAGACAAGTCACCAGCACCATTGCGGGCCATAGTGTAGCGCTCAACCAAGGCACCATCGGCACGCTGTTGCTCAGTAAAACTGAAGGTGTATGCCTGGGCCGCAGGCAACCGGCCCAGCAGTATCGCCGCCGGTGATTGGTCTAAAAGGTCAGCGACGGCACGCACGGTTACTTGCTCAAGATCGCGATCATAAAACCACAGCGAGGCGCCATCGCTCACCAGGCGCTGGTTGAGTGGCTCATCGTAGTGCCAGTCGATTAAATTGGGCTGTTGCAGAGCAAAGCGACCGGTGACGCGCTCTTGCTCGCGGCCATTGATATCCACTAAAAGCTGCTCGAACACGCCAACCCAGCTCTCTACTGCAGAAAATCGAGCCGCTAGCTCTGCGCCAACAGTATCGCTGCTCGCTTGCGCGACTGCCATACTGTGCCCGCTCAATATCAGCGAGATAAGCAGCAAAAATGCTTTAATCACGGCTTCGACCTGGGGCAAGTACTTCGCGGTTGCCATTGCTGCCCATAGCGCTGACCACACCGGAAGCTTCCATCTGCTCAATTAAGCGCGCGGCGCGGTTGTAGCCAACCCTCAGCTTGCGTTGCACCGAGGAAATAGAGGCTTTGCGGGTCTCTAAAACGAAGGCCACGGCCTCATCGTAGAGAGGGTCTGATTCATCGCCATCGCTCTCCGACTCCGTCGCGAATCCCGGTACCGCTATGGATGAAACCGAGCTTTCGTCGGTAATTTCATCTAGGTATTGAGGCTCTCCGCGGCGCTTCCAATCCGCCACCACCTTGTGTACCTCATGATCGTCAACAAAAGCACCGTGCACCCGCTCTGGCACACTGGTCCCGGGTGGCAAATAGAGCATATCGCCATGGCCAAGCAGCTGTTCGGCACCGCCCTGATCGAGAATGGTGCGCGAATCGATTTTTGAAGAGACCTGGAAGGCAATCCGGGTCGGCACGTTGGCTTTAATCAAGCCGGTAATGACATCTACCGAGGGACGCTGCGTTGCCAGAATCAAATGAATGCCCGCGGCGCGCGCCTTTTGTGCGATACGGGCGATCAGCTGTTCCACTTTCTTGCCGACAATCATCATCATATCGGCAAATTCGTCTACCACGACTACGATGTAGGGCAGCGTCTTCAATGTTGGGGCTTCAGGTGGCGGTTCAGTCGGGTCCCAGCCCATTTCGTCGGGGTTAAAAGTCCACAATGGATCACTGAGCGGCTCGCCGGCTTTAATGGCATCACTGACTTTTTTGTTAAAGCCCGCAATATTGCGCACACCCATCGCCGCCATCAATTTATAGCGGCGCTCCATCTCGCCGACACACCAGCGCAGCCCAGAGGCAGCGTCGTTCATATCGGTGATAACGGGTGTTAGCAGATGAGGGATGCCATCGTATATCGAGAGCTCAAGCATCTTTGGGTCGACCAAAATCATCCGCACCTGCTCGGGCGTCGCCTTAAAAAGTAAGCTCAACAGCATGGCGTTAATACCAACAGACTTACCCGAGCCAGTGGTACCGGCAACCAGCAGATGCGGCATTTTTGCCAAGTCTGCCACTGTTGGAACCCCGGCAATATCATTACCCAATGCCAAAGTGAGCGGCGAGCTACTTCGATCATAGGCCTCTGAGGAGATCACCTCGGTGAGGCGTACCATTTCACGGTGCTCATTGGGGATCTCTATACCCACTACAGATTTGCCTGGGATAACTTCCACCACGCGCACAGAGATAACCGCCATAGAACGGGCTAAGTCCTTAGCCAGATTACTGATGCGCGAAACTTTAACGCCGGCAGCCGGTTGGATTTCAAAGCGGGTAATAACTGGGCCCGGCAAGACTTCAACTACTTCAGCAGTAATGCCAAAGTCAGCTAATTTGTGCTCAAGCAGGCGCGATAAGTGCTCCAGGGCTTCCGGCGAATAGCCTTGATCACCCTTCTTCTCAGCAGGATCGAGAAGATTGAGTGGTGGCAGTGTTCCGGTAACCGGGCCCTCGTCAAACAGAGGCTGCTGTTTTTCTCGCTCTACGCGCGCGCTGGGTTGGCTGGGCTTAGCTGGCGCCGCGATGGTGGGCGGGACACGCACCGCTTCCTTCTTTGCTTGTTTAACCACCTTCTCCTGTCGCTGCTCAGCAGCTTGACGAGCGGCTTTGCGCTCAGCGCGTCGGCGCTGCCAGCGCTCAATGGCCGCTTGACTGCGCTCAATGCAATGCAGTGCAAACTGTCCTAGCCTGTCAATAACTGCCAACCAGGAAAGATCGGTGAATACCGTAACTCCAAACAACAATAAAGCCAGATGAATTAGTGTTCCTCCAGCTAAGTTGAATAGGTCGAGTGTGGCGCTTCCAATCGCAGATCCCAGTATGCCCCCACTACTTTCTTGCAAGGAATAGAGATCGGGATACTGCACATAGAGCAGTGAAGTCACCGCGACAATAACTAAAATAAATCCAATTACCCGCAGTGTAAAAGTTACCGCATCAAACTGATTTTGTTGTTGATGCAGATGTCCGTAGAGAAGCTGAGAGGCGCGAACCGCCAGTAGTAGCGGAAAGATGAAGGCGCCCAGCCCAAACAGGGTAAACAGCACATCGGCCAGCCATGCTCCAGCTCTGCCAATCGCATTACTAACCTCGGCGTTACTGCCAGTATAAGTAAATCCAGGGTCTTGGCTGCTGTAGGTGAGCAGCGCCACCAAAACAATAGCGCAAAGAGCCAACCAGCCTATCAAAGCACCCTCGCTCAACAACCGGCTGATTCGATCATGGTTTAGCCCACTTTGCGCACTAACCTTTGGACTCGCCGGGGACTGTTTCTTTTTATTGGTAGCTGCCAAGCGCCATTCCTTATTTGCACAATGATGGATAGCTGAAGTTTGCGCCGCCTATTAAACGACTTACCCACAGAGGTTTTGGTGAGTAATTGTAACCTGTTGACTTGCAATTGACACGTTTATGGCAATCGAAAAAAACACCATTAGCGGCCGCTATACAATGAATTTGTAAAAGCTATTTGAACTTTGTGGCGCGGGCTTTAATATGAGTGCCAGATTGAAACTACTCACCTATAACGGAAATTATTTCTCTATGAGCGATCCCATCCACCACCGTCTTATCATCCTCGGCTCAGGTCCAGCAGGATGGACTGCTGCTGTTTACGCTGCGCGGGCCAATCTCAATCCGGTGGTCATTACAGGCCTTCAGCAAGGCGGCCAGCTGACCACCACTACAGAAGTAGACAACTGGCCGGGCGACCCCCATGGATTGCAGGGGCCAGACTTGATGGTTCGCATGCAGGAGCACGCAGAACGCTTTGATACTGAAGTAGTTTTTGACCACATCGAAAGCGTTGAATTAGACAAAAAACCGATGCTGCTGCACGGCACGCAAACCTTCAGTTGCGACTCATTAATTATCGCAACCGGAGCCTCTGCACAGTATCTTGGCCTTGAAAGTGAGGAAGCGTTCATGGGTAAAGGAGTCAGCGCTTGCGCTACCTGTGACGGATTTTTCTATCGCGGCAAAAAAGTGGCTGTAATCGGCGGCGGCAACACGGCGGTAGAGGAAGCGCTCTACTTGTCTAATATTTGTAGCGAGGTAGTTTTGGTGCACCGTCGCGACAGCTTGCGCAGCGAGAAAATTCTCCAAGACAAAATCCGCGAGCGCGCAGAGAACGGCAATATCACTTTGTGCTGGAACCACACCCTCGAAGAGGTACTGGGTGACGATGCCGGTGTCACTGGGCTGCGACTGAAAAGCACTCAAGATGACAGCGAGCAAGAGATCGAGGTCGCAGGTGTGTTCATCGCTATTGGCCACAAGCCGAACACCGACATATTTGCCGGCCAGTTAGATATGAAAGACGGTTATCTGACCGTGCACAGCGGCACACAAGGCAACGCCACGCAAACCTCCATTGAGGGTGTCTTTGCTGCCGGCGATGTCGCCGACCACATCTACCGCCAAGCCATCACATCAGCCGGCAGCGGTTGTATGGCGGCGCTCGATGCGGAGCGCTACCTCGACGCCTGATGCCGGTCGCGCTCTTAGAGACTGATAGCTGCGAATTTCCCGCTGTCGAACAAGCCGACGACGCTATTGGCGGCTTGTTGGCAGTGGGAGGCGATCTCTCCGTTGAGCGTTTAAAGCGCGCCTATTCCTCCGGGATATTCCCCTGGTTCGGCGAGGGTGATCCACTACTTTGGTGGTCACCACCCCAGCGCTGCATCATCGTACCTGAGCAGTTTCACTGTTCGCGCTCACTCTATAAAAAAGTCCGCAAAGGCGGTTTTTATCTGCGCTACAACAGCCGCTTTGAGGTCGTAGTGAGCAACTGCGCTCGACGCGGTACGGTGACGCGCAACCAAGATTCCACCTGGATTCTGCCGGCTATGCGCCGCGCCTATCAAGCCTTACACCAAAGTGGTATCGCTCACTCAGTAGAACTCTGGTATGACCAGCAATTAGTCGCCGGGCTCTACGGCGTCCAAGTTGGCGCACTATTTTGCGGAGAGTCCATGTACAGCGATATCCGCGACGGCTCAAAGCTGTTGCTCTACTATTTTTGCCAGGCTTTATCGGGCGCAGGCTTCAGCGCACTGGACTGCCAAATAAGTAACCCACATTTGCTCTCGCTTGGCGCCACAACAGAGACGCGCCAACAATTTATAGAGCGTCTTTTTACTGCGAGCCAATTACATCGGGCATGGCCTCCGCAAGCTGAGGCTGATAATCTTGCACTATGAGCCGAGATAATAGCCCAGAGATCGACCGCGAACTGCAGACTGTGCGGCTATTTCTAACCGAGCCACATGACTGCAGCTATATCGCACAAGAGCGCGCCACGACGGCCTTTGTAGACCCTGAAATCCAGGTCAGCATCGCACTCTATCAACAGCTGGCCGAGCAGGGGTTTCGACGCAGTGGCCGCTTCCACTATCGCCCGCACTGCAGTAACTGCCAAGCTTGCATCTCTGTGCGGATTCCTGTTGCGGCTTTTACTCCCAACCGCAGCCAAAAACGCTGTGCGCAGCGCAATCAAAATATTGTCATCGAGGCCAAACAACAGATTGATCGAGCCGAACACTACTCGTTATTTGAACACTATGTTGCCAGACGCCACAGTGATGGTGATATGTATCCGGCCTCGCCCAGCCAGTTTGATGATTTTCTCGGCAGTCGCAGCGAATCAACACTCTATTTAGAGATGCGCCTCAACGGCAAGTTAGTCGGCTGCGCTGTCAGCGACCGACTCGGCAACAGCTTGTCAGCAATTTATACCTATTTCGATCCACAACAGAGCAAACGCAGCCTCGGCACCTTGGCGATCTTGGCGCAATTAGATCTCGCTCGGCAGTGGCGTTTAGAGTTTGTCTACCTGGGATATTGGATCGCCAACAGCAACAAAATGGCCTACAAAACACAATTTAAACCGCTCGAGTATTTTTGCGGCCAAGGCTGGAGTCCAGAACCGCCAACCCAGTGACGGTTAATTTTGCACAATGGCACGCTTTAGGGCAAAATGCAGGCCGCTAAAACAACCCCACAGTTGAGTGAACATGGCAAAAGAAGAAAATATTGAATTTGACGGCGAAGTGGTAGACACCCTGCCCAATACCACCTTTCGAGTAAAGCTGGAAAATGGGCACACTATCATTGCCCATATCTCTGGAAAAATGCGCAAACACTACATTCGCATTCTGACTGGGGATAAAGTCAAAGTAGAGATGACTCCCTACGACCTGACCAAAGGGCGCATCACTTTTCGCGAGCGCTAAGAAGTCGCTGAGGGGCGAGCGCCCCTCGCCCTACTCTTCTATCTCAATGGCGATGTCGCCCTCTTTAACACCGACCTTGACGCGCCCACCAGCACTGCTCAAGCGGCCAAATAACACCTCTTCCGCCAGTGGCTTTTTGATTTTCTCTTGAATCAAACGGGCCATCGGCCGAGCACCCATCTTTTGATCATAGCCGTTGTCGGCCAACCACTGGCGAGCCTCGTCGTTCGCCTCAATAAAGATCTTCTTGTCATCCAACTGATGCTGCAGCTCAGCCAAGAATTTATCGACAACCGTGGTGATCACTGCAGCGGGCAACTCACCAAACTGTACGACTGAATCGAGGCGGTTGCGAAACTCTGGTGAAAACGCTTTTTTGATTGCCTCACCGCCGTCGCTGGTGTGATCTTGCTGGGTAAAACCTATCGATGCGCGGCTCATGAGCTCGGCGCCGGCATTAGTCGTCATAATAAGAATAACATTGCGGAAGTCCGCCTTGCGCCCGTTATTGTCCGTTAGCGTGCCATGGTCCATGACTTGCAACAATAGATTGAAGAGATCTGGATGCGCTTTTTCGATCTCATCTAACAGCACCACCGCGTGCGGGTGTTTGGAGACAGCCTCAGTCAGCAGGCCACCTTGATCAAACCCAACATAACCCGGTGGTGCACCAATCAGCCGTGATACCGTATGACGTTCCATGTACTCAGACATGTCGAAGCGAATCAACTCAATGCCCAACTGATTGGCAAGCTGTTTGGAAACCTCGGTTTTACCCACGCCAGTTGGGCCGGCAAAAAGAAAACTACCGATAGGCTTATCGCCTTGGCGCAGGCCTGCCCGCGCTAACTTGATTGAGGTAGAGAGTGCGTCGATAGCTGGATCTTGACCAAAAACTACCATTTTAAGGTTTTCTGCCAGATGCTCTAGCTGCTCACGATCAGAGCGCGAAACACTTTTTTGCGGAATCCGGGCAATTTTGGCAACAACCGCTTCCACCTCGGCAACACCGATACTTTTGCGACGTTTCTTACTCACCTGCAGACGCTGATGGGCGCCCGCCTCGTCGATCACATCAATCGCTTTATCCGGGAGAAAACGGTCGGTAATGTGCTTGGCGGCCAATTCCGCTGCCGCCCGCAGTGCAGGAGTGGTGAATTTGAGATCGTGATGCAGTTCAAAGCGCTCGCGCAGCCCTTTGAGTATCTGAAAGGTCTCCTCAACGGTTGGCTCGACCACATCAATTTTTTGAAAACGGCGTGCCAGCGCATGGTCTTTCTCAAAGATGCCGCGGTACTCTTGATAGGTAGTGGAGCCAATACAGCGGATTTTGCCTGCCCCTAAAAGCGGCTTGAGCATATTGGAGGCATCCATTACCCCACCCGAGGCGGCGCCAGCGCCAATAATAGTGTGGATTTCGTCGATGAATAGAATGGCACTGCCGTGCTCTTCAAGCTCTTTAATAATCCCTTTGAGACGCTTCTCAAAATCACCGCGGTATTTCGTACCCGCCAACAAAGAACCGAGATCGAGAGAGAACACCGTGTAACCCAGCATCGGCTCTGGGGCTTTCTCTTCAACGATTAACTTGGCCAGCCCCTCGGCAATAGCCGTTTTGCCGACACCAGACTCACCAACCAACAGTGGGTTATTTTTGCGTCGACGGATAAGCACCTGGCAGGTGCGCTCAATCTCACTGGCGCGGCCTATCAGTGGGTCTATTTTGCCAAGGCGCGCCTGCTCATTGAGATCACTGGCAAATTGTGCCAACAAGCTCTCGTCTTCAGAAGCCACATCTGCATCAGCTTCGCCTTGGAAGCTCTCTCGGCGAGCAGAATCCTCCTCTTTGTCGATGCCGTGTGAGATAAAATTAACCACATCAATGCGGGCAATGTTTTGTAGCCGCAAAAAATACACCGCTTGACTCTCTTGCTCAGAAAATATCGCCACAATCACATTGGCGCCTTCGACTTCTGGGCTCTCGGAAGAGTTGGCATGAAATACCGCGCGCTGAATCACGCGCTGAAAACCATTGGTAGGCTGTGTCTCGCGAGCTTCTTGGGCTGGCGAGAGAACCGGGGTAGTGGCGTCGATAAATTCGATCAGATCGCCGCGCAGCTGCTCCAAATTAACGCCACAGGCACGCAATACAGCGAGCGCGGAAGCATCGTCTAACAACGCCAGCAAAAGATGCTCAACGGTCAAGAATTCGTGACGCTTATCTCTAGCGCCTTTAAAAGCTAAATTGAGGATAACCTCGAGTTCACGACTCAGCATAAATTACTCCTCACCGTCTTCACAGGGCTCGATATCACACAGCAGTGGATGCTGGTTATCGCGCGAATATTGGTTAACTATTGCTGCCTTCGTCTCGGCAACATCACGGGTATAGATACCACAGACGCCTTTACCCTGGGTATGAATCGCCAGCATAATTTGTGTGGCGCTCTCGCGAGTTTTGCCGAAAAATTGCTCTAAAAGCTCGACGACAAATTCCATTGGCGTGTAGTCGTCATTGAGCATAATCACACGATAAAGCGAGGGCTTGGCCAACTTGGGCGGGCGCTCCTCTAGCAGCAAGCCGCCGCGTCTGTCGCCATCATTAGGGTCTTGTTGGTCGCTCATATGAATCCTATTTAAGTTGGGCACTGCCCTGCCTGTTTACTTTGCTACTAACCACTACGATATGGCCTCGAATACCTATAAATCAACCTACTAAAGACAAGTTTATTCACACTATTGGTGAGCGACAAAAATTGGCTATAAAAAAACCCGGCACAGGGGCCGGGTTTTTTTATACAAGCAATAAAGCTTACATGTTGTCGATAATCGCATCGCCAAAGGCTGAACAAGACAACAGAGTCGCATCATCCATTAAGCGTTCGAAATCGTAGGTCACCAGCTTTTTAGAGATAGCGCCTTCAATGCCACTGACGACCAAGTCGGCGGCTTCACCCCAACCTAAGTGACGCAGCATCATCTCGGCAGAGAGAATCAACGAGCCAGGGTTTACCTTATCTTGGCCTGCATACTTGGGCGCAGTGCCGTGGGTCGCTTCAAAGATAGCAATATCATCGGAGAGGTTAGCGCCCGGAGCAATGCCGATACCGCCTACTTCTGCAGCCAGTGCGTCAGAAAGGTAATCGCCATTGAGGTTGAGCGTAGCGATGACATCATATTCGGCTGGACGCAGAAGGATTTGCTGCAACATGGCATCAGCAATCACGTCTTTGATGACGATGTCGCGGCCAGTGTTTGGATTTTTAATAACGTGCCAAGGGCCGCCATCCAGTGGAGTAGCGCCAAATTGCTCGCGCGCCACTTCATAGCCCCAGTCGCAGAAAGCACCCTCGGTGAACTTCATAATATTGCCCTTGTGGACAATAGTTAGAGACTCTTTATCTTGGTCAATAGCATACTGAATTGATTTGGCAACCAGACGCTTAGTGCCCTCTTCCGAAACCGGCTTTACGCCGATACCGCAGTTGTCAGGGAAGCGAATTTTAGTAACACCCATCTCTTCTTTGAGGAACTTGATCACTTTGTCGGCTTCTGGAGTACCGGCTTTCCATTCGATACCGGCATAAATATCTTCGGAGTTTTCACGGAAGATACACATATCGACATCTTGCGGCGCTTTTACAGGTGAAGGCACACCGGTAAACCAGCGCACAGGACGCTGGCAGACATAGAGATCTAGCTCTTGGCGCAGCGCTACGTTTAAAGAGCGGAAACCGCCTCCCACAGGGGTAGTCAACGGGCCTTTAATAGAAACGGCATACTCTTTAACGGCTTCAAGAGTCTCTGCGGGGAACCAGTCACCCTCATAGAGTTCAGCAGCTTTCTCGCCACAGTAAACTTCCATCCAGGAAATTTTCTTATCTCCAGCGTACGCCTTGGCAACCGCAGCGTCGATCACTTTGACCATCACCGGGGTGATATCAACACCAATACCGTCACCTTCAATGAAGGGAATAATAGGTTGATTGGGTACATTCAGAGAATAGTCGCTGTTAACGGTAATTTTTTCGCCAGTTGCTGGCACTTGGATGTGTTGATAGCCCATTTATCTCTCCGTGGGTTGTGGATAGTGAAATTGGATGGTTTCGAGCGTCGCCCGCATTGATACTGCCGAGTCTATTTGACCAGGGCCGGAAACCAAGCGGTCATATTCTAACCCAATTGGAGCGCAAGATATATGACAAAAGGTCTAATAGTGCCAAATACAGAGGATGTTGAGCCTGTAAAGTGCAGAGTTGACTCTTTTAAAAGCCTGCTCCTGTAGCATCCGTTTAAACAGTCAATTACCATGCCCTGCTCTATCACCACGGCAGATACTGTTTTGGCAAAATTGATTCTTCTCAACAAGCCATTTAATACACTTTCGCAATTCACAGATAGCGATGGCCGCTCGACGTTAGCCGACTATATCGATCAGGCCAATGTCTACCCTGCCGGACGTCTCGACTACGATTCTGAGGGGTTAATGCTCCTCACCGATAACGGCGCACTGCAAGCTCAGCTGAGCCACCCACGGTACGCAAAAAATAAAGTTTACTGGGCGCAGGTTGAGGGCGAAGCCAGCGATCAACAGTGTCAACAACTGCGCGATGGCATCCGGTTAAACGATGGCCCCGCTTGTGCCGTCGATTGCCAGCTGCTGCCTGAGCCGACTCTGTGGCCACGCACACCCCCTATTAGAGAGCGGCGCAACATACCTACCAGCTGGATTGCACTCACGCTGAATGAGGGTCGCAACAGACAGGTAAGGCGAATGACTGCAGCCGTCGGGCTGCCCACCTTGCGACTGGTGCGAGTGGCCGTCGGCGAGTGGGCACTCAATGATCTGCAGCCCGGGGAGAGCCGAGCATTGACGGTCGAGGCCCCTCCCGTCAGAAGCAAAAATACTTCAAGGCGATTCAAGCCTAGCCCCAGGAGATAAGGTAGCCATATGAATACAGAAGCAAACGATAAGTGGGCGGGGCAGCGCCGTATACATCTGACGGTGGCCACCATTATCACCGATGGCGAACGGTTTTTGCTGGTCGAGGAGAGTCCTTTCGGCGAACAGCTACTCAATCAGCCCGCCGGCCATGTCGAGCCCGGCGAAGCTATTGTAGCGGCAGCCATCCGCGAGACTTTAGAAGAGACCGGATACAGCGTTGAGTTGAGCCACTTTCTGGGCCACTACCACTACTTCCCCAAAGCTATACCGGCCAGCTACCACCGCTTTTGTTTTATTGCTGAAACATTTGAAAAAATTGAAGGCGCGCAAATCGACGCCGATATTGATCAACCTGTCTGGCTCACTTATGAAGAAATTCTCGCTCGGCGCAGCCAGTTGCGCAGCCAACTGGTGCTCGACTGCATAGACGACTATCTCGCTGGTATTCGCCACCCGCTCAGCCAGTTTGATCGGCAAAGTTAGCCTTGCGCTACAGTTAGCCAGCGCTTTCCGGTAAACTGTTACGCTTTGATTTTCTGGGAAAATTCCGTGACTGCATCCCCCTCCTCTCCCACATCATCTGGCCGGCGCAAGGTTATTGTCGGCCTCTCCGGTGGAGTTGACTCCTCGGTCTCCGCCTACCTACTACAACAGCAAGGCTATGAGGTTGAGGGGCTGTTTATGAAAAATTGGGATGAAGATGACGGCAGCGAATACTGTACCGCTATCGCCGATTTGGCCGACGCGCAACAAGTGGCCGATAAGCTCGGCATTGTTCTGCACACCGCTAACTTTGCCGCAGAGTACTGGGACAACGTCTTTGAACACTTCCTGGCCGAATACCGTGCTGGGCGCACGCCCAATCCGGACATCCTCTGCAACCGCGAAATAAAATTTAAAGTCTTTTTAGAATACGCTCAAATTCTCGGTGCTGACTATATTGCCACCGGGCATTACACCCGCCGCGGCAGCGATCTAGACGATGCCAATTCAGGCACTTTACTGCGCGGCCTAGACAGCAACAAAGATCAAAGTTACTTCCTGCACGCGATCACAGGGGCGGCGTTAGGTAAAACACTTTTCCCGGTCGGCGAGCTCGAAAAGCCGCAAGTGCGCGCTATTGCCAGCGAACAGGGTTTTGTCACCTCAACCAAAAAAGACAGTACCGGCATCTGCTTTATTGGCGAGCGGCGCTTTAAAGATTTTCTTGAGCAGTACCTACCCGCCCAGCCTGGGCGCATGGTCACCCCAGATGGCATTGATGTCGGAGAGCACCAAGGGCTGATGTACTACACACTTGGCCAGCGCCAGGGACTGGGTATTGGCGGCACTAAAACAGGCAGTGATGAACCGTGGTTTGTCCTCGACAAAGAGCTCGGCAGCAATTGCCTGGTTGTTGGCCAAGGTGGCAATCACCCGCTGCTACTCAGCGATATGCTAGTCGCCGAGCAACTCACCTGGATCAACGGTGAACCTGATCAGCTGAGCTTTCGCTGTACCGCCAAAACTCGCTACCGCCAGGCTGACCAGTCTTGCGAGGTTGTCATCGACAGCCGCCAGCAGCTGACAGTTTTCTTCGATCAGCCTCAGCGCGCGGTCACACCGGGGCAATCTGTAGTTTTCTACCGTGGCGAGCAGTGCTTGGGCGGCGCGATCATTGCCAGCCGAGGCAACCGCTAATGCTCTGGTTGCGCAGCCCAACCCTCGACCAAACAATCGCTCTCTCCGCACTCTTTGAGAGCGCCTGCGGAGTTGTTGAACTCGCTCACCGCGGCACAACCGACAGCGCCAGGCTCGAATTGCTGATGGCTGCACTTTTGAACACACAGGGCTTAGCGCCCAGCCAGCTCTATCGGCTTAACAATCAGCACCGAGGGCTTCACAGTGGAGTCCAATCGCTGGGTTTGCTGCTCAACAAACAGCGTGGCGAACAGCAGTTTGACCAAATTGTACAGACTGCCCTGGGCTCACTTTACCTGGCCAGCAAACTTTACAAAGATAAGTCGATGGCCGCGCGTATTGGTGATGGTTTAGTCAACCTACAGGGCAAAGCAGAACAATTTGGCTTAACTCACAACAATCTGTTTGCGGCTACCGACGAGCTTTATCAGCAGACCCTCAGTGGCTACCGCTACCGCATTCAAATCAAAGGTGATCCCGCTCGATTACAGCAAACTGGTGTCGCCCAGCGGGTGCGCAGCTTGCTGTTTGGCGCTGTTCGCGCCGGGTATTTGTGGCGGCAATGCGGCGGCCATCGCTATCAGTTAATCTTCTACCGAAAGGCGCTGCTCGAACACTGCCGGCGACTGGCCCAGTAAACCTTCGGTTAACAGCGCAGACAGCGACAATCCCTTGCTTTATGATTGCGCCCTGCTAGCAACCAATATTTGATCTTTTTTTACACCACCGACTCACAGCTTGGAAAATTGACATGACCACCACTGCTCTACCCCTCTCTAGCCTTACCGCACTGTCGCCCATCGATGGCCGCTACGCCGATAAAACTGCTGACTTGCGCGCAGCCTTTAGCGAGTATGGATTGATCGAAAAACGCGTCACTGTCGAAATCCGCTGGCTGCAGTCACTCGCGGCACACAGTGGTGTTGCCGAAGTGCCAGCGCTGAGCGATGAGGCCAATGCAAAACTGGAGCAGCTTTTGGCTGACTTTGGGACAGCCCAAGCCGAGCGTATTAAAGAGATTGAGCGCACCACCAACCACGATGTAAAAGCAGTCGAGTATTTCATCAAAGAGCAGTTTGCCGGCAACTCAGAACTCGAGGCAGTGAGTGAATTTGTGCACTTCGCCTGCACCTCCGAGGATATCAACAATCTCTCTCACGCGCTGATGCTCCAGCAAGGGCGCGCGCAGATCCACAGCCAGCTGAGCAGTATTTGCGCCGCCATCGCCACACTGGCAAAAGAGTATGCCGACCAGCCCATGCTGGCTCGCACACACGGTCAAACGGCCTCACCGACCACCGTCGGCAAAGAGTTTGCCAATGTTGCCTACCGTCTGCAGCGACAACTTGAACAGATTGCCAGCGTGCCCCTACTGGGAAAAATTAACGGCGCCGTGGGCAACTACAACGCCCACCTGTCAGCTTACCCAGAGATCAATTGGGCTGCTCATGCGGAGCAATTTATCGGCTCATTGGGGCTTACCTTTAACCCTTACACCACACAGATTGAACCCCACGACTACATTGCTGAACTGTTTGATGCCATCGCCCGCTGCAACACGATTCTGATCGACTTTGCTCGCGATATCTGGGGCTATATCTCATTGGGATACTTCAAGCAGAAAACCATCGCCGGCGAAATTGGCTCCTCGACTATGCCGCACAAAGTTAATCCGATCGACTTTGAAAACGCCGAAGGCAATTTGGGTATCGCCAACGCAGTGCTCGCCCATCTCGCTGCCAAATTGCCAATCTCGCGCTGGCAGCGGGATCTGACCGACTCCACCGTACTGCGCAATATGGGCGTCGGTTTTGGTTATGTTGCGATCGCCAGCGCAGCTTTGCAAAAAGGAATTGGTAAGCTCGAACTCAACAGCGAGCGCCTAGCGGCCGACTTGGATAACAGCTGGGAAGTGCTCGCCGAACCGATCCAGACTGTAATGCGTCGCTACGCTATCCCCGAGCCCTACGAAAAACTCAAAGCACTCACCCGCGGCAACGCCATCAGCCGCGAGGTAATTCAAGAATTTGTCGCCACTCTGGATATACCGGTATCTGCAAAAGAGTATCTGCTGCAGCTGACACCAGCGAGTTATATCGGCAACGCGATTCAGCAAGCGCAAGCCTACGACACCACGTCCACACCGTGATTGCTTGGCCCTCGCTGCTCGGCGAGCTGAGCGCCGAGGAGTTTCTGAGTGATTATTGGCAACAGCGGCCGCTGCTGATTCGCAACGCGTTACCGATTGCCGACAACCCACCCCTGGAGCCCGACCAGTTGGCGGGCTTGGCGCTGGAAGAGTGGATCGAGTCACGGCTGATCAACTCGAAAAACTGGGAGGTAGAGCACGGGCCGCTTGAACCGGATCGCTTTGCCTCTCTGCCAGAGCGCGACTGGACGCTTCTGGTCCAAGCTGTCGACCTGTGGATCCCAGAAGTAGCCGCTCTGCTCGAGAGTGTCGATTTTTTGCCGCGCTGGCAGATCGACGACATTATGGTCAGCTATGCCGCGCCGGGCGGCAATGTCGGTGCGCATCTAGACAATTACGATGTCTTTTTACTGCAAGGCCTCGGTCGTCGGCAGTGGCAAATTGAAAACAGTCCGCGTCAACATCGCGCCGCCAGCCAGAGCAGCGCTTTGCGCTTAGTCAATGATTTCACTCCAGACAGCGATTGGGTTTTGGAACCGGGCGACTTGCTCTACCTACCGCCTCAGTTTGCTCACCACGGTATCGCTCTCGACCCGTGCATCACCTACTCAATCGGTTTTAGAGCGCCTTCCAGCGTAGAAATAATCAACGACCTAGCTTTAGAACTACTCGCCGGCGACCGTGAGCCCGATTTTTTGCGCACCCTGGTCAGCCCGACCGAGTCAGAGATAGCCGAGCAACAAGTAGATGCGATCAGCGAGCAGTTAAAACGCCTTTTAGAGGACAAACAGCTTCTCGGTGATTGGTATGCGCGCTATATGAGCCGGCCCAAATATCCTGATTTAGTAGATATGACGGGCGAGCAGCGCCGTGTCGAGTGGCGCGGTGCGCGCTACTGCAATGGCGAACTGGAAGAGTCGATCTAATCGGCACCCGCCGCCGCGGCCTCGCTGCGTCGATAATCGGCCGCACCGTGCAACCAAGGGCCCTGTTGGCCAATAGTTTGCGTAGCGCCTAAGACTCGCGGCGACTGCTCTAAAGTGTGGCCCATGTTGCGCAGTATCTCCTGCGTATCATCGCCAACACCTTTCTCCCAAAATACCTTGTCTGGCCACCATT
Source organism: Porticoccaceae bacterium (assembly GCA_048549915.1). Taxonomy (GTDB): domain Bacteria; phylum Pseudomonadota; class Gammaproteobacteria; order Pseudomonadales; family Porticoccaceae; genus LSUCC0057. Next base: position 29,483 of record JBLYYE010000020.1, read on the forward strand.
GATGGTGGATGCGCGCAGCCGCAGTCGCCTCGGCGATATTCATGCCAAACTCGAGATGGTTGAGCAGCGTCTGCAATACCACGGTAATAATAGTACTACCCCCCGGCGAGCCGGTAGCCATCAGTGGCGCGCCCTCTGAGTTAAATACTATCGTCGGAGTCATTGAGGAGAGCGGACGCTTGTATGGCTCAATCTGGTTGGCCTCTTCGCCGAGCAGGCCGAAACCGTTGGCTGCGCCTTTTTTAGCAGAAAAGTCATCCATCTCGTTATTGAGTAAAAACCCAGCCCCCGCCACTGACTTACCGTTGCCGTAGCTAAAGTTCAGCGTATAAGTATTGCTGACCACATTGCCCCATCGATCCCAACTTGAATAGTGAGTAGTTTCCAAGCTCTCATTGAGCTCGAGCCCGGGGGCGACCTGCTCTGAATCGGTGGCTTGGTCGAGCTCTATCTGTGCCGCCAACTGTGCGGCATAGCGCTTGTCAGTCAGCCGCAGTACCGGCACAGGGTAGAAATCGGGATCACCCAGATAACGGCTGCGATCCGCATAGGCGCGACGCATCGATTCAATTAGCCGATGCAAGTAGGCTGCACTGTTGTGACCGAGAGAGCGCAAATCCCAATTCTCTAGAATATTCAGCATCTGTATAAGATGGACACCGCCCGACGAAGGTGGCGGCATGGCGCAAACTGTATTGGTGCGGTAGCTGCCACACACCGGCTGGCGCTCTACAACCTTGTAATCGGCTAGATCGCGGTGATCTAGCTGACCGCCGCGGCTGGAAATCGAGGCCACCAACAGATCTGCGGTAGTGCCTTGATAAAAATCCTTGCGGCCCTGCTGGCTAATTCTGGTCAACGTATTAGCCAAATCTGACTGGACTAGCGCCGACCCTATCGCCGGCGCACTGCCATCGGCGCGGAAAAAATAACCCGCCGTCACTGGATCCGCCAGCAGCCGCTCGGCGCGCGCCTGCAGTGATTCGCTGAGATCGGGCGAGACTGTAATCCCCTCGCTAGCCAATGCAATGGCTGGCGCCAACACTTGCTGGCGAGTGAGCGTGCCGTATTGCTCTAAAGCGTAGAGCAGGCCGGCCACGGTGCCGGGGACAGCAGTGGAATCGATACTGTAGCGGGCACGCTGGTTGTTTACATTACCCTCGCCATCCAAGAACATATCCGCAGTGGCTGAGCGCGGCGCCATTTCGCGGTAGTCAATGGCCACTGTGCGCTGCTGCTCGGCCAAATACACCAACATAAAACCGCCACCGCCCAAATTACCTGCGCGAGGCAGCGTGACTGCCAGTGCAAATCCTGTCGCCACCGCAGCGTCGATAGCGTTGCCACCCTGTGCCAATATCGCTGCACCCACTTCACTGGCCACTCGCTCTTGGCTCACCACCATACCGCTGCGCGCCAACACGGGGTGAAATCTCGCTTTAGAGTCGACGATCGGCGCAGGCTCAGCACTGACTGACGAAGCCACTAGCAGCCAAGCCGCAACTACTGCAATAATAGGGGTGTTCATAAGCTACTCCAAAGCTATCCACTCAAAAGCGTGGCCGGTATGTAGTATAGGTCAGTCATTCAGCCAGCCCAAGCGAGTCGACCGCTGGCACAGATGCCGCGAGCACTATTCACCATGCACCCACTTAAAACCGTTGTGATCAAACCCTGCAGCTGGAGCGAGTGTCGCGAGCCACTTTTAAAGGTGCGCATTGAGGTTTTTGTAGATGAGCAGTCAGTACCACTGGAGCTCGAAGAGGACAGTGATGATACAAGCGCACAACACTGGCTGGCCGAGAGCAATGACGGCCAATCCATTGGTTGCGTGCGGCTAGTCTCTACTGCAGGAGGCAGCGGCAAGATAGGTCGCTTGGCGGTAATCAAAGAGTGGCGTAGCAGAGGGATAGCTCAACAGCTAATGGCAACCACAGAAGATTATGCGCGCAAAAGTGGGCTGGGTAGATTGAAGCTCGACGCTCAACTGCAGGCCCAAGGGTTTTATGAAAAACTTGGCTACTGCGCAGAGGGCGACATCTTCGATGACGCTGGTATCCCTCACCGCAGGATGGTTAAAGCGTTGCGGCGTTAAAGGGCTATAGGCTGCTTGGCGACGATAATGCCGTTGTTGTCCGCGTAAACTATATCGCCCGGCTCAACAGTAACGCCGGCAAAATTGATCGACAGGCCGATTTGGCCGACACCCAGTTTTTCTGTGCGCACAGGGTGGCTGCCGATCGCCTGTACACCTAGAGGCAGTGTTGCCAATACATCGACATCGCGCACACAACCGTACATGACCACGCCAGCCCAGCCGTTATCGACGGCTGATTGAGCGATCAAATCGCCCAAACAGGCGCGACGCATGCTGCCGCCGGCATCCACGACTAACACACGCCCTTGCCCCGGTGTGGCCAAAAGCTCTTTTACTTTGGAGTTGTCCTCAAAGCACTTAACTGTCTGCACCGCACCAGAAAACTGATCGACACCGCCGTAGTTGGCAAACATTGGCTCTAAAACCTGAAAGGCGGCGCCGCTCTGCTCGGCGGCATCGCAAAGATCGGGCGTTGTCCAATTAAAAGCGGTCGACATATGCGCTCTCCTAGCCGGCCAATTTGGCTTTAAACACTTGGCGGTAGTGGTGCAGCAGAGGCTCTGTGTAGCCGCTGGGCTGCTCCAAACCTTTGAAGACTAAATCGCGCGCCGCTTGAAAGGCGATGCTGTCATCAAAATTTGGCGCCATCGGACGATAGAAGGGATCTCCGCTATTTTGTCCGTCGACAATCGCAGCCATACGTTGCAACGTCTCATCGACCTGCCCTGCAGAGCAGATGCCGTGATGCAACCAGTTGGCGATGTGTTGGCTGCTAATGCGTAGCGTCGCGCGATCTTCCATGAGGCCAACATCGTTGATGTCTGGTACTTTAGAACAACCGACGCCCTGCTCTACCCAGCGCACCACGTAGCCGAGCATACCCTGCGCGTTGTTGTCCAGATCGCGTTGGATCTCTTCGGCGGTTAACTTGCGATCCAATAACGGAATATCGAGAATATCGTCGACGCTGGCCATTGTTCGACTGGCCAACTGCTCTTGAACTGCCGGGACACTGACCTGATGGTAGTGCACAGCGTGCAAAGTGGCCGCAGTTGGGCTGGGAACCCACGCTGTGGTAGCCCCGGCTTGTGGGTGACCCACTTTAGCCACCATCATATCGGCCATTTTGTCAGGCATGGGCCACATGCCTTTGCCGATTTGCGCCTTGCCGCGCAGGCCGCAAGCAAGGCCGACATCGACATTGCGATCTTCGTAGGCACCGATCCAAGTGCGCGCCTTCAGATCACCCTTGGGTGCAAATGGACCCGCCAGCATACTGGTGTGAATCTCATCGCCAGTGCGATCCAAGAAACCGGTATTAATAAAGACCACACGTTCTTGCGCCGCGGCAATACACGCCTCAAGGTTGACTGATGTGCGTCGCTCTTCATCCATGATACCGACTTTAATAGTATTCTTAGCTAGCCCAAGTAGCTCTTCAATAGCAGCAAACAAGGCGTCGGTAAAGGCAACCTCTTCTGGGCCATGCATTTTCGGCTTAACAATATAGATGCTGCCTTCGCGAGAGTTACTCAGCAGGTTGTTTTTATCGATATCAATTTTACTAATCAAGCTGGTAATGACGCCATCCATAATGCCTTCGGGAATTTCGCTGCCATCGGCCAGCAGTATCGCCGGATTAGTCATCAGGTGACCTACATTGCGGACAAACAACAGCGATCGACCGGGAATTGCAAGCTCGCCACCATCGACCGCACTGTAAACGCGGTCGGGATTCATCGCTCGGGTAATCGTTTTGCCACCCTTTTGCAGCGTCTCTTCAAGATCGCCACAAATTAGTCCAAACCAGTTGCGGTAGGCCAGCGCCTTGTCTTGCGCATCAACGGCAGCAACAGAGTCCTCACAATCCATAATAGTTGTCAGCGCTGACTCGAGATGGATATCGGCAATACCGGCACCGTCAGACGCACCGATCTGGCTTGTAGGATCTACAATAATATCTATCCTTAAGCCATTGTTTTGCAACAAGATAGAACTTGGATTTTGAGCCTCACCACGGAAGCCTAGCAGCTGTTCGGGGCGCGCTAAATTTATTACTTTGCCGTCTACAGTAACTTGTAAATGACCGTCGTTGATAGTGTAGCTCTGTGCATCTGCATGCGAGCCATTAGCTAGCGGAGCGGCCTCATCCAACAGCTGCCGTCCCCAAGCAATCACTTTCGCGCCGCGAACCGGGTTATAGCTGCCGCCTGCTTCGGCACCACCTTCATCACCAATCACATCGTTGCCATACAGCGCATCGTAAAGACTACCCCAGCGCGCATTGGCGGCGTTGAGGGCAAAACGGGCATTCATAATTGGTACAACTAGCTGCGGGCCTGCTTGCTGAGTGATCTCACTGTCTACGCGGGTGGGGGAGATCTCAAAAGGCGCCGGAGCATCTACCAGATATCCAATCTCTTTGAGGAACGCTTTGTATATTGGGAAATCTGTCTTGCCAGGTGAGGTGCGATGCCACTCGTCGATAGCCGCCTGCAAGCGGTCTCTCTCTGCCAGCAGCTGGCGGTTTAATGGGGTAAATTTCTCAACGATAGAGGCGAACCCCGCCCAAAACGTTTGTGGCTGGACATTGGCTTTGGGGCAAATATGAACTTCCACCAAACCGGCTAGTTCAGCAGCCACGTTCAAACCGGCGCGTTCTACACGCTCTACAGATGCAATGCTCATACACAATCCTCAATGCTGGATGGGTTCATTAATACAGTCAAACAGGGCATACTCTGCGATCAGTTTACGAATAGATGATCCAAATCCCCAGAGAAGAGAGTTTATCTCTAACATTCACCAAGGTTATCGATTTAATAAACGGTATAAAACTACCTAACCACTGGGGTGCGATCGGCTACTATCTCGGCACAGACATCTCGAATTAGACCGCGAATCCACTTGTGGCCTGGATCATGCTGCAGGAGTGGGCTCCAGACCATTTTAAGCTCCATCTCTGGGATTTCAAAAGGGGGTCGCAATACCCGAATAGAGTGGTTGTTGGAGAGCGATAAATTGAGTGCCGCCATCGACGGAATGGTGACGATTAAATCCTTGCGCTGAGCGAGCAGCACTGCGGCTTGATAGTGGCGTGTAAAAACAGAGATATTTCTTTTGGCATCGATAGCTTGCAAAGCCTCATCGACAAAACCTAGGCGCTGCACATCGTCGGGCGTCATCCCTACCCCAACCCCCATGCCTGTCTTCGATACCCAGACATGCCGACTTGCCAGGTAACTTTCAAGACACCAATTTTTCAGCACCGGGTTATCGCTCGCCACCAAGCAACAAAACTGATCTTTCCAGAGTGGCAGCTGGTGGAAAGATTGCGGCAGCGCATCAAAGCGGTTGATTATGAGATCTACCTTGCCGCGCTCAACGTCATGGAAGCTAACATCGCTGGGCGTCATGATATCTAACCGTATGCCCGGGCCCGCCTCGCGCAATTTTTTCATCAGCGCAGGCATTAGCGACGCCTCGGTATAATCGCTGGCCATAATCCGGAAGATGCGATCAGAGCGCTTGGCGATAAAGTCATTCTTCGGGAGGATAGCTTGCTCTGCTGCAGAGAGCGCCGAGCGCACCAGCGGCTGAAGCCCAAGAGCACGCTCGGTGGGTGTCATGCCATCGCTAGTACGCACCAACAAAGGATCACCAAATAGATCGCGCAGGCGGCGCAGCCCGTTCGACATGGCTGGCTGGCTAATGCCAAGCTCTTCTGCTGCACGGGTTACATTGCACTCGCGCAGTAGCACATCAAGATAGACCAGCAGGTTTAAGTCGACCCGAGAAATATTCATAACTCACCTTAAAACGCTCAACAGCCACCTTTATTCGATTAAAGAATGGCCGAAATAAAACCTATAAATTAGGTAAATTATGCCGTTGAACGTATTCTCTGTCTACTCCTTGGCTTTAATCCATTTTGCTGAGGCGGCTGCTGGTTTTAACAGCCCATTTATCCATCGACAAAAGAGAGATCGACATGTCTAACTTTAATAGTGAAGTCGCAAGGCTCGACGCTCTGCGCAATGCCAATGGCTCAGCGTGGAACGCCATTAACCCTGAATCAGCCGCTCGCATGCGCCTGCAAAACCGCTTCCAGACCGGCCTCGATATCGCTCGCTACACAGCCGCGATCATGCGTACCGATATGGCAGACTACGACGCTGATAGCAGCAAATACACCCAGTCTCTGGGTTGCTGGCACGGTTTCATCGGCCAACAAAAACTGATCTCCATCAAAAAGCACTTCAACTCTACCGACAAGCGCTACCTCTATCTGTCGGGCTGGATGATTGCGGCTCTGCGTTCCGATTTCGGCCCACTGCCCGATCAATCTATGCACGAAAAAACCAGCGTACCTGCGCTGATTGAAGAGCTTTACACTTTCTTGCGTCAAGCTGATGCTCGTGAACTCGGCGGTTTGTTCCGCGACATCGACGCAGCTCGCGAAGCCGGTGACAGCGCTGCAGAAGCCGCAGCTCAAGCTAAAGTAGATAACTTCCAAACACACGTTGTGCCGATCATTGCCGATATCGATGCCGGTTTTGGCAACGCTGAAGCCACTTACTTGCTGGCCAAGAAAATGATCGAAGCTGGTGCCTGCGCCATCCAGATCGAGAACCAAGTCTCTGATGAGAAGCAGTGTGGCCACCAAGACGGCAAGGTGACTGTCCCCCACGAGGACTTCCTGGCCAAGATTCGCGCTGTGCGTTACGCATTCCTCGAGCTCGGCGTAGACGACGGTGTCATCGTTGCCCGTACAGATTCACTGGGTGCCGGTCTGACCAAACAGATTGCTTACACCAACCAACCCGGCGATCTGGGTGACCAGTACAACAGCTACCTCGACTGCGAAGAAGTGGCTGCTGGCGACCTACTCAACGGCGATGTTGTCCTGAACCGCGACGGCAAACTTTTGCGTCCCAAGCGTCTGCCCAGCAACCTCTTCCAGTTCCGTCAAGGCACTGGTGAAGATCGCTGTGTTCTCGATTCAATCACTTCATTGCAAAACGGCGCTGACTTGCTGTGGATCGAAACCGAAAAACCACACATCGGCCAAATTGCTGGCATGGTTAACCGCATCCGCGAAGTCGTCCCCAACGCCAAGCTGGTTTACAACAACAGCCCATCGTTCAACTGGACTTTGAGCTTCCGCCAGCAAGTGTTCGATGCTTGGTCAGAAGCCGGCCAAGATGTCTCTGCATACGACCGCGCCAGCCTGATGAGCGCCGATTACGACGCCACTGATCTGGCGCTGGAAGCTGATAACCGCATCCGCACTTTCCAAGCTGATGCAGCGCGCGAAGCGGGTATCTTCCATCACCTGATCACCCTGCCTACTTACCACACTGCGGCGCTGTCTACTGACAACCTGGCCAAAGAGTACTTCGGTGAAGCTGGCATGCTCGGTTATGTGGCTGGTGTACAACGCAAAGAGATCCGTCAAGGTATTGCCTGCGTTAAGCATCAAAACATGGCTGGATCCGATATGGGCGATGACCACAAAGAGTACTTTGCTGGTGAAGCCGCACTGAAAGCCGGTGGTAAAGACAACACGATGAATCAGTTCGCAAACATTTAAAAGTCTGCTACTAACTGATAAGAGCCCTACGCGGGGCTCAAATAAAAAGGGAGCCGCAAGGCTCCCTTTTTTTAACCCAAAGTTTTATTGGTTGGCTAGATAATCGCGCAACGATTTCAAAGGTTGCCAACCGAGCGCACGGGTTTTCGCCGTGACAATTTCTGTCGACTGGCGGTTGCCTGGCTTGGCTGGCGTCATCACGATGTTTTCTGTCAACATATTAGCCAACTCCAAGATGGAAAAGCTCTCATCGCTGGCAATACCGTGGCCATCGCCGTGGCCAGAGGCGATCACCAACAAAAGCGCAGAGATAACATCATCAACATGGGTAAAGGTACGCTGTTGTGTTCCCGGCAATGTGACTGTCAAAGCCTCACCGCGCTCGACCATCGCTAAAAATTTAGCGACCACTGTAGCGTAACGGCCGCTAGCAATCTCTCCAGGCCCATAGACGTTGTAGAAATAAACAATCGCGTAATCCAGTGGGTACCATTCTGCATACTGTTTGAGCAGCTCTACGTTCTTAGCCTTCAACCAAGCATAGGGGGTCTGTGTCACGGTATCGCCACCATCGCCGAAACGGGTACTACTGCCGGAGTAGACCAATTTGGCGCCGCGGTCGGTGGCAAAGCGCATGATCGGCATCATCGCGCTATTATTCAGACGCCATACAGTGTCGATATCTTCAAGACTCTGCTCAACGCGAGAGTACTCACCTAAATGAACCACTAAATCAACAGGGGCTCTAATAAGCTGGCCAATATCAGTGGCCTCACCCTCGATATACTCTACATTTTTAACATGATTTTTACGGCTGCCGGTGAAGTAGTTATCCAAACAGATAACCGACCACTCTTTACAAAGTGCGCGGCACAAATGGGAACCAATAAACCCTGCCCCGCCAATAACTACTGCTGTTTTCATTTGTTTGCCTTAGTTTATTGAGGCAATGATTGTAACGGGTTGCACATTTACTACCAAGCAGCGCTGATAGGTTATCGCCACCCGCTCAGCTCTGGCGTATAATTCACTCATTATTTAGCCAACAGAGTGATTACCCTTTTGTCAGCAGCCAACTCGATAAACACCCGCCCTACTTTCTTTGGCAAGCAGCTTTCCGGGCTGTTCACTATACCCTCTGGCGTAGTGACTACTATGCCCTCTATTATTCAATACTTTTTCGACAATATCCCTGAAGTTGGCGTCATTACGACTAAAAGTATCGGTCTCAAGCCGCGCTTGGGCAATCGTGAGCCAGTGATAAGCCAGTACGCGCCGGGCTGCTTTGTCAACGCTGTGGGGCTGACCAACCCCGGAGCTGAAAAATCCTTAGAGCTGTTGGGACAACTCAAGATTCCCGATGATAAGTTTCTGCTCACCTCTATATTTGGCGGCAGCGTTGAAGAGTTTGTCGAGGTGGCTAAAATTCTGGCGCCGGTCTCTGATGGGCTAGAGCTCAATCTCAGCTGCCCACACGCTACGGGTTACGGCATGGCAATGGGGCAAGACCCGGAACTGGTCCGCGAAATCACCGCTGCAGTCAAAGCGGTAGTCGATATTCCGGTGATCCCTAAACTGACCCCGAATACGCCGAATATCGGAGAAATAGCCAAAGCCGCAGCCGCGGGTGGTGCTGACGGGATCTGTGCAATCAATACAGTGGGGCCTGGCTTTACCAGTGCACATGGCGAGCCGGTATTGAGCAACGGCAGTGGTGGTATGTCCGGCAAAGGTGTACTGCCCATTGCGCTCAAGTGTGTACGCGAGATTGCTGCAGCTGTCGATCTGCCTATCATCGGCTGCGGCGGCGCCAGCTCAGCTGCCGACGTGCGCGAATTTGCCTCCGCTGGCGCTGCTATTGTAGGTGTTGGCTCGAGCTTAGTTGGGCTGACCACCGACGAGATAGAACACTACTTCACCGCTGTTGGGCGCGACTTGATTCTCAACAGCAATAGCGCCGAGAGCCGCATCCGCTACGATATCGATATGCAGTTCCAACCAGTCACGCTGGTCTCCAATCAGCGCGTCTGCGAAGACATTGCCATCCTCACCTTCGACCGGCCGGTCAATGTGCAGGCCGGGGAATTTATTTTCCTCTGGCTGCCCGGCCTGGGAGAAAAGCCCTTCTCCGCTCTCGTCGATGATCCATTTACACTAGTGGTGATCAATGTTGGCGAATTTACCGGCAAACTGCTCGAGCTGCCTGTCGGCACTGAAGCTTACGTGCGCGGCCCACATGGCATTCCCGCTGCGCCCCCGGAGGGCAGCAAAATTATGGCCGTGGCTGGTGGCACCGGTTTGGCTGCGGTTTATCAGTTGGCGCGTGATTTTGGCGATGCTGAACTGTTTATCGGTGCGCGCACCGCCGAGCGTCTCTACTTCTTAGAAGAGAGCAGAAAAATTGCTACGGTACATGTGGCCACCGATGATGGCAGTGAGGGTTACCAGGGCTATGTCAGCGAGATGCTGCGCCAGCGTCTTGAGACCCTGAATAGCGACGAGTTAGAAGCGCTAGTGTTCTACAACTGCGGCCCAGAGCCCATGGTTCACGCTGCTGAAGCGGTGCAGCGACAGTTCTGCGCAGATGAGCAGATCTTTAGCGCCATTGACTACCAGACCAAATGTGGCGTCGGTTTATGTGGCGCCTGTGCCGCGCCTGATGGCCGTCGCCTGTGTGTCGACGGCCCATTCCTTGAGCGGCGCAAGGCGATCTACCCGCCCGCTTAAATTGTTTTAGCTATAAAAAAACCGGCGCCAAAAGCGCCGGTTTTTTTGTCGCTCTAAGCTCGACTTAAACGCGCTCAATCACAGTAGTAATACCTTGGCCCAGACCGATACACATTGTCGCAACACCGACCGTAGCATCTTTCTGTTCAAGTACATTGAGCAACGTGCCGGTAATCCGAGTACCCGAACAACCGAACGGATGGCCAAGTGCTATGGCGCCGCCATTCACATTCACCTTCTCTTCCATGTTGTCGAGGAAGTTGAGATCTTTGAGCACCGGCAAAGCCTGCGCAGCAAACGCTTCGTTAAGCTCGACATAATCGACATCAGCGGCAGTCAGGCCTGCGCGCTTGAGGGCTTTTTGCGTGGAGGGCACTGGGCCGTAACCCATGATAGAGGGGTCTACACCCGCTACGCCGAGCGAGCGAATGACAGCGCGCGGCTTGAGCCCTAGCGCCTGAGCGCGAGCACCCGACATCACCAACATGGCAGAGGCGCCATCACTAATTTGAGAGGCGGTACCTGCAGTGACTGTACCGTTGACGGGATCGAAGACTGGGCGCAGCTGGCTTAATCCCTCTACGGTGGTTTCCGGGCGAATAGTCTCGTCCTGCTCCATCATGAACATGGCACCATTGGCATCGTGTGCTTGCGTGGCGACAATTTCGTTGGCGAAGCGACCAGCGGCAGTCGCCTCAGCAGCCAAACGGTGTGAGCGCGCACCCATAGCATCTTGTGGCTCGCGGGTAAAACCGTGCAAGCGGCCAAGATACTCTGCCGTCATACCCATCTGCATAGAGGCTGAAGCGACCGAAAGCGTCGCCTTCGAACCGGGGTCGAGGTCATGAGTCATTGGAATGTGGCCGAGATGCTCTACCCCGCCAACCATATAAACATCACCCAGCCCAGCCATAATGTTGGCGGTTGCGGTGTGCAGTGCACTCATAGATGAACCGCACAGGCGGTTGACCGTTTGCGCGGGTACAGTGTGAGGAATATTGGCCAACAGCATAGCGTTGCGGGCAATGTTAAAAGCCTGCTCGCGAGTCTGCATGACACAGCCCCAGATAATATCTTCGATCTCAGCCGGGTCGAGTGCAGCTGAGCGCTCCAGCAGTGCATTCATCAAATGCGCCGAGAGTTCCTCGGCACGTGAATAGCGGAACGCGCCATTTTTAGAACGGCCCATTGGGGTGCGCACAAAATCGACGATTACTACATCAGTAGGTTTAATAGTCACTGGTATTCTCCTAAATTAATTGGTCGGTCAACACAGCAGTGGTACTTAGTACCAGCTGCCGCCATTGGCTGCTTTTTCGCGCATTGAATCGGTGGGCGCATAAAGCGGGCTGATGCTGGCGTACTTGTCGCCGCGCGCACAGATCTCAGCGAGGCCAACCTCATCCATCCAACGGCACAGGCCGCCGCGGAATACCGGGAAACCAACACCGTAGATGAAGGCCATATCGGCTTCAGCCGGGGATGCAACAATGCCCTCATCTAAGCAGTGCACCAATTCGGTGGCCATCGCCACCATCATGCGGTCGATAATCTCTTGCTCTTCAAACTGCTTGGCTGGGCCAAGTGCAGCGGCGAGCATATCCACAGCAACATCATCAACGACTTTGACGCGGCGCCCACGCTTATCGAGCTCATACTTGTAAAAGCCCTGCCCGCTCTTTTGACCGAGGCGCTCAGCGTTGTACATCATTACTGCAGCGGCTTCTGTATCAGGCTTAATGAAACGCTCAGAGAGTCCCTCGATCATCACGTCGTAGCAGTGTGCCAAGGTATCAATACCAACGACATCCATGAGGTAACCCGGGCCCATTGGCCAACCCCATTTCTCCATCACTTTGTCGACTTGGCGGAAATCGGCGCCTTCGCGGAGCAGCATTTCAAAGCCAAACATGTAGGCAAACAGAACGCGGTTAACCAGGAACCCGGGGCAGTCGTTGACCACAACAGGCTTTTTACCCAGACCCAACGCGTAATCTACAACACTGGCAATGGTGGCATCGGAGGTGTTTTCGCCACGGATAATCTCAACCAAAGGCATAGCGTGTACGGGGTTAAAGAAGTGCATGCCGCAGAAATTTTCTGGGCGCTGCAGTGCAGTCGCTAAGCTGGTGATAGAAATAGTAGAGGTGTTAGAAGTAATGACCGCATCTTCAGCCATTTTTGACTCAACGTCAGCCAGAACGACCTTCTTAATTTTCTCCAGTTCGACTACCGCTTCAACAGCAATCTCGCACTGGTCGATGCCATCATAAGAGAGCGTCGGACGAATCTTCGAGAGCGTCTGTAAGGATTTGATCGGCTTCATGCGGCCGCGATCGACGCGCTTGGCCAGCAGACCACTGGCTTCTGACATACCCAAATCCAAGGCTGGATTGTTAATGTCTTTCATCAATGCGGGGTAGCCTTTGATGGCGTTTTGATAGGCGATACCACCACCCATGATACCGGCACCAATAACTGCTGCACTTTGTACTTTTTTGGCACCACTTTTAAGTGGCTTGGTTTGCACTTTAGCCGCTTTGCCCAGGTACTGGTCTGCCAAGAAAACACCGACCATTGCGCGTGCTTGTGGCGTTTGAGTGAGAGCAAAGAACGTATCAGCTTCAACTGATAGTGCCGCATCACGATCCATTCGTGCAGCCTTAGCCATAGCATCAACTGCGGCAATAGGAGCAGGATAATTTCGACCTGCTTTACCGGCAACCATTGCTCGTACTGTGGTCGTGGACATACCCAATTCAATATCATTGAGCTGCAACGCTGATGTTTTAGCACGGCGGCGGGCAACGTAGTCCAGCTTGCCTTCAACAGCTTGGTTGAGCATACCCAACGCGGCCTCACGCAGCGCTTCAGGAGCGACAACTGCATCGACTGCACCGGCAGCCAGAGCGGCATCGGGGCGCTGTTGCGCGGCAGTGGCAATCCAAGTAGCTGCAGTGTCGTAACCGATCAGGCGAGGCAAGCGCACTGTGCCGCCCCAGCCTGGGACAATGCCCAAGTTAATTTCTGGCAGGCCGACCTGTGCGGCATTGCTCATAACACGGAAATCAGCAGACAAGCAGATTTCAAAACCGCCACCCAAAGCAAAACCGTTAATGGCCACTATTGAAGGGTATGGGAGCTCTTCAATGCGGTTGAGGTTGCCGTTGTTTTTCCCCGCCCAACCGAGAAAATCTTCTTTCGGCTGGCCGAACAAGCCGACAAATTCTGTAATATCCGCGCCAACGATAAACACCGGCTTAGCACTGGAGATCAACAAGCCAATTACACCGCTGGCAGCCTCTAAGGCATCCAGGGCCGCTGTTAACTCATCAACTGTGGCAGCATCAAATTTGTTCACCGACTCGGCTTGATTGTCAAAACAGATCTCAGCTACACCGTTATCGTGCAACGTTAAAGAAAGCGATTTACCCGTATACATAACTTCTCCTTGGGGTTTTTCATAAAAAAAGATTTATAAGTTCGAGTGGCTAGAGGTACAACAGCCGCACAATAACTACCTGTTCATCATTTCACCACTGTCGAGCTCTGGCAATCTCTATCAGTTACTTTTTAGTGGATTGCGAGTTCTGAACGAAGCTGGTCTATTGCTTTAAACCTCTACTACCAATGTCGAGTATCGAGGTGCTTTGGGTATTGTTAAATTCTCATGGTCCCTCAACTCCTATAACAGGATTACAACAAAAGGAAGGTGGCACCTATGTCTGATAGCAATACGCAAGCAAGCGCCTATTGGAAAGAAAATCTCTCGATCATCGTTAAGATTATGGTCGTCTGGTTTATCGTTTCATTTGGCTTCGGGATCCTCTTGGTCGATCAACTCAACGCAATCACTATCGGTGGTTACAAGTTGGGTTTCTGGTTCGCCCAGCAAGGGTCAATTTATGTCTTTGTCGTTCTGATCTTTTACTACGCTAAAAAAATTGAGCAGCTCGACGAAAAATACGACGTCCACGAAGATTGATCGTCCATAACACTTATCAAAAAAAATAAGGGGTAGCACTATGGATCTACAAACCTTGACCTATACCGTGGTCGGAGCAACATTCTTGCTCTATATCGGTATTGCAATTTGGGCTCGGGCGGGAACCACCGGGGAATTTTATGTGGCGGGTAAAGGCATTGGCCCTATCCAAAACGGCATGGCGACAGCCGCTGACTGGATGTCGGCAGCCTCGTTCATCTCTATGGCAGGCCTTATTGCCTACATGGGTTACGGCGGTTCAGTATTCCTGATGGGTTGGACTGGCGGCTACGTTTTACTGGCCCTGCTATTGGCGCCTTACTTGCGTAAATTTGGCAAGTTCACTGTGCCGGAGTTCATCGGCGACCGCTACTACGGCAACTCTGCCCGTATTGTTGCGGTTATCTGTTTGATCATCGCCTCAACTACTTACGTTATTGGCCAGATGAAAGGCGTCGGCGTTGCGTTCTCGCGTTTCCTTGAAACCGATTACGACACTGGCCTCTACATCGGTATGACAATCGTATTCATCTACGCCGTTCTCGGCGGCATGAAGGGCATTACTTACACCCAGATTGCTCAGTACTGCGTACTGATCTTTGCTTACACTGTCCCCGCTGTATTCATCTCTTTGCAGCTCACTGGCAACCCTATCCCTCAACTGGGCCTTGGTTCTGCTATGGCTGACGGCAGTGGCACCTTTATGCTCGACAAGCTCGACTTGGTTATTCAAGATCTCGGCTTTGGCGAGTACTCTGAAGCTAAGCGTTTGAGCACACTCAATATGTTTGCTTACACCATGTCGCTGATGGTAGGTACTGCGGGTCTGCCCCACGTAATCATCCGCTTCTTCACTGTGCCTAAAGTCCGCGATGCGCGCACTTCAGCCGGTTGGGCATTGATCTTCATCGCTATCCTCTACACCACTGCTCCTGCAGTTGGCGCCATGGCGCGCTTGAACCTGATGGAAACCATCCAGGTTGGTGAAGTAGGCAGCCCTGAAGGCAACTTGCTCTACGAAGAACGCCCACAGTGGTTCAAAAACTGGGAGCAAACTGGTCTGTTGAAGTTTGAAGACAAGAACGGTGACGGTCGCATCCAACACTACAACGACAAAAACCCAGAAATGGCTGCCAAAGCTGCCGAGTTTGGCTGGGCTGGCGATGAAATGGTAAAAGTTGACCGCGATATTATCGTACTGGCCAACCCCGAAATCGCCAACCTACCTAACTGGGTTATCGCTCTAGTGGTAGCCGGTGGTCTCGCTGCAGCACTTTCAACTGCCGCAGGTCTGCTATTAGCAATCGCTTCATCTATCTCTCACGATCTACTGAAAGGTATCTTGATGCCTGATATTTCGGAGAAAAATGAGCTGATGGCGAGCCGTATTGCCATGGCCGGCGCTATTGCCGTTGCCGGCTATCTCGGCCTCAACCCACCCGGGTTTGCCGCAGGTACGGTAGCACTGGCCTTTGGTTTGGCTGCTTCATCTATCTTCCCTGCGTTGATGATGGGTATCTTCTCAACCAAGATGAACAAAGAAGGTGCTATCGCCGGTATGATCGCTGGTATCAGTGTCACACTCTTCTACGTCTTCCAGCACAAAGGGATCTTCTTTATCCCCGAGTGGAGCTACCTGGAGTCTTGGGGCAGCAACTGGTTCTTCGGCATTGAGCCCAACGCGTTTGGTTTTGTTGGCGCCATTGTTAACTTTGTAGTCGCCTTTGCTGTCGACAAAGTGACTGACGAGCCACCGCAGCACATTCAGCAACTGGTTCTCGACGTGCGCACCCCGCGCGGCGCGGCAGACGCTGTAGACCACTGAGGACTTCCTTCAGCGGTTTAATCAAGGGGAGTGCTACTTCGGTAGCCTCCCCTTTTTTTATTCGGTAAAGTAACCCCATAAAAACAACACAAGAGCATTCACCATGATGGAAGTTATCGAATACGCACTGGTTCTCAGTGGCGTTATCACTATTGCGACCTCAATTTTTTATTACTATCGCCGCACCGGCGATCAGTTTCAGATTGGCCAAATTATTCGCGGCAAGCTTGAATTGGATGGCCGAGAGTTTCTCTTCAACCGCGTCGGGCTCTATCTGCTCGCTATGGGCGTGATGATTCGTTACGTCAACCAGATTTTTTTAGGCTAAAAAGGCCGTGAGCGTAGCGCTGCTGGCGATACTCTCTGGGCTCTACCTAGCCCTGTTATTTTTCATCGCCTGGCGCGGTGATCGCAAACCGGTCGGTGAGTATTCGCGCTATCAACCGCTGTTATTTTCTCTCTCACTGGCTGTTTATTGCTCTAGCTGGACGTTTTACGGCGCGGTAGGTACTGCGGCCAACAGTGGCTGGGCATTTGTCGCTATCTACTTGGGGCCAATGCTGTTATTTATTTTTGGCCAGCGGCTCTTGAGTAAATTATTGCGCATCGCCAAGCGTAAGCGGACCACTTCAATCGCCGACTTTATTGCCACCCGCCACGGCAACAGCCAAGCGGTGGCGGCGCTGGTAACTCTGTTGGCACTAGTCGGCACCATCCCCTATATTGCCCTACAGCTCAAGGCTGTCTCAGCAACCTTCAACCAATTGGCTGCTGTCACGACGGTCTCCAATACGGTCTTTAGCGATACCGCTTTTTACGTTTCGCTAATCCTTGCGCTGTTCACCATTTTGTTTGGCGCAAGACGCATCGACGCCACCGAACATCACCGTGGAATGATTCATGCGGTAAGCTTTGAATCCATCATTAAACTAATAGCACTGTGCGCCGCAGCTATCTTCTCTTGGGCAATGTTGTCGGCTACTCATGAGTTTCCGCCACTGCAACCATCTCCCTTGAACAATACTTTTCACGAGCTGCAGATCAATGGCAATTTTGTCACCTCTACCCTTCTCGCCGCCTGCGCAATGCTCTGCCTGCCACGTCAATTTCAAGTGCTCGCTGTAGAAAGCCGCGGCGATGAGCTAAAAACCGCACGCTGGGCATTCACTGGCTACTTAATACTGATTAGTCTTGCCGTCTTACCTATTACACTCTACGGACTGCAGAGTTACGGCAGCAGCCTGAGTGGTGACATGTTTGTACTGTTACTACCTATGGATCACAGTGACTCTAGCATCAACCAATTATTGTCAACTTTTATCTACCTGGGAGGCCTCTCAGCAGCTACCGGCATGGTAATTGTCGCCACCATTGCCTTATCGACCATGATATCGAACGATTTGGCTCTGCCTGTGGTGCTGAAATTTAGCAAGCGCGAGCGCGCTGATTTCTATCCTCTGTTGCTAGCGCTGCGGCGCGCTGCAATTTTAATAATTATGCTGTTGGCATTGGTTTACTATCGCGCCACAGCTGGCTTTGGCGCTCTAGCCAGTATCGGCTTACTCTCTTTTGCTGCCGCTGCCCAGATAGTACCCGCTATGATTGGTGGGCTCTACTGGCGGCGCGGCCATCGACACGGTGCCTTAGTGGCAATTACTGTAGGCTCTTTGCTGTGGTTTTACACCCTAATGCTGCCAACTTTAGTGGCCGCCGGCTGGCTTGATAGCCAAATCGTCATCCAGGGCCCATGGCAGATTGAATGGCTGCGCCCAACCGCACTGTTTGGCGTTAGCTTTGGAGACACACTGACCCACGGCGTGCTTTGGAGCCTGGGCATCAACACTCTGTGTTACTGGTTTTTTTCAGATCGCGCGCGCGCCAATTTGACCGATAGGTTGCAGTCTGCCTCGTTCATCGAAGGTTACGAACGCTCTGCCGCACCGCGCCAACATCAGATTACTGTTGGCGATGTGCGCGAACTCTGCCGCCGCTTTGTCGGCAATGACCGCACCGCCAGATTCGTACAGCAAGTAGAACAGCGCGGCGAGCGATTGGCCCTCAATGATGAGGCCAGCCCAGCACTTCTCAAGCAAGCCGAGCGGCTGATTGCCTCAAGCATTGGCTCTGCTTCTGCGCGCAATATTATTGAAACTGCAATTCAAGTCAGCAGCAATCAAGCCCCATCGGATTTGATGGATGTGCTGGATCAAACTTCCGCTGCCATTCAATTTAATCGCGGCCTGTTACAAGGGACTTTAGACAATATTAGCCAAGGTGTTAGCGCCATCGACCAAGACCTAAATCTAGTCGCCTGGAACCGCCCCTATTTGGACATGTTTGCCTACCCGAAAGATTTTATAAAGGTTGGTATGCCGATCTCTGAGGTCATCAAGCTCAATTTACAGCGCGGAATGGTCGGCGAAGAGAGTGTCGACAAAGAGGTATCGCGGCGGTTGTTGCACATGCGCAATGGCACCAGTTACTCGGTTGAACGCGCCTGGCAAGGCCGTGTGTTGCGCTTTCAGGGCAATCCCATGCCCGATGGCGGCTATGTCACGACCTTTACCGATATTACCGGGCTTATTAACACTCAGCGCCAACTCGAACAGGCCAACAGCAATCTCGAGAGGCTTGTCGATGAGCGCACCGAGTCACTCTCAAAAGCGAACTCTGCGCTAAAGCTTGCCACCCGCGAAGCTGAAAATGCGACTGTGAGTAAAACACGCTTTCTAGCGGCCGCCAGCCACGACCTGTTGCAGCCACTCAATGCCGGCAAGCTATTCATTGGCGCACTGCAAGAGCCGGGCGAGCAGCCATTAGACGAGCGGCGCAGCCAGCTAGCTAAGCGCGCCATGGCTTCGTTGCAGAG
Organism: Porticoccaceae bacterium; assembly: GCA_048549915.1. Lineage (GTDB taxonomy): Bacteria > Pseudomonadota > Gammaproteobacteria > Pseudomonadales > Porticoccaceae > LSUCC0057. The sequence continues at coordinate 48,580 of JBLYYE010000020.1, forward strand.
CGCCGAATCACTGCTGCGTGCTCTGCTGGATATCTCAAAACTCGATGCCGGCGCCTTAGAGCCCAATCTCAGCCACTTCAACATAACAGAAGTCTTGGCTCCGCTCGGCTCTGAGTTTGCCGCCATCGCCAACAATAATGGCCTACAACTGCGAATGCGCAACCGCCCTATTACTGTTGTTAGCGACCCGCAACTACTGCGCAGTATTTTGCAAAACTTCATTGCCAACGCTGTTCGTTATACACAGAGCGGTACGGTGCTGGTCGCCTGTCGCAAACGGGCAGACCATCTACTCGTAGAGGTGCGCGACAGCGGCCCGGGTATTGCGGTCGATCAACAACAAGCCATCTTCGAAGAGTTCCATCGCCTCGTTGCCAACGACAGTGATAAACAGGGTTTGGGACTTGGGCTTGCCATTACTCAGCGCATAGCTGCTCTACTCGGCCACCCACTCGGCTTGCGGTCAAAACCGGGTGTGGGCTCAACATTTTCTGTACAACTGCCGCTTAGTGACCAACAGCAAATACCTGTTCGCGCTGCGCCCATTAGCTCGAGCGATCGCTCACTGCGAGGGTTAAAAGTACTTTGTATTGATGACCAACTCGACATTGTCGAGGCGAGCGAGGCTCTCTTGACTAGTTGGGGGGTAGAGGTGGTGTGTGCCACTCGCTACAGCCAAGCGGTAGACATTTTGGCGAAGCCACATGAGTTCGATCTGGTGATTGCCGATTATCGGCTGGACAGTGGCCGCACAGGGTTTGAGATACTGCAAGAGTATTGCTCTCCTATGGGCAACCAGGGCAAGCCTGGCGGTATCATCATCTCTGCCGAGCAAGCCGCAGAGATCGGCGATAAAATTGAAGAGGCAGGCTTTTACTTTATCGCTAAACCGGTCGATCCCAGCCAGTTGCGAACCCTACTCGGCGCACTCATGCGAGTGCGCCAGTCAACTCCCTAAGCGCTCTGCTCCGGAAGTGACAGTGAAGCCGCGGCAATGACTGCCTGCGTACGGCTGCGGACATTGAGTTTGCGAAAAATGGCTGTCATATGAGCTTTGACTGTCGCTTCTGAAATAGACATATCGTAGGCAATTTGTTTATTGAGCATGCCATTTTTGAGGTAACCCAGCACCTTTAACTGCGCTGGCGTCAAACTGGTAAAACTGGTCAACTCGGCCGCGTCTTCTTCGGCGGATAGTTCTGGGTGGTGCTTCTCACCGCTCAAAAGCGCGGCTATGGCCGCTGTAATCTCACCCAAAGCGGCTGTCTTAGGGATATAACCTTGCGCGCCAAAGCCAATAGCCTTGCCGATGATCTCGCTCTCATCGCAGGCAGATACTATCGCAACAGGCACCTGCGGGTACTCGCTGCGCAACTGTAACAAACCACCAAAACCGTCCACATCAGGCAGATACAGATCGAGTAAAAGTAGGTCGATAGCCGCACCACTTTGTAAATGCTCTAACGCCTGCTGAAGATTGCCACACTCGAACACTTCTGCATCGGCAGCCGCCTTGGCAATTGCTAATTTAACTGCGTCGCGAAACAACGGGTGATCGTCTGCAACTAGAATTCTTGTAGTCATCCTTTCCCTCGCAAACCACTCGGCATTGCACCGGTGTGCCGTTATTGTTTTGTAGTTTTTGCCAGCGGCGCTGGCGTTACTACTTAAAAGCTTGTCAAGTATAGAACAAAAATACCCACTGCGTTAAGACCAAAGTCTGACAGACCTATTGCCAATTTTTATTGATCGCCTTTTGCTCAATTATCGATGGGCAATTAAATAAATACCCTTGGGAGGGATATTAATGAAAACAATTAAATCACTACTAGCAGCTTCTGTGGCCACCGCCATCTTGGCTCCATCGGTTGCGATGGCTGGCGGCAACGATAACGACGCCCGCATTGCCGCGCTCGAGGCACAAATTGCCGAGCTCAAAGCGATGATGTCGGGACAAATCCAAGAGCAACAAGTACTCGCCACCCGAGTCGACACTGTTAGTAAATCGGCTAAAAGCGGCCCCGGCTACGACGTAAAAATTGGCGGTTATATCAAAGCTGATCTCACTTGGACTAAAGCCAGCAATGGCGATCCCAATAATGTGGGCTTCTACTTCCCCACACAGATTCCGGTCGGTGCTGACGGTTCAGGCGAAGGTGCTCACGCCGATATGACTGTAGCGGAGTCGCGCATCAACTTTAGCGCTACTCGCGAACTTGACGGCCACAGCCTCACCTTCTTCACCGAGATGGATTTCTACGGCGGTGGCGGCAACGAAATTGCTACCAATAGTCTCCACCCGCGTTTGCGCCACGCCTTTATTAAGTACGACAACTGGCTGATCGGCCAAACTTGGTCAACCTTCCAAGATGTCTCGGCCTTGGCTGAAAACCTCGACTTTATTGGCCCTGCCGAAGGCACTACGTTTGTTCGCCAGCCGATGGTTCGCTACACTAGTGGCGGCCTGCAAGTGGCTATCGAAAACACTAATACACGTGTAAACACTGGAAGTGCCAATGTTCTAAGTGATGATGGCGCAATCCCTGATATCATCGCCAAGTACACTTTTAAAGGTGATTACGGCCATGTTGCGGTCGCAGGTATCTACCGCGATCTATCGTGGGAGACAGCAGATGATGACTATAGCGATACCGGCTTTGGCGTCAGCGTTTCTGGTAAGTTAAAAGTTGGTGATAGCGGTGACGACTTC
>JBLYYE010000021.1:0-84526 GCA_048549915.1 Porticoccaceae bacterium
AAGTTTAGGAGGGGTGGCTGAGTGGTCGAAAGCACCGGTCTTGAAAACCGACGAGTCGAGAGGCTCCCAGGGTTCGAATCCCTGTCCCTCCGCCATAAATAAAAAACCCCCGCCCTTTGGGCGGGGGTTTTTTATTTATCGGACGGGGCTCGCGGAGGGAACCCCCGGTTCGATTCAATGCGCAGCATTGAAGACAAGCCGCACCGTTGAACAAAGACGGTGCTAAGGCGTATACCAAATGGCCGAACTGTAGGCGCGCTCTTGAATGGTTGACGGATACTCATCACTCACTTCTAGGTTATAACGCACCGCATCATAAGTACTCCACCGAGGAGTAGGAATCTCCAGAACACGCACGTAATAAAACGCTTTTTGCTGAGGATCAAAATCTGGATCACTCCAAACAGTGCTCAGCTGCTGGGCACCAATCGAGTTACTCCAAGTCGCAGTTGTGACATCGACAGTGTTGCCTACAGCGGGAAGCTTGCCCTGTGCATTGGGTTGCCGACGCGCTTTATCACTCCACTGCACGTCATAAACTCTCTCTTGAGTTCTACCCTTTGCGTCCAGCCAGCCTTTTACCACTTGCAGACGATCTAAGTTGCCGCTCAGCGGGTCCTTGATGGCGCTAATTAAAAATTTGGGCACGCGCGCTCCTGCACTGGCTAGCTCACCCCCCATCGGCACACCACGGCTATAACCATTTATTGCCAAAGCCGATGAGTCGGCATCATCGGCAACAAAATCCCAGCCACCAAAAAAGCGCAGAGTGATACGCGGGCCTGTGGTGGCGTAGACTTCACGCCGTTTCATCGCATCAAATATCGCTTCGCGGGTATTCTCATGCGCCCACACGGCTGCATAACCCGAGGCCAATGCCTCCCAGCTCATGTAGTGAGCATCCCCGAGAGTACCTATGGCTCTGCTGAGCCTCTCCGCGTCGGGCTCAACACCACTGTGCTTACCAAAGAAATTACTCTCCTCTGCTGTAGCCAATGCGGTATGGCTGTCGCTAGAACCGATCACACCAAACTTATAGGGATTAACACCTAGCTGCTGCTCTAGCTTGAGCCCATTTTTGAGCGCTTCGCGAGCATACTCGTACTGCAGCATCGATTTTTCTTTGGGCACCAATAGTAAATTGGCTTTATCCCAGAGAACATCGTGACCGGCAAACTCATCGTTAGTGGAAAGGTAGGGGTGTGATTCGCCGTCACCTTTTATCTGCGTCACTTCGTAAAGCGGCTCCCAGCGAGCGCGCTGACTGGCATATTCGGGAGTAAGCGGCTTGCCGGTTGCCGGATTGCTCTCGGTCGGAAACATAATTCCGTTGCTGACGTTGCCATTGTGTGCAAGCGCCAATACTTGGCTGCCGGTGGTTTGCTCATAACGCGCCATCCAGCTCCACAGGTCTTCTGGGTTAAAGCTCTCCAAGGTGGTAAACGGTAGCATCTGCCCTGCTTCTTCGGCGCCACCACGGTAGAGAACATTGCGGTGTAGATTGTTGCCGTTCTCGGTAGAGGTCCACTCGTAACCGGCAATCGTTGTAAAAGTGCCGGGGTCATTAAATTGCTCGGCTACGTTAAGGTAACTCTGCCAAATAGAGCCACTGAAACGCTCATCAATTAGTACATCGGGCATCTTGGCGTTGGTGAAATCCGCAATGACTTCCATAGTGGCACCCAATGCCACATTACCGCCCTGAGATAAACGGTTGTGCCAATCGGCGACTTTGGTATTTTTTAACAGCGCGGGGTTGCCGGCAATTATTTCGTTCATCGCCCCCATGCCATCGGAATGGTCTGAAACCACCAGAAAATCTAGCGGACGTGAGAGCTGTATCTGTTCACCATGAGTACTCTCAACACGCTCTCCTCGCGCCAGCCGGTAAGCTTGCTCTGGGTCCAAAGTTACACCAAAAGCGCGCGCATCGAGCGATAGAGTGGTGTGCAGATGTGTATCACCCCAGAGCGGCTGACTTGCATAGTTTTCCTCAATGTAGGGAGAGTAAACGGATTCTGCAAAAGCCACGGACGAGACGAATAGTGCCGTCAGAGTAGCTGCCAATAGAGTTTGCTTCATAACCAAATCACCCTCTTGTGACGGACACTTAGGCACTACTTCACGCAAGCTGACGTCAGTCGCTGCTGCTTTTCTCTTGTTTAATCTCATCGGTTTACCCTTTTTATTGTATTTTTGAGTACTTTTCTGTGGCGCATACTGAGTAGACACCAAGATTTTTGTCAAAACAGTATTGCCTGTTCATCAATGGTGGTCAATTAGGGCTAATCGCTATTAGGTCAGGGTTTTCAGGTGTCCCCTAGAGAAGTAAAGTGACGTACCAATGTGACTGAACGAGAAACCGTGTGCTCCAAATAGTCTGGTTTAAACGCGATCTGCGCAGCGTCGACCATGCCCCGTTAACAGCGGCGGCTATGGCTGGCCCGTTACTGCCAGTTTATTGCCTTGAGCCTGGCTACTGGCAGCTGCCGGACACCAGCGACCGGCAGTGGCAATTTGTCCGAGAGTCACTACAAGATCTCAACGATCAGTTGGGCCTTGGCGGTGGGCAGCTACATCTCTACCAAAGCGACATTGTCGCGTTACTGGATAGCCTACTCCAGCAGCACGGCAAATTCACACTGCACAGCCATGAAGAGGCTGGCAACCTGTGGACCTACCAGCGCGATCGGGCAGTCGCGCGCTGGTGTCGGCGCAACGCGATAAGCTGGCAACAGTACAAGCAGTTTGGTGTGCAACGTGGCAGCGAACTGCGCCGCGACAACTGGCAGCAGTGGCGCCAACAGTGGTTAGAAAAACCAACCGCGCCGCCGGTGAAGAGCAAACAGTGGCTCATGGCCGAGGGAGCTCTACCGCCATCACATTGGCCAATGCGTATAAAAGAAGACCCATTGCCCTGCCCTAGGCGCCAACTGGGCGGTAGAACCGCTGGATTAAGAGTGCTCAACTCCTTTCTACACCAGCGCGGGGAGCGTTACCGCGGCTCACTCAGCCGCACCGAGAGTGCTGCACAACACGGTTCGCGGCTCAGCGCTCACCTTGCCTATGGCACACTGAGCTTGCGCGAAATCCTGACAGCACTCGATACTGCACGCGAGCAGAGCCAAGGCCGCTGGCGCCAAAGCTTGAGCGCTTTCGAGTCGCGGTTGTGGTGGCACTGCCACTTTATCCAAAAACTCGAGGCGCAGCCGAGTATAGAGCGTCAGGCGCAGATCGCACCCTTAGAGCGACTACCAACCAGCGACGACGAACAGCGCCGGCTGGCTTGGCAGAGCGGCAATACTGGCTGGCCAATGGTGGATGCAGCCATGCGTTACCTGCACTGCCATGGCTGGGTCAATTTTCGTATGCGCGCCATGCTGGTGTCGGTCGCCACCCATACGCTGCAGCTGCCCTGGCAGCGTGTTGCGGAGTTTTTAGCCGCGCAGTTTGTCGACTACGAACCCGGAATACACTTCCCACAAGTACAGATGCAGAGCGGTCTCTCTTGGAACCCGGTACTGCGTATCTATAACCCGACGACTCAAACTAAACAGCTGGATAGCGATGGGCGTTTCATCCGCCGCTGGGTGCCTGAACTAGCTAACCTGCCCGGTGAATGGTTATTAGAGCCGTGGAAGCTACCCGGCAACTTAAAACAGCACTACAAGGTCGGCGACTACCCTGCCCCACTGGTCGATCTCTCTGCAGCCAATCGGGCTCGCAAAGCAGCTATCCATGCAATAGAGCAACAAGAGGGGATTGCGCGGCCGAGCAATCGCAGCAAAGCGCGCAGCTCTGCCGCCAGAAAGCCCAAGCAAAACAGCTCGGATAATAGCGCTGACACGGGGCAATTAGCGCTGTTTTAAAATATCTCTCAGCAAGAAGGCAGTGCTGGAAGCTGCCGCTAAATGACGACCCGCTTTAATGAACCACGCGCGGGGCACTGGTCGGGTATTTCAGCAGTGTGAAGTCTTTCTGGTAGATCTCGCCGATGAGTTGGTGATCTGTAGCCGACAGCACAGGACTAGCGGGTTTTTCTGCAGCTTTACTCACATTACTAGCATCTTGCTCAACGGCAGCCTGCGTTTTGTTGTCGGCCATAGGTGCTACCGGCATAACTAAGAGCTCGCGGCTAGCTTGACCAAACTGCTCATCGAGATAATCCGCCAAGTGGTCGAGCCCCGCCTCAAGCTTAAACACACGGCACTCGCGCGGCAAAAAACTCGACTGCCAGCGCAAATCGCCGGGCAGTTTATTACTGTCGCTGGCGATCAACTCTGCATGCTCTGCAAGCCAACTGCTGAACTCTGGAAAATCGCTCTCACCGGCGGCGCGTTGGCGCAGTTGGTATGCAGCGACCACGCGTGAAGTGGGATGACGTACCAGCGCTAGGGCATCGTCTAAAAAATGCTGGGGAAACATTTTAGAAAAATGTTGCTGTTCAATATGCTGCACTGGGCTGGCGCCGGCGGTTGTTGGCTGGCCGGAATAACGGGGGTCGTGCAGCGCCGCCGTACCAAAGCGCTCTGCCAGATAGCGATCAAACAGTGAACCACCGGCCAAAGGCACATGGGCAAAATAGAGCAACCCCTTATCAGTTTTATACAGCGGCATAGTTTACTTGCCGGCCTCGCGCGCCAGGTATTGCTGTTTGTTGCGTTCACCCTTGCGGTTCATCGCTGGGCGCAGTTTGCGGCGGATAGCCGGGAACAGATAGCCCATAGTGGCCAATAACGCGCTGACCCGCGGCAGAGCCGCCTCCATCACTTCACCGTTGGCAACTTGATAAACCGCTTCGGCGACTTTTTCGCTGCTACTCATCGGCTGCGCAAAGACAATACCTTCGACATCGTTAATCTCTTTCATAATAAACCCAGTATCGACTGGGCCCGGGCAGACCAAACCCACATGAATACCTTCATCGCGCAGCTCATCTGCCAGTGAATAACTGAACGCTCGCAGGCCCGCCTTGCCAGCGGCATAGGTAGCGGCGCCTTGTATGGGAGTAAAACCTGCCAGCGAGGCAACATTGACAATAGCCCCACCACCGGCCTCGCGCAGGTAGGGGATAACCAATCTCGACAAAGCGATGGGAGCGGTCAGATTGACATCCATCATCTCGACTAAGTCGTCGCACTGGTTATCGGCAACGTTGCCGCGGCGATGCAAACCGGCGTTATTGATCAGTGCGTCGATGCGACCAAAGTGTGTCTGGCTCTTCTCGAAAATAGTTGCCCACTGGCTACGCTCACCGACATCAGCGGCAATGGTTAATACCTGAGTTTGCGCAGATAACTCTGCGGCTAAGGTTTCGAGTGGTTCTGCACGGCGCCCTACTAAGACTAACTTTGCACCGCGCTGGGCAAACAGACGCGCTGCCGCCGCGCCTATGCCGGCGGAACCACCGGTAATAATTACTACTTTATTCTTCATGACCACCCTCATTATCTATTTTTTTTTTGGCCGCCCCTGCAAGAATCGAACTTGCATCTAAGACTTAGGAGGTCCTTGTTTTATCCATTAAACTAAGGGGCGTAAAGGTAAACTTTGCCGGCGCAGTATAACCAACCGGCACCCTTTGATCTAACTGAGCTGAGAGTTTTATTCTGTGAATTTACTGCTATTACACCCCGCTGAAATATCTGCAGGTTGCGCACTCATCGCTGGTCGGCGCGCCGAGCATATTCGCTCAGTGCATCGCGCTGTAAGGGGCGACAGGCTGCGCGCCGGAATCATTGACGGTAGCATCGGCAGCGCAGAGGTGCTGGAAGATAACGGCGAGACCATCCGCTTAAGCTATCACTCGGGCGATCAAATACCACCCACCGCGCTGCCTTTAAAACTGGTTATCGCACTGCCGCGCCCCAAAATGGTCAATCGACTGCTGCAGGCTGTGGCAGCAATGGGCGTCAAGCAGTTAGTATTTATCAACAGTTGGCGGGTAGAAAAAAGCTATTGGAACAGCCCACAGCTGAGCGAAGAAAATATCCGCGAGCAGCTGCTACTCGGGTTGGAGCAAGGAGTCGATACGGTACTGCCAGAGGTAACCCTAGAGCCCCGCTTTAAACCATTTGTAGAGGACCGATTGAGTGATTTCTGCGCGGACAGCCTGCGCTTGGTGGCCCACCCGAGCGGCACAGCACCCTGCCCTGTCGCCCTACAACAACCGGCCACGCTGGCCATTGGCCCCGAGGGCGGGTTTATCGACTACGAGATAGAGCTACTGCAAACGCAGGGGTTTACCGCGGTCACATTGGGCGCGCGCATTTTGCGCGTAGAGACCGCCGTTGTGGCCCTGATTAGCCGTCTCTACCCCGCCTAATTTAACGGCGCGAACGGCTGGAGCGCGAATTACTGCGGCGCTGCTGCAGACGGCTAGCGGGCTGTTTCTTGCGCTTTTCGCGCTCATAAATCTCCCGTTCGCGGCGCGACTCCAGTGGCACCAAACAACCTTTATCTGAGCCGATCAAATCCTGCCGCCCCATCCGGCGCAGCGCTTTGCGCAACAGCGGCCAATTTTCGGTGTCGTGGTAGCGCAGTAGCGCCTTGTGCAGAGTGCGCTGTTCTGGGCTGCGCGCAGTCAATACCTGCTCAGTATTATTGCGGTTGAGTGGGCGCAGCGGGTTGCGCTCGGTGTGATACATGGTTGTCGCCGAGGCCATTGGCGAAGGATAAAAGTTCTGCACCTGATCAACTCGAAAACCGTTCTCTTTTAACCACAGCGCCAGCGACAGCATGTCTTTGTCACCGGAGCCCGGGTGGCCAGAAATAAAGTATGGTATGAGGTACTGCTTTTTGCCTGCTTCTTGAGAAAAACGCTCGAACATCTCTTTAAATTCGTAGTAGCTTCCCATACCCGGCTTCATCATTTTGCTCAGCGGCGCCTCTTCCGAGTGCTCTGGGGCAATTTTTAGGTAGCCGCCAACATGGTGGGTGACGAGCTCTTTGACATACTCGGGATCGCGTACGGCTAAGTCATAGCGCAAGCCAGAGGCGACTACGACTTTTTTCACCCCTTTTAGGGCGCGAGTTTTGCGATAGAGCGCCGTGGTGTGCGAGTGATCAGTTTCTAAATTAACACAGATACTGGGGTAGACACATGAAGGGCGCCGGCAGCTCTCTTCGATTTTTTTATCTTTGCAGTTCAGTCGATACATATTGGCTGTTGGGCCGCCAAGATCGGATATCACACCGGTGAAACCGGGCGTTAGGTCGCGGATTTTCTCCACCTCATCGAGGATAGACTGCTCTGAACGGCTCTGAATGATGCGCCCTTCGTGCTCGGTAATAGAGCAGAATGTACAGCCGCCAAAACAGCCGCGCATTATATTGACCGAGAACCGGATCATCTCGTAGGCGGGAATCTTAGCGTCACCATAGCTGGGGTGGGGTACCCGCTTGTAGGGCTGTTCGAACACCCAATCGAGCTCAGCCGTCTCTAAAGGGAGCGGCGGTGGATTGATCCAGATATCGTTTCTACCCTGGTTCTGCACCAGTGGGCGGGCGTTACCGGGGTTAGTCTCGCGGTGAAAAATACGGTCGGCGTGCGCGTATAAGGCGGGGTCTTTGCAGACTGCATCGAAACTGGGCATGCGGATATAGGTAGAGCTCGGATCGGTCTCAATAGCCTGTGTATCGGGTACCAAATTTACCACTTGAGTATTTTGGCTCGGCGCTTGCTGCCCAGCATCTACTGCGGCGTGCTGTGATTTAGCGTCGTCGCAGTCGCTTGGATGTGGTGCATCGTAGGGGTTTTTATGTTTCGGTAGAGCACCGGGTTGGTCGAGACGAGTCGAGTCAATTTCTCGCCACCCATCTGGAATAGAGCGGCACAAGAAGGCGGTCCCGCGCAGATCGCGAATATCGCGCACCGACTCCCCCGCTGCCATGCGGTGGGTAAGATCAATCAGAGCGCGCTCGGCGTTGCCAAACAGCAACAGATCTGCGGTGGAATCCATTAGTACAGAGCGCTTAACTTTATCACTCCAGTAATCGTAATGTGCCAACCGGCGCAGGCTTGCTTCAATACCACCGGCGACTACTACCGCATCTGAATAGGCCTGTTTACACAGCTGGCTGTAGACGGTCAGGGCATAATCGGGCCGCGCGCCACCTTTATCACCGGCGGTGTAGGCGTCATCGTGGCGAATACGGCGATCCGCGGTGTAGCGGTTAATCATCGAGTCCATATTGCCCGCAGTTACACCAAAATAGAGATTCGGCTTGCCGAGCTGACGCAGACTATCTGGGTTGGTCCAGTCAGGTTGCGAGATAATCCCGACCCTGAAACCCTGTGCCTCTAGGGTGCGGCCAATCACCGCCATACCGAAACTGGGGTGGTCGACGTAGGCATCGCCTGTAACAATAATCACATCGCAACTGTCCCAACCCAACTCATCCATCTCCGCCCGGCTCATAGGCAAAAACGGCGCCGGAGTCAGGCACTCGGCCCAATATTTCGGGTAGCCGTAAAGAGCGGGCAGCGCTCTATCAGCGTGTGAACCGGGGGGGTTATTTGAGGCTTGACGAGAAACTGCAGACATAACATAAGACCTGTAGGGCGATCACAAACCAAAATCATGGTGAGCGGGAAAATTCGGCCCCTATTGTACGCCCAAATGAAGTGCTAATAACCACACAATTAATGATAGTCTTTTAACTGGGCCCGAGTTCTCTAGACTCAAAGAGATCACGAAAATACAGATTTTCTGACAAAGGCGCACAGACTAGCAAAAATGAGTCCGTGATAACTCGGTCTTACCAGTTAGGTGACGGACTCAATAGTGGGGCTTTACGGAAAGTGGATAAGTCAGAGCTACCCGTGAGAAACATTGTCCAGCGCAACTGCTCATTTAAGACATAGATTCTTTCTACTACAGCTTCGGTAGAAATCGTGGCAGCTGAGAGAAAATAATGAGCCAGCGAAACCATACTCGCGCCTAGCCTGATAAATCTTGCCGCATCAAGACCATTCCGAATGCCTCCAGACGCAATCAGCGTAGAATCTGGATGCAAATCGCGCACACGAGGGAGAAGCTGGATCGTATCCATGCCCCAGTTGAGGAAAGGCGTGGCAATTTCTTGCTCCAGTCTTGTTTTATTTCTTGCCAACTCAATACTCGCCCAATTTGTTCCACCGCGACCAGCAAGATCAACTGCGCTTACACCAGCTTTAAGAAGTTCACTCACCACATTAGGGCTTAAACCTGCACCGACCTCTTTGACTAAAACTGGGGTTTCTAACCTAGAAGCTATATCACCAATAGCCTCAAGAACCATTCTCCAGTTTCGATCACCAGAGGGTTGTATAAGTTCTTGAAGGGGATTTAGATGAATAAATAGCCCATCGGCCTCAATCGCATCAATTGCCCGTCTAGCTAAATCGATACCGCCCTGTTGCAGCTGAGTTCCGCCGAGATTACCAAGCAACAAACCATTGGGTGCAAAACGACGTAAATCAGCCGACAAACTATTGCTTAGGCTGGCCCGTTGTGAGCCAACAGCTAATGGTATGTTACAAGCTTCAGCGGCTTCTGCTAGATGTCGATTAATTGACTCTCCCTGTGACGTCCCACCTGTCATTGCACCGATAATTATTGGTGCCGAAAGAGTTTTTTGAAGAAAATTTGTAGAAGTGTCGACATCAGTTATGGCTAGCTCCGGAAGTGCATTATGCTCAAACAGCACAGCATCTATTGCACTAGAGTCTTTACTTTGATGTCTTCTTTGTAAGGCTAAATCTAAATGCTCATCCTTGCGACTCTGAATCTTAGTGTCACTTTTCATTCTCAAGCCTCAATAGTTGGCGATCAGCATAGTCAACTAATAACATGTGGGGCACTGTTAGCGCGGCCAAACCAATAAAGGTCAATCTTAAAATATCAACAAACATAGATTCGTCTAAGAAAAAGAAAGCTCCAGCGGCTATAGTCCATGAGGCGAGCGAGTAAAAGAGTATCTCTTTAAATGCACGAGATCGCTCTTTCTCCGGTAGTCTCTGCCACTGGCGAAACAAGTGCCCACGACTATGGCTTAAGCAAAAATAGATAGCAAAAGTCACCAGTGGCGGTAAGGAATACGCAAAAAATAGCATCACCATAAGTATTATTAATGGTTTTCTATATGTTCTTTGTTTGAGTGCAAAAAAAAGATAAAACAACAAGAGCACTGTCCAAAGATAAAAAATATTCTCAATCACTATCAGCAATATGTTTGCATTCGATGATCCTACAAGCACAGAGAAAATAGGCTCAACAGAATCAGACTGTAATACAGGGATAGCAATACTTACCAATCCACCGTGGACGAGCGCAGGAAACCAATGGGATCCATAATCGGTGATATCACTAAATCCAAAGTGCACTGCTGATATCAGCAGAAAAGCAGATAAACTTAATAAAGGAAAAAACCACCATAAGCAAACCACCAAAAGACTTAACAATATATACGCTGCATGAAAGAGCAACCATGCACGACTTGTATTAGGACAACCAACACGCCGCGCGACTGCCGCGTCTAAGCCACCATGAGGCACACCCAACATGAGAACTAAAAAAATAGACGCATAGTCCCACCAAATCATATATAAAATGCTGCTTTAATGAATTTAGTTTTAGGTAAATACGTTATTACTTTAAACCAATCTAATATTGAAGCTCGACCTAACATGAAGCGTGCAAATCCATTACCATCCAGAGCCTTGGCAACACTCATCATTAGCTGCACACCCAGACTAGGGTTCTCCAAAAGTACTTTATTGAAGACCATATCCATCCAAGCAAGTTGAGGGGACACAGGCATAGGAACTGAATAGTCTTTACGAGAAATACGTTGCACCAGCTCTTTTATCTGCGACTGTATTAAACTAAATGCATAACCTGAAGAAAGCCTTATTGCACCACTGGCAACACCTATCTTAGGAAGAAACTGATGATGATTACTCTGTTTGGTCATTGGTATGACACCAAACTCTTCATGTAATAACTCAACCATCTCAATTTCTTGGAGTCGAAGCCAGTCAGTTATAGCTTTTTGGTACCAGGCTCGCTCCTCAGGAGCTGTAGAAATCATTGTCGACTCTACTAATAACTTATGACTTGAAAAAGGGAGGGCGTAAATGAAGTGCAACCCACGAGACTGATCAACTCTAAAATCCATTAGTGTCGCTATATGCATATCTGTGATTGGTTTTTTTGTGGTTATTTCCCAACCCAAAAAATGTTGCCTGAGCGCACCATCTTGAATTTTTTCCTGCCTGCTATCATAGATTTTTTTTGCACGATAACTCTTGCCTGCAGCAACAAAAGAAGTAACTGAACGTTGAAAGGAGAAGTTGGATGCATGAGATCTAACGACTCTTATATCCTCAGCTAATCTACTTTCGCAATACTTTATATACTGGGATGAACTCACAGAAATGTAGCTATATTGAGCGGATATATGGTTCACTTGTTTGCAATGATCGACTACTCTCCACTGCTTCCATTGACCTTTGATAGGCGCGTGAAACTCAGATAAATATTCTTTATCCGCCCACAACGACCAAGTACAATCGCGGGCTTCTGGTGATAAGGGCTCAAAGACAACTGCAGTACAGTTATCTAAGAGACTTGCCAATGTAATACCTGAGCTGCCACCCCCGATAATTGCTATATCAACATCAGTGGAGAGCTCATCATGACCCATTGGAGTTGGCACTGAAAAGCCCCTCGAGATCATCGTGTAAAGAGCTGTCATGTTGCGGAGTATTTTTGCCAGGAAAGATATACCTAATACTGAGTAAAGTTAAAGCCAATTTTTTATATACTGATACAAAAACACGTCCACGCCACCAATTGTAATCTGTCCGTCTTATTTTATTTCCAATTTCTCTATAGACTAAAAGTGCAATTACTATAGATAAACGCGCACGAAAAGGAAGCAGCTGAATACCTTTAAGTGCGCTTGTATAGTATTTATCAGCCAAGTCGAGTGTTTTCTTAATCGCTTCTGCAACAGGCTCATGGGTCGGAATTTCGGCTTGCAAGATCTCTTTAGCAGATAAATTTACCCATTCGAGTGGTATATACCTTCGCTCCATACTGGCATCTTCTAAAACATCTCTTGATATATTGGTGAGCTGCATAGCTATGCCTAGATCTATGGCAAAGTAATTTGCTTCTTTTTTACTGCACCCGAGCACTCTGCACATCATCAATCCAACCGTGCCTGCTACTGAGTAACTGTAATGGAGGAGTTCAGCTCGAGAGTTTGTCGAAATAATGTGTTGGTCGTGCACCATACCATCAACAAGTCCGATTGCAGCTTCTCTTGGTATATTGCAGCTCCTCATCAGTTGTAAGAAGTTACCCAGATGAGGATCGTTAATATTGTCATTATCATTGGTTAGATGGGTTTTTATCATCATAAGCTTGGCAAGTCGGTCTGGATCATTACCATCAGCCAAGTCGTCTAGGTAACGACAAAATCGATAGAGTTGGGCTGCCCGTTCACCCTTCTCGCGCCCCAAAAAAAAACTTGCCCAGTAAAAAGTTTTACCGTAACTGGCCATGATAGATTTTGACGACACTTGCGAAACTTCAGCAGTGGATGATGAGTCATGATCCATAGACTAACCGCCGGAGCCAACTTCCTTGCCAGTCAGCAGCTCTTCGACGACTTTTGCCGAACTTACCACCCCAGGAAGACCAGCACCGGGATGAGTCCCTGCACCCACAAAATAAAGGTTACTTATTTTGTCATCACGATTGTGGTACCTAAACCAAGCGGATTGTGTAAGACGAGGCTCGATTGAAAACCCAGCACCGTGCATTGATCGATAATCTGCTGAAAAATCCTCTGGTGTCATCCAGAACACCTCATCAATCACTGATGCTAGATCGGGCATAATTGATTTTTCTAGAGCATTCACGATCCTATCTCGCAAACGGGGCCCCTCAGTTTTCCAATCGATATCACCTTGTAAATTAGGCACAGGACATAAAACGTAAAAAGATTCACATCCCTCTGGAGCGAAGCTTTTATCGGTAGCAGTCGGGCGATGCAAATAGAGACTAAAATCATCACTAAGAACTTTCTCATCGAAAATCTCAGTTAAAAGTTCTTTAAAACGTGGCCCCATCCAAATACTGTGGTGAGCTATATCCGGATAAAGCTTCTTTGTTCCAAAATAAAGCACATACAAACCCATGCTATATTTCTTGTTAACGATAGGCAGTTTCGGCGCTTGATCCTTTAGAAGATGTCTGTAACAAGTTTCAGGATCCCCACCAAAGACTACCAAATCAGCATCGATAACAGTTTCGTTAGCCAAGACAACTCCACTAGCGGTATTATTGTTTACTAGTATCTCCTCAACATCAGAATTGAAAAGAACTTCGATGCCCTGTCTTTGCATTAAACCACCAAGCTCAGAGACCAATTTACCAGTTCCTCCCATACAGAAAAAAACTCCCCAGCGACGTTCCAAATAGTGTATCAAAGCGTAGATTGCCGTGGTTTTGTAGGGATTGCCGCCGACCAATAGAGGATGAATTGAAAACGCTTGGCGCAACAATGGGTGTTTTAGGTGGCTATTAACCATCTGAGCTACTGTTTTATAACATTTTAAAAAAATCAGAGCGGGAACTTGTTTCAACATATCACTGATTTTAGTGAATGGACGATGAACAAGTTTCTTAAAACCAACGTTATATATCTTTTTTGACTTTTCCAGCAGCCTTAAATAGCCTTCTGCATCGTCAGCATTGAATCGCCGGATTTCTGCAAGCGTGTCATCAATAGATGCCCGATAGTCAAACGTCCTTCCATCAGAAAAATGAAATCGGTAGTAGGGATCTAACGGGACAAAAGTGAGATGATCTTGTAGCTTTTCATCAAATAGCTCAAAAAGCTCTTCGAAAATAAAGGGCGCTGTAATAACAGTCGGACCTGCATCGTGAAGATAGCCACCACGCTGAAAAACTTGGGCTCGCCCACCAAGCTCAGCCAGCCTTTCCACCAATGTAACTTTATAACCCAGTTTCCTTAGCCTGAGACTGGTGGCAATGCCGGCAAAACCTGCACCAATTACTATTGCCCGCTGCGATGAGATCGATTGATGATCACTCATGCGGTATTTGCATCACTGGCGAGTGACATATTTCCTCTAACTTTCTCAATTAATGCCATACACGCAGGTTGTAACTCAGCTGATAAATTTGAGCGTAATTCATCAGCTTGATCAAGCCAATCTTCGACAAATATATTAGCCTGCAGAACAACATCACTGCTAGCTATGGTTCGCTGCCAACTGTTGATTTTGGTGGTGTCTCCTGAAAGGTACCAAGAAGCGAAATCTTTTTGTCGAGGAGAATGTTTATGGAAGAGACTCACTACCAAGTTTGGTTTTCTTCCCAATAAATCAACAGACGTGTGACTTGAAGGAATGATATCATCGATATCGTTGCGTCCTTGATAGGCTAGACCAGTCAAAAGAACTAGATCTGTAAGGGCTGGGATATCATCTTCGAGGCCAGACATGACAGCCATACCTTTAATAGGTGCCAACAAAAATGGCACTGTCTTATCTGCAGCAATCATTTTCCATTCTTGAAGAGTCAGACATTCACCTACTGTCAAATCTGCAACCTGACCATCACAGGTAACCTGCATAGCTTGGGATAGTATGGATACTAATTGACCACCACAAGTTGAGTTATCTGCTGCCAGTTCAAACGCCTTTGCTACAAGCCAATCACCCAGACAAATAGCAGTATCTTGTCCAAAGTGGTTTGTAACACTGTTCTGACCACGCCTATGCGTGCTGGCATCACTAATATCATCGTGTACCAGGGAAGCGTTATGGATCATTTCACATGCAGCAGCCCAGTTAAGAACTGCACTTTTATTCAGCCCAAGAGCTTGTCCTGCTTTGATCGCGAGCTGAGCTCTATAGAATTTTCCTGGTTTTTTAAAGTGATGATTGGCCGCCTGAAATAGACCATTGCTATGGGGAGGTAGCTCCTCCAGAATCAGCCTCTTTAAATCGGATAGCCATGTCAATTCGTTATTATATATTTTGGAGGACATGAGTGACTCCCAAGAGTATTGGTATTGAGTATTACTTGGTTTGTAGTTTCTAAAGAGAATTGCGGGGCCTATTGGCCCCGCGCAAGCAAATACACTTGATTACTCTGAGTCAGCTACTGCAGCAGCCCAGATAACCACACCAAACCCGATTTTGTTCCAGAAATCTGCCAGGTTGTAAATGAGATTCATAGTACCTGGATCTGCACCACCGCCTAGGTAACCCATGAAGTAGCCAATGGGGTAAATTGACCAACCCACCGTTACTAGTAAGGTCATAGTCTTGTAAGCTTTTTGAACATTTACGTTTGCTAGACTTGCATTTACCTTGCTAGCTTCGCCTTTAATAATGTACCAAATGACATAAATCCAAGCTGCCATAGAAAGGACGAATGCAGGCAGAACACCCATCATATCGGTTTCACCCATGTAGCCAAAGATCAGCATAATGGTGGTACCAGCCAACAGGTTCCAGAAGACACGGGCTGGAACTTTGCCAACTGCAGACATAATTAGGTAAAACTCCACCATCAGTAAGGGTACAGTCAATAGCCAATCTATGTAGCGAAATTCGGTTGGTGAGGTACCAGTGGCAACCCAAACATCTCGCATATAAAAGTAATGTACTGCGGCAATTAAGGTTACCAAGCCCGAGACAGTTAATGAAGTTTTCCATTTGCCAGCAACTCGATCTCTTTCAAGAAAAAAGAATGCTGTTGCTGCAACAAGTGCCATTGAAATAAGCCAGAAAGACATTCCGACATAATCACCAGATACTAAGTTATTAGTCATGTTGACCCCTATAATTGTTAGTTATAAAACATATTAGTGAGACTGAGATGTACTTTTGTCTACGTATACAGAGATAGACCTTACTCAAATTATGTGTACTTATTACTCATATCAAGCTTTTTTTTATTGATTTTTTCTAATCTGGTCACATTCAAAGCTAGCAATAATTCAAAAGACATGATGTTGCTTGATGGCTTTGTATGCATAGGATTTTTTATTTTCTCCATAAAAAAACTCTAACAAAGGGATAGCGACCAACGAAGATCATCTCATAGACCTTCTTATATCCGTCCCTTGCAGAGCGAAGAAACGATAACGATTCTTATTAACAAAACACTCTCGACCCCCTACAATGGTCACCACAAATTGCCCTGTTTGGCACAAGATTACCGACGAGTTGAGACTATGACCCTTTGGCAACTCCCTGCTGGCAGCAGCGCCACTATCGCTGCACTCGATGAAAAGCTCGACAGCCGCTACCGTCAGCGCATCCGCGAACTCGGTTTTAGCACGGGCGCGACCGTGCGCTGCATACTTCAGCCTGGGCTCGGTGCACCGCGCCAATACGCCATCAACAACAGCGTCTACTCACTCGATCGCCAAGTGGCCGATGCGATTGTTTGCGAGGCTCAGCCGTGAAGCAAGTTGCACTGATCGGAAGCCCCAACTCGGGCAAGAGCCTGCTATTTAACCGCATTACCGGTCTCAACCAAAAAGTTGCCAATTTCCCGGGTATTACTGTCGATATGGCCAGCGGCCTCTCGCAGAGCCATGCCGACTGGCGCTTCATCGACTTCCCCGGGGTTTATTCGCTCACCGCCCTCTCCGGTGAAGAGCAAGCGGCGATTGCCGGCTTCACGACGCTTTTGGAACGTGGGGAGTTGGACATAGTCGTCGCTATTGTCGATGCCACTCGGCTCGATAAGGGGCTCGGTTTTGCCTTGCAGGCACTCTCACTTTGTCAGCGCCACAATGTGCCGATGTTAATCGCCGCCAATATGATCGATGTGCTCGAGCGCCACAACCTAACCCTCGATTGTGATGGGCTTGGCGGCGCTTTAGTTGTACCGGTAATACCGCTGTCTGCCCGCAGCGGAAGTGGTTTAGATCTGTTAAACAGTGCTGTAGAAAAGCTCCTCGAAACTGGGCAACCCCCCGCTCAAGCCTCTGTTGCCGATCTGATTGGCGGCGATGAGCAGGGCCACTGGCGGGCGCAGCAGTTAGCGGAGCAATACGGCCCCAAAGGCGATCTTCTGGTAGTCAGCCAGACGCGCATCGATAGCTGGTTTTTGCACTCGTGGTTTGGTGGCGCGCTGTTTTTCGCCATCATGTATCTATTTTTTCAGTCTATCTTTACTTGGGCTGCACCCGCTATGGATGCCGTAGAGAGCGCCATTGGCTGGCTAGCAGAGCGAGTAACACCGTTATTCCCCGAGGGCTTAGCACAGGACTTTGTCCACGATGCGCTGTTTGGTGGCATCGGCGCTTTCTTGGTCTTTGTCCCTCAAATTTTTGTCTTAACCGTAGTCGTCGGCATTCTTGAAGACAGTGGTTATCTAGCCCGAGCCGCTGTTATCTGCCACCGGCCGCTGCGCTTTTTTGGCCTCACGGGTAAAAGTTTTATCCCCATGCTCTCGGGTGTCGCCTGTGCGATTCCGGGCATTTATGCCGCGCGCACTATCGAATCACCGCTGCGTCGACGGCTTACCTATATGGCTATTCCATTGATGCCATGCTCGGCTCGCCTGCCAGTATACGCACTGCTGATTGCAGCTTTTATCCCCGCACAATCGGCCCTCGGCGGCCTATTCGGCTGGCAGGGGTTGGCGATGTTTGGGATTTATCTGTTCGGGATTGTCACCGCACTGATAGTCACCGCGCTGGTATCGCGCAGCGACAGCCAAGCCAACCAAGACTTACCGTTTGTCTTGGAGATGCCGCCTTATCGCTTGCCCTCTTGGCGGCCACTTCTGCGCGGTGCATGGGAGCGCAGTGCGCTGTTTGTCAACAAGGCGGGGCAGATCATTTTTATTGTCACAGTCATCATCTGGCTGCTGGGCTACTTTCCCAATTACGGCAGTTCGCTGGCAGACTCTTGGCTGGGGCAAATTGGCCGCTTTATCGAACCAGTGTTTGCACCGATTGGCCTTGATTGGCAGTACGGCGTTGCGCTGATTACCTCATTTTTGGCGCGCGAGGTATTCGTCGGCACGCTCGGCGCACTCTATGGTATTGCCGCTCAAGGCGATGAATTTGTCGGCCTCGCCGATCGCGTGGCAGCCAGTGGCTTGCCGCTCGGCTCGGGTGTTGCCCTGCTGATACTGTTTGCCATTGCCTTGCAGTGCGTCTCCACCTTGGCGGTACTGCGACGCGAGAGCGGTTCGTGGAATCTACCTATCAAGCTGTTTATTGCCTACGGTTTACTCGCCTACGCGTTAGCGTGGCTGGCTTTCCAAATGACAACCCTGTTCAGCGGTTAGCCGCCCTGCTGATAGATCTGGTAATCGCACCGCTGCATGCCCAGTGCGCTGTAGGTTTGTTGTGCGGCGACGTTGTCATTTTCGACATAGAGCCGATAGCCGCACACCGGCTCTGAGCTTTCACCAGCCAGCTGTTTAACCTTTTCGTAAAGTGCCCTGTAGAGTCCTTGGCGGCGCGCACTGGCAACTACGTAGACTGACTGTATCCACCAAAATAGCCCATTGCGCCAGTCAGACCACTCATAAGTCACCATTAGCGTCGCTAAGCGCTCACCATTGCGCTCTGCAATCAGATAAAAACCAAACTGTGGCCGCTGTAGTAAACCTTTAACGCCGGCCAAAAGTAGTTGGCCATCGATAGTTTTTCCCTCGGTCTCCTCTGCCATAGCGACGTTGCAATCGGCTATAAACTGGGCGTCTACAGGAGTCGCTCTGCGCACGGTTGGCGCTATTACTGACGTTGGGGGACGGGTGATATTTGACATTTGAATAGCCTAACAGTGAGTTGCATTGAATTTTTCTAAGTTTGGCGTTTAAAGCATTGCGTCGCAAGCCGCTGTCACCTAAAGTTTGCCGCCATGCAGACCACTATAAAAACTGATTACACGCTACTTGAGCTGCCTTACTGTGCCGATGTCTCGGCGCAAGTTGACGCTCTGCACGGGTTACAGGAGCGCGTCTGGTTAGACAGCGGCACTCCCTCACAAGGCCAGTGGCAAATCGTCAGCGCGGCCCCAGACCAAGTTGCCGAGCAGTTCAATCACACCCAGCCAGCGCTGTTTGAACGCGCCGCTGCGCTACTCGCAGAGCTTCCAGTAGTTGACTTGCCAGAGCTGCCTTTCACCGGCGGTGTAGTGGGTCTATTTGGCTATGCTGCCAACCACAGCGCACTGCGCGTGGCCGAGCCGCCCGTCAACCCAGCCGCCTGCAGCATCTTGCCGGTGGCGCGTATCGCCCGCTACCGCTGGGCGGCTCTGACCGACCAACACAATCAACGCAGCTGGCTCTTTTTTGATAGCAGTTGCAGCAGTGTGTTTATCGCGGATATTTGTCGGCGGCTCGAGAAACTGGGCTCTACCAGTGAAAGCCCTGCAACACCTTTTCACCTAAAGAGAGCATTCCAAGCGACCAGTAGCGCGGAACAACACCAGGCAGCAGTGACCCGCACTAAAGAGTATATTGCCGCCGGCGACTGCTACCAGGCAAATATTGCCCAACACTTTTCTGCCCCTTACCGTGGCGATACCTTTGACGCCTACCGAGCATTGCGCAGTGCCCTGCCCTCACCGCACAGCGGGTACTGGCAATGGCAGCACAACGGACGCGATGCCGCACTGTTATCCCACTCGCCAGAGCGATTTATCCAGCTAGACCAGAGGCGCGTAGAGACCAAGCCGATTAAAGGCACCATTGCCCGCGGCGACAATGCTCAAGAGGATGCTGCCAATGCTCAATGGTTAGAAGAGAGCGAGAAGAACCGCGCTGAAAACGTCATGATCGTCGACCTGATGCGCAATGATCTGAGCCGTTGTTGCGAGCCGGGCTCAGTCAAAGTGGATAAACTTTTTGCGCTTGAGAGCTACGCCAATGTTCACCACCTAGTCAGTAGTGTGACAGGCCAGCTCAAAACCCACTGCAATAGCGCTGAATTACTCGGCGAATGTTTTCCCGGCGGCTCTATAACCGGCGCACCCAAGCGCCGTTCAATGCAGGTGATTGATGAGCTAGAGCCAGTGGGAAGAAGCTACTACTGTGGCACGCTTGCCTGCCTGAGCAGTAATGGCCGCATGGATAGCAGCATTACCATACGCACCGCGGTGGCCGATGGCGAGCAGCTGCACCTGTGGGGCGGCGGCGGCATAGTTGCCGACTCCAACCCCGAAGCTGAACAGCTGGAAAGCTTGGCTAAAATTGCCCTAATTATGCAGACGCTGGAGGCGCTTTAACCACACTGGCCGCGGTAGCGCAGCAGGTGATCGACCAGAGTCAGCGCCAGCATCGCTTCGGCAATAGGCACTGCGCGGATACCGACACAAGGGTCGTGGCGGCCAGTAGTGACCACCTCTATTTCGTTGCCATCCATATCGATAGAGCGACCGGGGATGCGCAAACTAGAGGTCGGTTTTAACGCAATACTGGCAGTAATGGCCTGCCCTGAAGAGATACCGCCCAAAACACCGCCGGCGTGGTTAGAGAGAAAACCCTCGCGAGTAATCTCGTCGCGGTGCTCACTGCCCTTCTGCTCGACTACTGCAAAACCATCGCCAACCTCGACACCTTTTACGGCATTGATGCCCATTAACGCATGGGCAATATCGGCATCAAGACGGTCAAAGACCGGCTCACCCAAACCGACTGGGACACCGTTGGCAACTACGTTAATACGCGCACCGATAGAGTCGCCCTCTTTACCCAGTGCCGCCATGTAGTTTTCCATTTCGGGTACTTTGCCGGCATCGGGGCAGAAAAAGGGGTTCTGTTCGATCTGATCGCGGTCAAATTGCTCTGCGGTAATCGGGCCGAGCTGGGCGAGGTAACCGTAAATTTCTACACCGCAGTGGGTGGCCAGTACTTTTTTGGCAATAGCACCTGCGGCAACACGCATAGCAGTCTCGCGCGCAGAGCTGCGTCCGCCGCCGCGGTAGTCGCGCACACCGTATTTTTTCTGGTAAGTGAAATCGGCGTGTGCAGGGCGAAACTGACGCGAGATATTACTGTAGTCTTTGGATTTTTGATCAGTATTTTCAATCAATAGACCAATCGGTGTACCCGTAGTGAGCCCATCAAAAACACCGGAGAGAATACGCACTTGATCCGCCTCGCGGCGTTGTGTGGTGTAGCGCGATTGGCCTGGCTTGCGGCGATCTAGATCGCGCTGCAGATCCTCCTCGCAGAGCGGCAAACCCGGCGGGCAGCCATCGATAATACAGCCCAGCGCCGGGCCGTGGCTCTCGCCAAAACTGGTGACAGTAAACAGTTTGCCAAAGGTGTTTCCAGACATGCGCATTCACACTTTTACGGGTTAAAAAAATCGTGGGGAGATTATAAGCTATTTACGCCAACAGATCGCGCTGCTCCAACAGCTGCTGGCGGTCGACAACAAATACGCCGCCATCGCCTTCGGCAAACTCTAGCCAAGTCAGTGGCAGGTTCGGAAAGGCTGCATCGAGAGCCACAGAGGAGTTGCCCACTTCGCAAATTAGCAGGCCCCGCTCAGTGAGATAGTTGGGCGCTTCGCGCAATAGCCGGCGGGTAAAATCAAGGCCATCGTCACCAGAGACCAGCGCCATCACCGGTTCGTGGCCAAACTCAGCGGGCATAGCGGCAAAGTCGCTGGCATCGACATAGGGCGGATTGCACAAAATAAGATCAAACTGCTGTGCCTGTAACCCTGCAAACAGATCGCCTTGGCTTAGTGAGACGCGCTCGGCCAACTGGTGGCGTTCAATATTGCTCTGTGCCACTGCCAGTGCATCGCTGGAGAGATCGGAGAGCACCACTTGAGCAGAGTCAAAAGCCATAGCGCTGGCGATACCGATACAACCACTGCCACAGCAGAGATCCAACAGTGTCGACGGCGGCTCAGCCAGCCACGGGCTAAACCCTTCAGCAATTAACTGGCCTATCGGCGAGCGCGGAATAATCACTCGCTTATCGACGTTAAACGGCAAACCGCAAAACCAAGCCTCACCGGTTAAGTAAGGTGCCGGTATGCGCTCAGCGATACGTTTGGCGACAAGCTGCTCAAAGTGTTGCTGCTGTTGCACGGAGGGAGTTTGTTCGAGTACCGACCGATCCACATCCACCGGCAGCTGCAGTGCATAACAGAGCAGATAAACCGCTTCGTCCCAGACATTATCAGTGCCGTGGCCGCAAAAAATCTCCGCAGCCTCCAGCTGTTGGCTGGCGTTGTGCAGTAGGTCGCCGATCGTTGCGTTGTTCACAGCCCTGCTCCGCCAATAAACTTTTGGATGAGCTCAGCCACTTGTGGGGCTTGCTGTTCAAGATGCAGGTGGTGGCCGCCCGACAGGCATTCGATCTGCAAGTTGGCGACATCGTCAAACAATTTGCGCTCCTGCTCGCGCCCGGCCAATACTCCTTTCTCCGCCTCAATTAAGAGAGTCGGCGCGGTGATCGCCGCCAGGAAACCGGAGAGATTATCGCTGCTCAGTTTTAGCTCCGAGGCCGCTTTTAAACGCTGGTCGCTGTGCCAGTAAAAACCCTCAGCAGACTCGCTGACACCGCGCTCTGCCAACAGTGCAGCCGCCTCTGGCTCTACCGCTAAAAAGCCATTGGCTCGGGCGGAGACAGCCTCGTCAAAACTGGGAAAATAACTCGGTCGATGGTTGCGGTAACGCTGATGTTCGAGGATGGCTTTGGCCAACTGCTTGTGGGCGCTGCGCGGGTCAAATGCCGCCGGCACCATACCGTCGATCAAGACCAGCTTCGCCACCCTGTCGGGGAATGTACCCGCCATTAAGGCAGAGATAGCGGCGCCGCGCGAATGGCCGACAAGATTGCACTGCTGCCAGCCGAGCTGGTCCATAACGGCAAATAACTCGCCTATTTCCTGCCAAATATTGTAAGCAGAATCGTCCGAGCGCCGCCCACTGCGGCCGTGGCCTGCGCAATCGACAGCCACTAAATGTATATCTTCTAGCAGCCCTGCCAGTGGATAAAATGAAGCGGCGTTATCCAGCCAGCCATGCACAGCCAAAACCGGCGCAGCCCCTTTCCTGCCCCATTGCCGCGCAGCTATACGCAGGCCATTAACGACAAACTCACTCTCTTCTATAAAAGCCAATCCGGCTTTGTCTAAACTCATAGGGTGTTGCTCACAATCACGGATTATCGCTCCACAATAATGTACCCAGTTGCGGGCCAAAAATGTCAAATTGGATTAGGGTTAAGGCCGCCGTAGAAACGCCGATACGCTGGCCGCACAGCTGCTCGATAAGATCGCCAATCAACGGCATATGAGTCACTGCGACAACGCTTTGAGTTTGATCGCTGTTGGGCAGAGATTGTATAGCTGTATCGATTGCCGTAATGGCCGTTGTGCAATGACTCTCAGGCGTTAACTGCTCGATAGTCTCTACACTGCCTGCGCCGAAGTAAAGATGCTGACAGGTTTGCTGGGTGCGCAAATAGGGGCTAACTAGCCATAGACCCGCCTCTTGTAGCTGATCATGGCGTCGGGCTAGCAGCGCATTCAGCTGCTCGCGGCCACCATGAGAGAGCGGCCGCTGGCTGTCGCCAAAAGGTGAAAAAGGCTCAGCCTCGGCGTGGCGCAGTAAAAAGAGGTTCAGCACAGACTAGTTTTGGTGAGTCTGGTCGTTGTCATCGCTCTGCTCGTTGGCAGGCACAAACTCACCTTCAGCAATTTCATCTTCAACCTGCAGCTGAAAACCACTACTACTGCGCGGCTCGGGCCACTCATCAAATGGAAACGGCTTGTTATTGGTGTTAAAAGTTAAGTAGCGCACTGCAGCATAGAGCCAGCTAGCGACGCTGTCGCCAAACGAGCGCAGGTTGGTATTGTCGCTGCCCGTTACCGCCACCCAAACAAATTGTGCCGCGATAACGACCATCACCACTAGGCGTGCGGCCATAGCCAACACGGAAAACAGCACAATGTAAGCCAGGCGCAGCCACAACTGTGGATTTAAAATAGGCATATTGGCTCGGTCACTCATAATATTTTCTCCTGGTTGAGGCGCTAGCGCGGGGTAGCAAATTCAACGTCGTGGCCCTGTTCTGCACTCATCATATCACGCAGCAAACTGCCAATTGAGCGCTGTTCAAAGAGGATTGCGGCGAGCGCATTAGCCAGTGGCATGTAAACACCCAGCTCAGCCGCTTTGGCAACCACTAAGCAGGTGGTATTAACTCCCTCTGCAGTTTGGCCGACGGCGGCAATCGCCTCATCGAGCCCTTTGCCGTTGCCCAGCTCAAAGCCCACTTGGTAGTTGCGGCTAAGTGGGGAGCTACAGGTGACGTAGAGATCCCCCACCCCGCTGAGGCCGAGAAAGGTCATGGGGTCGGCCCCCAGCTGCACGGCAAAGCGGCTCATCTCTGCTAAGCTGCGTGTCAGCATGACTGCGCGGCTGTTTTGGCCCATACCCATAGCCGCGACAACTCCGGCGACAATCGCGTAAATGTTTTTCAGGGCACCGGCTAGCTCTACACCAAAGCGATCGCTATTGGCGTAAACACGAAAATAATCAGAGGCGATAAGCTCTTGCACCTGTGCACACAGCGGCGCAGAGTCGCTGGCTACCACCGTGGCGGTAATCTGCCGCTGACAGATCTCGGCAGCCAGATTGGGGCCACTGATCACAGCAATATCGTGGTTGGGTAGCTCTTGTTCGATAATCTGGCTGGGCAGCAGAAAACTGTCGGCCTCAACCCCTTTGGCCATACTGACTAAGCCTGCCCTGTCGGCAACTAGTGGAGCTACGTCACTGGCCAACTGGCGCAGAGACTTGCTGGGCACAGCAAAAAAAACCACTTCGGCCGAGTTGACCGCTGTGGCTAAATCGGCACTGATTTGCAGGCTCTCTTCGAGCGCGTAATCAGGCAGGTAACGGCTGTTGCGCCGGCTGGCTGTGGTAGTGGCTGCCGCCTCAGCATCGCGCATCCACAGCGTCACTGCATGGCCATTGGCGGCTATCATATTAGCCATTGCTGTGCCAAAGCTGCCTCCGCCGAGAACTGCAACTGTTGTCATAATCACTACTCCAGTGGGTACGCTGCCACCCTAAAAACTACAAAAAAAACCTCCAAAGACCGTTACATCTATGGAGGTCATTTCCCGGCCACCATTATAGGCCGGCGCGGCGCACATTGCAGCGCCGCACAGCCTGCACTTAACTGAACATAAAGCGATTGATCTCGCGCACAAAGTGGGCTGGGTTATCGAGGGTTTTACCGGCAGCCAGCGCCGCTTGGTCGTAGAGCAACCCAGCCAGAGTCGCGGCTAGAGCTTCATCACTCTCACTGTCCAGTCGCGCCACCAAGGGGTGCTGCTCGTTGATTTCCAATATCGGCTTTGACTCGGGCACAGCTTGTCCCGCCGCAGCGAAGATTTGCCGCATCTGGTCGCCGACATCATTGTCGCCAATGACCAGGCACGCCGGCGAATCGGTGAGCCTGCGAGTGACACGTACGCTATCGACCCGCTCTCCGAGCAGCTCTTGGATACGCGCGGCAACACCTTCGCTACTCTCTTTGTCGCCATCTTTCTGCTCATCTTGTTTGGCTGGCTCTTCAATACCCAGCTCGGCAAGATCCAGCTCGCCGCGCGCGACATCCTGGAACTGCTTGCCATCAAACTCGCGTAGATAGCCCATCATCCACTCGTCAACACGATCGGCCATCAACAGTACCTCAACACCGTGCTTGCGGAACACCTCAAGATAGGGGCTGTTGCGCAGTACGGTTAGGCTGTCGCCAGTCAGGTAGTAAATTTTGTTTTGACCTTCGCGCATACGCTCGATATAACCAGTCAAAGTAGCATTTTGAGCATCATCTTCGCTACTGCTGCTAGCAAAGCGCAGCAACTTAGCCACTTTCTCTTGGTTGCCGGTATCTTCGGCAACACCCTCTTTCAACACTGGGCCGAACTGGCTCCAAAACTTAGCGTACTGCTCTTCGTCTTTACTCAGCTTGTTGAGCATGTCTAATACGCGCTTGGTGAGCGCCGAGCGGATACTATCGACCAGTGGAGTTTTTTGCAGGATTTCGCGCGAGACATTCAGCGGTAGATCGGCACTATCCAGAACACCTTTGACAAAACGCAGGTAGAGCGGCAAGAACTGCTCGGCGTCGTCCATAATAAAGGTGCGCTTAATATAGAGCTTAATGCCGCGAACCCCTTCACGCTGGTAGAGATCCATGGGCGCCATTCCAGGGATATACAACAAACTTGTGTACTCTTGTTTGCCTTCAACCTTGTTGTGGCTCCAGGTGAGTGGCTCTGCGAAGTCGTGCGAGACCATGCGGTAGAAACTTTTGTAATCTTCATCTTGCAGATCGCTTTTAGAGCGAGTCCAGAGCGCCTCGGCATCATTGACTGCCTGCCACTCTGCGGGGGCCTGCTCTTCACCCTCTTCCGCTGGCGGTGGAGTATTGAGCATCTGCACCGGTATGGCGATATGGTCTGAGTACTTTTTGACAATTGAGCGCAAACGCCAGTCGTTGGCGAACTCCGCCTCGTCGCTCTTAAGATGAAGCGTAATCGTGGTGCCGCGCTGGGCGCGCTCTATAGTTTCAATTTCAAAATCGGCCTCACCGCTACAGCTCCAGCGCACCCCTTCACTGCTGGGTAGACCGGCGCGGCGGCTCTCGACCACGACTCGGTCAGCAACGATGAATGCCGAGTAAAAGCCGACACCAAACTGGCCGATAAGCTGAGAGTCGCTCTTTTGGTCACCGCTTAAGTTACTTAAAAACTCAGCGGTACCCGAACGGGCGATCGTACCCAAATTGGCAATCGCATCCTCGCGGCTCATACCGATACCGTTATCCGAAATCGTCACGGTTTTAGCGTCGCCGTCAAAACCGATACGGATTTGTAGATCGCTCTCACCCTCAAACAAATCGCCGTTGCCAAGCGCCTCAAAGCGCAGCTTGTCGGCCGCGTCAGAAGCGTTGGAGATCAACTCGCGCAGGAAGATCTCTTTATTGGAGTAAAGCGAGTGAATCATTAAATGCAGCAGCTGCTTGGCTTCGGTTTGAAAGCCCATTTTCTCTGCGCCGCTGGCAGTGGTGTTGGCGGATGTAGCTTCGGCTTGCTCGGTCATGGTGGTCCTCATCAATACGGGTTAACAGATGGCAACAGATCAAAATGAGCTGTTACACACAAATCAGTAGATGGGGGCTGCACGAGCGATTTCAACCGCTGATTTCCTACTTTCAAGCCCTATGGGTTAGCTCTTGGGAGCTACAGCGGATCCAAAAGCGCACGACTATTTTGATTTTATGCCGCCCTAGAAATCACCACCGCAGAGGTACTGCCATGTCACTTACTTCAAACACTTTTCACCACTCAAACTTTTACGGCTGGCTGGGCCGTCGCCTTCTAACTTTTAAATTCAGCCTGTTTGCCCCGCTATTGATCTTTACGGTTGCCTTCTCCAGCGGCTGCAGCGAAGAAAACCGGCCGGCACAGACACTCCCTGTAGCTGCTGATACAGCAGTTGAGCAGAACTCCAACATCACATACCAACAACTTCGCCAGCAAGGGCTTTCCGATCAGCATGCCAAAATCATCTTGTTACATTATTTAAACTGCGGCGGTGACTGTAATAATCCTTCGTCCAGCAACTACTGGACCAGCTCATCGCACATTGAACAACTGCAGTCAGTCGAGAAAAGCTACCAAAGGTTTGCCCAAGTACGAAAAACATTGGTCGCCGAGTTTGGCCCTGAAGCGGAAAATGACCCACTTTTCTCGTTTATGTTTTTCCCACTGGGCGATATTTACTCGTTTATGAGCTCCGCCGAACAAATTGCACTACAAGATGCCCAGCTCAGTCAGGCCAAAGGCATCTTCTCAGGTGCCATAGACCCCACAGCCAACCATGACCCAGCAAAGGATGTCCTTTCAGATACATCATTTTACGAGTATTCCCTGCGGGACTCACCATTGGCTGATCAGCTGCGCATGCTCAATATCTCGTTCACAGAACAGAGCTACCGACAAACCTATGCTCTACTGAGCAGTCCCGACCGTAAAGCTGGCGAGCCACCTCAAAGGATCAACGGAGAGACCGGATTACGGCTCATAAAATCACTCGGCGAGCAAGATGCTTTAAAAATCTGGGCTACTTTAGACATTTATTTTTCTTACATTTATGGACTAGGTAAACAATATGGCTTAACCGATAAAGAGATTGTCGATGCGCACCAAATCGTGCGTAACCATGAGGCAGCTATCGCTAACGCCCATGGTGGCGAATCAATGCAAGACCCAAGAGATAAAGAGCAATTACTGGATGCGATTAACCATCGCCACACTGATTTGGCTCACAAATATGGCGAAGAGCTCGCAGGCAAATTTATCGCCATGAGTCAGCTACACTCTTTGTCAGCGCTTAACAAAAGCAAGCTCTACCCTTTTCATAAAATCCTCGACCTTGAGCAGTCACCTAAGCTGTAACCAGGCAATGGGGAGTGGAGCCAATGAGACAATTATTGGAGGCTTTATTCGCTAAAATCAGACTGGTCTCACTGTTTTCACTGTTTTTGATAGTCATCTGCAGCTCTACGGCACAGGCCGCTGTGCAACCACCTATCGCGCCTGGCGCGAGTCTCGATGGTACTTTTACTGTTGATCTTGGCGGCTCAGTAGGCTGGCTTGAAGAGAGACAGGCAGAAGGTACATGGCAGGCAATAAGTGGCTCTTTCGGTCGAGATGAGGTCGCCATAACGGGTCGATCCAACGGCGTTTATTACTACCGTATTGGACAGCTTGGTGCCAATTGGTCAACCAGCTACAGCCACAGCATTTCTGTAGTAGTTGGAGCGGCGCCGCCAGATCAAGACAACTCTCACGAGCAGAGTCAATATACATTTGAAGCTCGCATAGGCGATCTAAATAACGATGGACTCATGGATTTGTTCATTGCGCGTCTGACGGGTGGCGATAAAAATAACGGCGTTATCTACAAAACACTGCTTCTTCAAGAAGCCACATCTCAACTGGTGCCACTCGCCTCCCCTAGCGAAATCCAGCTCTCCAGAGCTTCGCAATGGCCACTATTAAATGCGCAGATAACACTCGAGGATATCAATATCGATGGTTACGTTGATTTAATTGTAAACGTCTTTGAGCCCGATAATTCATCCATGCTAGACCAGCTAGTATTCTCTAGCGGCGTACTTTTTAATGGCAATGCAAAAGCAGCTACGGCAATAGATAAAGCGCTGGACATGTATCTCGACGACATGTACGGCTGGGCAGCCGATCGAAACTACTTTGACGCCGCCGTACAGATCGCTCAAGAGGCGCTTCGTGTAAGTGTATTAGAGTACGTATCGGGTTATTTTCAATGGTGCAGCAGCTATTTTTGCAGCTGGATACAAGTGTCCGGCAATATAGGTGTTATCTACCAAAGAGTATTTACTGCTACCCAGCTGAACCAAGCACTGCAGAATGGCTTGTCATTGCACGGCAGTGGTAATGGTGACAACTTGTCGGGCTTTGTCGGCGATTGGTATCTCGGGGGGGGGCTGTCTTTACCTCTATAGCAGTGCACTCTGTTACCAGTGGGTAGAGTCTAATCGAATTGTGGAGGTTGGCGGCGGCTTTGATGAAGAAAACTACAGCAAAGCAGCCAAAGAGACAGCGGATGCATTTGAGGAAATCAGTCAGATACCTTTAGACCAAATTAACCAGACTCAAGCAGCTAACGTCACTGAAAAGTTCGCACAACAAATCAATCAGGAGGTGCCACTAGGTAGCGATGAGTACTGCGAAACAGCTCCAGTTGCCAACAATTTTGTTATAGCAATACCGGCTGTCGTGCCAGTAGCAATAACGTGTGGCAGAATAATTTATAAAGTTGCAAAAATCGTTATCAAGTTAAAGGTTGTCGAAGAAGCTATAGATTATGAATTTCAGGAAACTATTTTTAGAGTATATGGTGATGAGTCACCCATAGACGGACGATCATGGACGCCAGTGAATCCGATTATAGTTCCCAATTTTCGGGATGCAGCTGGTTTGCCAAGAGGCAATAGCTGCGAAAAAATGGTCATAGGCATTTTGAAAAGTAGATTAGGCATGGAGGTGCGGCCTGCATTAGAGTGGGAAGAAAAGAGATATAATTACTATGTAAAAGGTGGATTGACGGAATACTATTTTGAAGACAGAAGTAGGACTGATCAATTGACCGGGCAAATTAAATACACTTCAGTCTGGCCAATGGTTCCACCGTGCTAGATGCGTACCTAATGCACATCAATAGAAATAAGAATATTAAAAAAGAGCTATCTAATTCACTTTGCGAGACTCAAATGGCCAGATTCGAGTTAACAAATCTTATTGAGGAGCACTCTCTTAATTATATTGGAGGTGATCTCGGCTTCTATGGGAGCTGGGTAGGCGGCAGACCAGACGCGGGATACGATTTTGAAAGTTTTACGGAAAAAAACGATTGGCTAACGCTAACAGCAAAAAATAATAGTGTAATTCTAAAAATACGCCATCCACAAGAGGTCAAAACCTTTCAGGATCGAGTTGATGTTATGTTTGCCAAAGAAATTTATTACTCTTTTGTGGAGGAAAGTTACTTGAGCAGGCCAGAGCGAGTAAATTGGAAGCGTTTTCAGTCTATCAACGGCAAAGTTTTATACACTACTAATGCCAATGATATCGAGCGTGTCTATAAAGACTGGTTCAATATCCATCACAATTTCCCTGCCCTTACGTTTCTAAAGCGCGGCGAAGGCGAAGCTTGGGAGAAATGCTACAGCTGCTACCCGAAAAATAGTGTGCTCAATAATGATTGAACTAGCACAGAAGCTGGCGCAACTACCCGAGGAGTTCAACCGATGTCGGTTGGCGTTTTACGGCAGCTGGCTCAACGAGCCCCTTACGTTGTTTGGGATCGGCGATTATGGCGAAGAGCTTGGCCTCTATTTTCATGGGCAACTTGACTTGTTTGCGAGGGGAATCACAGGGTATGGCTGGTATGCCAACCGATTTGAATTACAAAACTGCGAGGGGCTCTATCTGTCACTGCGCTTTAGTTATCGTAAGAGCAAAGTACTTCACGGATACCTCAACCCAGCGTCAGGTGAGTACGAGCACTTCGATGAAACTCTACTGCCACCGCTGCCAATACGCTCTGGCTTCCCCGCTCTCACGCTACTTTGGGACAGAGACCCCAACTGGTGCTGGGAGAGTGATAACCTGCAACCTTTACAGCAGTGGCCATAAGCCCTGCCTAAAAAGACTAAACCCCGGCAAGCCGGGGTTTAATAGGGTTGCGCTAGATTTTGCCTAACGCGTTTAGGCTTTGAGCTATTACCAACCGGTCAGCTCTTTCAGGCCATTGCCGATATCCGCCAAGCTGCGAACGGTTTTAACACCGGCATCTTGCAGCGCAGCAAACTTCTCATCTGCTGTACCTTTACCGCCAGAGATGATCGCGCCGGCGTGACCCATACGTTTACCGGCAGGTGCAGTTACACCGGCAATGTAGGAGACTACAGGCTTGGTGACGTTAGCTTTAATATAAGCCGCCGCCTCTTCTTCTGCGGTGCCGCCAATTTCGCCGATCATCACAATCGCTTCGGTAGCGGGGTCTTTTTCGAACATTTCAAGAATGTCGATAAAGTTAGAGCCGGGGATCGGATCGCCGCCGATACCCACACAGGTTGATTGGCCAAAACCGAAATCGGTCGTTTGCTTGACCGCTTCGTAAGTGAGGGTGCCTGAGCGCGACACAATACCCACTTTGCCGGGCAGGTGAATGTGGCCGGGCATAATGCCGATTTTGCATTCGCCTGGGGTGATAACGCCTGGGCAGTTGGGGCCGATTAGGCGAACGCCTAGCTCGTCGCACTTAACTTTGCACTCGAGCATATCCAGCGTGGGAATACCTTCGGTGATACAGACAATCAGCTGAATACCTGAATTGGCCGCTTCGAGGATAGAGTCTTTACAGAAAGGTGCAGGAACATAGATAACCGAAGCTTCGGCACCAGTGGCGGCGACGGCGTCGGCAACGGTATTGAATACTGGCAGGCCGAGGTGGGTCGTGCCGCCTTTGCCTGGAGTAACACCGCCAACCATTTTTGTGCCGTACTCGATCGCTTGTTCAGAGTGGAATGTACCCTGCCCGCCAGTAAAACCTTGGCAGATCACTTTGGTCTCTTTATTGATCAGAATAGCCATGCTTATTTGCCCTCCGCTGCGGCAACTACTTTTTCTGCAGCATCTGTCAGGCTTGTTGCGGCGATGATTGCCAGCCCAGACTCAGCCAATTTTTGCGTGCCCAGTTCGGCGTTGTTACCTTCGAGACGGACAACTACCGGCACCTGTACACCCACCTCTTCTACTGCGCCGATAACGCCTTCGGCGATCAGATCACAGCGCACGATACCGCCAAAGATGTTGATCAGTACCGCTTTTACGTTGCTGTCAGAGAGAATAATTTTAAACGCTTCAACCACACGCTCTTTGGTCGCGCCACCACCTACATCGAGGAAGTTAGCCGGTTCGCCACCGTGTAGTTTAACGATGTCCATGGTACCCATGGCCAGGCCTGCGCCGTTGACCATGCAGCCAATGTTGCCGTCTAGTGCAACATAATTAAGATCCCATGCAGCAGCGTGAGCTTCGCGGGCATCTTCTTGGCTTGGATCGTGGAACTCTTTAAGTTTGGGTTGGCGATACATGGCATTGCCATCGATACCAATTTTGGCATCCAAGCAGTGCAGGTTGCCCTGCTCGGTGATAACCAGCGGGTTAATCTCCAAGAGAGCCATATCGTAGTCTTGGAACAATTTAGCCAAGCCCAAGAAAATGTGCACGAACTGCTTGATGTTCTCGCCTTGCAGACCGAGCTTAAAAGCGAGCTCGCGGCCTTGGTAAGGCTGCGCGCCGGTCAGTGGATCAACTTCTACTTTGAGGATCTTTTCTGGCGTCTCTTCGGCAACTTTCTCGATCTCTACACCGCCTTCGGTGGAGGCCATGAAAACAATGCGGCGAGTTGAGCGATCAACCACAGCACCGAGGTAGAGCTCATCGGCGATGTCGGTGCAGGTCTCGACCAAAATACGGCTGACAGGCTGACCAGCAGCATCAGTTTGGTAGGTAACCAGGTTTTTTCCCAGCCACTGGCGAGCGAAAGCTTCGATTTCGTCTTTGCTGGTAACCAGCTTAACGCCACCCGCTTTACCGCGACCACCGGCGTGTACTTGGGCCTTAACTACCCATTGGCCACCGCCGATAACATCGGCCGCTGCGACCGCTTCTTGGACTGTTTCAGCTGCAATGCCTTTAGAGACAGGCAGGCCGTATTCGGCGAACAGCTGTTTCCCCTGGTATTCATGGAGATTCATATCAACTTCCCGTAAACAAGTGAACAAAGTGCTGGCGCGTTGCACGCAGCGATAAAACTCCTAAAGCGCTACTTAACGACGTTTGCGGTTGGCAATATGAATTGCATTGCCATTGACCGCTAGAGCCGCTTCGTGAACCGCTTCAGAGAGCGTCGGGTGACCAAATACAGTCATACCCAAATCTTCTGCGCTGGAGCCAAATTCCATCGCAATCGCCACTTGTTGAACCAGATCAGCGGCGCTGGGGCCGACAATATGGGCTCCCAAAATGCGATCTGTTTCTGCGTGAGCGATAATTTTCACCATCCCATCAGTATCGTTGGCAGCCATTGCACGGCCACTGGCAGCGAAGGGGAAGGTACCGACATTGTAGGGCTCACCGGCAGCTTTAACCTGCTCTTCGGTCCGCCCTACTGAGGCGACTTCTGGGTGAGTATATATAACGTTGGGGATAATATCGTAGTTCAATTGGGCCTTGTGGCCAGCGATTCGCTCCGCCACCATCACGCCCTCTTCTGAGCCTTTGTGCGCCAACATGGGGCCGCGCACCAGGTCACCCACTGCCCATACACCGGGGGCATTGGTTTCACACTGGTCATTGACGAACACGCAACCGCGCTCGTCAAGCTGCACACCGCTGTCTGCCGCCAGCAAACCGTCGGTGTAGGCACGACGGCCGACACAGACAATTAACTTATCGAAGAGCTCGGTGTGTTCGCCACCGTCATTGCTCTGATAGGTCACTTCTACTTGACGTTTAGCGCCTTTACCGACCACGTTAGTGCCCACCACTCGGGCACCGAGCCGGATGTCGAGGCCTTGCTTGGCAAAGATTTTTTTAGTCTCTTTGGCGATAGCTTTGTCCATAATGGCCAAGAAATCGTCCAGCGCCTCAAGCAGCACAACGTCTGATCCAAGACGGTTCCAAACTGAACCCAACTCGAGGCCGATCACACCGGCACCGATAACACCTAAACGGCCGGGCACGGCATCAATTTCTAGGGCACCGGTAGAGTCCAAAATAACTTCGTTATCGACCGGAGCGACCGGGATATCGATTGGGCGCGAACCGGTGGCCAAAATGACATTTTTCGCGGCTAGCTGTTCAACGCTGCCGTCGGTGGCCGTAAATTCGACAACCGAACCGGCGAGCAGTTTACCGGTACCATAAAGTGCATCGACACCGTTGGCTTTGAACAAACCGGCAATGCCGCCGGTCAGCTGATCGATGATTTTGTTTTTGCGCGCCAGCATGGCGGCGATATCAATTTTAACGCCATCGGCCGCAATACCGTGTACGCCCAGATCGTGGGCAGCCTCATGGTATTTATAGGAGCTGTCGAGCAAGGCTTTGGAGGGGATACAACCTACGTTCAAGCAGGTGCCGCCATTGACACCTTTGCCTTCGTGGTTTTGCCATTTTTCAATACAGGCTGTCTTTAGACCGAGCTGAGCGGCGCGAATAGCGGCGACGTAACCTGCCGGGCCACTGCCAATGACGACAACATCGTACTCTTTTACTTCACTCATAACTTTCCTCGAACTGTTTGCTGGGTCAATTGATCAGATTTCTAGCAGTATTTTAGCTGGGTTTTCGATCATCTCTTTGATCGCAACCAAGAATTGCACCGCTTCTTTGCCATCAATTAAGCGATGATCGTAAGAGAGTGCCAGATACATCATCGGCCGAATGACGACTTGGCCATCGACGGCAATCGGACGATCTTGGATTTTGTGCATACCCAAGATAGCTGTCTGCGGCGGGTTGATAATGGGCGTTGATAGCAGCGAGCCGAATACACCGCCGTTGGTGATGGTAAACGTACCGCCGCTCATCTCTTCGATAGAGAGTTTGCCTTCGCGGGCTTTCATAGCGTATTCGTAGACGCCGCCTTCGATATCCGCCACGCTCATGTTCTCGGCGTTGCGCAATACTGGCACGACCAAACCGCGCTCAGAAGAGACCGCGACACCAACATCCTGGTAACCGTGGTAGACAATGTCATTGCCGTCGATAGAGGCATTGACTGAAGGGTAGCGTTTGAGTGCCTCTACCGCTGCTTTAACAAACAGCCCCATGAAGCCCAGTCGGGTTCCGTTGTGAGTTTTTTCGAACTGCTCTTTAAACTGCTTGCGCAGATCCATCAATGCGGACATATCCACTTCGTTAAAAGTGGTCAGCGATGCCGTATTTTGTGTCACCTCGAGCAGTCGCTCAGCGATGCGCTTGCGCATACGAGTCATGGGCACGCGCTTCTCTACACGCTCGCCGGCAGCGGCCAGGTCAGCTGGTAGGGCTGCCGGAGCCGCAGCGGGCGCCGGTGCTGGAGCAGCCGGGGCGGCTTGATGGTTGAGCACATCCTCTTTAGTGATGCGACCACCTTTACCACTGCCGGAGACAGTAGCGAGATCAATACCGCGCTCTTCGGCCAGTTTTTTCGCTGCAGGGTTTACCTGGGCATCGCCAGCAGCTGCGGGTGCAGCAGCTTGTGCCGGTGCAGCGGCGGGTTGAGGTGCTGCTGCAGCGCCCTCTTCCAGCTTTGCAATGAGCTGGCCGCTCTGAACGGTATCACCCTCGGCTGCCAACACTTCGCTGAGCACACCGTCAGCCGGTGCAACCACTTCGAGCACGACTTTATCGGTTTCGATATCGACCAACAGTTCATCGCGCGACACCTGCTCGCCCGGCTGCTTGTGCCAAGTGGCCAAAGAGCCCTCTTGAACGGACTCGGGGAAGGTCGGTGCCTTAATTTCAATTGCCATGATTAATTTCCTATTACTGGGCAGTGATTTGTTATTTAAATTAGATTTTTGGCAGCTTACTCTGCCGTGCTCGACAGGGCCTCATCGATAAATGCCTGTTGCTCTTCAAGATGGATCGACATGTAACCGGCCGCCGGAGCCGCTGAGGCTTTGCGACCTACATAGTCGAGCACTAGATCGGGGTGTGTCTTGCGCAACACATGGCGCATATGGTGTTGGCTGGAGTACCACGCCCCTTGGTTCATCGGCTCCTCTTGGCACCAGCGTATATCGCGCAAATTACTGTACTGCTCGAGGATCGCTTTTAACTCGCGGTCCGGGAACGGGTAGAGCTGCTCCACACGCACAATGGCAATGTCCTCAATTTCGCGCTCTTGTCGAGCCTCCAAGAGATGATAATAAACCTTGCCCGAGCAGAGAATCAGACGTTTGGCTTGAGCGGGTTCAATCTGCTGCTCTTTGAGCACCGCTTCAAATTTACCGGTTGCCAGTTCGTCCAGCGACGAGGTGGCCAACTTGTGACGAAGGATCCATTTCGGGCTCATAATCACAAGCGGACGACGCATGGGGCGTATCGCCTGACGGCGCAAGATATGGAAAATTTGCGCCGGCGTTGTCGGTATCGCCACTTGAATGTTCTGCTCTGCGCACAGCTGCAGAAAACGCTCTAAACGCGCTGAAGAGTGCTCTGGGCCCTGCCCTTCAAAACCGTGCGGCAACAGCATCGTCAGGCCTGACAAACGCCCCCACTTGTGCTCGCCACTGGTAATAAACTGGTCAATAACCACCTGTGCGCCATTGGCGAAGTCACCAAACTGGGCCTCCCAGATCACCAAGCCCTTGGGCGCAGTGGTCGAGTAACCGTATTCGAAGGCCAACACCGCCTCTTCAGAGAGGAACGAGTCGTAGATCTCAAAGCTGGGCTGGTCGTCGGCAATGTGTTCAAGTGGCAAGTAAGCTGCACCATCTTTTTGATTGTGAACTACAGCATGGCGATGCGAGAACGTTCCGCGGCCAACATCCTGGCCCGTCAAGCGCACAGGGAAACCTTGCTTTAACAGCGTACCGTAAGCGAGCAGCTCTGCCATACCCCAGTTCAAAGGCATAGCGCCACCGGCCATCTTACGCCGGTCATCATAAATCTTATTTACTTGGCGCTGTACCTGAACACCGTCTGGGACACTGGCGAGCTGAGCACCTATTTCCTTGAGCTCAGTCAGCGCCAGTCCGGTATCAGCCTCGGTGCGCCAGCCGTGTCCTAAATAGGGGTTCCAGTCGACAAACAGCGAGGTATCTGGTTCGCGCACCAAGTTGTGGACTACAAACTCACCGCGATCCAGTTGGGCGCGGTAGTTAGAGGCCATCTCGTCAGCGGCCTGTTGATCAATGACACCCTCTTTGACCAATTTCTCAGCGTAAAGCGTGCGTGTCGTTGGGTGCTTTTTAATGCGCTCGTACATCAACGGCTGAGTGGCTGAAGGCTCGTCAGTCTCGTTGTGACCGCGACGGCGGTAGCAAACCAAATCGAGGACAATGTCTTTGCCAAACTCATGGCGATAATCCATCGCCAACATAGCGGCAAACATCACCGCGTCGGGGTTGTCACCATTGACGTGCAGAATCGGCGCTTGAACCATTTTGGCAATATCGGTGCAGTACTCTGTTGAGCGTGCATCTTCCTGGCGATTGGTGGTAAAACCGACTTGGTTATTAATGACGATGTGGACCGAACCACCCGTGCGATAAGCGCGGGTTTGAGACATCTGGAATGTCTCCATCACAACACCTTGGCCGGCAAACGCCGCGTCGCCGTGCATTAAGATCGGCACAACGGTGTTGCCGACAGGGTCATCGCGGCGGTCTTGGCGGGCGCGCCCCGAGCCAATCACTACCGGGCAGGCAATTTCTAGGTGAGAGGGGTTGAAGCCCAGCGACATATGCACTTCGCCACCAGGGGTCATCACATTGGAAGAGAAACCTTGGTGATACTTTACGTCGCCTGAAGTGTTGACCAGACGCTTGCCTTCAAATTCACTGAACAGCTCAGTGGGGTTTTTGCCGAGAATATTGACCAGCACATTGAGACGACCGCGGTGGGCCATCCCCATAACAACCTCTTTGGCACCGTACTCACCACCGCGCCAAACTAAGCAGTCGAGCATCGGAATCAGGCTTTCGCCACCTTCGAGGCCAAAGCGCTTGGTGCCGGGGTATTTAGAGTCCAGATGCTTCTCTAATCCTTCTGCTGCAGTCAACCGACGCAGCACATCGATGCGCGCATCACCCTCGTAGGTGGGCTGACAGCGCACGCTCTCAAAACGCTGTGCCAACCACTGCTTCTCCTCAAACGAGGTGATGTGCATAAACTCTGCACCAATATTACCGCAGTAGGTCGCCTCTAAAGTGTCGACAATCTCGCGCAGAGTTGCCTCGGGCTTACCCATATAAAGTGGGCCAGCCTGAAAAGTGGTATCTGAATCGGCCTCATTGAGACCGTGAAAGGCCAACTGCAGGTCGGGGACCTGCTCGCGCACCATCAACCCGAGCGGATCTAGCTTGGCTTGTTGGTGGCCGCGGAACCGGTAGGAGCTGATCAGCTGAACTACTTTGACCTGCTTGCGCTCATGCTCGTTGTTGATGCCTCCCGAACCGGGAGCCGGCGTGGGGCGAGCTTGACGACGACCGAGTAGCTCAAAATGCTTGACCACCGTGGCGTGGGATGTGTCTGGAGATACATTGCCCTCTACTCGAGGGAGAGAGTCAAAGAAAGCTCGCCACTCGCTTGAGACCGAATCGGGGTCGTGGAGATAGAGGTCGTAAAGATCCTCGACGTAGGCAGCATTGCCACCAGAAAAATGGGA
Source organism: Porticoccaceae bacterium (assembly GCA_048549915.1). Lineage (GTDB taxonomy): Bacteria > Pseudomonadota > Gammaproteobacteria > Pseudomonadales > Porticoccaceae > LSUCC0057. The sequence goes on from JBLYYE010000021.1 coordinate 39,041, forward strand.
AGAGCGAAGATATTGCTCTAGCGCGCCCTCAGGCATCGGGTGCAGTCCTCTAAAGTTGGCCCATAACATTGGGCTGGCAAAACAAAACGTCCGGTACCTCGCGATACCGGACGTTGGCAGTAACGCTTAGGCCGCGCTTCGCAACAGCATGTTGCGGATGTGGCCGATTGCGCGGGTCGGGTTGAGCCCTTTGGGGCAGACCTGAACACAGTTCATGATACCGTGGCAACGGAAGACACTGAACGGATCGTCAAGATCAGCCAAGCGCTCTTCTGTGGCAGTATCGCGGCTGTCAGCGAGGAAGCGATAAGCTTGCAACAGACCTGACGGGCCAATGAACTTGTCGGGATTCCACCAGAACGACGGACAAGCGGTCGAACAACAAGCGCACAGAATACACTCGTAGAGCCCATCCAACTTGGCGCGCTCTTCTGGGCTCTGCAGACGCTCGATAGCGGGCGCTGGGGTATCGTTGATCAGGTACGGCTTAATCTTTTCGTACTGTGCGTAGAACTGAGTCATGTCGATGACCAAGTCGCGGATAACCGGCAGACCGGGCAGCGGACGGATGACCAGCTTGTTGTTTTTAACCACCTCAGAGAGTGGTGTAATACAGGCCAGACCGTTTTTACCGGCGATATTCATGCCGTCCGATCCGCACACACCCTCGCGGCAAGAGCGGCGATAAACCAAAGAGCTATCTTGCGCTTTGAGCATCTCCAGCACATCGAGCACCATGACATCTTTACCCTTTGTATCGACCTGATAGTCCTGCATGTAGGGCTCTTGGTCGGTTTCAGGGTTGTAGCGATAGACACTGACAGTCAACATAACAACGTCTCCTTAGTAGGTGCGCGCTTTCGGGGGGAAAGCTTCGCGCGTTTTCGGGGTAAAGTTAACCGAGCGTTTGCCGACACTCTTGTCTAACGGGTAGTACATAGAGTGGCACAGCCAGTTCTCATCATCACGCTCTTGGAAATCTTCGCGAGCATGGGCTCCACGGCTCTCTCTGCGCTGCTCTGCAGCAATGGCTGTGGCTTCTGCTACCTCTAGAAGGTTTTGTAGCTCCAGGGCCTCGATGCGCGCGGTGTTGAAGGCGTTGCTCTTGTCCTCAACATAAACGTTTTCGATACGCAGACGCAACTCTTGAAGCTTTTTAATGCCCTCTTGCATGTAGTCACCGCGGCGGAATACACCGAAGTAGTTCTGCATGATCTGCTGCAGTTCAGCGCGCAACACGCCTGCGCTTTCGCCTGAGCTAGAGTTGTTGATACGGTTGAGACCAACCATGGCCGCTTCGATATCGCTCTCAGTCGCTTCGCGCAGATCAACACCTTCGCGCAGAGTTTTCTCGATAAACAGACCTGAAGCGCGGCCGAACACAACCAAATCGAGCAGCGAGTTACCGCCGAGACGGTTGGCACCGTGAACAGAGACACATGCCACTTCACCACAGGCGTAAAGGCCTGGAATGATGACATCGTTGCCTTCGCTATCGACCGTGAGCGCCTGACCATTTACGTTGGTCGGAATCCCGCCCATCATGTAGTGACACGTGGGAACAACTGGGATCGACTCTTTCACCGGATCGGCATGGGCAAAGGTGCGCGAGAGCTCGCAAATGCCTGGCAGACGGCTTTCCAGAACTTCTTCACCGAGGTGGTCGAGTTTAAGGAAGACGTGGTCGCCGTTTTCGCCGCAGCCGCGACCTTCAAGAATCTCCAACACCATTGAGCGAGCGACCACATCGCGGCCAGCCAAATCTTTGGCATTGGGCGCGTAACGCTCCATGAAACGCTCGCCATCTTTGTTGATCAAGTAGCCACCTTCACCGCGGCAACCTTCGGTAACCAAGGTGCCCGCACCGGCAATACCGGTCGGGTGGAACTGCCACATTTCGATATCTTGCACGGGGAAGCCAGCGCGCAGTGCCATACCGATACCGTCACCGGTATTGATGTGGGCGTTGGTGGTAGAGGCGTAGATACGGCCAGCTCCACCGGTGGCGAAGACAGTCGCTTTAGACTTCACGTAAACGGTTTCGCCTGTCTCAATATCCAGCGCAATAACACCGACAACAGCGCCATCGGCGTTTTTGACGATATCAACGGCATACCACTCGTTGAGAAAGACTGTTTTGTTTTTCACGTTGCCCTGATACAGGGTGTGCAACAGCGCGTGACCGGTGCGGTCGGCCGCAGCACAGGTGCGCGCGGCCTGGCCGCCCTCACCATAATCTTTAGATTGGCCGCCAAACGGACGCTGGTAGATGCGACCCTCTTCGGTGCGCGAAAAAGGCAGACCCATGTGGTCGAGCTCAAAAATCGCTTCCGGGCCTACAGAACACATGTACTCGATGGCGTCTTGGTCGCCGATGTAGTCCGAGCCCTTAACGGTATCGTACATATGCCACTGCCATTGATCCTGCGGATCATCCGAGGCGATCGCACAAGTGATACCACCCTGCGCCGACACGGTGTGCGAGCGAGTTGGAAATACTTTGGTGATTACTGCGGTTTTGTAGCCAGACTGCGACAACTGTAACGCTGCGCGCATGCCTGCACCGCCGCCGCCGACGATAACTCCATCAAAACTCATTGTACGCATATTAGACATAACTTAGATTCCCCAGAGAATATCAATTGCCCAGACCACGTAGAGCAAGCTCACGGCGATCATGCCCAGCTGAAAGACCATTCGCAGCGCGGTGGCCTTTGCACCCATAAGACGTACCGTGACGTAATCGGTCAGTACGCCCCACATACCGATCCAAGAGTGAATCGCTATAGAGAGTATGGTGAGAAGGCTAAACATCTTCATTGGCAAGCTCTCATTGAGTGCCAACCAGGCAGAATAGTTGACATCATTGGCGGCGAAGTAGACCACCACAAAAATGAGATAAGCAGTCATAATGACGGCAGTTATACGCTGCAACAACCAATCCGAAAGGCCGCTGCGACCAAAACTAGTGACAGAAGTTACCATACGAAAACCCACCCTGCGATTGCTGCAATGACGATAACGGCGATAACTGCGGCGATTTTAGCTGACAGCAGTCCGCCCTCTAGAGTCTCACCCACACCTAAATCCATCACCAGATGACGCAGGCCCAACACCAGGTGGTAGCCCAGTGCAGAGAGTGACGCCCAAATGACAAATTGCCATACCGGGTTGCCGAGAGTTACCTTTAATGCGGCAAACGACTCAGCCGAAGCTAGACTGCTATCGAGAGCCAACAAAAACAGCGCTACTGCAGCAAAAAGGATGACGCCTGATACGCGATGCAATATCGAGACATAAGAGGTAATCGGCAGTTTTATGGTGCCGATATCAAGGTTAACAGGTCTGTTCTGTTTCACGTTGAATACACCTTATAAAGTGAGACCGAGAGCGAACTCTGCGGAAATTAAAAATTGTGGTGCGGCCACGGTTGCTGACAACACCCCAAAACGGCGGGCAAATTATAGGTGCAGCCCATTGGCAATACAACGGCACAATGTCTTTAAAATGACAAAATATGCTCGACCTTAGTCCGGTTTGGTGAACTCCCCCGCCTTAACGCCCCGTGCACAGCCATTCCCAGCATCAAAAATTCCCGTACAAAGGCTAACCAAAGCCATTCACCAACAAAATAGCCAACATTGTCATGCCGGCGACAAAGACGATGGGGATCGTGCAAACCCAAGCTCACCGGCAGCCTGCAAAAACCACCTATTCACCGAGCAATCCTGCGCACAGCCAACAATCGCGGCATTTTTAATGCTTTTAGTTGCTGCCAATCACGCTGCGCCAGCCAATATCGTTATAATGTTCAAGCCTCTCAACAAATAAAGCGATCAATAAGACCATTGTACGTCCCAGCCAAGTTGACATATCGGCGCGAGACCCTATAGTTGCCAGTCGAATTTATGCGATCGGCCAACACCTCCGAGGAACTTTTATGACAGACCGCAAAGCCACTCTCACCATCGACGGGCAAGCGCCTATCGAGCTGCCCATATACTCTCCCACTATCGGCCAAGACGTTATCGACGTCGGCGCCCTCGGCAGCCACGGCTTCTTCACCTACGACCCCGGCTTTGCTGCCACCTCATCTTGTCAGTCAGAAATAACCTATATTGATGGCGACAAGGGTGTTCTTTTGCATCGCGGCTACCCCATCGAGCAGCTCGCAGAGCACTCAGATTACCTGGAAACTTGTTTCTTGCTGCTCGAAGGTCACCTGCCCTCTGCCGCTGAAAAAATTAAATTTGAAAACATTATTCGCCGCCACACTATGGTGTCGCGCTCTATGGAGAGCTTTTTCAGCGGCTTCCGTTACGACGCACACCCTATGGCGATGCTTTGCGGCGCAGTTGGCGCAATGTCGTCTTTCTATCACGATTCGCTGGATATCACCGACCAAGAGCACCGCACTATCTCTGCGCATCGCTTGATCGCTAAAATGCCGACACTGGCTGCGATGTGCCACAAACACTTTGTTGGCCAGCCGTTCATCTACCCCGACAACAGCCTGGGCTACTCTGAGAACTTCTTGCGCATGATGTTTGCAACACCGTGCGAAGAGTATGAAGTCCACCCGGCACTGGCCAAAGCGATGGACCGCATCTTCTTGCTCCACGCCGATCACGAACAAAATGCCTCTACTTCTACTGTTCGCTTAGCGGGCTCTTCTGGCGCCAACCCATTCGCCTGTATTGCAGCCGGCATTGCCGCTTTGTGGGGGCCTGCTCACGGTGGCGCCAACGAAGCAGTACTGACGATGCTGGCAGAGATCGGTCACGAAGATCGCTGCGCCGAATTCGTAGCTCGCGCCAAGGACAAAAACGACCCATTCCGTCTGATGGGCTTTGGCCACCGCGTTTACAAAAACTACGATCCACGCGCCACCGTGATGCGCCAGACTTGCGATGAAGTGCTTGAAGTTCTGGGCCTTGAGAACGACCCACTGTTCCGCTTAGCCAAGAAACTTGAGCGCATCGCCCTTGAAGACGAATATTTTGTCAGCAAGAACCTCTACCCCAACGTCGATTTCTACTCAGGCATTATCCTCAAAGCACTCGGCATTCCCGTCGAGATGTTCACTGTAATCTTTGCCACTGGCCGCACTGTTGGCTGGATCTCGCACTGGAATGAGATGATCAGCAACCCTTATCGTATCGGTCGCCCGCGCCAGCTCTACACCGGTGCTGATCTCCGCGACTTTGTCCCTGTCGACAAACGCTGAAACTAGCGTTAATAAAAAAACCGGCCACTGGCCGGTTTTTTTATGCCTGTAAAACACTACGCAGCTAACGGGCCGGAGTGGAAACGGAACTGATCATCCGGCGACTCGATCAGAGTCTGCTCCAATCCAGCAAAAAGAGTCACCCGCTCTGCTAAATCCTGATCGCTAGCATATCGACCAGCCAAAGTCAGATAATCTTTAAAATGGCGGCTTTCAGACTTGAGGAGTGAGCTGTAAAAACCACCCAGCTCACTGTCGACATGGGGCGCCAGTGCGGCAAATCTCTCGCACGAACGCGCCTCAATAAAGGCCCCTACTACCAAGATATCCACCAGCTTCTCTTTACCTGCAACGCTGGAGTTGTTGCGAACCTCGCTGCGCATACCCGTCGCATAACGAGCCGCGTCGACATGGCTATAAGCTACACCACGTTTTTTCATCAAGGCTAATACCTGTTCAAAGTGACGCAGCTCTTCACGCGCCAAGCGTGACATTTTATTGAGCAAGTCAAAATCATCGGTGTAACGGTAGATCAAATTCATCGCCGTACTGGCAGCTTTTTTCTCACAGTTGGCATGATCAATCAGCAAAATTTCAGGGTGCGCCAGCGCATTTTCAATCCATCGAGCAGGAGTTGCACAGGGTAAAAAATTCTCAATTTCTTCTAGCATCTGTTCGCCTTACATTGCAGATTAGGACAGCTCTATCCAGCCTGGTGGCATTATACCCAGAGCGGCACACACGCCGCTAATCGGATCTGCAAATATAGCCGCTATAACTTACTTCAATACTCTCAAAGGGCAATATTATTAATCCTAGGAATCCAATATTATCAATTACTTATAAAGTAAAATTATAATTATAATTAAGTTCTGCATTAGACCAATAGGCAGTGGTTATCGCTTCTCCATGCCCCTCTATTAACGTATAATCTATGCGCTTTATTCGCATCCCCTGCCTAAGGATTGCGCTAAATTATCGTCCATTGACCCGCAAAAGGAGAAGCATCTCGTGTTAGAAGCTTATCGCGCCCACGTCGCCGAACGTGCAGAATTGAGTATTCCGCCTAAACCACTTACGCCCGAGTGGACTGCCGCTCTGGTTGAGCTACTCAAAAACCCACCCGCAGGTGAAGAAGCATTTTTGCTCGATCTGATTGCAAACCGCGTACCGCCCGGTGTCGATGAGTCCGCCTACGTCAAGGCCGCGTTTCTCTCTAGCCTAGTCAAGGGTGAAGTCAGCTCACCTCTCATCGATCGCGCCGCAGCGGTAGAGCTACTGGGCAATATGCACGGCGGCTACAACGTCGCTACGCTGGTTGAGCTGTTAGACGATGCAGAACTGGCCGCCTCAGCTGCCGACCAATTGAAAACCACACTGCTGGTTTTTGATGCATTTCACGATGTCGCCGAGCGCGCCGATGCTGGCAATGAGCACGCTAAAGCGGTGATGCAGTCTTGGGCCGATGCCGAATGGTTTAGCGAGAACGACAGCGTTCCAGAGAGCATTAAAGCGATTGTCTTCAAAGTGACCGGTGAAACCAACACCGATGACCTCTCACCCGCTCAAGACGCGTGGTCGCGCCCCGATATCCCGCTGCACGCACGCGCCGCTTACAAAATGACTCGCGATGGCCTCACCCCCGAAGAGCACGGCGTCACCGGCCCAATGGCACAAATCGACGAGCTTAAAGCCCAGGGCTTACCGGTTGCTTTTGTCGGCGACGTCGTCGGCACCGGCTCTTCGCGCAAATCTGCTACCAACTCCGTTTTGTGGTTCTTCGGTGAAGATATGCCCGGCGTACCCAACAAGCGCTCTGGTGGCATCTGTATCGGCAGTAAAGTAGCACCGATCTTTTTCAACACTATGGAAGATGCTGGCGCACTGGTCTTTGAAGCTCCTGTCGATGAGATCAACTACGGCGATATTATTGAAATCCGCCCTTACGACGGCAAAATTCTCAGCGAATCTGGCGCAGTGTTGAGCGAATTCGAATTTAAATCTGAAGTTATCCTCGACGAAGTGAAAGCCGACGGCCGTATCAATCTGATTGTCGGTCGCGGCTTGACTCAGCGCGCGCGCGAACACCTAGGCCTGCCGCCATCAGACTTATTCCGCAAGCCCGAAGAGCCCGTAGAGAGTAATAAAGGTTACACCTTGGCGCAGAAAATGGTCGGCAAAGCTTGTGGTGTAGAGGGCGTGCGCCCCGGCACTTACTGCGAACCCAAAATGACCACCGTTGGCTCGCAAGATACTACCGGCCCGATGACCCGCGACGAACTCAAAGACTTGGCTTGCCTCGGCTTTTCTACTGATCTGGTCATGCAGTCGTTCTGTCACACCGCCGCCTACCCCAAGCCGGTGGATGTTGAGACCCAGCACACTCTGCCCGATTTCATTATGAACCGTGGCGGTGTTTCACTGCGCCCAGGCGACGGTATTATTCACAGCTGGCTGAACCGCATGCTGCTGCCCGACACCGTCGGTACCGGCGGCGATTCACACACCCGTTTCCCTATGGGTATTTCGTTCCCCGGCGGTTCTGGCTTGGTAGCCTTTGCTGCCGCTACCGGTGTTATGCCGCTAGATATGCCCGAATCGGTCCTGGTGCGCTTTAAAGGCGAAATGCAGCCCGGTATCACACTGCGCGATCTGGTACATGCTATCCCCTACTACGGCATAAAAGAGGGCTTGTTGACCGTTGAGAAGAAAGGCAAGAAGAACTTCTTCTCGGGCCGCATCCTCGAAATCGAAGGCCTCGATACACTCACTGTTGAGCAAGCATTTGAGCTCTCTGATGCCTCTGCTGAGCGCTCTGCGGCTGGCTGTACGATTAAGCTCTCAGAAGACTCGGTTGCAGAATACTTGCGCTCAAACATCACCTTATTGCGCTGGATGGTCAGCGAAGGTTACGGCGATGCGCGCACACTTGAGCGCCGCGCCGCCAAGATGGAAGAGTGGCTGGCCAACCCATCACTGATGAGTGCCGATGCCGATGCCGAGTACGCCGCGGTGATCGAAATTGACCTGGCTGATGTCAACGAGCCAGTCGTCTGCTGCCCGAACGACCCCGACGATGCCAAACTGCTCTCTGAAGTCGCCGGCGACCAAGTTGACGAAGTGTTCATCGGCTCGTGTATGACCAACATTGGTCACTTCCGCGCCGCAGGCAAACTCTTCGAAAGCACTGATGAAGGCGTTAAGGCGCGCTTCTGGCTGGCACCGCCCACCAAGATGGACGAGCACACCTTGATGGAAGAGGGCTACTACAATATCTTCGGTCGCGTCGGCGCGCGCACCGAGATGCCCGGTTGCTCACTCTGCATGGGTAACCAGGCGCGTGTAGCTGCCGGCAGCACTGTGCTGTCTACCTCTACTCGCAACTTCCCCAACCGTTTGGGAGATGGCGCCAATGTCTATCTGACCTCAGCAGAGCTCGCTGCAGTTGGCGGTATCCTCGGACGTCTGCCCACCCCTGCCGAGTACATGGAGTACGCCAGCAAGATCGACTCAATGTCTAGCGAGGTATACCGCTACATGAACTTCGATCAAATTGCCGACTTCCAAGCCGGTGCAGAAAAAGGCAAGACTATTGCCGCCACGCAGATAGTCGATGTCGCCTAAGCGCATTGCCTTGAAGCACAAAAAAGCCCCGCTCAATGCGGGGCTTTTTTGTATGGTCGGCAAAATCACTGCCAACCCATTATCTGCTCTACCAGCAACAGCTAGATAAAGACGTAGACTGCCAGTTTGTTGCCGTCTGGGTCGCGAAAGTAGGCGCCGTAGAAGAAATCTGTGCGCTGGCCTGGCGCGCCCTCGTCAACAGCACCTAGCTCGAGAGCCAAGGCGTGAACGCGATCAACCATCTCTGTATCGCTGGCCGCTAGTGCTGCCATCACACCGTTGCCCACAGTCGCGGGCTCTTCATTGAATGGTGTGCGAATCAAAAGACCCGCTTCAGCCATAGAGCGACCGTAAAATACGCCCTTGCCCTCGGGCAACTCAAGCAGGCGTTTGCCGCCGAATTCAGCCGTTAATTTGTCGTAAAAATCACAGGAGCGGGCGAGGTCATTACTGCCCAGCGTGGCGTATCCCAACATATCTCAATCCTTATTCTAGTGGCCAGATGCGGCGTTTATTTATAATAGGCTTGGCTGTCGTCGCTGTGATCAGTGGTGTCTTTCACCCCTTTTAGCTCCGGCACTTTTTCCAAGAGTGTTTTTTCCACCCCTTCTTTGAGGGTGACATCAACCATACCACAGCCCTGACAGCCACCACCAAATTTGAGTATGGCAAAGTCATCGCGCACCTCTAGCAGTGAGACCACCCCGCCATGTGCCGCGAGACCCGGGTTAACTTCGCTGTGCAGCACATAATTAATACGGTCTTCGACCGGGCTGTCATCATTGACTTTGGGCACCCGCGAGTTAGGCGCGCGTATAGTCAGCTGGCCACCAAATTTGTCCGCCGCGTAATCAACTTTAGCCTCCCCTAAAAAAGGAATACTGCGCTGTTCAAAGTAAGCGTTAAAGGCCTCGTAAGGGACCACGAGATCCTCTTCGTTGTGCTCTCCGGGCCGGCTGTAGGCGATGCAGGTTTCGGCCTTGGGCGTACCTGGATCGGTGACAAATATACGAATACCGATCCCGTCACACTCTTGCTTAGCCAACAGGCCTGCCAGATACTCTTGAGCCGCTGGAGTAATATTTACATCGATCATTGAGAACACCTTTTTTCACGCTTTGCGCCGCAGAGTTGCCGCAACAAGATAAAACCTAGTAATTTGATCGGGTATATTAACCGATCCGTCTCCATGGGCAAACTATTCTCAGCCGTTTTAGGCAAATAAACCTAGCAAAACCGTCTATTTTTGCTATTATGCGCGCCTCAAATCTTTTATCGAAATATTTTGATGGATAAGTAAATTCCTCTTTATTAAGACGATAACTAGACCAACACTCTCTCTTGGTAGATAAATATGGCTCAGCAAAAAGCACCCGCAACTTCCACCTCACCACTGCACAATGCAGCGGCACAGAGAATCCTAATTTTGGATGGTGCGATGGGAACCATGCTGCAACGCCACAAACTGAGCGAAGCTGATTTTCGCGGTGAACGTTTCGCCGATTGGCCCAGCGAGATACAGGGCAATAACGATTTATTAACGCTCACTCGGCCGGATATCATTGAATCAATCCATGCCGAATATCTCGCCGCCGGCGCCGATATCATTGAGACCAATACATTTAATGCGACCACTCTCTCGCAGGCTGATTACGGCATGCAAGAGCTCGCTTATGAGCTAAATGAACGCGGCGCACAAGTAGCCCGAGCCGCAGCAGACCGCTACAGCACGCCCGAGCGCCCGCGCTTTGTCGCCGGCATCCTCGGCCCCACCAGCCGCACCGCCTCGCTCTCTCCCGATGTCAACGACCCAGGTGCGCGCAATACCGATTTTGCCGAGCTAGATTGCGCCTACCGCGAAGCGACACGCGGGCTGATCGCCGGTGGTGCCGATCTCATTATGATTGAGACCGTGTTCGATACGCTCAACGCCAAAGCTGCTATCTTTGCAGTCCAAGCGGTCTTTGAGGAGCTAGCCGTCGAATTGCCGCTACTGATCTCTGGCACGATCACCGACGCCAGTGGCCGCACCCTCTCCGGGCAGACCCCAGAGGCTTTCTGGAACTCACTGCGCCACGCCCAAGCAGCGGCGATTGGCCTCAATTGTGCACTCGGCCCAGCAGAGCTGCGCCCGCATCTGGCTGAGCTCTCGCGCGTGGCCGACACTTTAGTCAGCGCCCACCCCAATGCGGGCCTACCCAATGAATTTGGCGGTTACGATCTCGATGCCGAGGCGATGGCAGAGACTGTGGCGGAGTTCGCCCGAGCCGGCTTTTTAAATATCATTGGCGGCTGTTGTGGCACCACACCCGAGCATATCGCTGCGATTGCCAGTGCGGTTGCCGATATTCCACCGCGCAAAGTACCCACCCGCCCTGCCGCTTGCCGGCTGTCGGGCCTCGAGCCCTTTAACATTGATACCCAGTCGCTGTTTGTCAACGTTGGCGAGCGCTGCAATGTCACCGGTTCGGCTGCATTTAAACGGCTCATTATGGGCGAGCAGTACGATCAAGCACTCGAGGTAGCGCTCAACCAAGTGGCCGATGGCGCACAGATCATCGATATCAATATGGATGAGGCGATGCTCGACGCCGAAAAAGAGATGGTCACTTTCCTCAATTTACTGGCCGCCGAACCCGAGATCAGCCGTGTGCCGATTATGGTCGACTCCAGCAAATGGCCGGTGATTGAAGCGGGTTTGCGCTGCATTCAAGGTAAAGCGATCGTCAACTCTATCAGTATGAAAGAAGGTGTTGAGCCGTTCATTGAGCAGGCCAAACTGTGTAAGCGCTACGGTGCCGCAGTGGTAGTGATGGCTTTTGATGAACAGGGCCAGGCCGACACCTTAGAGCGCCGTCAACAGATCTGTCAGCGCAGCTACGACATTTTGACGCAGCAAGTTGGCCTGCCGGCCGAAGATATCATTTTTGATCCCAATGTCTTTGCCATTGCCACCGGTATCGAGGAGCACAACAACTACGGTGTCGACTTCATTGAAGCGACCCGTTGGATTAAACAGAATCTACCCCACGCCCTAATCTCTGGCGGGCTCTCCAATGTGTCATTCTCGTTCCGCGGCAACAACCCGGTGCGCGAAGCGATCCACTCCGCCTTCTTATTCCACGCGATTGAAGCTGGCTTGACTATGGGAATCGTCAATGCCGGTCAACTCGCCGTCTACGATGAACTGCCCACTGCGCTGCGCGACGCGGTAGAGGACGTAATTCTTAACCGTACCCCTGAAGCGACAGATAACTTACTTGCCATTGCCGAGCAGTACCGCGGTGATGGTGCTGCGCAGACGCGCCAGGAAGACCTATCTTGGCGAGAGAAAGAGGTGCCCGCCCGGCTCGCCTATGCACTGGTAAAAGGGATTTCGGCATATATCGAAGAGGATACCGAGCTCGCACGACAACAGGCGACCCGCCCTCTCGATGTCATTGAAGGGCCGCTGATGGATGGCATGAACGTCGTCGGCGATCTGTTCGGCGCGGGCAAGATGTTTCTGCCTCAGGTAGTTAAGTCAGCGCGAGTAATGAAGCGCGCAGTTGCTTACCTGCAGCCGTTCATTGAAGCGGAGAAAACCGAGGACACCCAAGCCAACGGTAAAATTGTGATGGCCACGGTCAAAGGCGATGTACACGACATTGGTAAAAATATTGTCGGCGTAGTGCTGCAGTGCAATAACTACGAGGTCATCGATCTCGGTGTAATGGTACCTACTGCGACTATCATCGACACAGCTATCGCTGAGAACGCCGATATTATTGGCCTCTCCGGACTGATCACTCCCTCGCTCGATGAGATGGTTAACGTCGCCAGCGAGATGCAGAGACGCGGGCTGAAAATACCGCTGTTAATCGGCGGCGCGACCACCTCTAAAGCCCATACTGCCGTTAAGATTGACCCTTGCTATACCGATGTACCAGTCGTCTATGTCGCCGATGCCTCACGCGCAGTCGGCGTGGCCAGTAAATTAATCAGCCAAGAGTTGCGCACACCCTTTGCCGCAGAACTCGCGGTTGAATACGATGCCGTGCGTTTGCGCACGGCTAATCGCACAACCCGCGGCACACTGTTTGCCTATCTCGATGCGATTAAGCAAGGGCTGCAGATCAACTGGCGCGACTACACACCTGAGCAGCCTAAACAATTGGGTATCACCCAATTCGAAAATGTCCCACTCAGTGAACTGGTGCCATTTATAGACTGGACACCGTTTTTTATCTCCTGGGATTTAGCCGGCAAGTACCCGAAAATACTCGAGGATGAGGTAGTCGGTGAAGCCGCGCGCGACCTCTTCAAGGATGCCCAGGTGATGCTCGACAAGCTTATTGAGGATGGCACACTTCAAGCCAACGGCGTAGTGGGTATTTGGCCGGCTAACCGCGTCGGCAGTGACGATATCGCACTCTACAGCGACAACAGCCGCAGCCAAGAGTTAGCGCGCTGCCACCACTTGCGTCAGCAGCTACAAAAACCGGGAGCCAGCGAGCAGCTACTCTCACTGGCGGACTACATCGCCCCACAGCAGAGCGGTGTCAATGATTACCTCGGCGGTTTCGCCGTGACTACCGGGCTCGGCGCTGAAGCCTTAGCACAACAGTACGAGCAGGCTGGAGATGACTACTCAGCCATTATGGTGAAAGCGCTAGCGGATCGTCTGGCTGAAGCCTTTGCCGAGTATCTTCACCAGCGTGTGCGCCGCGAAATTTGGGGCTATGCCAGTGACGAAGCTCTCGACAATGAAGCTCTCATCGGCGAGAAATATCGTGGTATTCGCCCTGCGCCAGGCTACCCTGCCTGCCCAGATCACACCGAGAAAGCGACACTGTTTAAGCTTTTAAATGCCCCTGAAAACTGCGGCATGGCGTTGACAGAATCTTTCGCCATGACACCCGCGGCCTCTGTGAGCGGTTGGTATTTTGCTCACCCCGATGCCAAATACTTTAATGTCGGCAAAATAGACCGCGACCAGCTCGCAGACCTCGCGGTGCGCAAACAGATGGCGCAAGAAGAGTGTGAAAAATGGCTGCGACCCGTGCTTATTGAAGGCTAAAGGCGTTATAATCTTGCGCTATAGCTTATAACCAAATTTGGAGTTAAGAGATGTTGTTTAGCTCAACACCGAAACAAATCAACGAACAACCCAAGCATGGCCTCTGGGCTGTTGTAAAAAGTGCACTGGCCGCTTTTGTCGGTGTACAAAGCAGTGAAAATCGCAAGCGCGATTTTGAGCACGGCAACCCTTTGGCTTTCATCATCGCAGGGGTTATCGGAACTATTGTGTTCATTACCGTGGTCGCACTCGTAGTAGGCTTTGTTACCAGCCGATAACGAAAAAAGGGTTAAAAAAAGGCCGCTAGAGCAATCTAGCGGCCTTTTTATTGGCTGGCGGAGACTTAAGCGACTTCAAAGTCTTCTTCAGTCAACGCCATAATACCCGCCTGACCCGCTTTAACTGCACCTAAGTAAGCAGCATTGCGTGGCAAAACCTGCTCGATAAAGAAGCGCGCCGTAGCGATTTTCTGCACATAGAAGCGATCGCTGCTACCTGCATTAATAGCCGCTTGTGCCGCCGCTGCAGACTTGGCCATCAACCAACCACAAACGCTATTGCCTACCAACATCATGTAGTTGTAAGCAACACCGCCGGCCTCATGCGGGTGGCTAAAGACAAATTCAGCACCCTGCTGGCAGTGCGCCAGGGCGTCACCGATAGCGGCAGCCAAATCGGCGAGTTCACTGTGAGCGGCAATATTGGCCAGGTCAGCCTGCATCTCGGCAGCGAGAGCCTTCATCCCTTCGCCCGCGTCGCGCAGTGTTTTACGGCCGATAAAGTCGAGCGCTTGAATTCCGTTGGTACCTTCGTAGATAGGCAGAATACGCGCATCGCGCATGAACTGCGCAGCACCGGTCTCTTCCACAAAGCCCATACCGCCGTGAACTTGTACACCCAGCGAAGTGGTCTCCATGGCCATTTCGGTACACCACGCTTTGACCAGGGGCGTCAATAATTCAACCGCTCGGGCACTGGCAGCTCGCACAGCTTCGTCAGGGTGGTTAAAGCTGCGATCCTCTTCAAAAATCGCTTTGAACGAGAGTGCGCGGCCTGCTTCGGTCATGGAGCGAATCTGCATCAACATCCGGCGTACATCGGCGTGGTGGATAATCGCTGCGCGACCATCGACACCTTGCACGGCGCCTTGGACACGCTCACGGGCGTACCATACCGCTTGTTGGTAAGCGCGCTCAGAGACAGCAACACCCTGATGACCTACAGCGAGACGTGCGGCGTTCATCATGGCAAACATGTAAACCAAGCCTTTGCCCTCTTCACCGACTAAGTAGCCGGTAGCGCCGCCCGATTCACCAAACATCATGGTGCAAGTGGGGCTCGAGTGAATACCCAACTTGTGCTCAACATTGACAGGTTTAACGTCATTGCGCTCACCAACAGAGCCATCGGCGTTAACCAAGTACTTGGGCACAATAAACATAGAGATACCCTTCACGCCCTCGGGGGCATCGGGGGTGCGAGCTAACACTAGGTGAATCACATTCTCGGTAATCTCTTGATCGCCCCAGGTGATATAGATTTTCTGACCACTGATCAAGTAAGTGTCACCGTTGCGCACAGCTTTAGTCTGCACCGCACCCAGGTCAGTACCCGCCTGTGGCTCGGTAAGATTCATGGTGCCAGACCAGTGGCCGGTGATCAGGTTGCTCAGGTAAGTTTCTTTCTGTTCATCGCTGCCGTAGAGATCCAGCGCGTGTACAACACCCTGAGTCAGCATAGGCATTAAACTGAAGCCCAAGTTACTCGATTGCAACATCTCTTGAACAACCAAACCAACGACGTTGGGGAAACCGGCACCGCCGTACTCGGCGTCGCCGCTCAGCGCGGTCCAGCCAGCCTCTACCAACTGCGGATAGACGCCTTCCAGTGCATCGGGGATTTTAACCTTGCCATCAATCAGCTTACTGCCCTGCTGATCGCCAGGTTGGTTGGTGGGAGCAACAACTTGCTCAAAAAACTTGGCCGCCTCGGGTAGTACTGATTCAACCATCTCTGGAGTGGCATCCTCAAAACCGGGCAGTGCAGCCAGTGACGCGTAGTCAAAGACTTCATTGAGGAGGAAGTTAAATTCTTTTTCAGGGCTTTTATATACAGTCATGGTTGCCTCCAGGCAGCTGATTCACACAGGCATTCTAGGCTGCGAACGCGCCGGGACAATCAAAATGGGTGACTGAATAGTCTCCACTTGCGGGGCTAACAACAACCCTTTGAATTGCTAACAGGTCGCTAATCAGGACAAAGTCGGGGGCGTAGCAAGACCAATTTGTGCACCAGGATAGTATTTAATATGTATCTGTTCGCCGTCTACGTTGTAACCTAAAAACGTTAAACCACTTTGCGATTCTACAGGCGCGTTCAGCACGGCATTTCTTTTGGGGTTAGAGACATTTATGTAAAGCCCAATCGGACTATCACTGACAGTAGGGTCAAAACTGCGCTCTAAATAATTTAGGACCAAATAGAAAAGCTTCGTATCAACCCACTGAGCCGGGGCGAGACGCAAGATACTTGCGCGAGCATCTTTAGCTACGCTGACACGAAAAGTATGGAACCAGTTTTTCAGCCTAGGCACCCATATCACTTTGACTGTGGCCACGCCGACTAGCTTACCGGACTCATCTCTAGCAATCGCTATAACCTCTCGGAGCCTCACTGGGACGAGATTTTCCGGTACGCCAATGGCGTTATCAACCCAATATTGACTTATCTCACTATCGAGTAAAGCATCTGCATGCTGATGAACTAACTTTGCTGTCACTTCCATTGTTTTGATTCTCGAAAGTTGTTATCACTTAGGGTTGAGACGTGCGTCGTCGAAATACCTTATACGCATCTGGTGGCCTCGTTGGTTGTAGCCAATAAAGATCATCTTCGAACGGCTACCTACTGCTTCAGAAAAAAGCCTGTCCAAGTGCTTATTTTGTATCGAAGCCAGTAGACCAATTGCAGTATCACTATTAGGGTCATATCTATCGTTTAATAAATCGAAGGTCTTGTTGAGTAGCTGACTTGAGAGCAGTTGACCGCCAGCAGCACGAGATACGCTCGCTCTAAAAAGGAAAAAATCATGTTTGAAAGGAGCGTGATAGGTTTTTTCGACAGAGGCAACGCCGACAATTGCCCCTTCAGCCGATCGAGCCACTAGTGCTACTTGCTTAGCACGTTCTGACATATTACCAGCTACTGCCATATCTGATGATGACCAGTAAGAAGTTAACTCGGCTATGAGCGAGGGAGTCACTTCACCAAACACATTGTCAAAAATTAATGGTGTGGACATTTAATCCTTCCTTATAAAATTATGTAGTTTAACGGAATACAGGTACAGAAAAAAACCGAGTTCAGCGGGCTTAAGTATCTCTAGATAGGGAATGGATCATTTCAAAGATGGTGCCTCGGGCCGGAATCGAACCGGCACGGTCGTTTCCAACCGAGGGATTTTAAGTCCCTTGCGTCTACCAATTTCGCCACCGAGGCTTCAGTGACACAGCCAAGAGTTGTCTTGAGCTGCTAGTGGGGCCTCTGACGAGGCCACCTTGCGGTCGCTTTTCACGAGTGGACGACGCAAGAGTTTTTATCAAGCTAACTTCCAGTGGAAAAGAAGATAAAGCTGAGAGAGCCAACCCTCTTGGATATGGAGGCGCGGGTCGGAATCGAACCGGCGTAAGACGAGTTGCAGTCGTCGGCATGACCACTCTGCCACCGCGCCTGCATATCCAAAAGAGCTGTTAAGCCCGATACTCAATGTTGATAGTAGTGTTCACCTACGACTTTGAGCAGGTTGGCTATTCTAGTGATCAACACCAATAAATCAACCATTAAAACAGTTAGCTACTCGCTTTTAACTGTGGCCAGGCCAACTTGAGATAGAGCACCATAGACCAGAGGGTTAACGCTGCCGCTGCACTGATAGCGATATAGCCCAGCCAGAGCAGCCAGGGGTGTTCTGGCGTGGCTACCAGCAGCACAACTACCGCCGCCATCTGTACCCAGGTTTTGACTTTGCCGATCATTGAGACTTTGACGTCGCCGCGCGATCCAATCTCTGCCATCCACTCTCGCAATGCTGAGATAACAATCTCGCGGCCAATAATAATGACCACAGGCAGGGCGAACCATGGCTCCGAGTGCACTTCGAGCAGCAGTATAAGTGCAGTTGCGACAATCAGTTTATCGGCAACAGGGTCTAGAAATGCCCCAAATGGGGTCATTAGGTTCATCTTGCGTGCGAGATAGCCATCGACCCAGTCTGTCAGCGCAGCGACAGTAAAGATCGCCGCTGAGGCTATGTGATGCCACTCCCAGGGTAGGTAGTAAACCACAACAAACACCGGGATGAGCGCGACGCGCAAGGCGGTCAATGTATTAGGTAAATTCCACATGGGGTGGCAGTCCTTTGTAATTCTGTTAGTTCTAGCGCTACAACCTACTGGTTGTGAAAGGCACTGTAAATAGCTTCGGCGACCTTTTTGTTGATATTGTCTACTTTCATCAAATCGGCAACGCTGGCGCGTTTAATCTCTTGAAGCCCACCAAAATACTTGAGCAGATCGCGGCGCCGCTGCGGTCCGACACCGGCAATATCTTCCAGGCCTGAACTGCGGCGTTTTTTGTCGCGACGCGCTTTGTGCCCGGTAATCGCGAAGCGATGTGCCTCATCGCGAATCTGCTGAATAAGGTGCAGGGCGGCTGGGGCGGCGCGAGTAATTTCACGCCCCGTCTCAGCTACAATCAGCGTCTCCAGGCCAGGTTTGCGGGTGACCCCTTTGGCGACGCCGACCAAAACCACATCGCTAACAGCCAGCTCAGCCAAAACGGCTTTGGCGATAGTTAGTTGGCCTTTGCCGCCGTCAATAAACAGAATATCGGGCAGCCTGCCCTCGCCCGCCACCAAACGCGAGTAGCGCCTGCGCAGCGCTTGGTCCATAGCCGCATAATCGTCACCGCCGGTGATACCGTCAATATTGAAGCGCCGATAGTCGCTCTTCAGCGGTCCGTTGCCGTCAAACACTACACAGGAGGCGACCACCGCTTCACCGCTGCTGTGACTGATATCAAAACATTCCATGCGGGTGGGCAACTCGTCGAGCTGTAACTCAGCGGCGAGCGCTTCAAGGCGCTGCTGCATATTCTCTTTGCTGGCCACTTTAGCCGCCAGGTTGTGTTCGGCTGTGCGCATGGCCAGAGCCAGCCATTTACTGCGCGCAGCGCGCACTTGATGACGGATTGCAATTTGTCGCGAGGCCAACTGAGTGAGCGCTTGCGCTAACGACTCTGCTCCCTCAAAGCTGTGGCTTACCACTAGTTCCCGAGGCAAATCGGGACGGCCGTCACCGGTTAGATAGAGTTGCGGCAAAAAATGTTCTAAAACATCCGCCGGGTTGTCGGCCAATGGCACCTTAGGGTAGTAGCTGCGGCTGCCCAACACCTTACCTTGGCGAACAAAAAGCACATGGACACAGGCAGCTCCGCCCTCGTAAGCGGCACTGACAATATCGATAGTGGCGTTGCCCTGTTCGATAACCTGCTCGGCCTGTATTTGACGCAGCGCTCCTATCTGGTCGCGATACTCCGCAGCCTGTTCAAACTTAAGCGCTTCTGCGGCTTGCTCCATATCGCGCTCGAGATCGCGCATTAACTGCGAGCTCTTACCCTGCAAATAGAGTTGCGTTTTCTGCACATCTGCAGCGTAATCTTCTGGCGAAATCAGCCCGACGCACGGTGCGGTGCAGCGTTTAATTTGGTGCTGCAGGCACGGCCGCGAGCGATTGCGAAAAAAACTGTCATCACACTGGCGCACTTTGAAAACTCTCTGTAAAAAACCCAAGCTTTCACGCACCGCATATTTGCTCGGAAAGGGACCAAAATAAGCACCTTTGGCTTTTTTAGGGCCGCGGTGAAGCGTCAAACGCGGGTATTGGTCACGATCCGAGAGAAAGATATAGGGGTAAGATTTATCATCGCGCAGCAGAACGTTGTAGTTGGGCTGATGCTGTTTAATCAGG
This sequence comes from Porticoccaceae bacterium, assembly GCA_048549915.1. Classification (GTDB taxonomy): domain Bacteria; phylum Pseudomonadota; class Gammaproteobacteria; order Pseudomonadales; family Porticoccaceae; genus LSUCC0057. The sequence continues at coordinate 58,977 of JBLYYE010000021.1, forward strand.
TTGTTTTCGAGCAGTAGCGCCTCGGTTTCGGTCTCGGTGACCGTCACCTCCATATTGGCAATACGCGCCACCAGCGCCTGAGTTTTAGGGGCAAGACCGGTCTTGCGAAAATAGCTGGATACTCGGCGTTTTAGGTTTTTCGCCTTGCCGACATAAATGACCACCGCGTTGGCATCGTACATCTGATAAATGCCGGGGCGCTCTGTCAATGTCGCCAAAAAAGCCTTGTGATCAAACGCCATCAGACATCCCGCCGTACTGGCGGCGTGATATAGCGCAGTGTGAGATTGATACGCGGCTCAACGGCAGCGGTCAGCTTGGGTACGCGGTGCTGCCAGTGGCGCTGTACACCCGCTCCCATAATGAGCAGTGAGCCGTGCTCCAAGTCAAATTTATGGCGCTGTTTGGTGCGCTGATGACGCAACTGGAACTGGCGGCGGCTGCCCAACGACAATGAAGCAATAATGGGTGCCTCACCCAACTCGGCCTCATCGTCTGCATGCCAATCGACACTGTCGCGGCTGTCGCGGTAGTAGTTGGCCAAACAGCGGTTGAGCGGTGTCTCTGCCAGCTCGGCTATCTCGGCAGTGATATCTATCAGCCATTGAGGAGCCACCTCGGCGACCATTCCCAGCCCAGACCAGCGGTAATCGACCTCTCCGCCGGAGACTCCGTCCGTGCGGTACCAGCAGTGCAGTCGAGGCACGGGGATTTGGCGACCAAACATGCGCAACTGATCCTGCCGCCAATTGAGCTGCTCAGCCAATACCAGCAACTGATCAGCGCGCGCTTGGTTCAACCATGTGGGGTAGTAGTCGAGCTGCAACTGTTGACCTACATCGCCCTCGAGCGGGATTTGTTGATGGCTAAACAGCATTGCCAGCTCCACTATTTGGCCATTCAAAGACTGCCAGTTCTTGCGGTTCGCGCTGGAGTTTAATGGCAAATTTTTGCTCTACTACCTTGGCGCAGTGGTCGGCAAACTCCAGTAACTCCTGCAGTGATGCACCACCCTGATTCACTAAAACCAGTGGTTGTAGGGCATGAGTGGCGACAGCGCCGTGGCGGTAACCCTTCAATCCACCCTGCTCTAACAACCAGGCCGCAGGTATTTTCACTTGCCGCTCGGTTGGCGCAGAAAAACACGGAATCTCCGGGTAGCGGAGTTGCAACTGCTGAAAATGTTCCAGGTCGACAACCGGGTTTTTAAAAAAACTGCCGGCATTGGGCTGCACGGTGGCGTCTGGCAGTTTGTGTTGGCGAATGGCGGTAACGGCTGCGACGATAATACCTGCATTGACGTCACGCTGGACAGAATCATTTAAAGCCTCGGCGAGCGCCGGGTAGGCAGTATTGTAGGCGGGTTTAGCGCACTGTTCATCGAGCAACTGCAGCTGCACTGAAACTACCGCCCCCTGCCCGGCAAGTTGGCGTTTAAAAATACTTTCGCGATAGCCAAACTCGCACTGCTCTGCATTCATCTCAACCAGTTGCCCACTGCCCCAGTAGTAGAACTGAACCGATTGCAAACATTGCGCAATCTCTACCCCGTAGGCGCCGATATTTTGTATAGGTGCCGCACCCACGCTGCCAGGAATTGCGGCTAGGTTTTCTAACCCAGAAAGTCCGTTAGCTGCGGTGGCTGAGACCAGCTCTGCCCAACTGACACCCGCGGCCACTTCAATCGTTACTTGGCCGCTCTCAGGCTGTCTGGCAATTTCTGTGTAGCAACCCCCATCGCCGACATTAGTCGGAGCCTCTAGTTTAACCACCAAGTCAGGCATATATTCACGGCAGAGTGAATTGCTACCACCGCCAAGCAGTGCAATAGCTAATCCATTCTCGAAGGCATAGTCTCGTGCCGCCTGCAGTGTTGCCAACGAGTTGCAGCGAATTAACTGTTGAGCACGACAACTCAGCGCCAGCGTATTGGCGCCGGTAAGATCCACATCGTGCTCCACTGACAACTTAGTCACTGTCGAGCTTCGCTCAAAGCCGTAGATTGAATGCGACTAAAAAACATTACTGGCCAGCGCTGTTGATATGGGCAACAACCGCATCGAGATCGGCTTGAGTATCGACGCCACCAGGTACCTGAGCGCAAGCGGGGGCGACGTGTATAGGCACACCATTGGCCAAGAAGCGCAACTGTTCAAGGCTCTCGAAACACTCCAGTGGTACTGGCGGCCAGGTGACATAGGCATTTAAAGCCGACACTCGGTAGGCGTAAATACCGATGTGTCGAGCCACCGGCAAACCGATCGGCAGTTGTTTTTGCGGTTGCGCAAAGGCATCGCGCGGCCACGGAATTGGGGCGCGGCTAAAGTAGTGAGCCAAGCCACTGTTGGCGGCGACAACTTTGACAACATTGGGGTTGGTAAAGGTATCGACGTCCAGAATCGGTTCACACAGCGTCGCTACTCCTGCAGTGGGCACCGCGGCTAAATTTTCTGCCACTTGCTCGATAACCGCAACTGGGATCAGCGGCTCATCGCCCTGCACGTTGACTACGATCGTTTCAGCATCCCAACCCAGAGTCTCTACCACCTCTTGCAGACGGTCTGTCCCGGACGGGTGATCGCTGCGGGTCATTACCACTTCGGCCCCAAAATCGCGGGCGGCCTCAGCAATGCGATCATCATCGGTCGCTATAACCACCTGTTCAGCTCGGCTCTGCACTGCTTGGCGCCAAACTCGTTCAATCATGCTCTGGCCGACGATATCTCTCAACGGCTTGCCCGGCAAACGGGTAGAGGAGAAACGCGCGGGGATAATCACTCGGTAGTTCAAAATAACTCCAGTTTATTCAGCCCGCTGGGGTTGGCCCAGCAGGTCATTCAATTTCAACCAAAAAGAGTTCGGCAGCTGTACCTCTACAGCCAGCACCCATACTGGGTTGGCCACCTCGGCGAGTACCTGTGCAGAAATTTTTACCGCGTCCTTTTCTGTCACTACCACGGGCTTACCATCCGTTTGCTTGAGCTGTTCAGCGCTGAGTGTTGCGTGATCGGGTGCCGGGTGGAGTGTCACTTGATAACCGAGCCCATTGAGAGTCTCTGCAAAACGCTCTGGGCGCCCTATTGCCGCAACTGCGTGAACCGCCGATGGCGCTGTTAAAGATTGTCTGTGGGCAGCCCTGTTAAGTGGCTTTAAGGCGCCTGCGATCACATTCATCGGCTCCGCTTGCACTGCCTCAGGGCAAGACTGACCACCGTTAACCACCACAATATCGACACTGCGCAGACGCGCTATAGGCTCACGCAGAGGCCCGGCGGGCAGCAAACGGCGATTGCCAAACTGGCGCACTCCATCGACGACCGCAATCTCGACAGTGCGCGCCATATTGTAGTGCTGGAGGCCGTCGTCGCTGAGTACGACATTGACACCAGGCAGAGCTTGTATAGCGGCAACAGCTTGGCTGCGATTCGGGTCCACGACCACCGGCAGCCCGGTTTCGCGGGCTATTAGCAGGGGTTCGTCGCCACATTCGGCTGGATTGGAGTCCGCGGATACCGTGAACGGATAGTTTTTTGCTCTACCGCCGTAACCGCGACTGACAATACCTGGATGCCAGCCCTCGCGCTGCAATTGTTTCGCCATCGCAATCAGTAGCGGGGTTTTCCCACTGCCGCCAACCGTAATATTACCTACCACCACTACCGGTGTAGTGCCCGGATCTGTAGCAGAGCGTCGAGTTTGGCGCTGCGCTGCCAACCACCCATAGAGCCCTGCCAAAGGGCGGAGAACCCAGAGTAGCCCGGCATCTTGCTGCCACGCTTTTAAAAACCACTGTTCTAAGAAGCCACGCATCAGAGGTTGGAGAGGCTTTTAGGTAACAGAGACACGGTTACGCGTTAGCCTGCAGCGCGCTTTTGGCACCACTGAATTGCGTGTCGTGAAGCTGAGCATAACGGCCCTGTGCATCGAGTAGCTGCTGGTGGCTGCCAGATTCGACCAGAGTCCCCTCTTCGACCACCAAAATTCTGTCGGCACTCTCAATAGTACTGAGGCGATGGGCAATAACGAAGGTGGTGCGGCCTTTCATCAACTGTTCTAAAGCGGCTTGGATATGGCGCTCAGATTCCGTGTCGAGCGCAGAGGTAGCTTCATCAAGAATTAATATCGGCGCATCTTTGAGCAGTGCCCGAGCTATTGCTATGCGCTGGCGCTGTCCACCGGAGAGCATCACACCATCATCGCCGACCAGTGTCTCATAGCCGTTTTCTAGCCCTTCAATAAATTCATCTGCATAGGCGAAGCGCGCAGCCTCGCGAACTTTCTCCAGCGGGGTTCCGGCCAGTTCACCGTAGGCAATATTGTTGTAAATGGTATCGTTGAAGAGTGTCACACGCTGGCTCACCAGAGCGATGTGGCTGCGCAAATTTTGTAACGTATAGGAGTCAATGGGCACACCATCTAAAGTAATCGTGCCGCCGGTATGGTTGTAAAAACGCGGAATCAGACTCACCAGGGTGGTCTTGCCAGCACCCGAAGAGCCGACCAGAGCGATGCTTTCGCCAGGTTCTACACTGAAACTGATCTGATTGAGGACATCGCGGTCTGAATTGCAGTAACGAAAAGAGACATCATCAAAAACAAATCGCCCTTTGACCTGATTTTTTTCGATACTGCCTTCGTCGAGCTCTTGCTCGCTGTCGAGCACATCAAATATCGATTCGGCTGCGGCAATACCGCGCTGCACTACGGAATTGACTTCGGTGAGCGCCCGTATTGGCTTAATCAGCATCCCTGAGGCTATCAGGAACGAGAAAAAATTCCCCGCAGTCATTTCGCTTAACATCGAAGGGTGTAACATCACCGCGATAATGGCGCCAAAGGCACTGGAAACTAACAGCATCACGGTGGGGTTACTTATCCCTTCGGCCAGCGCCATCTTCATGTTTTGACGGGTGTTGGCGATACTGGTTTTGTGCATGCGCTCAGTCTCACTGCCGCTGCCACCAAACATTCGCACCTCTTCGTAACCGTTCACCACCTCATGGGTAACGTGGGTTAAATCACCCATCGAAGCTTGGATACGATGACTCAATGTGCGAAATCGGCGACTGACAAATTTGACCAGCCAGGCGATGAACGGGATAACCGCGAGGAAAATCAGCGTCAGCTTCCAGTTCAAGTAGAGCAGATAAGCCATAAAGCCAATCACCATACTGCCTTGCTGGAGAATGGTTTTTACCGCTTTAGTACCCGCGGCAGTAACCTGCGCGACATTGTAAGTCACCGTGGAGACTAGGTGTCCGCCCATCGAGGCATCGAAAAAACGAAATGGCAGATAGAGAAATTTTGTCAGCAGATCAACTCGCAGGGAGTGCACTAGGTGGTTAGAGACATAGGCCAAGCCATAAGAACCAATCAGGTAACCAATGCCGCGAACCAGTGCAATGACAAAAAGAGATGCCGGTATAACCAGCCAGTAGTGATCAGACAACGCCTCGGGGAATAGGCTCTGGCCCAATGAGGCAATAAAACTTCCTTCAGGCAGAGCTGAGCGTTCAGCAGCCGGAGCGGCATCAGAGCTATTTTGCGCAATCACATCGGTGATGTAGCCCATCAGGTCGACAAATGCGATCTCTGCAGCACTGTGCAACAGCCATCCAAGCGTACCAATTAAGAAAATCAGCCAGTAGCGGCCGGTATAACGCAGCAGCCTCAAATAGGTCTCGGCGCCACCGCGTGGTTGCTGTTCGGCACTCTCTGCTTGTGGGGGCGATTGTTCTGTCGACATCGGGCTCGCTTCTACGTAAGTAATTCTTATTTGCCGTTAACTGGCACATTTTTATGGGTGATCAGTTTATCAGGCTTTACCGTGAGCGCTAGCCCTTCAATAGCGCCACCACGGCGACCAACCGGCGCGCTCGCTGACTACCTCTGGCTGGCCTGCTGAGGTCCAAGTGACCGTTATAGCTCCCCCAATTCCGGTTGAGTACATTTGGCTGCCGATTTGACGATAACGGTCGACCACTTGTGGATGAGGATGGCCGTAGTGGTGGTTCCAACCCGCAGAAAAAATCACGATTGCCGGGGCGAGCAGGTTGAGAAACTCCTTATCGGATGAAGTTTTACTGCCGTGGTGCGGGGCCAGTAACAAATCCGTTGGGCCGATGAGTTCTCTTTGGCCAATCAATTTCTGCTCGGCTCGGCGCTCGATATCCCCTGGCAGTAACAATTTGACCCCCTGCCATTTAACCACCAGCAGACAGGAGTTATTGTTCGACTTGGCATCGCCACTATTTTCCAGCGTATGAAACTCAACATCACCCCACTGCCAAAAGAGCGCCTTTTGACAACTCTGTGCGCCGCTGTAACCCGACCGTAGGTTTTCGGGCAGCAACAGTTGTGCTTCTGGATAGACCTGCAGCAATCCAGTGAGGCCACCGGCATGGTCGTTATCACCATGGCTGATCAAAATGCGGTCTACTCGCTGATAACCCCGGCGCTGCAAAAATGGTACTACGACAGCGCTGCCCATATTGAATAGCTCGCCGTAGCGGGCACCACTGTCATAGAGCAGCACTTTTCCCGCCGCCTCAATTACCACTGCCAATCCCTGGCCGACATCCAGTACCGTCACTCGCAGTGGAGGCCTGTGCGGCTCGCGGATCAACAATATCAGCAGTGGCAGCGCACTGAAAATTCTCAGCAGTGGTGTCAAAAGTGCACGCGGCGCAAGCACCCCCAAGCTCAACACCAGCAGTGCCGACCAAACCGGGCCGGCGAGCTGGTCGGCGGAGAGCCCGAAGGAATCTACCTGGCCTCTCTTTATCACCCAGACTAACGGCGCGCACAACCAAGCCACCAGCTGCCAAAGCGCAGTGGCGAGCGGTATCTGGATGAGAGTGAATCCGACCGCGACTAGAGTGGCGGGTACTAATAGCAGGGTCACCCAAGGTACCGCCAGCAAATTTAACACCCACCCCAGCCAGGAAAGCTTACCTATCATCGCCAACATCAGCGGCGCCATACCCAGAGAGAGATAGAGCTGAATTCGCAATAAATTAGATGTGGCAGTTTGCAATTTAGGTGGGTTCGAATCCGGACTTGAGATCGACCGGCGCGGCGCCAAAATCAGCAATAGCAGCATCACCGCCGTAAGTGAAAGCCAAAAGCTAGCGCTAATAACAGCGAGAGAATCAAAGATTAAGATGGTCAGCACCACTTTGACAAACAGCGCGTGCGGACTCCACTGAAGAGCGCGCACCGTGGCTACAGCGACCCAAACCACGGCAATAAAAGCGCGCACCGCGGGCAATTGAGCACCTGCCAGCAAGGTGTAGAGCAGACTAAAAATAATCGCTACTGTCGGGGCCAGCAGGGTTATTAACTGTCCCCAGCGCAGCTCATCTCCGCGCCACGATAACCAGACCGACAAGCCGCACGACAACAGATAACCCAACCACCAGCCCAACCCTGCAACAATACCGACATGCAATCCCGAGATGACTAGAAGATGGATAATCCCCAGTGCCACTATCCGCTCACGCCAGGGCGCCAATGCCGATTTATCACCAACCGCCAGGGCCGCCATCAAAGCCGCAGTGAGCGGCTCGAAGCCTGCTCTCTGTACAGCGGAAAGAACCTGTTGGCGCTGAACTGCGATAAACCCGTCGATACTCGCCACCGCTGTCGTATCTATCTGATAGCTGCGCAGATATCCCGTAGCAGCATAACCTTGGCTCAGCAACCAAGCGCGGTAGTTAAACAACCCCGGGTTGGCACTGCCGCGTGGCGTGCGCAGACTTGCAACTGCCTCGATGCCACAGCCAACACAGAGTGACGGCTGCAGCAGATGGCGTTTGTCGCTGAGATAAATGCGCAGACGGATTTTTTCGCCGATAAGACCGGCGTAATCAGACGCTCTCACTTCGTCGATTGCGCGCAGTTGCTCTAGGCGAAGATCAAATTGCCAGTAATCCTCGCGCTTAATAATCGGTGAGATTACTTGCCCCTGCAGTGAGAATTCTGCGCGATCCAATTTCTCTGAAAGTGTGCTGTTCTGGGCCTGCCAAGTCGCCAGCAAACCCCAAACAACCCCTGCACAGAAAGCGGCTATTATTGGTAGCCGCTCTCGAGACAGAAACAGCGCCATCAGCAAAATAATGACTAGTGCAATTAAGGTAACCGCTGACAGATGGGTCGGCCAAAGCACCAATGTGCCAATCCCAAATAACGCAGCTGCGCCGCGACTACTCGGTAGACGATCAACTCTGTTGAAAAATTCCAACATCTTTGACACCTTAAGATTTCCCCGGGTCCTTCCCGGCTAAGCGGCTATTTATCAGCTAAAATGGTCGCCTCAATTAGCATAGCCGGCGTCACTCAAAGCGCTCGGAAAATCTGTGAGGGGTATCGTGGATAATCATCAACACAACGGTGTAGTTGCTATCATCTATCACAGCCAAACCGGCCATGCGCTATCTCTTGCGGAGGCTGCAGCGGAGGGTGTAGAGGTCAATAGCGCTCTTTGCGCAAAACTCTATCGCGCACTAGATACAGACTTAGAGGCGCTCGCTGCAGCGCGTGCGGTTATTTTCGCCACACCGGAGAACTTCGGCACCATGAGTGGCGGATTGAAAGATTTTTTCGACCGCACCTTCTACCCTGCCGAACCACTACAACTCAATACACCCTACGCAGCATTAATTAGTGCCGGCAACGATGGCCGCGGAGCACTGCGAGATATAGAAAGAATCGCCAAGGGATACCCGCTGCGCAAAGCGGCAGAGGCCGTTATAGTGCGGGGGGAAATAACCGAACAGGATAAAGTACGCGCTCGGGAACTGGGTGGCGCATTGGCCTGCGGGGCAGAGCTAGGCATTTTCTAGCCGGCACCCCCAACAACATCTACTCATTGGAGCAATAGTGTTTGTTTAAGAGCGAAAAGATACCCTCAACAACAGGGTTAATACTCACCGGCGGTGGCGCCCGAGCCGCCTACCAAGTTGGCGTTTTAAAGGGCATAGCCGGGATACTACCGCGCACAGTCTACAACCCCTTCCCGGTTATCTGCGGCACCTCTGCCGGTGCTATCAACGCGCTGACACTGGCAGGTCGGGCTGGTCCGCTGCGTCTGCGCACACGCAAGTTAGAGGCGATCTGGGCGAATTTGCGCGCCGATCAGGTCTACCGCACAGATGCCATTGGTGTGTTAAAAAATAGTATCAAGGTGGCGATGTCTCTGTTTCACAGCGGTTACGCAGTTGGCGACCCTGTCTCTCTACTCGACAACACGCCGCTCAAAGAGATGCTGACTAGACTGATCCGCTTTGATCATATCCAAGCCGCTATTGATGCCGGTGATTTAAAAGCCGTCGCACTGATGGCGATGAGCTATGAGAGCGGCAAATCGATCTCTTTTTTTCAAGCAGAAGAAAATGTTGCAACCTGGCGTCGTGCTCGTCGTCACGGCGTGCGCGCTAAATTAGGTGTTGAACATTTAATGGCATCCGCCGCGATACCTAGCCTGTTCCCCGCGGTAAAGATTGATGGCCGCTTTTATGGCGATGGCGCACTGCGCCAGCACAAACCGATCAGCCCCGCACTGCATTTGGGTGCTGATCGGCTGTTAATCATAGGTGTCAGCAACCCGGCAGTTATTGAGTTGCCCGACCCCAATGAAGTCCACTCCCCCTCCGTGGCTAAAATAGTCGGCCATATGCTCAACAGTGCATTCTTGGATTCTATGGAGAGCGATCTAGAGACTATGCGCACAATCAACCAGCTGGTGGCTGCGATACCTGAGCGACAACGCCGCGAACAGAATATCAGCCACTTGCGCGCCATAGAGACCTTGGCGATCTCACCCAGCGCCGATATCGATGCCATAGCCGAGCGCCATATTCACGAACTGCCGCGCAGTATCCGTACCTTTTTGAAAGTGACCGGGGCAACAGGCCGCGGCGGCGGCACCAGTGCCAGCAGTTATTTGCTCTTTGAACCGCATTTCTGCCGGGAACTGATCGCCCTGGGTGAACGCGATGCCCTGGCCAAGCGCTCTGCCATTGAGGATTTCTTTAGAGAGAAAACTAGTCTCTGACCCTTTAGATTAAGCAAAAAAAAACGCAGCCTGAGGCTGCGTTTTTTTATTTGGAGCGGGAAACCGGGTTCGAACCGGCGACCTCAACCTTGGCAAGGTTGCGCTCTACCAACTGAGCTATTCCCGCGGCAACGCTGGAACAGCGTTGTAAAAATGGCGTCCCGTAGGGGAGTCGAACCCCTGTTACCGCCGTGAAAGGGCGGTGTCCTAGGCCTCTAGACGAACGGGACGTGTCTGGCTAAGTGGCGCGCATTTTAGGAAGGCACCCCACTGCTGTCAAGCGTGAGGGGCGCTTTTTTTTAACTATCTCACCACAAGGCAAAAAAAAACCGCCTGCACAACACAAATAGTCTCTTGGCAACACCACGCGCGACCGTGATTTAGCTACAATGTCGACTTATTTAAATCTGCGCGCACCCTGTTGCGCTCGCAAACAGCAAAGAGGCAACTCCGTGAGCAGCCAAGCAATTCCACAACTGCGAAAATCCGACAAACTCAACGGTATCTGTTACGACATCCGTGGTCCGGTGCTCGACTACGCCAACAAACTTGAGGATGAGGGACAAAAAATCCTCAAGCTCAACATTGGCAACCCTGCCCCGTTTGGATTTCATGCCCCCGATGAAATCATGCGCGATGTCATCTACAACTTGCGCGATGCAGAGGGATACTCGCACAGTAAAGGGCTCTTTGCAGCGCGCAAAGCCGTTGTGCAGCGCTGCCAATCCGACGGTTTGCTAGAAACTGACATCAGTGATGTGATCATGGGTAACGGTGTCAGTGAGCTCATCGTCATGGCGATGCAGGCGCTTCTCAACAGCGGTGATGAAGTACTTATACCGGCACCCGATTACCCACTGTGGACGGCTGCATCCTCTCTCGCTGGCGGCAAACCGGTTCACTACCTCAGCGATGAGGAGAACGGTTGGCAGCCGGATATCGCTGATATAGAGAGTAAAATTACTGCTAACACCCGCGCCATTGTGGTCATCAACCCCAACAACCCGACCGGCGCGGTATACAGCAGAGAGAGTTTAGAGGCGATCGTTGCGCTTGCAGAAAAGCACAATTTAGTCGTATTAGCCGATGAGATTTACGACCGTATTCTCTACGACGATGCAGTGCATATCCCACTGGCAAGTTTGGTCAAAAAGGTACTCTGCCTGACCTTCAACGGGCTTTCAAAAACCTACCGACTGGCAGGTTTTCGCTCGGGCTGGATCATCATGAGCGGCAACAAAGAGTACGCTAAAAGCTATATTGAGGGGCTGGAAATGCTCGCTTCCATGCGTCTGTGTGCCAATGTCCCCGCCATGTTGGCGGTACAGACGGCACTGGGCGGCTATCAGAGCATCAAAGATTTGGTTGCACCGGGCGGGCGGCTTTACCAACAGCGCGAGCTCGCTCACCAGTTGATTACTGCGATACCTGGCGTCAGCTGTGTAAAGCCACAGGCGGCAATGTATCTGTTTCCCAAGTTAGACCCACAGATCTACCCGATAGCGGACGATCAAAATCTGGTTTTAGAACTGCTCAAGCAAGAGCGTATGCTGTTGGTGCAGGGCTCAGCGTTTAATTGGCCGGACAGCCAACATTTACGTATTGTGTTTCTGCCTGATGAAGAGCACTTGCGCACGGCGATTGGCCGCCTCAGCCAGTTTTTAGCGCGGCTGCGCGGGGCTTAATCGTTCAACTGAAAGCCTAGCTGCTGCGCGGCTTGTCGCAGTGAACTGTCGGTGGCCGAGAGTTGATAACAGCTGAATTCATTGCGCGCTGGGTAGTGGCGGCGCAACTGATCAAATAGCGCTCGGCGCTCGTCGAGGCCACCCTGCCCCAGCAATGCCGCGCGCAAGCGTTGGTCGTCAGCAGCCACCGAATAAGTGGCCGCAATTGCAGCGTTGAGATCACTCACCCCGGCGAGCGTTTCAAGCCGCCCCTCCTGGCCGCTGTTAACCGCGCTCTCGCCTAAGTGCTGCGCCAGCGCAGCAGCTACCATGGCTGTTCCGTTACTGCGCCCCTGCAGGCTATAACCGGCTATATGCGGCGTACCCAAGGCGACCTTGTCTAGCAGCGCCGCTTCGACCAGTGGCTCTTGCTCCCAGACGTCGAGCACCACATCGGAACCGCGGGCAGTATCGAGATAATCGAGCAGCGCTCGGTTGTCGATCACCGCTCCGCGCCCAGCATTGAGCAACAGCGCGTTAGGTTTAAGCAGAGCTAACTCAGAGGCACCTATCAGATGGTGTGTAGGATGGGCTCCACTCTCTGTCAATGGTGCGTGAAGAAGAATAATGTCGCACTGCAGTAGCGCCTCTAGCCTCACCAACGGCCAGGGCACTCTCACTGAGTCGAGAAAGGGATCACACACCACCACATCCACCCCCAGCGCCATCAGCGTGGTTGCGATGCGACCACCGACATTGCCGCCACCGAGCACGCCGACACGCTGCTGACGCCAGTTGGGGCGCAGATAAACCATGGCGGCAAAGTCGTACTGCTCAACACTGGCCGCATTACAGCCCGGCGCATGGGCAAAAGCGATATTCGCCGCAGCCAAATACTCTAGATCGATGTGGTCGGTGCCAATAGTGGCTGAGCCGACAAACTGCACTGAGCTGTTGGCTAACAGCGCCGCATCAACACGGGTCACCGAGCGCACCAAGAGAATATCGCAGCCAGTCAGATCGGCAGCGCAAATATTGCGCCCGGGCAACGCCGTAATTTCACCCCAACGAGCAAATTGGGCGTGCAAATTGGGCATATTTTCATCGGCTACAATTTTCAATGACCGGCTCACGCCACGCACTCCTGGGCCAATAAATCTCGCAAGGTGTAGGTTCTGCTAACCATTAAGTTCTCTAGCTGATCGACCGGCAAAAGTTGCTCGGCAAGGCTGTGGGCAAAGAGTGCACCGCGCTTGGGCAGGGTTGCGGTAGCCAGCCACTGCTGAAGCTGGTGCAAGACAGCCTCGGCAAAATAAGCTGGCGGACGGTTGTCTAGTGCAAAGTTATCGACACTGAGTTGAAATGAGCGTCCGCAGGCGCGCGCAAACAACCACTCCAGCGCTTGAGGGGCAACTTCCGCCGCCTCAAATTGACGCTGGCGATCAGCACAACGCTCGCCAGGCTCATACCAATAGCCAAAATCATCACGCTGGCGGCGCTGCTCGCCGGCAATACACCAGTGAGCAATTTCATGCAGTGCGCTCGCGGGGTAGTCACCGCGATAGTAAAGGTGGTGCTCATCTTGTGCAGTGGCGGCAGCTCGATAGAAAGGCTCATCGGCACCACCGATCAGACGGGTCTGATATTGGGTGCCAAACAGCTCAGAAAAAGTCTGTTCTATCGCACGCAGTTGTGCGCTGTCGTCCATTCTCTACTGAACGGGCTATTTAAGCCGGACGGCCGTAGTTCATCAGCCGTTCAAAGCGTGTTTCTAGCAGCGTATCTATCGGCACTGCTGTCAGCTCATCAAGCTGAGCTGAGAGTGTCGCCTTGAGCGTGGCGGCCATGGTTTCTATATCGCGATGAGCACCACCCAAGGGTTCCGGAATAGTTTGGTCGACAATACCTAGTTTTTCTAAATTGCTTGAAGTGACACCCATCGCCTCGGCGGCATCCGGTGCTTTCTCACTGGTTTTCCAAATAATGTTAGCGCAGCCCTCTGGGGAAATAACAAAGTAGGTGGCGTACTGGAGCATGTTAATTTTATCGCCTACACCGATAGCCAAAGCTCCACCACTGCTACCCTCGCCAATGACCGTACAGATAATGGGTGTCTTGAGACGCGACATAACGGCCAAGTTGCGAGCAATGGCTTCGGAGATATTGCGCTCTTCTGAGTCGATTCCAGGATAAGCCCCTGGAGTGTCTATCAGCGTGATGACAGGCATATTAAACCGTTCTGCCAACTCCATCAGACGCAGCGCTTTGCGGTAGCCCTCAGGGCGTGGCATGCCAAAATTGCGTCTTACTTTTTCGCTGACACCGCGCCCTTTCTCTTCACCAATGACTACTACCGGGCGGCCATTGAGACGGGCAACTCCACCGACAATAGCTTGGTCATCACCAAAGTGGCGATCACCATGTAACTCATCCCAGTCGTCGAAGACTCGCTTGATGTAGTCCAGGGCGTAGGGGCGTTGGGGGTGACGAGCGACTTGAACGATCTGCCAAGCAGATAATTTGGCATAAATGGACTCGGTGAGTTTAGTCGATTTTTTGCGCAGCTTTTCCACTTCATCAGCAATGTTTAATTTATTGTCACTGCCGACGAGTTGCAGCTCTTCGATTTTAGCCTCAAGCTCAGCTATCGGCTGTTCAAAAGTTAGGTAGTTGAGGTTCATGGTGCTCAGCTCTCAATTTTAATTCACTTGCGTGCCATTCTATCACTGCTCGAGGCAGTTGGCTCTGCTGTTAACTGCTCTTAGCGGTAGTGCAGCTGCACCGAGTTGCGCCCAAACTGGTCGCGCAACGCTTGAATAAGTTCATCGCTGGGGCGGACTCGCCACTCACTGCCGAGCAGCAGCGTGGCTGCACCCTGCTGATTAGTATAGTCCACATAGACTGCACAGTTGCCGGATTGGTATGGCGTGAGCAGGTCGGCCATGGGTTCGACCCAGGCGTACTTCTGATCGACCTTAACCGCCATATGCGAAAGTTTGGCAGCGCGGGCATCGACAATGGACTGAACCGATTCTACGACAACCTTGAGGCCGCCGCTGTAGTCGTCTTCTTGGATGCCGCCATCTACCACCAACAGGGCATCTTTGACTAATATGTCGCGATAAGCCTGATATTTCTCGGCAAAAATAGACAACTCAATACGCCCGCTCTTATCGTCAAGTGTTACAAAGGCAAAAGTCTCACCGCGCTTATTCTTCATGGTGCGCATAGCGACAACCATACCCGCTACAACACCGCGCTCTTTGCCTGGACGCAAATCCACTATGCGGCGCGGTACCATCTGTTTGAGTTCTTCTTCGTACTCGTCAATGGGATGTCCCGTCAAGAACAGTCCCAACGTCTCTTTTTCGCCATTGAGCCGCTCTTTGGCGGTTAGCGGTTTGGTTTGGCGATAACTGTCGTAGTTAAATTGTGGGGCACTCTGGATACTCTCGCCAAACAGATCTGTCATGCCCGCACTAGCATTGCGCTCCTGCTGATCAGCTAATTTAACCGCCTCTTCTAGAGCGGCCAGCATGACGGCGCGGGCGTAACCGACCTCCCCTGCGGGGCCAATACTGTCCAGTGCACCACTGCGGATCATCGCATCAAGCGCACGTTTATTGACCTTGCGTATATCGATACGGGTACAAAAATCGAAGAAATCTTTAAACGGGCCCGTCGCCTCGCGGACCGCAATGATGTTCTCGATCGGGCCTTCACCCAGCCCTTTAATCGCACCCAAGCCGTAAATGATTTGGTCTTCACAGTTAACACTGAACTTAAATAGACCACCGTTGACGTCTGGCGGCAGCAGATCGACCCCCATGCTGCGACACTCATCAATAAAGGTGACAACTTTGTCGGTCTTATCCATATCGGATGAGATCGTCGCCGCCATAAACTGGGCTGGGTAGTGAGCTTTGAGCCACGCGGTCTGGTAGGCGACTAGCGCATAAGCAGCAGAGTGGGATTTGTTAAAACCGTAGCCTGCGAACTTCTCCATCAAATCAAAAATATTTGAAGCCAGGTCGTGATCGAAACCTTTGGCGGTGCTTCCCGCCATAAACAGCTCGCGCTGCTTGGCCATCTCTTCGGGTTTCTTTTTACCCATCGCGCGGCGAAGCAAGTCGGCGCCACCGAGCGTGTAACCCCCCATCTCTTGGGCAATTTGCATGACTTGCTCTTGATAGAGAATGATGCCGTAGGTGGGCTCGAGCGCCGGTTTCAAACAGTCGTGCTGATACTGCGGATGCGGGTAACTAACCTCAGCGCGGCCTTTTTTGCGATTGATAAAATCATCGACCATGCCCGACTGCAATGGGCCGGGCCGGAACAGGGCGACCAGAGCGACGATATCTTCAAAGCGGTCAGGGCCGAGTTTGCGAATAAGCTCTTTCATACCGCGAGATTCGAGCTGAAAAACCGCAGTGGTATCGCCGCTTTGCATCAACTGATAAGAGGCTTTGTCATCGAGCGGAATAGCCTCGATATTGAGCAGCTCTTCACCGCTTAGACTGCGGCGCTCGTTAATCATCGCGACAGCCCAGTCAACAATAGTCAAAGTGCGCAGGCCGAGGAAATCAAATTTAACCAGCCCAGCCTCTTCAACATCGTTTTTATCAAACTGGGTAACCATACTACCGCCGCCATCGTCGCAGTAGATCGGCGAGAAGTCGGTGATCGTCGTTGGCGCAATGACTACACCACCCGCGTGTTTGCCACAGTTGCGGGCTACGCCCTCGAGCTGTTCAGCCATCGCCCAAATTTCAGCGGCCTCTTCATCTTCGGCGAGAAACTCGCACAGAGCTTCTTCTTGTTCGAGCGCCTTGGCCAAGGTCATGCCCACTTCAAAAGGGATCATTTTTGAGAGTTTATCGGCCAATCCGTAAGATTTGCCCTGCACCCGTGCAACGTCGCGCACCACAGCTTTAGCAGCCATGGTGCCAAACGTGACAATTTGTGAGACCGCATCGCGCCCGTAGCGCTCAGCGACATAATTGATAACCCGATCGCGACCATCCATACAGAAATCGATATCGAAGTCAGGCATCGATACACGTTCAGGATTGAGGAACCGCTCAAACAGCAAGTCGTACTCAATCGGGTCTAGATCAGTAATTTTCAGCGCGTAAGCAACCAGCGAACCGGCACCCGAGCCACGCCCTGGGCCGACGGGAATACCGTTATCTTTTGCCCACTGAATAAAGTCCATCACAATCAGAAAATAGCCGGGGAACCCCATCTGAATAATGATGTCGAGCTCGAACTTTAAACGCGCGTAATACTTCTCGCGAATTGCAGAAAACTCTGCAGATTGCTCATCAAAAAGGAAATTTAACCGCTCATCCAACCCTCGCTCGGAGAGTTGAATAAAGTATTCGGCCATGGTCAGGCCATCGGGAATCGGATAGTCCGGCAAAAAGTACTCACCCAAGCGCAACGTGACAGAGCAGCGCTGGGCAATCACTAAAGTATTTTCCAGCGCCTCGGGGAGATCACTGAAGAGCTCAGCCATCTCTGCACCGCTGCGCAGATACTGTTGCTCAGAGTAACGGCGCTCTCGGCGCGGATCATCGAGTGTGCGCCCTTCGGTGATACAGACACGCGCTTCGTGGGCATCGAATTCATCCGCGGTCAAAAAGCGCACATCGTTAGTTGCCACCAGCGGGCAACCGCTGCGCTGGCTGAGCGCGACAGCTGCATGCAAGTGATCTTCATCCCCAGCTCGCCCTGTGCGCTGCACTTCTAGGTAAAAACGGTTGGGATAAAGCGCCTGCCACTGCGACAACTGTTGATCCGCGCGCTCGTGGTTGTGGTTGGCTAACGCACTGCCGAGTGGACCGTAGCGACCACTAGAAAGGACAATTAATCCCTCGCTGTGCTCAGCCAACCAACTTCGCTGCAAATGCGGTTGGCCCTGGCGCTGCCCCTCTTTCCATGCCCGTGAAATTAGCGCGGTGAGATTTTGGTAACCCTGTTGGTCGGCGACCAAAAATAATAAGTTGTAGGGATCGCTATCAGCCTCTTCAAGCACAGCCAAATCAGCGCCAATAATAGGTTTGATACCCGCCGCCCTGGCCGCCTTATAAAACTTAATTAAAGCAAAAAAGTTACTGAAGTCGGTCAGGGCTACCGCCGGCATTGCCAGCTCTGCAGCGCGCGCCACTAGGGGCTTCACGCGCACCAAACCATCTACCAGGCTGTACTCCGAGTGCAACCTTAAGTGAACAAACGGGCTGATTGAGCGCTGCTCGTCCACTGTTAATTACTCCCCACTGAGTAGATGGCTGACGTCAATACCGTGATAGTTAAAACTCTCTTGCATCAGATCGAAAACGTTGCCCTCGAAATTAGCCGCAGTGATCTCAGCGCGCGCCAGCGCTTCTGTGCGCTCGCCCCATTTGATAATGCCAGCGCCGCAGGTCAGGCCTCCGCCAAAGGTAGCGGTCAATATATTCATGCCGGGTTTCACACGCCCCGCTTCTAATGCGTCGGTCAGTGCCAGCGGAATCGATGCTGCCGATGTATTGGCGTACTCCTGGATGCGCACAATAATTTTTTCGACGGGGAAATCTAAGCGTTTGGCGAGAGCTTCAATAATGCGGATATTGGCCTGATGCGGGATAAACAGGTCGATATCATCCACACTCATGCCCGCTTTATCGAGGACGTCAATACAGGCATCCGCCATGCCTTTGACGGCATTTTTAAAGATAGACTGGCCATCAAATGCGAGATGGCGTTGAGGCGACATGAATAGATTAGTTGGATTGACTCCGAGCCCTTTCATCTCCAGCGTTTCACGAGTATCGCGGACCACACTCCAAGAGCTCTGCAATAAACCGCTCGGCTCATCGCTAGCTTCGATAACCACTGCGCCGGCGCCATCGCCAAACAGCACCGCGGTGCTGCGCTCATGCCAGTTCATAACAATAGAGAGATGCTCTGCACCAATCACCAGTGCCCGCTCAATTTGGCCGCTGCGCACCATCGCAGTGGCATTAGAGAGCGCGTAAAACCAGCTGGTACAAGCACTGTTGAGATCCATACAGCCAGCATTGCCAGCACCTAACTTATCCAACACAAACGAGGCGGTGTTGGGGCAGAGATCACTACCAGTGGTAGTGCCGAGTATCAGCATATCAATTGATTCAGCAGCTACACCTGCCGCAGCAAGCGCCTGCTCTGCCGCTTGCCAGGCCATTTCACCGGTTGTCAGGTGGCTGTAGTGACGCCTTTCAATACCCGAACGGGAGCGAATCCACTCGTCTGATGTTTCAACCACTGAAGCCAAGTCATCATTGCTCATTACTGCGGGAGGAACGTATTTTCCCCAACCGGTAATATTGGCGTATCTCATAAAGACCTCGTTATTATTATTGGGCCAGGCGAAAGTGTCGCCAATAGCCGTACTTAATTTAAGAATATAAAAGCATTGCCGCTGCGAGACAACCCGCAGGCCAAATTAGCTTTGAATAACTCTATTTTTGATCTAGCAATGCTGCCACTGGGGCAAACGAGCGGCGGTGTATCGGGGTGGGCCCGAGCTTGCGCAATGCGGCCAAATGGGCAGCACTGCCGTAACCTTTATGGCCAGCAAAACCGTAACCGGGGTAACGGGTTTCCATGGCGATCATTTCACGGTCGCGGGTCACCTTGGCGATAATAGAGGCCGCACTAATCACCTCGACACGGCCATCACCACGGGTTACCGCTTCACTGAGATAACTCCATTGCGGTAGACGGTTGCCATCGACAGCAACAAAATCGGGCCGCACTGCCAACTCATCGACCGCTCGCGTCATCGCTAGCAGTGTCGCCTGTAAAATATTTAACCGATCAATCTCTTCAACACTACAGCGACCTACAGCCCAGCACAGCGCTTGTTGCGTTATCTCAGTATAGAGATGCTCTCTGCGCTTTTCGGTCAATTTTTTTGAATCGGCCAAGCCTTTGATGGTGTGTTTGGGGGGCAGAATAACCGCGGCAGTGACTACGTCGCCGGCAAGCGGGCCACGCCCTACCTCATCGACACCGGCCAGCCAGTTCATACCTGGCGGAGCGGTCCATGGATTGCTCATCTGTTCACTGTTCATCCGTCTAATTCGGTCACTGAGTGAGGCTGTTTTTGAACCAATGAGAGGATAGCTTGCGCAGCACGCTCACTGGAGGGCAGCTCTATCGGTTGACGCAGTGCTTGTAAGCCAGCCACCATCTCTGCTGCAGCTGAACCCTCAAGCAGTGTTAACAGTGCGTTAGTGAGCCCCTCTTGTGTCGCCTCATGCTGCAACAACTCAGGGACTAACATGCGCCCGGCTAGTAGGTTGGGCAGAGCCACATAGGGTGTTTTTATCAGATGGCTGACCAGGCGATAGGTCCATTTTCCAAGTCGGTAACTCACCACCATCGGTCTTTCCAGCAACATCGCCTCAAGCGCCGTGGTTCCCGAGGTCAGCAGCACCACAGAAGCAGCACTCATCGCCGACACGGCATCACCTTCTAGCAACTTGACCGGCAGTTCTGGGTAGTTCTGCAACAGCTTGGCAATCTGCTCTTTGCGCGCCGCACTCGCGGCAGGGATAACAAAGCCGACTCCAGGGAATTTTTGGTGAATACGTTCCGCCACCGCCAGGTAGAGCGGTGCCATAGCCGCGACTTCACCACTGCGACTACCGGGCAACAGCGCCACAATGGGGTCGCCCGAAAGGCCCAGCCGCTGTTTGGCGCCAACCGCCGATTCGGGCTGCAATTGGGAGGCCAAAGGGTGACCGACAAATAAGCTCGGCACTTGATGTTGTTGGTAAAACTCTTGTTCAAATGGCAGCAGTGTGAGCATCAGATCAACTGAGCGTTTTATGCCTTTGATCCGTCCTTGACGCCAAGCCCACACTGACGGGCTAACGTAGTGGACCGTTTTGATCCCTTGAAGCTTCAACCTTTTTTCGATGCCAAGGTTGAAGTCGGGCGAATCGATACCGATAAACGCCGCCGGTTTATTGGCGCGACAAAAATCGACAATATCTCGGCGAATACGCAGCAGCTCTGGCAGACGTTTAAGCGGCTCAACCAACCCCATTACTGCCAGGCGGTCTTGCGGATGGCGACTCTGCAAACCAGCGGCGATCATTTTAGGACCACCGATACCGACAAATTCCGCTTCAGGCAACAACTGCTTTAGCGCGGCAACTAAACCGGCGCCCAGAGTATCTCCGGAAGCCTCGCCCGCCACCAATACAAACAGTGGCTTTGAGGTCATTTAGCGGATAATGCCGCGCTGTGAGCGCAGCACTGAGGCGTGAAATTGAGCAACGGCACTGTCATCGCTCAACGCAATTATATCTGCAAGTGCCTCTTCGAGAGTGAGGCCGCGCCGATAGAGAATTTTGTAGGCCTTGTTGACTAGCGCAATCTGATCAGCGCCAAATCCACGCCGCTTCATCCCCTCGCGGTTGATGGTGCGCGGTTCAGCTGGGCTACCGGTCGCGGTAACAAAAGCCGGCACATCGTGGTAGAGGAACGAGCCCGGGCCTACAAATGCGTGCGCACCGATGTGAACATATTGGTGAACCAATGCGTAACCGGAGAGTATCGCCCAATCATCGACAACAACGTGTCCCGATATCGAGGCATTGTTGACTAAGATAGTGTGGTTGCCGACAACACAGTCATGGCCAATATGGGCATAGGCCATCAGTAAGTTATCGCTGCCGATTATCGTCTCTGAGCGATCTTGGACAGTCCCGCGGTGAATAGTCACCCCTTCGCGAATCACGTTATTGTCGCCAATCAGCAGTCGCGTGGGCTCACCTTGGTATTTCAGATCGGGGGTATCTTCACCGACTGAACTAAATTGATAGATACGGTTGTTGCGACCAATCTCTGTGGGGCCTTTAACAACGACGTGTGAGCCAATCACTGTGCCAGAACCGATTTTTACTCCCGCCCCGACTGTCGTGAAGGGACCGATGGTTACCCCATCGTCAATTTCGGCGGCCGGATCAATGAGGGCTTGCGGATGAATCATTATTTTAATCTCTGTCTCGGTAGGCGCACAGCAAGGTGGCTTCGGCAGCGATATTGCCATCGACCGTGGCTTCGACACCAAATCGCCATATATTGCGTTTTACACCCAACACCTCAGCGCGCAATACCAGCTTGTCTCCAGGCACCACTTGACGCTTGAAACGGCAGTTATCGATACCCGCAAACAGGTAGAGCTTGCCATCCTCGGCGGTAGTTTTAGTCGAGGCAAAACCAAGGATGCCTGCAGCTTGGGCCATTGCTTCTACAATCATTACTCCGGGGAAAATCGGCGCCCCGGGAAAGTGGCCATTAAATACCTCTTCGTTGGCGGTAATATTTTTGTAAGCAACGATGTATTCCCCCTCTACCAACTCATCCACTCGATCGACGAGCAGAAACGGGTAACGGTGTGGCAAAAGTGCTTTTATCTGGTTCAGGTCCAATTGAACTCCTTGTTTCGTACCCATTTTATTTTTCTTTTAGCGCCTTGAGTTGGCGGGCCATATCGTCGAGCTGAGCAAAACGGACGGCACTCTTTCGCCACTGCGCACTGGTTTGTAACGGTGTACCGGCAGAGTAACTGCCCGGCTCGGTGATACTTTTGGTGACCAAGCTTTTGGCGGTAATTTGCACCCCGTCGGCAACACTAATATGGCCGACAACACCGACATCACCGGCCAAAATACAGTTTTTGCCGACCACAGCACTGCCGGCGAGACCGCTGTAAGCAGCCATTGCGGTACCGTCACCCACTACCGCATTGTGACCAATTTGAACATGGTTATCCAAAATCACTTGGCTGCCAATCACCGTGTCTGCCAAGGCGCCGCGATCAATGGTGGTATTCGCTCCAATCTCAACATCGCTGCCAATCTTAACACCGCCCAACTGGTGAATTTTCTCCCAGCCACCTTTGCCGTTGGGGGCAAAGCCAAAACCATCTGCACCAATCACCGCACCTGAGTGCACCGTTACGCGATCGCCCAAAGTCACACCATAATAAAGTGTCACATTAGCAGCCAACTGACACTGCTGGCCGATTACCGTATTGGCACCGACAACCGTGTTGGCGCCAACAACCGTTCCGGCACCGATTTGGGCTCCAGCTTCTACAACCGCGTTGGGGCCAACAGTAACGCCCTCCTCCAATTTTGCAGAGGGATCAATCACCGCTCGGGGATCAATCTCACCGGTTGCGGCTGGGCGATCTATAAATAACCCTGTGGCACGGGCGAAGGCGAGATAGGGGTTGGCGACCACCAGAGCGCTGCCGCGACAGAGATGAGCGTTGGCAGCATCAACCAATACAGCGCCAGCGGAGCTATCAGCTAGTTGCGAGCGATACTTAGGATTGGCTAAAAACGCTAGCTGGTTACTTTTAGCGACGGTCAGCGGAGCAATGCTGTCGATTAAACTGGCGCCAGCGCCGCGCAGCTCTGCATCAAGATGCTCGGCGAGTTGCGCGACACTGATAGCGACCATGATTAACGCCTTGCTGGATTATTGAGTGATTTTGTTTAGACGCTCGGCAACTTTGGCAGTGATATTGTGCTCGGGGCTGGCCACCATGACAGACTCAGCCTTGAGCAGCAGGGTAATACCCTCTTCCTGAACAATCTCTTCGAGTGCCTGGCTGGCTTTTGGGCGCAACTCTTCAAAAATACTCTGTTGCAACTGCTGAGTTTCAGCCTGCAACTTGCGCATAGCCAGGTCGGCGTCAGCTTTGGTGTACTCAGCTTTCTTCTGGTAGCTCGCCACTTGCTCTTGCGACCACGTCATACGGTTGGCTTCAGCTTCTTTGGCCATCGCCTGAAGATCCGCTACTGCACTCTCATACTTGGCTTTGAGGGCGACGAAATCGGCACCCGACTCCGCGGCTTGTGCGCGCTGCTGGGCCAAATCAGAACCAAAGATAGCGCGCTGCACATCGACAACCGCTATTTTGTCCGCGGCTTGAGCTGCGCTAGCCACAGCAGCGATCAGGGTAACAGCCAGTAATTTACGAATATTTAACACAGTAAAACTCCAAAGTTGATAGTGAATAAGTGATTAAACCAAAGCTGACAAGAGCCTTAGTGCGGTTAAAAAGTATTGCCCATAGAGAACTGGAAGACCTCTTTGTTCTCATATTCTGAGGCATTCATAGGCTTGGCTAAACTAAATGTTAACGGGCCGAAGCCGCTCAACCAAGTGACACCGACACCTGCTGCAAAACGCAATTCACTGGCGCTGGGCTCATAACAGTTGAGCTGTATACCATTGCAACTGCTTTTGAAAATATTACCGCCGTCGACGAAGAATGAGGACTGTACTGAGCGCTGATCTTTAAGGAACGGCAGCGGGAAGATAATG
This sequence comes from Porticoccaceae bacterium, assembly GCA_048549915.1. Lineage (GTDB taxonomy): Bacteria > Pseudomonadota > Gammaproteobacteria > Pseudomonadales > Porticoccaceae > LSUCC0057. The sequence continues at coordinate 83,073 of JBLYYE010000021.1, forward strand.
TCTAGCCCGCCAACAGCCTTGATATTACCGCCCAGTGAACGCCAATCTTTCGGGTCACCTGAGCCGCTGATACGTGTCCCTCGCGGCCCAAGATCATTGCGTTCAAAGCCGCGGATAGAGCCGAGCCCACCGCCGTAATAGTTCTTGAAAAACGGCAAGCTGCCGGTATCGCCGTAGCCATCACCTACACCGATCTCAGCGCGGAATTTCAAAGTCAGTCGATTGAAAATCGGCATTGCAGTCAAGTATTGGCCGCTCAGGTTGACTCGCCAATACTCGAGGTCACTGCCCGGCACTGTCGCTTCCAGTCCAGCGCGCAACTGTGTGCCGCGTGTGGCAAAGACGCCTCGGTTGAGCGTAGAGCGCACATAGTTGAGGTTAATATTGGCCATATCGTACATATCGCCATTGGCAGCGATGAATTGGCGTACTTCCAGTGTCGATGAGTTGCTCGAGGAGCCCATATCCAGGTGCTCATAACCCAGACCAAACCCAATTCGCGATACTTCAGAGAGCGGATAACCCCAATTTAAACCTGCGCCGTAACTGGAAGTTGAGTAGTCAGAAAGCTGGAAATCGTCGTAATCGGTTTCTCGGGCAAATATATTAAAGCCCAAGCTGACACCGTCTACAGTGTAGTAAGGCTCGGTATAGCTGAGATTGACCGAAGTCTGGTAGCGACTGCGATTGAGGCCGATACCTACTTGCTTACCACTGCCGAGAAAATTATTTTCGCTGAGGTTGGCGCCGATAATCATCCCGGTGCCTTGGGCGTAGCCCAGGCTAGCACCGACGGATCCTGAGGGCTGCTCTTCAACGGTGTAGATAACGTCTATTTGATCGCTGGTGCCGGCTACAGGCACAGTTTCACTGTTGACCTCTTTGAAGAAACCCAGACGCTCTAAACGCAACTTAGAGTGTTCGATGAGTGATGTGTTGGCCGAGCCACCCTCCATCTGACGCATCTCGCGGCGCAGTACTTCATCGGCAGTTTTGCTGTTGCCGCGAAACTCTATGCGACGGACATAGGCGCGCATGCCAGGCGTTACCAAGAATGTCACCTTGGCGGTACCGGTTTCATCATCAATCTCAGGAAAACCCTCAACTTCAGCAAAAGTGTAACCGTCATTGCCCAGGCGTCGAGTGATAAATTCGCTGCTGCTGGTCATCAGCGTTTGTGAGAATGTCATTCCTTCGCGTACCAGGATCATGGCGCGAATCTGCTCTTCAGGTATCACCAGCTCGCCGGCCAGTTCCACAGCACCCACTTTGTAAATTTCACCTTCATCGATATTGATAGTGATGAAAACAGAGCTCTTATCGGGACTCACCGACACCTGAGTGGAGCGCACCTGGAAGCCGAGATAACCGCGGTCGAGGTACCAGGATTCAAGAGTGTCGATATCGCCAGAGAGTTTTTCTCGCGCATACTTATCATCACTGCCAAACCAGGA
>JBLYYE010000022.1:0-29446 GCA_048549915.1 Porticoccaceae bacterium
CAACCGCGATGATAATCGAGGTAATCGCGCACCCAGTCGTGCTGCTGAGGGTCAACGTGCCAACAGTCGCCCAGGCGGACGTCCGGACGGGCGTTCATCGGCTCGCCCGCAGGGGCAGGGCCGCCCAAGTAATAGCCAGGGCCAACGTCGCACAGGCGGTGGTCAGCGTCGCCCGCAGGGCGAGGTTAACGGCAACCGTTAAACTGATTTACTCGCGGCCCAACCTGGGCCGCAACTGTATTAAAGTCTATTAAGGAATTGTTATGTCTAGCTCCGTTGCTTCTCCACTTGCGCGCCTGGGTGGCGGTGCCGCCGTTAAGAATGATGTTCTCTCCGGTTTAACGGTTGCTCTAGCGCTGGTCCCAGAGGCGGTAGCGTTTGCTTTTGTCGCCGGTGTCGAGCCGTTAGTAGGGCTCTATGCAGCATTTATGGTCGGCTTGATTACCGCTGTTATAGGTGGTCGTCCTGGAATGATTTCCGGTGCCACCGGTGCGCTGGCTGTGGTTATGGTAGCGTTAGTTGCGGGCCACGGCGTCGAGTACCTGTTTATTACTGTGGTATTGATGGGCTTTTTGCAGTTAGTCGCCGGTTGGCTCAAGCTCGGTAAATTTATCCGTATGGTCCCGCACCCGGTAATGCTGGGTTTTGTTAACGGTTTGGCTATTGTTATCTTTCTCGCTCAGCTCAACCAATTTGGCACCGCCGGCGAGCCCGGTTGGCTAGTGGATACAGCTTTAGCGGGTACTATTATTGATGTCGCTTGGTTACAGGGCAGCGCTATGACCAGTTTACTGCTGTTGGTGGGCGCAACTATGGCGATTATCTACCTGCTGCCGCGAATTACTACCGCTGTGCCATCCTCGTTAGCAGCTATTGTTGCGGTGAGCTTGGCGGTGATCTACTTGGGTATCGACACCCGCGTTGTGGGTGATGTAGCCTCTATTAAAGGTTCTCTGCCCAGTTTCTCGGTACCCAGCGTGCCCTACAATTTTGAAACGCTCACCATTATCTTCCCCTATGCTTTGGTGCTGGCTGCAATCGGTTTAATCGAATCGCTACTGACACTGCGCCTGATCGACGAAGTCACCGAGACGCGCGGCCGCGGTAATCGCGAGTGCCGTGCGCAGGGTATTGCCAATATCGCCACCGGTTTCTTCGGCGGTATGGGCGGCTGTGCGATGATCGGTCAAAGTATGATCAACATTAACTCGGGTGGCCGCGGGCGCCTGTCGGGCATCACCGCAGCGCTCTGTCTGTTAGCATTTATTCTTTTTGCTTCGCCACTTATTGAACAGATTCCCGTCGCGGCACTGGTAGGTGTGATGTTTGTTGTCGTGATTGGTACCTTTGAGTGGAGTAGCTTCCGTATTATCGACAAAATCCCGCGCAGCGATGCATTGGTGATTGTGTTGGTCTCAGCGGTCACTGTGGCGACCGATTTGGCCGTAGCGGTAGTGGTGGGTGTGATTGTCTCGGCGCTGGTGTTCGCTTGGGAGCACGCCAAACACATTCGCATAGAGAGCCGTGAAGATCACAAAGGCTCAACTGTCTACGCGGTCACCGGGCCACTGTTCTTTGGGTCGGTCACTTCTTTTTCACAGGCGTTTAACCCCGCTAAAGATAACGATGATGTGATAGTCGATTTTGCTCGCTCACGGGTTGCCGACCACTCTGGTTTAGAGGCGATTGATGCACTGGCCGATCGGTATGTGGCGGCGGGCAAAACACTGCACTTAGTGCACTTGAGTGAAGAGTGCCGAAGGCTGCTAAAACGCGCTGGCGGCATGGTCGAAGTCAATGTGATTGAAGACCCAAAATACTTTGTCGCTGAAGATACTCTGGGTTGATATTGCTCGATTGACAGGGGTTTAGCGCGGTTTAATCAGCCGCGCAAAGATAACACCCACTTCAAAAAGCAACCACATCGGTAGTGCTAGAAGCGTTTGTGAAATGATATCGGGCGGCGTGAGCAGCATGCCGACGATAAAACAACCGACAAATACATAGGGACGTTTTTTACCCAATTGGTCGGGGTCTACAGCGCCCATCCAGCTTAAGATAACCACAGCAATGGGTATTTCAAAGGCCAAGCCGAAGGCAAAAAATAACTTTAGAACAAAGTCCAAGTAACTGCGGATATCGGTCATGATCGATACCCCTTCGGGTGCTGTGCTGGTAAAAAACATGAAAACCAGCGGAAACACCACAGTGTACGCAAACGCCATACCGGCATAAAAGAGCGCAACGCTAGAGAAAAATAACGGTAGGGCAATACGTTTCTCTTCGCGATAGAGCCCCGGCGCGACAAAAGCCCAGAGTTGGTAGAGAAGGTAGGGCATAGCCGCAAAAACCGATACCACTAGAGTTAGCTTAAAGGGAGTGAAAAACGGCGAGGCCACCTCGGTGGCAATCATATTGACCCCTTCGGGCATAAAAGCGCGCAGCGGGGCAGACACGTACTGGTAGAGATCGTTAGCAAAGGCAAACAGCGCAACAAAAATTAGCAGCACGGCAATTAAGCTGCGCAGCAGACGGTCTCGCAGCTCTAAAAGGTGTGTAATTAGCGGTTGCTGTGCCAGCGTATCATCTTGTGGCTCGTCGTGGCTCTCGCTCATTTAGGGTCGGGCTCATGCGAGGAGGGCGCAGGACTATTTTGCTCACCGTTGAGCCCAGAAACAGCCTCATTGGCACCCTGTTTGACGCGAGCTAGCTCATCTTTGCTGGACTCAATATCGCGCATAATTTTCTCGTTGTGCAGCTGCTGGCGAATATCATCCATGCCCACCTCGCGTTCAAGTTCACGCTTGGCGGCGGTAAAGGTCTGCCGTGCACGCCCGACCCAAAGAGAGATAGAACGAATCATTTGCGGCATGCGCTCGGGGCCCATGACGACCAAAGTGATCACAGCAATCAGCAGCAGTTCGGTAAAGCCGATGTCAAACATAAGCGCGCTTAAGCTTTGGGGGGTGTTTCGTCACTATCGTTGCTTTTTTGCTGATCTTCGCTGCTCTGCTCTGCGGAATCGTCAGCGTTACCTTGCACAGAATCTTTAAATCCTTTTACAGCACCGCCTAGATCACCACCGATACCACGCAGCTTCTTAGTGCCAAAGATCAGCGCAACGATAACTAGAATAATCAGTAACTCTTGCCAACCCGGCATAGTCTGCTCCTTATAAAACGGTTAAGAGGGGGTGCGATTGGCCTTTTCGACCAATCCGGAAAGGTCAAAGCGGCTCGCCAATTCCGCGAGTATAGCATCGGCATCGAGATCGAAATACGCCAGCATCACCAGTGAATGGAACCACAGGTCGGCGACTTCTCCGACCAACTCTTCAGTATTGCCGCTCTGCTGGCTGTCGCGTGCAGCCAGTAGAGTTTCGGTCGCCTCTTCACCAATCTTTTCGAGGATCTTGTTGAGACCTTTGGCGTGCAGTGAGGCGACATAGGATTCGCTCGGATCGGCTTGTTTGCGTTGGGCAATCACTGCGCAGAGCTGTTCTAACAGTTGGTTATTATTCATGGTCAGGACTCAGTAAATCTCTTTAGGGTCTTTTAAAACTGGTTCTGTAGTCACCCAGTTATCTTTTTTCCAGCGTCGATAAAAACACGACTGACGACCTGTGTGGCAGGCGATATCTCCGAGCTGAGTGACTTGCAGTAGCAGAGTATCGCCATCGCAGTCGAGTTCAATACCGTGCAGTTTTTGTACATGCCCAGAGCTTTCGCCTTTGCGCCACAACGCCTGGCGGGAGCGAGAGTAGTAAACCGCCCGCTGCTCGGTAATTGTCAGTGCCAGTGACTCGGGGCTCATCCACGCCATCATTAACACTCGGCCACTGCTGGCATCTTGTGCGATAGCGGCGACTAAACCGTCACTATTCCACTTTACCGCGGCTGCTAGGACGTCGTTCATTGCCTTTTATCCTGTGGGTATATTTTTAGCAAAGATATTATGCCATTAGCAGTGCTGCAACACCGGCTGCAATTAACAGAGTTGCCGCGCCCGGCCAGTGGCTGATTGGCTGCGCCAGCAATGTGTTAAGCGGGGTACTTGAGAGCAAGGCGATGCCGCAACCCAGTGCAGCTGCACCCAGCCAGCGTTGAATTCGACGCGGTTGAGCTGAGTCGGCTGCCGGGGTTTTTGTATGCTGTTGTGCAGCTTGTTGCTTGAGCCCGGCAAAGATGAGCTGTGGCACCTCAGGGAGATGCTCCAAAATATCCGGCAACTGCTCTTTAACCTGTCGCCATGCTCCTTTAGCGCCGTAGCGCTTTTTAAGCCAGCTTTGCAAAAAAGGGTAAGCCGTCTGCCACAGATCAAGCTGTGGATAGAGCTGGCGACCGAGCCCTTCGACATTGAGGAGGGTTTTTTGCAGCAGTACCAAACCTGGCTGAACCTCCATTTCAAAGCGGCGAGCAATTTGAAACAGGTGGATTAACATTAATCCCACTGAGATCTCGCCGATTGGGCGCTGAAAGATAGGTTCGCAAACCGTGCGCACGGCACTCGAGAGCTCAGCGAGAGTGGTACTTTCGCTGACCCAACCCGACTCGATGTGCAGGGCTGCGACCTGTTCGTAATCGCGGCCAAAGATGGCAATTAGGTTGCGCGCCAAATAGTAGCGATCCTCACGGGTCAGCGAGCCCATAATGGCGCAGTCAATGGCGTAGTAACTGGGCTGTAGTGGGGTGCTGACATCGACAAAGATATTGCCAGGATGCATGTCGGCGTGGAAAAAATTATCGTCAAAAACCTGTCGGAAAAATATTTCAACACCGGTCTCAGCAAGCTTTTTAAAGTCGACCCCCGCTGCGCTGAGAGTGGGTACATCGGTGACTGGCACGCCGTAAATACGCTCCATTACCATGACGCGTTCGGCGGAGTGCGACCAGATAATCTCCGGCACATAGAGCTGTGGTGAGTCGCTAAAATTGTGGCGCAACAGATTTGTATTGGCCGCCTCGCGGCGCAGATCCAGTTCGTCCAAGATAGTTACGCGGTAGTCTTCGACCACCTCGACGGGGCGCAATCGCTTGCCATCGGCCAAGAACCGTTGCAGCAGAGAGGCTAACGTAGCGAGAAGGCGCAAATCGCTGTTGATGATTTTGTCTATGCCGGGTCGTATCGCTTTGACGACCACTTTTTTTCCATCGGATAGTGTCGCGGCATGTACCTGAGCCACAGAGGCAGAGGCGAGTGGAGTGCGTTCAAAATCGGCAAACAGCTCTTCGATGGGTGCGCCGAGTTGCTGCTCAACCAGCGCGGCAAATTGGTCGTTGGAGAAGGGCTCTACGTTATCTTGCAACTCGCGGAGTTGTGCGCAGATATCGCTGGGCACCATATCGGGACGAGTAGAGAGCAGTTGACCGAACTTTACAAAGATAGGGCCAAGCGACTGCAAAGCCTGGCGCAACCTTTCACCGCGCTCTATTGAGGGCGAGCATAAACAGTAGGGGAACAGTAGCAACCGCAACCAGACCGGCTGCTGGCTGAGCAATAGATCTAGCCGATAGCGGCCGATAACATGATAGATGGCCAGTAGTCGCCGCAGTCGAATCATTAGCTTTGCTCGCTTTGGTCGCGCTGGCGTTGACGCAACGTGTAATCAATTTTTGCTTGCAGCCGGTCTGCTCCGCGGCGCAGCTCTAATAACTGTCGATCAAATTTTTCTGTACTGGCGCGGGTCGGCAGCCATTGCCACTCTTGTTGCAATACCTCAACCGCATTGGTCGCCGAGCGCTCGAGGGTGCGGCGACCGTGCACAACAGCAGCTTTAGCGCCCTTGGCGAGCAGATGCCCTGCTACATCACCAAACGGGCGGGCTAGAATGCCACCCCAATCTATATCTATATTGGCGAGCAGTGCATTAAATTGCCCCAGCCAGACCAAGTCTCCCGTAGCGGCGACGCCACTGCCGGCAAAACTGTGTTTTTGCTCGCCACCCATCAGTGCTGCCAACGCACTGGCACTACCGGTTAGCTGTGCGCGTGATTGAGTGGCTTGCTCTACATGCTGCTGCGCTAGGTATAACTGCAGGTTGAGCCTGTTTTCAATGACGCTTAATTGCACTTCCACGGCAGGTTCAGTCACGCTGATAGCCAGTGTGCCATCGTCGAGTTGGCTGAGCTGCTGACGAGTAATCGGAGCTTCACTCAGGGCTAAATCGACTAATGCTTGCAGTCGATTGGTCGCGCTGGCTACGGCCAGTTGTGAGAGATTGAGACCATTTGGATCTCGCGGGGGCAGCGTTTGCGAGAGCTGCTCCAAGAAACTGCCCAATGTTGCGCCAATCACGTCGGTTTAACTCCGCTGTGAAGTGCGACAATACCGCCGGTCATATTTTGGTAATCGCAGCGTTCAAAACCGACTTCGCCCATCATCGCTTTGAGAGTCTCTTGATCGGGGTGCATGCGGATTGATTCTGCGAGGTACTGGTAGCTGTCGGCATCGCCCGCAAACAGTTGGCCTAGCTTGGGTAAAATAGAAAAACTGTAGCCGTCGTAAACTTTTGCCAGCAGTGGGTTGGTGGGCTTGGAGAACTCTAATACCAGCAGCTTGCCGCCAGGTTTTAATGCCCGCTGCATAGAGGCGAGCGCCAGCGACTTATCGGTGACATTGCGCAGTCCAAAGGCGATGGTAATCAGGTCGACGCTCTCATCGGGTAGCGGCAGGTATTGAGCATCGGCTTGCAGATAGTGGATATTGCCGATCAGCCCGCTGTCGGTGAGCTTATCGCGGCCGACATTGAGCATCGAGGCATTGATATCCGCTAGGATAACGGTTCCATCGGGGCCGACTAAGCGTGAGAATTTAGCGGTTAAATCACCCGTACCGCCGGCGATATCAACAATTGTCTGGCCTTGGCGTACGCCAGCCAGCTCAATGGTGACACGCTTCCACAAGCGGTGTATGCCAGCCGACATCAGATCGTTCATAAGATCGTATTTGGCTGCCACCGAGTGGAAGACATCGGCTACCTTAGCGGCTTTTTCTTCACTGCGGACGGTCTTAAACCCAAAGTGGGTAGTCTCTTCACTCATTGCGCTCAGGCCTCTGATTGATGCCTGTGCATTGTACCTGCGTTTGTTTGCATTGAGTACATTCGCCGACCGTGGCTTCGGCTTATAAGGTGCGATCAGCCGATATACCGATCTCGCTTATTGGCTTTGAGTTTTTCTAAATCGACAATAATTAAACCATCGACGCAGTCGCCAAAATCGGGGTCTACGCTAAAAGCGGCAAATTCAATACCGCCTGGCTCGCAAAGATCAGTATATTGCTTGTAGAGCGTTGGCACCGCCATTTGCATCTGGCTGAGCTGCTCCTTCAGGATGATAAATTCTTCTCGAGCATCACTGCCGGGGAGTAATTGTTGGCAGAGTGTTTGATGCTCAGCGTCGATCTGGTAGGGTCTTTTGGCGGTGGCGTAGTCGCTGTTAGCTGGGTAGTGAAGAGCATAGTAATGAACCAGCAGAGCCATGGCGTAAGGTGGGAAGCTGTTGGACAAGGTCACTGGGCCAAAAAGGTAGCGGTAGTGAGGGTTGCGCGCCAGATAGGCACCTATGCCGTACCATAAATAGTCGAGGCTGCGTCGTCCCCAGTAACGCGGTTGTACAAAACTTCGGCCAAGCTCTATGCTCGCCTCTAAAACCGGTTGTATGGCGGGTTTAAAATCAAACAGTGTCTGCGTGTAGAGCAGATGGTCTGGGATTTGATCGCAGGGTGCGAAACGGTAGGCACCAGCAATTTCAAGATCCTCATCATCCCACAAAATTAATTGCAGGTAATTGCGGTCAAAGCTGTCGATATCGCGTTTTTTTCCTGTGCCTTCGCCGACAGCGCGAAAAGAGATTTCGCGCAGACGACCAATTTCACGCAGTACCAGTGGGTCTTGGTCGCCGCTGAACAGGTAGATCTTTTTCCCGTCAGCGGTTTCCCCTAATAGTTCGCCAGCTCTGATGTGGCGCCGCAAGACGGCGCGCTCTTCGGGTGCGGCGGTGGCAACTTGTTCAGGCAGGATAGCCTTACGGCCTGCACCAATCCGGTAGAGGTGCTTTCGCAACAGCTTGGCTTTCTCTTTTTTGGGTAGTGTTAGCTTGGCGATATCAGCGCTATCTATTGGCTTGCCAATACGCAAATGGGCGCAGTTATGAGTTTGTTTGAACATCTCTCGCACCAACCAGAGTGTGGATAGGGGCAGGGCGATAAGTGAAAGCGCATAAAAAAAGATCGAGTTGCGCGCATTAATGTGAACCGGTACCAGTGGTGCGCGACTCTTTTCACTAAACCGGATTACCCCGCTTTGCCACGCTCGGTCGCGAATGCCGCGAGTGCTCATGCGCGACACTTCGCCTGCGGGAAAGATAATTAAAGCACCCTCATTACTGAGGTGCTGGTCTATAGATTTAATCGCGTGGCGTGCAGTCTTGCCGTTCATAGCATCAACGGGCAGGAGTAGATTCTCCAGCGGTTCAATGGCCTGAAGGATCTCATTGCCAACGACTTTAACGTCGCTGCGTATCTCGCGTAGAAGAGTCAGCAGAGCCAGGCCGTCAAGAGAGCCGATGGGGTGGTTGGCGACAATAATGACGCGCCCACTGGCGGGAATGTTGCTGCGTTCACTGGCGCGTACGGTGTAGCTGAAGTCAAAGTGCTCGAGTACTTGTTCTGCAAAATCAAAGCCGCGCAAATGCGGGTAGCTCTCACCAAACTGGCGGAGTTCGCGCTCGTGGAAGAGGTGGCGAAAAAATCTCAGCAATCCTCTGCCAAGCTTCGGGCGCGCTTGCAGAAGATTGGGGAAACGTTGATTAAGTAGAGTTTCTACGTTGAGCATAGCTAATACCCGTCATTGGTATCAGGACAGCGTATGGCATAACAGTGAATTTTTTTTGACAGAATAATGGCACGGATATGACAAAGTGCCTGGCCGCTATTCGATGAACTTAACCACCGCCACGTCGGCATCGCGCGAAATACCGCGGTTGTGCAGCTGCTCGAGATAAGCCGCCCAGCGCTGCGGTTGTTCGCTGCCGAGCTGCTGCAAATACTCCCAAGTGTAGATGCCAGAGTTGTGGCCATCGCTGAAATGTATTTGCAGCGCGTAGTTACCTGCCATCTCGATTTTTTCGACAGTAACCAAGCGCTTGCCGTACTGTAAAACAGCTTGGCCGCGACCGTGTCCACGCACCTCCGCACTGGGCGAGTTGACCCGCAGATACTCCGCGGGTAAAGCGAACTCTCGCTCCCCATCGGTCTCTTTGTAACAGAGCAGCAGCTGATCGCGTTTGCTGTTTAAAGTGATTTTTTTAGGTTGCAGGCTCATATCAGAGAATGAACCGGCTGAGATCTTCATTGCTGGCGAGTTCACTGAGCTGTTGGTCGACGAACTGAGCATCAACTTTTACCGTTTCACCGCGGCTGGCTAAGTCTGCTGCTTCGAATGAGGTCTGCTCTAACAGCCGCTCTAAAATTGTATGCAGGCGACGAGCGCCGATATTCTCGGTGCGCTCGTTCACTTCAAAGGCGATTTCGGCAATGCGCCGAACACCCTCTGCAGTAAAGTCGACAGCCAACTCCTCAGTCGCCATCAGTGCGCGATACTGGCGGGTCAGCGAAGCATTGGGTTCGGTGAGTATGCGCTCGAATTCGTCGGCGCCAAGTGACTCAAGCTCAACACGAATTGGCAGGCGCCCCTGAAGTTCGGGAATAAGATCGGACGGCTTGGCCAAGTGAAAGGCCCCCGAGGCGATAAACAAAATATGGTCAGTTTTGATCATGCCGTATTTAGTCGAGACCGTACTGCCCTCGATGAGAGGAAGAAGATCGCGCTGGACACCTTCGCGAGAGACATCGGCACCGCCGGCTTCGCCGCGGCGGCAAACTTTGTCGATCTCATCGAGAAAAACAATACCGCTCTGCTCAGCGGCTTCTACCCCGGCGGCGCGAATATCTTCTTCGTTGATTAATTTGGCCGCTTCCTCTTCTTGCAGATGTTTAAATGCAGCGGCAACGGTGAGCTTTTGGGTTTTGCGCTTCTCTTTGCCCATGTTGGAGAACATCTGTTGCAGCTGTGAGGTCATCTCCTCCATGCCGGGCGGCGCCATAATCTCTACGCCAGTATTCAGCTGTGCTAGATCGACCTCAATTTCTTTGTCGTTTAGTTCACCTTCACGCAGTTTTTTGCGGAAGACCTGTCGAGCGCTGCTGTCGACTTTCTCGCCATCGCGCGCCGGCGGCAGCAATATGTCTAGGATGCGCTCTTCCGCAGCATCTTGTGCACGAGGTTCTACTTTAGCCATCGCTTGCTCACGGCGCTGTTTTATCGCCGTCTCGACTAAGTCACGGATGATGGACTCGACATCTTTGCCGACGTAGCCCACTTCGGTGAATTTGGTCGCTTCAATTTTAATGAAAGGGGCATTGGCCAGTTTCGCCAGACGGCGGGCAATCTCAGTTTTACCGACTCCGGTGGGGCCGATCATCAGAATATTTTTTGGGGTTACTTCGCCGCGCAATTCATCGCCGAGCTGGCTGCGCCGCCAACGGTTGCGCAGGGCGATAGCGACGGCGCGCTTGGCCGCTTCTTGGCCAATAATGTGGCGGTTGAGTTCGTGAACAATTTCGCGCGGCGTCATGGGGCTGCTGTTGGTCATAGCAATCTCTTAATTAGCTGGAGTGTTTGAGGTCGATTCAGCGGTTGCTATCGAGCTCTTCAATAGTGTGGTTCTGATTGGTGTAGATACAGATATCGCCAGCAATACGCAGCCCTTCAGAGACGATTGTGTGCGCATCGAGCCCACTGTTGTCGAGCAGGGCGCGCGCCGCCGACTGGGCAAACGGCCCACCGGAGCCGATAGCGATAAGGTCATCCTCAGGCTGGATGACGTCGCCATTGCCGGTAATGATCAGCGAGGCCTCGGCATCTGCAACTGCCAGTAGCGCCTCTAAGCGGCGCAGAATACGGTCAGTGCGCCAATCTTTGGCTAATTCAACGGCAGCGCGGGTGAGCTGGCCATGGTGCTGTTCTAGCTTGGCTTCAAAGCGTTCGAACAGTGTGAAAGCGTCGGCGGTACCGCCGGCAAAACCGGCGATGACTTTACCGTTGTAGAGGCGGCGAACTTTGCGCGCATTGCCTTTCATGATGGTGTTGCCCAGCGAGACCTGGCCGTCGCCACCAATGACCACTTTGCCATTGCGACGCACCGAAAGAATAGTTGTGCCACGGTACTGTTCCATAATGGCTATCCTGTTAAGTTTATTTATGAACTATAAATTGGGGTGCTGGAGCGTTATTTCAACACCACAACGTGACTGGTTTTTATTGAGTTTTCGTAAGTTGTGTGAACATTGAGTTGGCAATCGCTTCTAGCCCTTTGCGCGGGCGCACCATGACTTTGAATTCAGTAATTTGTCCGGCGCTGTTCCAGCTGATCAAGTCGATCCCATTGACTGCGATACCGTCGAGTTCAAGCTCGAACTCCAACAGTGCATCGCGTTCGCCAACAATCTCGCGCACATAGCGAAAACTGCCATTAAATAGGACACCAAAGGCGGCCGTGAGGTATTTGAGTGCAATGGCTTTACCGTGCTGTGGGGTGTGTACCACTGGCGAGTAGAAAACCACATCTTCAGCCAGTAGTTCGGTTAAACCGGCAGGGTTGTTGCTCTCTACTAATCGATGCCAATGTTTTAATGCTGTAGACATAAAAGCTAACTCAGTTCTCCTCTGACCTTCGACGCCAGACATTCACGGATTAAGACTCTGCATCGACAAGGTGGTCGCTGAGGCGTGTGCGCACCTCATCTGGGATTGCCTTAGTCGTTGAGCTGGCGTAGTCAAACCAAACGAGCACTGTCTCACCAGTAGCAGTGAGTTTGCCCTGTTGATAGAGCTCTTGATAAAAAATAAACGATTTGCCGCCAATGCTTTTAACCCAGCTTTTCACCGTGACTGGGTAATCGTAGTAAGTTTGTTGGCGGTAGTTAATCTCAACTTTAGCTACGATCAACGGCCAATCTTCTCGAGTGAGGCTGGGGTGACAGAGCTTGAACAGCGGATTGCGGGCATGCTCAAACCAGACCGGCAAGGTGGTATTGCCGATATGGCCCATGGCGTCGGTCTCGTTGTAGCGAGGTTCGATTTCGAGCTCAAACATGGGTTGTTTCCCAGCCGGTCTGCTCAGCATTTTTGGCGCCAGTAAGCACGGCAGTATTAGCTTTTTCAGCGGTTAAATAGTGCGCAGCTACCCGCTGTAGATCGGCTGCGCTGACCGCTAATACGGCGGCTCGGTAGTGCTCAATATCAGCTTTACTGCGTCCGCTGAGTTCACTGTGAAACGCTTGAATAGCCTCGCCGGCGGGGGTGCCTGGTTTATCCATAGCGCTAATAACGCCGAGTACGGCCTCGTCGATAGCCTCCTGGCTAGGTGTGGTCTCAGTGACCCATTCAATGGCTTTGTCAAAATCGGTCAAGGTGCCCTCGATGCGCGGATCGCGGTAGGAGAAAAAACGAAACGCTGCGGCCATATTGTCTTGGCCGGCTCCAGCTCCGTAAGCGCCGCCTTGTTCGCGAATGGCGCGGTGCAGGTAGCCGTTGCGCAGCAGCCCGCCAAGTACCGCCAGCGGCGCCGCATCTTGGTGTTCAAACGAGACAGTAGGGTAGGCGCGGGCACAGTAGCTGACGGTGCTGTTGATCGCCCAGCAGTGCGGATTGGCTGGTGTAGTTTTACCGGGTTGGGGCAGGTTGGGGCGTTGCCAATGACTCTGCGTGTCGTCAGCAAACTGTTCGGCAAGGGTTTGCGCAAACGGCATTAAACGCTCGGGCTCAGCCACCAATAGGTAGCGGCGTGGTTGAGCTAAAACCTGCTGGTGAATAGCGGTAAATTGATCTGCTAGTTGTTGTAGTGCGGCCGGATCTTCAATGGTTTTATCCAGCGCTTTGAGTGCTATCACGCCATCGGTGCCGTTCCACTGCTGGTTGATGGCGGCAAAGCGGGAGAGCGATGCACTGGCTGCGGCCATGGCGAGCAGATGGCCCGAGCCGACTAGGCTCGCCTCGCGATGGGCGCGCATTTGAGAGATTAACTCGCGGATACGCTCCAGCTCGTCAAAGCGCACGGTGTTCATAGACTCATTCATCAGCGCACAAATCTGAGCTTGATTGTCTGCCAACCCTTTGGCGCTAAAAGTGATTGTGCCAGCCACACTGTTGGCGTCGGCTTTGTCGGCGCGCACACCCGCTGCAGCGCTCCAGCTGCCGATCAATTCAGAGTGCCAGAGTTGGGTAGAGAGATAGTCGCGTTCGCCAACGCCTAGCTCAGTCACACAGGCGGCATAGAGTGGCAGCAGGGCAAATAGTTCCTCGCTGAGCTGCGGCAGCGGCATCACCAGTTGTTGGTATACCAAACCATTGGTGCCGGCACCGTATTGAGTCAACGCGAGTGGCTCTTCGCTGCTGTCGGTGGGCTCGACGTAATGGATGGCCGCAGGAATATCCTCACGGCCAACTTTGGGCAGCATGTCCATCTCTTCGGCCTGCTCTTGGCGCTCCTTGAGTGCCGCTGCGCGGTCGATAATGGTTTGTTTATCTGCCTCTGTTAGCTGCTCAGCCAGCGCATCTAGACGGGCGCGCTCAGCGGCGTCATTGCGCGCGTTAAGTTGCTCGTCGGGTGTCATCAATAGACGAATGCGGTGCGGGTTGTCGAGCAGCTGCTCGCGCACCAACTGCTTGATAAACTCAGGGTTTTTGATTGACTCTTTGAGCTCGGCCAAAACCGGGTCTAGGTCCAATAGCGACACCGGATCGCCGCGGTGAGTGGCACTGGTCAGCGCAGTTAAAATTAGGTGCAGTCCATAAGGATAGCCGCCGCCGGAAATTTCACGCTGTTGCAGCTCCAGCTGATGCAAACTCGCAGCTACTTGTGAGTAAGGCAAACCATTATTGGCGACATCGGTAAGCGTTGCCAAGACTTGCTGTTCCAGTGCTTCGGCGCTCTGTTCAGCGCTGGCATCGTCTGCGCCCTCAATACCACAGGCAAAGCAGATTTCACGCTGCGAATCTTCCAAACCACACATTGGCGAGGGCGATAGCCCCAAGTCGGTGGTTTCGAGCAATTTTTGCAGCGGTGAGGCGCTGTTGTCGAACAGCACGCTAGAGAGCAGACGAGCGCGCATAGTCGCGGCGAGATCGGTGGAGTCGCCCAGCAGCCAAGCCAGTACCACATGGCTGCGCCGGCTGCTGTCGTCACCGCTGTCGGCGGCGTAGGATTTAATGAATTGTTGCGGTTCGCCGTAGCGCTGCTCTGGATCGACACCAATGTGGCAATCGAGCGCCTCAAAGCGGGAGAGTGCCAGATTTTCAAATTTCTCTTGATGTTCACTGGCAGCTATATCGCCATAGGTGATAAAGATCGCGTTGCTAGGGTGGTAGTGGCGTTGGTAGAACGCTTTAAATTGATCGTAGTTCAGCGAGGGGATATCAGCCGGTTCGCCACCGCTATTGTAGTGATAAGTTGTGGTTGGGTAGAGATGGCGACTCATTGTCTGCCACAACACAGAGTTGACTGAACTCATCGCACCTTTCATCTCGTTGTAGACCACTCCTTTGTACTCGAGCGGAGTGCCGCTGTCTGCAGGCTCGGCAAACTCAACACGGTGGCCCTCTTGAGCAAAATCGAGCGGATCAAGGCGCGCAAAAAATACCGAATCCAAGTAGACCTCAAGCAGATTGTTGAAGTCTTTACGATTTTGGCTGGCAAACGGATAGGCGGTCCAGTCACTGCTGGTGAAAGCGTTCATAAAAGTGTTAAGTGAACGGCGTATCATCATGAAAAAGGGGTCGCGGACTGGAAACTTTTCACTGCCACACAGCGCGGTGTGCTCGAGGATATGGGCGACGCCGGTAGAATCCATCGGCACGGTGCGCAACGCTACCAAGAAGACATTTTCACTGTTATCGGCGTGTAGATGAATATGCTGTGCGCCAGTAACTCGGTGTCGGTACTCTTGGAAAGTGAGATTGAGAGAGGGGATATGCTGTTCGCGCAGCCATTCAAAGGCAGGATGTGCACTGGCAGTTTGGGTTTCGCTCATGGTGTGGCTCTCATCAGTTTTGGCGGGAGTGGCAATATGGCCCTCCGCAACAGAGGCAGTATTCTACGGCAACAGGCTGGATCCACAAGGGTTGTAGTGAGCCTAAAGTGCAGTGCAGTGCAGAGAAGCTGGAGTAGTTTATAATGACAATAGATTGTTTAAGGTCTTTGGGGTGCGTTGCTCGGGTTATAACTTATGTTTGAACAACCAGGCGAGAAAATTAAGCAGCAGTGGGTGCCGCGACTGCGCTCGGTACTGCCGGCGCCTTCGCCACTACCAGGATTGATAGGTCGCGCCATGTTAAAGCGCGGAGACTACACCCTTGGCCAAAATATGCCGCAAATTGTCGAACGCAAAGAGGGCGTTTTTATCAATACAGATCATTTGGCAAGGTATCGATCACTGTGTGGCTTCCGCGCCGATGGTCCACTCCCTGCCACCTACTTGGCGTTATTAAGTTTCACTCCAACTCTGCGGATCATGCTCAATAAAGCTATGCCGCTGCCAGTAATGGGGCAAATACATCTGCGCAACCGTGTAGCTGTATTAGCCGAATTTGATCACAACGCACCCCTAGATATCGAGGTGGCAATAGGCCGCAGCAATATCACGGCAGCTGGATTAGAGTGGGATATCGACTGCAGCGTCTATGCCGAGGGTGTCCCAGTCTGGAAGGCGACGGCGACCTCGTTACACAGATGTACCACCGGTGTCCCGCGCCAGCGCGCTGGTGAAAAGGTAAAGTTTGATCAATTCCAAGAGCGACAAGGTCTCACTATTTCTGCCGACTTAGGGCGACAATACGCTCGCCTCTCAGGGGATTTCAATCCCATTCACTTGGCAGATGTGACAGCCAATTTGTTCGGCTTCAAGCAAGCGATTATTCACGGTATGTGGAGCAAAGCGCGTGCTTTGGCCGCTTTACAAGAGGTTCTGCCAAGTGCGGGTTACAGTGCAGAAGTAAAGTTCGTTCGCCCCATTGCTCTGCCGTCAGAGGTGCAGCTTGGTATTAATACCGCCCATAATGCAGCTGAGCAACTGGCCACTTTTGCTGTTGCGGCTAATGATGGCCGAGCGATCCATCTGCATGGCGAGTGTCAGCTGCTTGAAAAGCAGTAGGTCCTCAAACCAGGACATAAAATTGATAAGCCTAAAAGCATTAGTCGCATAGACAGTGGGGCACCTGCATTGTTACAGTCGGCACCAACTAAATAGGCTATCGAATTTAGGAGCTAAAATGCAATTTACTGACGCCGTTTCAGAGCGCTACTCATGTCGCGCCTTTCTCCCCGACTTGGTTCCGCAAATCCAATTGGAAGAGATCTTCACACTAGCCGGCAAGGCACCTTCAAATTGTAACGTACAACCTTGGCACACCCATGTGGTGAGTGGCGCAGCATGTGATTCGATGCGTGAAAAAATGGCCGCAGCCATCACTGAAAATCCCCAGGGTTCACCTGATTTTACTTGGTCAGGTAAGTTTGCTGGCACCTACCAAGAGCGACAAATTTGCGCTGCATTAGGACTGTGGGAAAAACAGGGTGTAGACCGCAAGGATCGCGAAAAGCGCGACTGGTCTTGGATGCGCAATTTTAAATTTTTTGATGCACCCCACGCTGCATTTATCTTTCTGCCGACGGGTTTTGCCGAAGAGCTGCGTATAGCGGGTGATGTCGGTATGTATGCCCAAACACTGATGTTAGCTCTGACTGATGCTGGTTTGGCAAGCTGCCCGCAGACGTCGCTGAGTTTCTTTCCAGATGTAGTGCGCGAGGCTTGCGGTGTTGACGACAGTTACCGTTTGTTGATGGGGCTCTCGTTTGGCTATCCGGATCTCACCGATGCAGCGAACGAGTTTCGCACCGAGCGAGCACCATTGAGCGATACCACAGTTTTTCACAGTTAAAAATGGTGCAAATAAAGGGAGGCTGCAGAGTTCTGTTGGCCTCCCTTTTTTTGTCTGCTCAATTTTAGAGTAGATTGATTAATGCTCGGCCAACGCCGATGCTGCTGATTGAGAGCAGCGCCCAGCCAATGACTTTAAAGAAAGCGCGGTTTTCATTTTTGACTAACCGATCGTGGAAACGCAGCCCGATCACATGCCCTACAGCAGCGATTGGCAGCAGTAATGTTGAAATCTGCCACTGTAAATCTACACCCGCCAAATAGAACGCACCCATCTTGATAGAGACTAAGACAAACCAGATTACAAACAGAGTGTCACGGAACTGGAATGGCGCAATATAGCGAAGTGCTACAGCAATAATCAGTGGGCCGCCGATGAGTGAAATGCCACTGATATAGGCGCCGAGCGCAAGTAGAATAAGATCAATAAAGCGGCTGTTGCTGGTGACAGGGCGGTCGATAATATAGGTAATAGCGTATGCCGAGATCAGGGTGAAGATAATCACGTTCATCACTTCGGTAGGCAGGATAATGAGTCCAATAACGCCGGCCAACTTGGGTAGCAGCATAATCGCCAGGGCAATACCGATAAATTTCCAGTGCACAGTATTCATCGACTCGTCGCTCTGCTGGGCTGCGCGACGCTGCTTGAGTTGCGATTGGGTGACCGTCAATGCAGCGAAAAATAGTAGATGCTGAGAGATGATCGGCAGAAAAAACAGAGGGTCGTTGTGAACTAACAGCAGTAGCGGCAGAGTAAAAAGCGAGCCTCCAAACCCGAGCCCCGAGCGGACAAAGCCACTCCACACAAAAATAACTGCCATTGCAGCTAACTGCCAGCTGGCAAAGGCTTGTAGCGTAGCTAGTGGTTGTTGTAGCAGTTCGGCAATCATAGTATTGGCGTCTTCTCGGAGGCTTGGCGTCGCGATTATACGTCAAGCCAGGTGCTTAATCTCTTGCATAGGCCGCATGCCACTTGCTCGTTAAGATCGCATCGCTATACTCGGCGCTAAATCAACAGAGTTGTCAAAGGAGTGTTACTATGTCTTTA
This sequence comes from Porticoccaceae bacterium, assembly GCA_048549915.1. Taxonomy (GTDB): domain Bacteria; phylum Pseudomonadota; class Gammaproteobacteria; order Pseudomonadales; family Porticoccaceae; genus LSUCC0057. The sequence continues at coordinate 18,047 of JBLYYE010000022.1, forward strand.
GAAGATGATTTTTCAGCACTGTTGGGTGACCAAGTAAAACCGTTGCGCCAAGAGCTGGTTGCTCCCAAAGCAGCGCCTAAACCGAATGAGCAAACTCTTGAGGCGCGCCGACGTGCAGCAATGGCGGCCACGGGTGGTGACGGAAATCCGCTCGACTCGGCGGATGAACCGCCCCAACTGCAGCCCTACGATTTTTTAGAATTTGTTCGCCCAGGCGTCCAACAGGGTGTTTATCGCAACCTGCGTTTGGGCAAATATGAACTGCAAGCTCGCCTGGACCTTCATGGCTTGACGGTTGAGCAGTCGCGAACGGCGCTCTGGCAGTTTGCTAAAGATTGCCAAAAAAACGGTGTGCGCTGTGCATTGGTTACACACGGCAAAGGGGTTGGCCGCGAGCGCGAAGCACGTTTGAAAAGTTGTGTCGCACATTGGTTGCCACAAATTGATGAAGTATTGGCGTTTCACTCTGCGCAGCGCCATCACGGCGGTCTCGGTGCCTGCTATGTGCTGTGGCGCAAAAATAGTGAGACACGCTTGAGAACTGCAGAAAAACTAGAACAGAGTCGCAAGTTAGGGCGCTGAACTGAATAACAATAAGGAATAACTACTGTGCCATTGCGCCACCTGCTCTCAAACAATAAACGTTGGGCTAACGAAACCAGCGAATTAGATCCGAAGATGTTCGCCACTTTGGCGCAGCAGCAATCTCCTAAATACCTCTGGATAGGTTGTTCTGACAGCCGTGTTCCGGCCAACGAAATTGTTGGCCTGTTGCCGGGCGAGCTATTTGTGCACCGCAATGTGGCCAATTTGGTGAAGCATACCGATATGAACTGTCAGGCAGTGATTCAGTACGCTGTAGATGTCCTTGGGGTTGAACACATTATTGTCTGCGGCCACTACGGCTGTGGAGGTATAGCCGCTGCACTGGGTCAGACCAATGCAGGTGTAGCTGATTACTGGCTCAGGTCTGTAAAAGATTCCTATTTGCGTACCGACAAAGGTTTCCGTCAACTCGACAAAGAAGCACGCGTAGACATTATGTGCGAAAACAATGTCATCGATCAGGCTGCCAACGTTGCCCACAGTAAAATAGTCCAGCGCGCTTGGCAGCAGGGCAAACCCTTGATGGTTCATGGCTGGATCTACTCAATCCGCGACGGTATTCTCAAAGATCTAAACTGCAGATATTCCTCGCTAGAGCAGATCGACCCTATCTATCAGATTGAGCTCGAGAAATAACTAACTGATCAGCTCTACTACTTCACACATAGCGCCAGCAATCGCAGCGATCTCTTCGCTGCTGGAGATAAAGGGCGGCATGGTGTAAAGCAACTTGCCAAACGGGCGCAGCCAGACACCGCGCTCTACCAGCAGGGGTTGTATCTCTGCCAATAGAGCAGGCTGCTTGAGCTCCACCACACCTATCGCGCCGAGACAGCGCACATCCGCTACTCCGCGGTGGCCCTTTAAGGGTGCCAGCCCGTTGGTTAGCTCACTTTCGATGCGGGTCACTTTAGCCTCCCAATCTTCGCTCAGAAGCAGGTCGATGCTCGCATTGGCCGTTGCAGCCGCGAGTGGGTTGCCCATGAAGGTAGGGCCATGCATAAAGCAGCCGGCCTCGCCTTGGCTAATACCCTGTGCGACTCGCTCACTGCACAGTGTTGCCGCCATTGTCATATAGCCGCCTGTGAGAGCTTTGCCCAAGCAGAGAATGTCCGGGCTAATACCGGCCCATTCACAGGCGAACAGTTTTCCTGTGCGACCAAATCCGGTGGCGATTTCGTCAGCAATCAACAAAACATCGTACTGAGTGCAAAGTTTGCGGGCGCGATGCAGATATTCAGCTGAGTAAAAACGCATACCTCCGGCACCTTGGACAATCGGCTCGATAATCATCGCGGCGATTTCGCTGTGATGCGCCGCGAGTAATTTTTCGAGTTCGTCGCAGTCACCCTCGAGCAGTGGTCCGCCAAATGAGCTCACGGGTGCAGGTGCAAACAGTTGTTGTTGCAAGACGGCGCTAAACAGGTGATGCATGCCATTGACCGGGTCGCAAACCGACATCGCTGCAAAGGTGTCGCCATGGTAGCCGTTGCGCACAGTCAAAAGACGGTGTTTGCCCTCAATACCTTGTGATAACCAAAATTGCAGCGCCATTTTTATCGCCACTTCAACACTGATAGAGCCCGAGTCGCAGAGGAAAACTTTATCTAACCCCGGCGGGGTTAATTTCACTAACTTTTCACCCAAATCAACGGCAGGCTGGTGCGTTAAGCCACCAAACATGACATGGCTCATCTTGTCGATTTGCCCTTTTGCCGCACTGTTCAAGGCGGGGTGATTGTAGCCGTGAACTGTGCACCACCACGAAGACATCCCATCGATTACCTTGCGGCCGTCGGCCAAGTGCAAATTGACGCCCTCGGCATGAGTGACTGCAAACAGAGGGGGCGGGTCGATCATGGAAGAGTAGGGGTGCCATAGGTACTGCTGGTCTTTGCTTACTAGCGAGGCCTCGGCGGCTATCGGTGGTTGTGATTGTGGCATAGCACTCTCAGTGGCAAAATTGTGATGGATAATTTTGCGCAACATTATGCCATAGCCTTCCACCACTCAAGTCGATCGATCGATTACAATGACGCCTTTTACACACCGTATTGATAATTATGAATAGCGCAATTACCCCAGAAACCATCAATCGTAAGCAGCAGTTGGAAGATAACAAGCTGCAAAAGCGCCTGCGTCGCAATGTTGGTAAAGCGATTGCCGATTACAACATGATTGAGGCGGGCGATAAGGTGATGGTCTGTCTCTCAGGCGGCAAAGACTCTTATGGGTTGCTGGACATTCTTATCAGTTTGCAAAAAAGTGCGCCGATAGAATTTGAGCTGGTTGCAGTCAACCTCGACCAAAAACAACCCGGTTTCCCCGAGGACGTATTGCCTGCGTACCTTCGCGAATTGGGTATTGAATTCCATATTTTAGAAAAAGACACCTACAGCGTTGTCACCCGGGTAATACCTGAGGGTAAAACTTATTGTAGTCTCTGCTCGCGCTTGCGCCGCGGCACGCTATACGGCTTTGCCGAAGAGATCGGCGCCACCAAAATTGCTCTGGGCCACCACCGCGACGATATGGTTGAAACACTTTTTTTGAATATGTTTTATCAGAGTAAGCTCAAGGCAATGCCACCGAAATTGCGCAGTGATGATGGCCGCAATATGGTGATACGCCCGCTCGCTTACTGCAACGAGAGTGATATGGAAGCCTTTGCCAAGCTGCGCCAGTTTCCGATCATTCCGTGCAATTTGTGCGGCTCGCAAGATGGCCTCAAGCGCCAGGAGATTAAGAGCCTGTTACAACAATGGCAGAAGCAATTTCCTGGCCGCGTTGAATCCATTTTTAGTGCGCTACAAAATGTCTCGCCATCACAGTTGGCCGATACACAGCTATTCGATTTTGCTAACCTAGCCCTCGACAGAGAGGCTTCTGCGCCAGCTGCGGATAGTGATGACTTGGCTACAGAGATCCGCGCGTTAAATATTTAGTCACTTATCGGTTGGACAGCAACACTGTCTTTCCCACAATCTGACAACCTCAATCTGTAGTACCACAAGAAAGCTAAGGATAATTTCATGTCTGACACAGCGGCACTCGCCACTATTAATCCCGCCACCATCGCGGCGTTTGTTATTTACTTAGTGGTTATCTTAGCTATTGCTGTGGTGGCGTGGAGCCGCACTCGCGATGGCGGTGATTACTTTTTGGGTGGCCGTTCGCTTTCTCCTACGGTAGCGGCGATTAGTGCCGCCGCATCAGATATGAGCGGCTGGCTGCTGCTCGGGCTGCCCGGTTTTGCCTACCTTGCCGGTCTTGAATCTATCTGGATTGCGCTGGGTTTAGTGGTCGGCGTAGCGCTTAACTGGCGCTTAGTGGCGGCACGGCTGCGCACTTACTCCGCGCAGTTAGATGACGCTGTTACCGTGCCAGCCTACTTGGCGCGTCGTTTTAACGGCCATTCCAAATTGCTACAGCCGCTTTCGGCAGCGATTATTCTGCTGTTCTTCCTTTTTTACGTCAGCGCCGGATTAATCGGCGGCGGTAAATTGTTCAACACCGTGTTTGGTATCGATTACCAGTTGGCAGTTTTATTGGGTGCTTTGGTGATACTGCTTTACACCCTGTTTGGTGGTTTTTTAGCCGTCTCGTGGAGCGATCTATTCCAAGGTTTGCTGATGATGGCCGCATTAATTGCGGTGCCTGCGATGGTATTAGTGGGTGGTGGCGACAGTCCCCAGCGCGAGTTGACGCCAGAATTATTAAACCCCTTTACAGACGTCAGTGGTGAGGCGCTCGGCTGGCTAGCCATTGCCAGTTCGCTGGCGTGGGGCCTGGGTTACTTTGGACAGCCGCATATTTTATCGCGCTTTATGGCTATTCGCAGCGCTGACGAGGTCAAAATTGCTACCCGTATCGGCGTGTTTTGGTCTTTCCTCGGTTTAGCTGCCGCCATTGCTGTAGGCATTAGTGGTTACCAATATTTTGCCGAACCGACCTACCAGCCACTGACAGACCCCGAGCAAGCTTTTGTGGCGCTCACCAATGCCTTATTTAGCCCGCTGCTGGCCGGTATATTGCTGGCAGCTATTCTGGCCGCCATTATGAGTACAGTTGACTCGCAGTTGCTGGTCAGCTCGGCAGCACTGGCGGAGGATCTCTACCCACAACTGCGCCAATGGTTGACGCCAGGCAAAGTTGAGAGCGAGCAAGAGCGCATGTGGGTGGCGCGGATAGCTGTGGTCGGTTTGGCAGCTATTGCCACACTGTTGGCATTGAACCCAGAGAGCTCGGTGCTTGGGGTAGTCTCGTATGCCTGGGCAGGGCTGGGTGCCGGTATTGGGCCGGCAGTCATACTGAGCTTGTACTGGCGCCGTATGACTGCTGCGGGAGCACTGGCAGGCCTGGTCGCTGGTTCAGCCACTGTGCTGGTGTGGGGCAACCTGAGTGGCGGTTGGTTCGACCTCTACGAGTTGTTGCCCGCCTTTGTTGTCGCGGTGATCGCCATCGTAGCGGTCAGCCTAGCCAGTGAGCAGGGCGAGTGCGACAGCCGTTTGGCTGATCTCAATAACAGCTAACCCTCGCTGGCTAGCCGCTTTCTTACAGCCATACAGCGCTGGTTGTTTTGCCGCGACTCTTTCATGGCATTTATTAGCACGCTACCCGCCGTGGAATAAGCGGCCAAGCGATTGCTCATGCGGGCACTCCACTGCGCTTGGCAAGTATATAAGCCAGGTATCAGGGCGCGTGCGTAAAAATCCTCAACTCCGGCATCCAGTTGCCCACCGCCGGTCAATACACGGTCTACCAGTAAATCGGCAATCTCACTGTTGGTTTGGCCATCCAGTGTGGCGTAGCGCACTCCACTGAGCAGAGCGCGGCGATTAGCCAGCGAATCCTCGTTAGCGGGGTCGTTGATCTGGCCAATAATTGTGATTTTGTGCTCGTTGTCCGCAGCCGCCGCCTTGGCGCGCAGGTAGTAGCGGTGGCCGCGAGCACTGGGATCGCGGAGTTTCTCTTCCTCCAGCTGGGTTTCTATATTGTCGTTGTGGAACTGTCCCAGCAGAGCCAGCAGTAGCCAGCGATCGCGTGCATCGGCTGGCCGCTCAAACAGCTGATCGCTCTGCAACCAGCTCTCAATCTGCTCGATCTGGCTGCTGTCGGCTAGAGCGCGGTAAAAATCGAACCACAATGTTTGTTGCAGCGAATCTTTGCCGCGCATTCCGGCCAATGCCATTTGGCGACCGCGCTGGCGCAGTTGGTCGCGCAGTTCAATTGCCGCAGGACTGCCATCACTGGCGACAATTCGCTCCAGGTAACTATCAAACAGCCCGAGGCTTCGCGTTACACCGGTGAGTATTTGCAAGTCTTGTTCGCCGGGCAGTTGGCTGATCGCCAATTGAATATAGTCGCTCACCGAGGTGGCGCCATCGGTAACACTGTCTGCCAAAGCAATCCACAATAGCGAACGCTGCAGTGGAGAGTTTATCTCCGCCAAGAGGGTAGGCAGTGCTGCCACAGAGCGCTCGTCAAGCAGTACTTTGATGAAGGCGATATCTGTCGCATTGGGTAACACCAATAGTGGGCACGCTTGAGTTGCAGCTGTATTGACTGTCGTTTTTGGGTTGTCAGCATTGAGCTGTGCAGCCACCAGAGTAGAGACTAGGGCGCCGCTCTCGTCGCGGTGGTAGAGGGCGATATCCAAACTGTGGCGACGCAGCAGCGAGCTATTGCTACTGCCGCTCTGGGTGAGGCTCAGCTGGCTGAGTCTGTCGCCGTCACACTGGTAGTCTGCGGCGACGCGGTTTACACCGATAGTCTTCATCCAGCTCTGCGACCAAGCTCCTAGGTCTTCGCCGGCAGCTTGCGAGAAAGCCGCCAGCAGGTCTGCGTAGCGGGTGTTGCTGTATGCGTGTTGATTCATATATAGGCGAATAGCCTGAATAAAAGTCTCATCGCCAAGCAGGTGGCGCAGTTGACGCAATACCGCACCGCCTTTGGCATAGGTGATGCCATCGATAGCACTGCGCACACCATCGGTATGGGGGATCTCGCCGCGGATAGGGTGAGATGTGATGTAGTCGTCATCGCGGTAGCCCCAGGTTTTGCGCTGCCACAAGAAGTCGGTCCACAGCTGTTCGGCCGCTTCGCTGTTCTCTTGCATTGCCTCTAATGCGAAGTAGCCGGCGATCTCTGCAAAGCTTTCGTTCAGCCACAGATCATCCCACCAATTCATGGTGACTAAATTGCCAAACCACATGTGGGCCAGCTCGTGCAGTACGGCATTTTTGAAAAACGATTGCTCGCTCAGAGTACGCTCACCGGGCAGACAGCAGTAGCTGTCATTAAAGGTGACCGCGCCGATGTTTTCCATCGCCCCCGAATTGAAGTCGGGCACAGCCAGTTGGTCGTATTTGCCAAACGGATAGTCGATGCCGAAGAAATCATTAAAGAACGCAAAACCGTGGCGTGTGGTCTGTTGCCACTCTTCAACGGGTACATGCTCGAGAAGAGATTGGCGGGCAAACAGCCGCAGAGGTATTTCTAGTTCGCCAGCGCGATAGCTGTCTAGCTCGATGGTAGCGTATTCGCCAGCGTGCAGGGCAAATACATAGCTACTCATCACTGGGCCAGCGGGGAAGCGCCACAGCCGCTGTTGGCCCTGCTCTTCAATAGAGGCTTCGCGGACATTACTGATTACCTGCCAGTGGGCGGGGGCGGTGACATTCAGTGCAAATGTCGCTTTGAGGTTGGGCTGATCAAACAGCGGGAAAATGCGGTTGGCATCGTAGGGCTCTAAGTCGCTGTAGGTGTAAATGCGACCATCACTGCGGTCGGTAAAGTAGTAAAGCCCAGCGCCATCGCTGCTGTAGGGGTGACTGTAGGTGACAGTGAGGTTATTGCGGCCCGCGATGAGCAGCGACTCCTCTAGGCTGATAAAAAAACCGTTGTAATCGAAGGTGACTGTTTTGCCATTTAGAGTGAGCTGGCTGACTGTGCCATTGGTAAAGTCGATAGTCAGCGGTTGCTCTTGAGGGGTGTAGGTGAAGTCTATGGAGACCTCACCATTGAACGGTGCGCCTTGCTCATTGAGCGCAATATCCAGCTGGTAGCTGAGTTCGCTAATTTGGCTTTTGCGTAGCTCGGCAGTTGTCTGGTCGAGCCCGCGCTGGTTTGCACGCTGGCCATTGTCGGCAGTTGGAGCGGTGTCGCAGCCGCTCAGCACTGCTGCTCCAGACAGTAAAAGAATAACCAGTGAACGTTGAACTAAAGCCGATAAATTGGTGTAAACCGACATCTTAAATCCTCTTGGTAGGTTATTCGACTGCCATTTTTAAAAGGGTTACATGCGCTCCATAGTCTCTATGCCGAGAAGCTCCAGCCCTTTGCTGAGAGTATTGGCGCTGCGTTTAGCCAGAGCCAAACGGCTGGCTTTATCTTCAGCGCTAACACCTTCCTTGAGTATCGGGGCAGCCTCGTAAAAGCTCATAAATAGGCTAGCCAACTCGTAGAGATAGGTGCACAACAGGTGGGGGTAGCACTCTTTGGCCACTTGGTCGATGAGATCGCTAAAGCCCAGCAGGTGCAGAGCCAGTGCGCGCTCTTGGGGCAGTTGTGCCGCTATAGGCGCATCAAATGCTTCAAGCGTGACCTCGGCGCGGCGGAAAATGCTAACAATCCGAGTATAGGCGTACTGCAAGTAGGGGGCGGTGTTACCCTCAAACGAGAGCATGCTATCCCAGTCGAATATGTAGTCGTTGGTGCGCGTTTTGGAAAGATCGGCATATTTGACCGCGCCAATACCCACTTTGCGTGAAATATCGGCCAGTTCAGCAGCGCTTAAATCGCTGTCGTGGTTTTTCTCGGCGACCAGAGCCGTGGCGCGCTCGACGGCTTCCTCGAGCAAGTCGGCCAGTTTAACCGTGCCGCCGCTGCGGGTTTTAAACGGTTTGCCGTCGGCTCCCATCATGGTGCCAAACGCCAAATGTTGCAGCTCCATCGCCGGCGGCACAAACCCGGCTTTGCGCGCGGTGGCAAAGACCTGTTTCATATGTAGCGACTGTCGCGCATCAATAAAGTAGAGCGCGCGGTCTGCCTTGAGGGTTGCAGCGCGATAGCGTGCCGCGGCTAAATCGGTCGTGGCATAGAGGTAACCGCCGCCGCGCTTTTCGATAATCATTGGCGAAGGGTTGCCATTTTTATCGGCCAGCTCTTGGATAAATACCACTTTAGCGCCGTCATCTTCTACGGCTAAGCCGCTCTCCATGAGTGTGGCAACTACATCGCTGAGCTGATCGTTGTAGGCCGACTCAGCCATGGTGTCGGTTTCGGTGAGCAAAACACCCAGTTTGCGGTAGAGCTCCACATTATGTGCGATCGAGATCGAGATGAACTGTTGCCATAGGTGGCGGCAGTGCTCATCGCCGGCTTGCAGTTTAACCACATAAGCGCGAGCTTTATCGGCAAAGGCGGGGTCGGCATCGAAGTGGACTTTGGCCGCTTGATAAAATTGCTCTAAGTCGGCCAGGGCGAGTTCTGCTTGTTCGCCGCTGCTCAACTGCTCCTCGAGTTCGGCAATCAACATACCAAACTGCGTGCCCCAATCACCGACATGGTTCTGGCGAATGACATTGTGGCCTAGGTGCATTAACACTCGGGCAATGGCGTCGCCAATAATGGTCGAGCGCAAGTGGCCAACGTGCATCTGTTTGGCCAGGTTAGGTGCCGAGTAATCGACGACAACTGTTTGTTTGGCGGCTGTTTGCGGCTCAATCGGCGCGGCCAGTTGCTGGCCTATAAATGCACGGCTTAAACGGATGTTGATGAACCCGGGGCCTGCTATTTCTAGCTGTTCAGCGTAATCGCCCAACTCTGTAGCGAGGTGTTCAATAATGAGCTCTGCCAGTTGCCGCGGGTTAGTTTTCATAGCTTTAGCGGCTGCCATAGCGCCATTGGCCTGAAAATCACCAAACTCGGGCCGGTTGCTGCGCGCCACCGCAGGAGAGCACTCAGCGGGGATTGAGGCGCGGTCCATGGCGCGGCGAACAGCAGTTTCTAACAGGTGTTTTACAGACATAAATAAGCTCGTGGGCAGTGTTGGTGCGGTTAAACAGAGGGGTTAAATGCTCTGCTAACGCCGAGTGTGAATTGTAGTGGTGCAGCGGCTAGATGCAAAGCATTGTTGCCGCCTGAGTGGGTGGATTGTTATAGTCCCGCGGCGTGTTAACTATCCAGCTTGGAGATACAACGAATGGGCCCAGTAGAGCAGCAGATTGCAGACATTGTAAGCGCAGAGCTAAAGCCTGTGACCATGGAGTTGGTCAACGAGAGCTATATGCACTCAGTGCCGCCGGGCTCGGAGAGCCACTTCAAACTGCTGGTAGTGAGCGAGGCCTTTGTTGGCCAACGCAAAGTGGCTCGCCACCAGCTTCTATACACACTGCTCGCCGACCAACTCGCCGGCCCTGTGCACGCGCTGGCCCTGCATACCCACACCCCAGAAGAGTGGCAGGCGCTGGGCAGTGTGCCCGATTCACCCAATTGCTTGGGCGGCTCTAAAGCTGATTAATTGGCTCAATAAGCCGTTTTATTGATTTAGATCTAATATAGGACGGCTCTTCCAAGAGAGCTTTACAGCGCTTGATGTAGGTCAATATTTCTCCGCTCTTTTCTAGGTTGAATAGCAACATACTATTTAACCTAGAGAGGAGAGCGCTATGCGCCAAGCAACCCAAGCCAAAAACAAAATCCAATATACCGCATTAGCTAAAAACAGTTTATTAGCGCTGACAGCCATCGGCGCGCTCACCATAGCCACTCAAGCGCTCAGCTATGAAGCCGGCGATATGTTTGTACGCGCGGGCGCTGTGCGCGTTGCTCCAGATGAAAGCAGTGACGGCATTGCTATCCCAGGGTTGGATATTGCCGCAATAGCCGGTACCGGCGCACAAGTGGATAACGATACTCAGCTCGGTCTCACCTTTACCTACATGTACAGCAATAAACTGGGCGTAGAGGTATTGGCGGCTACACCGTTTGAACACAATCTCACAGCAAACCTTGATGGTTACGACGACGGCTTAAGTGTGGCTGCCGGATCCACCAAACACCTGCCACCGGTTGTCTCTGCCGTTTACTACCCGATGGCCGACAACGGTTCAGCGGTACAGCCATATATTGGCGCGGGTTTGAACTACACCGTATTTTTCAGCGAGGATGTCGCTCCAGAGCTCGAGGCATTGACGGGCGTATTAGCGGGAGGAGAGGGCGCCGACCCCATCGCTATGAAGCTTGAGTTAGATGACTCCTGGGGCCTTGCCTTCCAAGCTGGCGTCGATGTGGCGATAGACGAACAGTGGCATGTTAACGGTAGTGTCCGTTGGGCCGATATTGAGACCGAAGCGACCTTCAGCGCTGCAGGTAGCGATATTATTACTATTGATAATGTTGAGTTGGATCCTTGGGTCTATCAAATCAACATTGGTTACACTTTTTAACCCCACAAGCTTGACTCATCAAGGGCTCAGCACTATAGTGCGCGCTCTCTGAAGAGATCACGCACTCGTAGCTCAGCTGGATAGAGTACTCGGCTACGAACCGAGCGGTCGGAGGTTCGAATCCTCCCGAGTGCGCCATATTAAAAACCCCGCTATGCGGGGTTTTTTTATGGCCGCACAAGGGAGGTGAGAACCTCCTTAGGTTCGACAACTGCGCTAGCAGTTGGACCGAAGCGGCCGCAGGCCGGGCTAACGGCGCAGGCGCCGGTAGCAGTCAATCCTCCCGAGCGAGCGCTAGTTTAGAGCTGTTTGGGCTAACGGCGCAGGCGCCGGTAGCAGTCAA
>JBLYYE010000023.1:0-43998 GCA_048549915.1 Porticoccaceae bacterium
GAAGGCTTCCAGTTCTTTCTTGTTCATATTGCCTATCCTTATCCTATTTAGGGTTCAATGATAGGCGGTTTACACAGTTTTATTTACAGGCTCTAGCTTGATCAAGTTGCCAAACACCAGATTTGACTATAACTCCTCATAGCTACCTCCAAAAGGGAGGTGGCCCCACATAGATACGGCTGATTGTCGGAAGGGTCGGCAACAATAATTTCCGCTAGTAATGCTTCATAAATCTCTTCAGCAACTTTTACTTTTTCACCCAGCTCTACGTCCTCTTCTTGGCCCGCTTTAGGAGCTATTGGCGAAAAAATCCACGCAGTCTTAGCGTCCTCTATTGATTTAAAGCCATCAATACCCGAAGCAAATAACGCAGCCTCATTCGCAGTTAATACAGTTTTCCATTTCATAGGTTTTCCTATTTCCCTGGCCTAAAAACTACCGTAATTATATTCGTGCTACCCGCCTGATCTTTCAATCTATCTAAATAATCCGCCCAACGCTGCATCATTCTCTTTCGTTCAGGTAAGTGAGTTGTTCGATTGTAGGCTCGCCCCAAGCTATCTTTTACAGCGTGGGCTAGTTGGTGTTCGATAAGTTCAACGCGTTCGCCCAGTACCTCATCAAGAATCGTTCGTGCCATTGCCCTAAATCCGTGTGGTGTCATGGTTTCGTTGTCATAGCCCATGGTTCGAAGTGCAGTTCTGACACCGTTTTCGCTTAGGGGCCGGCTCAGAGATCGGACGCTTGGGAATACATACTTTCCTTGTCCTGTTAGCAGTTTTTGTTCACTGAGAATCTTCAGGGATTGCTGGCTTAGTGGGATAATATGATCAAAGTTAATCTTCCTGTTTTCGCCGCCTTTGTTGGCGGGTAACTCCCACTGGCTTTCTTCCCAGTTTATTTCCTGCCATTCCATGTGGCGCAGTTCGCCGGGGCGGCAAAATAACAGCGGCGATAGTTTTAGTGCGGCGCAGACGGTGGCGGTGCCTTGGTAGTTATCAATCGCCACTAACAGCTTGCCAGCTTCTTTTGGGTCGGTAATTGCGGCTAGGTGCTTTTCTTTGGCTGTTTGTAATGCGCCTGCAAGATCGGCAGAAGGGTCACGCTCGGCACGGCCGGTGGCAATGGCAAAGCGGAAAATCTGGCCGCTGGTTTGTTTGGCTCGTTTGGCGGTTTCGATGGCACCTCGGCTTTCGATCTTTCTCAAGGCGGCTAATAGCTGGGGAGGTGTGATGTCGTTTATGGGGTAGCGGCCAAGCGGCGGAAAGAGATCTTTTTGAAGTGATCTAAGTGTTCTGTCTTGATGGCTTTTGGATTTGTCACCCATTTTGGTTTTAAACCACTCAAGCGCCACGGCTTCAAAGCTATTTTCACCAGAGAGAATTTGTGCGGCCTTGTTGGCTTGTTTGGCGGCCGAAGGGTCAATGCCTTGTTCTAGTTGTTTGCGGGCTGAGTCTCGCTTATTGCGGGCTTCTTTGAGGCTCACTTCTGGGTATACACCAAGGGCTAGCCGCTTTTCCTTGCCGCCGTAGCGATATTTGCAGCGCCAGTATTTTTGACCTTTTGGTGTGACTTCCAAGTACATGCCTTTTTCGTCACTGAGTTTGTAAGGCTTGTCTTTAGCTTGTGCGGCTTTGGCTGCTCTGTCGGTGAGGGGCATTTCCAGCGTCCTTTAATCTGAGTGGGGGCATCTGTCTGAGCGACATGGATTGTGCCCCCGTTGGTGCCCCCATTATGGTCTGGATTAGGGGGCATTTGTTTGGATTGCATTGGACAAAGTATAAACTAAAAAGCCCCGCAGTGCGGGGCTCTTAGGTCTTTCTTGGATGTTAACAGATTGATATTTGGTGGAGCCGGCGGGAATTGAACCCGCGTCCGTCAGTCCGCTGCCTTTAGCTCTACATGCTTAGACTAGTCTTTAGATTTAATGGTTGGCAATCCGACTGTCAGGATGCGCCGCCCACGATTCCGGTAAGGTTTTAACGACGCTGCCCCGGACGAGCTTTGTCGCGATCCTGCGAGATATGACGCCTGAATGTCTCACCCGAGGGCTTGACCTGGACGCGCAGGCGCGGCTCCAGTCAGACGGCACCCTACTGGGGTTTAAGCAGCGAGTGCGTAGTTGTCGTCGTTGGCAACTATAAGTTTGCGACTAGGGATTAACGAGATTGGTCACCATCTCGACATGCACTAGAGGTTTTGTAACCGGCGTCGAATCCAGAACGGCCCCGTAACTAAAACAGCACCTTAATGATAACAGTTTTCCACAACAGTGGATGAAGTTTTCGCCGATAGCCAGCGAGGGGTTCTTGCCATAAAATAAGCGCTTAATTTTTTGGGTGGAGCCTCTATGCAGCGCGGTCAATTCTCCTCTCGATGGGCGTTTGTTCTCGCTGCATCGGGTTCTGCTGTAGGCCTTGGCAATATATGGGGTTTTCCTACCAATGCGGCCGAAAACGGCGGTGCAGCATTTTTGCTGGCGTATCTGTTGTTGGCTTTCCTGCTGGCCTATCCAGCATTGATGGCGGAATTAATCATCGGCCGCCATGCTCAAGCTAACATGGTCACAGCCTTGGAAGGCTTGTCGCCAACTGCACTGGCTAAGCGTGTGGGCCGTGCAACCGGTATCGCAGGGGTCGTTACAGCCAGTGCCATACTCTGTTTTTACAGCATTATCGCCGGCTGGATGATCGCGTATTTATTACAGCCAGTGGCCATTCTGGCTGCGCAAGCGGACGTTGCTGAGTGGTTGACCACCTTCTCTCTGCCGCGGAATGTACTCTTTACGGGACTGTTTTTGTTACTTACCGGCGCTGTGATTGCGGCTGGTGTGGCAAACGGTATTGAGAAGTGGTCGCGCCGATTGATGCCCTCTTTGTTTGTATTGTTGCTCTTACTCATTGGCTATGTCTTGGTTCAACCCGGTGCAGAAGAGGGTTTGCGACACTACTTGGTCCCCGACTTTAGTCAACTTGGCGATCCGCAGTTGCTGGTCAGTGCTCTTGGTCAGGCGTTTTTCTCTATGTCGCTGGGTGTCGGCACTATGCTCATCTACGGCTCTTATATCAGCCGCGAAGAAAACTTGCCTCGGCTGGGTGTCTTGGTAACCCTGACCGATACATCGGTGGCTTTTTTGGCGGGCTTGTTGGTATTGCCAGCGATGTTTGTCGCCAAGCAGATCGGTGTTGAAATTTATGCGGACGGCAACAATCTCATTGCCGGACCCGATCTAATTTTCCAAGTGTTGCCGGCGCTGTTTGAGCAGATGGGGGCGGCCGGTTTATGGGTAGCAGCTAGTTTCTTTTTGTTGATGAGTATTGCTGCGTTAACCTCTTCTATCTCTATGCTAGAGGTCCCCGTCGCTTTTGTAACTGAACGTTTTAACGTGGCTCGTCAGCCTGCCACACTGGTCACAATAGCGCTGTTGTTTGTCGTTGCGATAACCATCGCAGCTAACTTTGAGATGTTGTTCGGCTGGGTAGTGAGTTTGAGCACTGAGACCGCTCAGCCGTTGCTGGGCATGATGCTGTGCCTGTATGCGGGGTGGTTGTTCCAGCGCGACAAGCTTTTAGCAGAGATTAAGTCTGGTAATCCACACGCGCAATACCAACTGTTTTGGCGTATTTGGCCGTTTTATGTTCGCTTTATCTGCCCCGCACTGATTATTTTGATGTTGGCAGATCAGTGGTTAAACTAACCCACAACTATTTCTAGGAGCCCAGATGGCCACTAAAAAAGCGCAGGTGAAAGAGACCCCGCTGTTTGAGGAGCAATTGGCAAAACTTGAGGCATTGGTTGAATCTCTAGAAGAGGGTGAGCTCTCTCTAGAGCAGTCGATGTTGTCCTTTGAACAGGGCATTAGTTTGGCTCGCGAGTGTCAAAAGGCGCTCAGTGAAGCAGAGCAGAAAGTCGCTGTCCTCACTCGCGATGGCGATCAGCTCAATTCACAACCCTTTGAGCTGGATGAGGACTAATTAAACGTGGCTGATTTGCGCAGCTTTTTGCTCGAGTGCTCTCAATTAGTCGAGGCGCAGCTCGCGGTGCGCTTGCCAGCCGAGCAAGGCCAAGCCTCTCGGCTGTTTGCAGCGATGCGCTACTCTGCGCTGGGCGGTGGCAAAAGATTGCGTCCCGCGCTGGCAATAGCCACCAGTGACGCTCTTGGCGGTCAGCGCCATGTCGCTTTGGGTGTTGCCGCTGCGGTAGAAATGATTCATGTTTATTCGTTGATCCACGATGATCTACCCGCTATGGACGACGATGGCTTACGCCGCGGCAAAGCCACTTGTCATATAGCCTATGACGAGGCGACAGCAATATTGGCCGGCGATGGTTTGCAGGCTTTGGCTTTCTTGCAGCTCGCTGAGCTAGAGGGTGTTGCGCCTGCCACTGTAGTAAAGTTGATAGCCCAACTAGCTAAATGGGCAGGTTGTGACGGTATGGTTGCCGGCCAAGCCATAGACATTGCCGCTACCGGCCAACAATTAAATCTTGATCAGTTAAAGCAGATGCACAGGCTTAAAACGGGCGCGCTGATGGAGGCGAGTGTCATGTTAGCTGCTCAGGCTAGCGGTAATGCATCCAAGCAACAGCTAATATCTCTGCAAAATTTTTCTCAAACGCTCGGTTTGGCGTTCCAGATTCAAGATGATTTGCTCGATATAGAGAGCGATACCGCCCAGTTGGGTAAACCCCAAGGTAGCGATATTGCCAGTGGCAAGGTGACTTACCCCCAACTTCTGGGTGTCGAAGAGGCACGCCAGGCGGCGCACCAGGCCCACTCCAAAGCCCTGGCGTCGCTAAAGAGTTTCGATCAACGCGCCGATCAATTGCGCGCATTGGCTAACTTTGTGGTGACGCGCAACTACTAACAGGTAAACTGGGTAGCCCTGTGCGCCCAGTAACTATGGCCGAAACCCATTATGGTAAAAGTTTATCAACAGCTCCCCAGTGAGCGCCCAGCCACGCCGCTGCTCGATGTGATTGAGTCGCCGGGTGATCTGCGTCAGTTAAAGCCAGAGCAACTGCCAGAACTGGCCGACCAGCTGCGCCATTACCTGCTCTACTGTATCGGTAAGACAGGCGGGCACTTTGGCGCTGGGTTGGGCGTGACCGAGCTCACAATCGCGCTGCACTATGTATTCAATACACCTGAAGACCGACTAGTCTGGGATGTCGGCCATCAAACTTACCCCCACAAAGTACTCACCGGACGCCGCGACGAGCTACTCACTATTCGTCAACAAGGCGGGCTCTCTGGCTTTCCTAAACGCAGCGAAAGCGAGTATGACACTTTTGGCGTCGGCCACTCGTCGACCTCCATCAGCGCGGCACTGGGTATGGCCATGGCGGCTAAATTGCAGGGCGAAAACCGCCGTGCGGTAGCAGTGATGGGAGATGGAGCGATGACCGCAGGGATGGCCTTCGAGGCCATAAACCATGCGGCTTATGTGGACGACAACTTGCTGGTGGTGCTCAACGACAACAAAATGTCGATCTCGAAAAATGTTGGCGGGCTCTCCACTTATTTCGCCAAAATTTGGGCGAGCGGTTTCTATAATTCAATCCGCGAGGGTGGTAAGCGGGTCCTTAAGCGGATGCCCTACACCAAAGAATTTGTCCGGCGCACCGAAGAGTATATGAAGTCTTTTGTCGCCCCAGCCACTATTTTCGAAGAGTTGGGTTTTTACTATATTGGCCCGCTTGATGGCCACGACCTGCCGCTATTAGTGGAGACCTTAGATAAGCTAAAAGCGATCAAAGGACCAGTGATACTCCACGTGATCACTGAAAAGGGGAAAGGCTTCGCGCCCGCCGAGGCCGATCCGATTGGTTACCATGCACTGAATAAAATAGAGCCAAGCGGGGTTAAAAAAACCGCATCGGGGCCCAAATACCAACAGGTGTTTGGCACTTGGTTGTGTGACAGAGCAGCCGTTGATAAGCGCCTTATGGCGATTACACCCGCGATGTGTGAAGGCTCTGGAATGGTGGAGTTTGCCGAAAAATTTCCGCAGCGTTTTGTCGACGTGGCTATTGCTGAACAACACGCAGTAACTCTTGCTGCGGGTATGGCATGCGAAAATATTAAACCGGTGGTGGCTATTTATTCGACATTTTTGCAGCGCGGTTATGATCAACTTGTTCACGATGTGGCACTGCAAAATCTGGATGTTACGTTTGCACTCGATCGCGCCGGCCTAGTTGGTGAAGATGGTGCCACCCATGCCGGTGCTTATGACATTAGCTATCTGCGCTGTATTCCCAATATGGTGATCGCGACCCCGGCAGATGAGAATGAAGCGCGTCAACTGCTCAACAGCTGTTACTTACACCCTGGCCCTGCGGCGATTCGCTACCCGCGCGGCACAGGCCCCGACGTTGCAATTGAAAAGGATCTTCAGGAGTGGCCGATTGGCAGAGGCCGTCTGCTGCGCAGCGGAAGCGGCCCAGTGATACTTAATTTTGGTGCCTTGCTGGCCAATGCCCGAGTCGCTGCAGAGCAGTTGGATGCCGAGTTAGTGGATATGCGCTTTGCTAAACCTTTGGATTGTGAACTGCTCGAGCAGTACAAGAACAGTGGCCGTCTATTAGTCACGTTAGAAGAGAACAGTGTAGCCGGCGGGGCCGGAGCGGCTGTTGCGGAGTATTACGCAGAGCAGGGTGTTGCAGTTGATTTACTGCTGCTCGGCCTTCCCGATCGCTATATAGATCACGCGGCTACCAGCGCTCAATTGCGCGAAGTGGGCCTCGATGGCGATGGTATAGTCACCTCGATTAAAGCTCGCCAAACTATTAATTAAAAAAACCAAGAGAGGATTGCCATGAAATTATATGATTTTGCCCCTGCCCCCAACCCGCGCCGAGTGCGGATTTTTTTGGCTGAAAAAGGTGTCGCGGTTGACGCCGTGCAGATCGACCTGACCAAAGGCGAGCAGCGCACAGAAGAGTTTCGGGCGATCAATCCCGCCATGGATGTCCCAGTGCTAGAGTTGGACGACGGCCGCCGCATCCACCAAGTCGACGCTATCTGCCGCTATCTTGAAGAGACCTACCCAGACAATCCGCTCTGGGGTCGTGACGCCTTTGAGCGTGCGCAGGTGAATATTCACAACCATCAAATTATGCTCAATGGCCTGCTGGCTGTGGCTGAGGCATATCGCAATACCACGCCGATGTTTGTTGATAGAGCGGTGCCCGGCCCACACAACTACGTCCAGAGCCCAGAACTGGCCGAGCGCGGCATGTTGCGAGTGGCCAACTTCTTTAACGACATGGATGCGCATTTTGCCACTAGCGAGTATGTGGTCGGCGATTATTTCTCGATTGCTGATATCCAAGCTTTGATCGTTATCGACTTCGCCAAATGGGTCAAGGTGCGCATTGCGCCAGAGCAGGAGAATTTACAGCGCTGGTACGATCAGGTCAGTGCGCGCCCGTCTGCTTCAGCCTAACTTTTGGTAGGCAGTGGGCTCAGCGCAACAGTTTAAGCTTGAGCCCACAGCCACGCCAATACTCTCTTTCGCGCTCTAAGTCAGCGGCTAACAACGGGTGGCTCTCTAGCCAGTCATCGGCAAAACTCAGCTCAGTCGTCTCGCTTGCAAAGCTTAAAGTGATGGGGGGTAACTCGCGATCTAGGCGGCGTGTGTTAAGCAGCACGGCCAGACGCAAAACCAAAACCATCTGCAGTAATGCCGGTCGCGACAGCAGTGTCAGCTTAGGCAAGTCGTGGCGATAAAAGCGTTTGCGCTGCATTCCCACCAGAGTGGCTAATATCTGCTGCTGCTCACGGCTGAAGCCCGGTAGATCGGCATTGGTGATGATATAGCGGCCATGCTCTTGCAGCTTGCGATGGCTGATATCCAAACCAATTTCGTGCAGTGCCGCTGCCCAGTAGAGGTAGCGTGCATATTCCTTGTGAGTGGCCGAGCGCAAGCCCAACTGCGGTAACAGTTGTGCCACCGTGCGCTGTACGCGCTGGCTCTGGTTGCTATCAACAGTGTAGCGCGCGCAAAGGCTGTCGATAGTGCGAGTGCGAATATCGCGTTCATCGAGTTGGTCGCATAACTCATATAAAACACCTTCGCGCAGAGCGGCTTCATTGAGTTGTAGCGATTCAATGCCGAGCACACCAAATGCGGCATCTAAAATGGCAAAGGCAGCCGGTAGCTGCGGTTGTCGATGGCTGTCGACTCCTTCAAGGTTGTCGATATGTTCGGCGGCCACCAGCGCATCGCGCAGAGTAGAGAGAGTCGCTGGCGTGAGCTGATCGTTGAAATCGTCTTGGCAGAGAGAGGCAAAGCGCAGCAACACTTTAATAGAGCCTGATGTGCCCAATACATGTTGCCAGCCCGTCGCGCAGAAGCGTCGTTCCATTTTAGCTAATTCTACACTGGCCGCTTCAGTCGCTTTAGCCAGCCGCTCAGGAGTGATAACGCCGTCTTTAAAAAACTTGCGCCGGTAAGATTCGGAGCCCATGGAAAGCGAGGAGAGCTGCAGCGGTTGAAATTGTTCGCCAATAATAAACTCGGTACTGCCGCCGCCAATATCAATAATTAAACGTCGGCCATCAGCGGGTGTAGTGTGGGCAACCCCTTGGTAGATCAGCCGCGCCTCTTCATCGCCACTGACCACCTCGACAGGGTAGGGGAGAATTTCTCGCGCGGCAGCTATAAATTCATCGCGATTCTTAGCCGCACGCAGCGCATGGGTGGCGATGATTCTTACTCTGTCTGCCGGCAGCCCATTGAGTATTGGCTCAATAGAGTGAAGCGCGTGCAGACCGCGATCGACAGCCGCTGCATCGAGCTTACCTTTCTTGAGCCCCGCTGCTAGGCGAACCATCTGTTTTTCAGCAATCAGTGGTTGCAGAGCGCCGTTAACTTGTCGAGCGACAATAATATGAATACTGTTAGAGCCAATATCGACAGCAGCTACTTCGGTGACGTCTGTAAGCGCATTGTCGTTGCTCATGAAGATAGCTTGCGCGCTGCGCTCCTCTCGCTTGCCTTGAGATAGTTGTAGATCTCAATTTGCGAACGGATCTTGCGTTGATTGCCGCGTTTTACATACGGGTTAGTTTGCTCTTGGTCTATTGTGCGGGCTTTAACTCGGTCGGCAAATTGCAGCTCGATAATATCGATAATGCGCTGTTTTAACGCAGTGTTATAGATCGGGGTAGCGACTTCTACGCGCCGGTCTATATTGCGAGTCATCCAGTCGGCAGAAGAGATGAACACTTTCGGCTCGCCTGCGTTGTGAAAAACCATGACGCGAGGGTGCTCGAGGAATCGATCGACAATACTGATGACATGAATGTTTTCAGACATCCCTTTAACACCTGGTATTAGGGCGCACATCCCGCGGACAATAATACGAATTTTTACCCCGACGCGGCTGGCAGCATAGAGTTCGCTGATCAGTTCGCGGTCGACAAGATTGTTGAGTTTGAGATCAATCTGGGCCGGTTGGTTAGATTCGGCGAGCCGTCGCTCGGCAGTAATTAGCTGTATGAGTCGGCTTCGTGAATTGACCGGTGAGACTATCAAGTGATCAAAGTCAAAATGGCGGTAGCTGTACTCAATATAGGTGAAGACGTTGCGCACTTCGGCCGCGATCTCTGGGTGGCAGGTAAACAGCGAAAAGTCAGTGTAGATACGGGCGGTATTTTCGTTGAAGTTGCCGGTGCCAATGTGGGCGTACAAACGTTCCTGCTCAGCTTCTTTGCGGACGATTAAGCAGAGTTTTGAGTGTATTTTCAGCGTAGGTATTCCGAGAGTGACCTTTATGTCGGCTGCTTGCAGCTTTTCTGTCAGTTCTATATTGCGCTGTTCATCAAAGCGCGCGGTCAGCTCAACATTGACCACCACTTTTTTGCCATTGCGCGCAGCATCGATTAATGAATCCACTACCAGTGAGTGTTTGGCTACCCGATAAACGTTAATCCGTATTTCGGTGACACTGGGATCGAATGCAGCTTGTCTAACGAACTCGGTGAAATGGTTGAATTGATGGTAGGGGTAGTAGAGCAGAATATCTTCGCTATCAATGGCATCAAAAAGGTTTTTGCCGTGCGCAATCGCTGAGTTTTGCAGGGGTGCTAAGGGCTTTTCTTCTAGAAAGCGAGAGCCCATATTGGGGAAACTAATAAAGTCGCGAAAATTGCGGTAGCGCCCGGCAGAGAGATAGGTGTCGTACTCATCAAAACCGAGGCCGTCGGCGAGGATTTCGCGGATCCCTTTGGGCATAGATTTGTCAAAGCTCAGCCGCACCGGCTCCGAGGTCAGGCGCTGTTTAACTCCTTCGCTCATCTTCTCAACCAGGCTAGTGTCAAGATCACTATCCAGTGAGTATTCAGCATCGCGAGTAATCTTCATCGACCAGCTGCGCGCGGACTCTGTTTGATAGAGGCCACCAAAAATATCATCCATGCAGTAGCGGATAGCGTCATCAATCAACATGAAATATTTTTTTGCGCGGCCATCTTCAGATTGAAGCGGAATAAAACGTGATACTGCGGTAGGTATGGCTATCAGTGCAAAGCGGGCGTCATTATTTTGGCGCAGCTCAACCATCAGATAGCTTTCGCCATCGTTGATGACGCGTTTGAGATCAATACCGCGGTCGACCCACAGCGGCACGATATGCGGCAGGATCTCTTTGGTGAAGTGACGGTGCAGCCAGCGGCCTTGCTTGGCGGTTAGCTGCGTTTCGTCAAGGCAGTAAATTTTACGTTTAGCGAGTTCGGCGAGCAGGTCGTTATAGATGGCGTCAAATTGCTCACTGAGTTCGGATGTCTTGCGTTGAATAGCGCGCAACAGTTTGATCAGTGAAGTCTGCTCGCGGGGTGCGCGAACTAGCTCGAGCTCGCGCTGGATTTGAGCAAAACGGACGCGGAAAAACTCGTCTTGGTTGTTGGAGAAAATACCCAAAAAGCGCATTCTCTCAACAATCGGGTTATTGTCATCCGCCGCCTCTTGCAAGACGCGTTCATTGAACGCTAACCAACTGAGGCGGTAATCAAAAAAACGATCTGCAGTGTTTGCCACGGTGCGGGTAGATCCTATTTGATTGATACTGGCAAGCCGCCGCGCGCCGATCAGTGACCGTCGCGGTGGCGTATATCCTTACCTTTAACAACAAAAACTACTTGTTCGCAGAGGTTTTTCGCGTGGTCACCGATACGCTCCAGCGAGCGCACAACCCATAGAATATTGATGACTCGGCTGATGCTGCGCGGGTCTTCCATCATATAAGTGACTAGTTCACGAAGGGCCGTCTTATATTCCATGTCGATCTTTTTGTCCTCTTTGAGCGTGGCCATAGCGGTATCAGCATCAAAGCGGGCAAAAGAGTCTAATGAGTTGCGCAGTATTTGACTGACAGATTGAGCCAGATGACGCACCTCGCTATAACCCATCGGTGAGGGGCCAGATTCTGTCAGTTCGAGAGCGTGTTTGGCGATTTTTTTCGCCTCATCGCCAATTCGCTCAAGGTCTGCTACCGCGCGAGTCACCGCAATGATCAAGCGTAAATCACTGGCAGCGGGTTGGCGGCGCGCAATAACCAGAACACACGCTTCATCAATCTCGAGCTCCATTTCGTCGACTTTGTTATCGCGCTGGATCACTTGCTCGGCCAGCTGGCTGTCTGCTTCGCAAATAGCGTGTACGGCATCGGCGAGCTGCTGCTCAACTTGTCCGCCCATATTCATAAGATCAGTGCGGATATCCTCTAACTCTTCGTCAAAGACCGAAGCGATATGGTTATCGAAGGGTAATTTTTCCATGGAGTTGCTCCTGTTAGCCGAACCGGCCGGTAATGTAGCCTTCGGTCAACTCGTGTTCAGGCATTGTAAACACCTGCTCAGTGGGGTTGACCTCAATTAAGCGGCCGAGGTGGAAGTAGGCAGTGCGGTGTGAAACTCGCGCAGCTTGCTGCATTGAGTGGGTGACAATGGCGATGGTGAAGTTTTCGCTCAGCTCTTCGATCAGCTCTTCAATTTTTGCTGTTGCGATAGGGTCGAGAGCCGAACACGGCTCATCCATTAAGATCACTTCTGGGTTAACCGCAATAGCCCGGGCGATGCACAGGCGCTGCTGTTGTCCGCCAGAGAGTCCGGTGCCGGGCTGGTGCAGGCGATCTTTTACCTCCATCCATAGGCCGGCTTTGCGCAAGCTGTTTTCGACGATCTCATCAAGATCTACTCGGCTCTCGGCTAAACCGTGAATTTTTGGGCCGTAGGCGACATTGTCGTAGATCGACTTGGGGAACGGGTTGGGTTTTTGAAAGACCATGCCCACTCGAGCGCGTAGTTCGACCACATCGAGCTTGGGGTCGTACAAATTTTGCCCATCCATTGTGATGCTGCCCTCAACGCGGCAGCCTTCAATAGTGTCGTTCATTCGGTTAAGTGAGCGCAAAAAAGTCGATTTTCCACAGCCCGATGGCCCAATCATAGCCATTACCTCATTTTGACCAATGTCTAAGCTGACATCGAAAATGGCCTGTTTGTCGCCATAAAAAATATTTACATCGCGCATCGACATGCGAGCGTTGTCTTGAAACTGAGTGCCTACACTCTGTTCAGTGCTGCTCTCTTCGATTTTGTTAGCCATAGCAGGCTCCTTGATATTGATGGTGGACTACCAGCGGCGCTCGAGACGTTTGCGAATCAACACGGCGGTAGTATTCATTAAGATTAAGAAAGCCAGCAGAACCATGATTGCCGCTGAAGTTTTCTCGACAAAGGCGCGCTCAGGGCTATCTGCCCAGAGGAAAATTTGTACGGGTAACACGGTGGCCGGATCAGTGAACCCGCCCGGTATATCGACAATAAACGCCACCATCCCGATCATTAATAGCGGGGCTGTTTCGCCCAGCGCCTGCGCCATACCGATAATGGCACCGGTGAGCATGCCGGGCATGGCGAGTGGCAACACGTGGTGGAGGACCATCTGATGTTTAGATGCGCCCATGCCCAAGGCAGCCTCGCGAATAGAGGGCGGTACCGCTTTGATCGCAGCGCGGCTGGTGATGATAATCGTCGGCAGCGTCATCAAGGTCAGCACTAAGCCGCCGAGCACTGGAATAGAGCGGGGTACCTGGAAGAAATTAATAAAAATAGCCAAACCCAACAGACCAAAGATAATTGAGGGTACCGCAGCCAAATTATTAATATTGATCTCGATAAAATCGGTAAAGCGGTTGCGCGGGGCAAACTCTTCAAGATAAATAGCCGCAGAGACGCCAATCGGGAACGACAGAGCAAAAGTGATAGCTAGCGTAAACAGAGAGCCCATCACTGCACCCCAAATGCCCGCTTGTTCAGGTTCGCGCGAGTCGCCGCGGGTGAACAGGTTGCGGTTCCAGCGCGTTTCGATCTCACCGTTGGCGGCGAGTTGATCGATCCATGCAATTTGTCGTTCGGTCACTCGTGCAGTGTAGGGCTCGCCGTCGAGTAAGGTTTTGTAGTAGGTGTCGATATCGTCATCAGCCAGCAACCAGATACGCTCCTGCTGATCAGCTAAGTTGGGATTGGCGAGCAGGCGATCTTTGAGATCGTAACCGGCACCGTTGCTGACTAGGCGATAGAGTTCGCGACGCTGTGTGCGGCCGCGCGCTTCAGGGATAACCTGGCGTATTCCCACTTTGAATAGAGCATCCCAGTCAGCCAGCGCCAGTTGACGCTCGTCGCCAAGGCTAGTGACACCGAGAGTATCGAGATCGTAGTGAATAGGGACAGAGATATGGGTTGTTTTAAATGCGCCATGCCCTTTGCTGATGATATCGACAAACAACACCAAGACAGCCGCGAGGCCAAAGGCAATGGCGGCACGGCCATACCAGCGGAAACGGTGCTCGGCGCGGTAGCGGCGTTTTAATGACGCTTTAATGGTTGCCGAGTGGTCAACCGGCGCACTCTGCGCCGCAGTTTGATGGGTCTCAGTCATATTGTTCTCGATATTTTTTCACGATTCGCAGGGCCAGAAAATTGAGCCCCAAAGTGACAATAAATAGCATTAAGCCGAGAGCGAAGGCGGCTAGCGTCTTGGCGCTGTCAAACTCTTGGTCTCCGGTTAACAGCGTGACAATCTGCACGGTTACGGTGGTCACAGCGTCCAGTGGGTTGGCAGTTAAATTGGCGGCCATGCCGGCGGCCATCACTACAATCATGGTTTCGCCAATGGCGCGTGACACTGCCAACAATATACCACCGACAATACCGGGCAGCGCTGCGGGGATAACAACATTGCGAATAGTTTCGGAGTGGGTGGCGCCCATCGCCAGCGAGCCGTCGCGCAGCGATTGCGGCACGGCGGTGATGACATCATCGGCCAGTGACGAGATAAACGGAATAATCATGATGCCCATTACTGAACCCGCTGCCAGGGCGCTCTCGGCGGCCACATCGAGGCCGAATCCGGCACCGATTTCACGGATCAGCGGGGCAACGGTGAGGGCAGCAAAAAAGCCGTAGACTACGGTGGGTACCCCAGCGAGAATCTCTAACATCGGCTTAGCGATACGGCGAAAGCGCGGCGAGGCATACTCCGCCAAGTAAATGGCCGACATTAAGCCTACCGGCACCGCTACCACCATGGCGATGGCAGAAATCAACAGTGTGCCGGTAAACAACGGTACCGCGCCAAAGCTGCCAGAAGAGCCGATTTGATCAACTCGGATAGCGGTTTGTGGGCTCCAGCTGGTACCGAAAACAAATTCACTGATAGGGACAGTTTGAAAGAAACGGATCGACTCGAACAGTACCGACATAACGATGCCTAACGTGGTCAAAATGGCCAGCGACGCACAGAGCAGTAAAAACTTCTGCAACATGCCCTCAACGGCCGCTCGGGCGCGGAAATCAGGGCTAATACGACGCCAGCTCCACAACCCACCAGCACCACACAGCGTCAATACCAAAATAGTTAACGCCCACTTCTCGGTGGCGGCAATTTGATTGAGCGTATCAGCCGCCGCCAGTACTTGCTCACTTTGCCCTGTGGCGGGCAGGGCGCCAGAGGCAACATTAATAATACGATTTAAGGTGAGGTTGTAGTCAGCGCTGTCGGCGATAGAGTCTGCCAAACCGCGCATAATATGAGCGTTGACCAAGCTATCTGCGCTAAGTTGCCAGACTCCCACAGCAAACAGTGCCGGCAGTGCGACCCAGAGTGCGGTCTGCAAACCGTAGTAAGAGGGCAGTGAGTGGAGGTGGCGAATGCTGCCGAGTGGTTTGGCAATGCGCAGTGATCGGCCGTAACCAGAAAAATAGGCAAATACCGCCAAAGCGATAATAATAAACAGCAAATTGCTTGCTTGCATGGTGGAGTCTACCTCTGTACTTTCGGCCGATTGGCCACTCTATTATTCAACCCATCTGCGCCGAGCACAAATACGGCCCGCTTGGTACTCCAAGCAGGCCGTCATGGTGCCGACTTTTAACCGCTACTTCAACGGTTCTTCGCCGGTCATCGGAGTTAAGTTGGCAACGGCTGCTGCCAGAGCGCGGCGATCGGCGGTGGGCAGCGGAATCATCCCTTTTTCTGCCAAATAACCCTCTTCTCCCCAGGCTTTTTCGCTAGTAAATTCAGCCAAGTAACCCTCTAGCCCAGGCACTACACCGACATGAGCTTTTTTGACATAAAAATACAGTGGACGCGAGACGGGGTAGCTTTTGTCTGCGATCGATTCAAAGTTGGGTTCGACACCTTCAATGCTGGAGCCTTGGACTTTGTCGGCATTCTGATCCAAGAAGCTAAAGCCAAATATACCCAAGGCACTAGGGTTGGCTTCAAGCTTTTGAACGATTAGGTTGTCGTTCTCGCCGGCTTCAATGTAAACGCCATCTTCACGCACCGTGTGACAGACAGTTTTGTAGGCTTGCTTGTCGGCTTTTTTCATCGCTTTAATGGCCGGGAAAGTTTTACAGCCACCTTCAAGCGCCAACTCAGCGAAAGCATCGCGGGTACCCGAGGTGGGCGGTGGGCCGAGAACCTCGATAGCGATATCGGGCAGTTCGGGGTTCACTTGTGACCAACGTGTATAGGGGTTGTCGACCAATGCGCCTGAATCGCTAGGCACCTGCTTGGCTAGCGCTAAGAACAGATCGCGGCGGCTGATGTTGAGTGGTGGTGTACCGCCAGCACTGGCATTGGCGATAACAATACCATCAAAACCAATTTGCACTTCGATGATTTCGCTGACGCCATTAGATTGGCAGAGTGCAAACTCGGATGCCTTGATGCGGCGGGAGGCATTGGTAACATCGGGGTAGTTTGAGCCGACGCCAGAGCAGAACAATTTAAGCCCGCCACCAGAGCCTGTTGCTTCAATTTTGGGGGTGGCACCACCGCTTGAGCGGCCGTAGCGCTCAGCGACAACGGTTGCAAAGGGGTAAACGGTAGAAGAGCCAACAATTTCGATAGTGTCTCGCGCCAATACAGGCTGGCTTGCAATTAGTGCTGCGGCGAGTGCTGTGGTGCAAAGTAGAGCTTTTTTCATGGTTTTAACCTCGTCAGATGCTGTTTATGCCATTACAGGTTCTTGCCAAGTTATTACCGCGGCAGGAAGCTTGGGTAAGGAGATTAAGGCGATTATATGACAATAATATGACAGCGGCAGAGTGTGGATAGCGCAGCTTGTCACAATATTGTCATAAATTAGCAGCATTATCGTCATCGTTGATTCATCAAATCGACAAAAAAATGTCATTTAACTGCGGTCTACTGCCGCGACAACTCTTCTTAGGAGATGTGATGAAAGTTCTAACTCCCTTGTATATAGCTCTTGCAGCGGGTGCTGTGGCTCTTCCGGCTGCAGCAAGCGGTCCTTTGGATGGCAGCATTTACGGAAAAATTAATCTCTCGGTGGTGGCGACAGATGAGCAGGATGTGGCTGATAACTACCAGCTCAACAGCAACGCCTCACGCT
The DNA here is from genome assembly GCA_048549915.1 of Porticoccaceae bacterium. Lineage (GTDB taxonomy): Bacteria > Pseudomonadota > Gammaproteobacteria > Pseudomonadales > Porticoccaceae > LSUCC0057. Next base: position 16,933 of record JBLYYE010000023.1, read on the forward strand.
TGGGTGTCAAAGGTAAAAGTGAAATTAAGCCAGATCTCTACGCGGTCTATAAAGCCGAATTTGAGGTGTGTGCCGATGACGGTAAGTGCGCTGGAGACAGCCCTTTCAAGCAGCGCAATATTATGGCGGGTATTAAAGGCCGTTACGGAATGGTCTGGGCTGGCAACCACGACACGCCGACCAAAATGGCGCAGAGTAAAGTGGACCTCTTTAACGATCTAGACGGCGACCTGAAGGTTCTGTTTGATGGTGAGACCCGCGCTAAAAATATGGTCGCCTATACATCGCCCACCTTTAATGGTTTTGCTGCAACCGTTGCGATGATGCCGGGCGAAGAGGACGAGGGTGTAGAGGCCCGCGACGGCTTGGCCGACGGGGTCTCCTATTCACTCTCCTACACTCAAGGTGACCTCTATCTGGCCGTGGCTGGCGACGACGATGTTAAAGGGCAAGATTTGCTGCGCTTGGTCGCCAAGTATCAGCTAGACGCCTTACAGTTGGGCTTTATTTACCAAGAAAATGACGGTATTGATGACGAAGGTGAAAGTGTCGATGAAGAGGGTTATTTTGTCAGCGCGGCTTACAAGCTCGATGAGATCACTCTCAAGGCGCAGTTTGGCAGCGTTGAAAGTGATCTGGAAAACAAAGACAAAGAGACGCTAAGTTTGGGTGCTGACTACAAACTGGCTAAATCGACCAAGCTGTTTGCTTATTACACCGCCAATGAAGACGGCGATACGGACAGCGATTACCTGGGCGTGGGTATGGAACACAAGTTCTAAATCGTTTAGGTTGTAATGGCCGCCCGGCATTCGCTCGGCGGCCATTTTTTTATCTCTTATTACGTGCAGATGGGCGAGCTCTATGACTTTACGAAAATCTCTTGCGACAACGTTATTGCTGGCTGTTGCTGCTGCCCCAGGATGGGTGCTGGCCAGCTGTGACTTTGATGCAGACAGTGCCGATGGCCTCGATTTCGCAGATCGTATTATCGATTGTGAAGAGACTTCCAAGCCAGAGCGGCAGGCTTTGCCGGCAGTGGCTATTGAAAAGCTCTACAGTGAAGTGGGCAGTGCTGAGATAAGCGAGCATCGCGTCGTTGCGCCAGGCTCACTAAACCACACCGCAAACCGACGCTTTGAAGCGCGCGAAGAGTTCTCGCTGCGCGCCGATGCGGCTTTTGAGAGTTCGGTAACTTTGGCGGTGCAGCGGCTTCATTTGCAGATGGCTCACCACTGTAGCCGCGGCTGGGAACTCAACAGCCAGCGCAGTCAAGCCAAGCGCGATATCAGTGACCCACTGCGCAGTGGCAAGTATTTTTTGATCTACCAGTTCACCTGCAGCGACGAGCGCTAGGTTTTCAATCGCTCTCAAAGCTGGGTGCTTTCGGCAGTTGACAGGTAAACGCCGAGCCACGGCCGAGCTGGCTGGTGATGGTGAGGTCGGCGCCATAGCGTTGAAGTGTGTGTTTGACAATGGCGAGCCCAAGACCGGTGCCGCCGGTATCGGAGTTGCGGCTGTTGTCGCCGCGAAAAAATCGCTCGGTGATGCGCGGTAGGTTTGCGCTGTCTATTCCTACACCCTCATCGCGTATGGTGACTTCGACGCTATCAATCCGTTGCACAACAGTAAGAGTGATGTCACAGCCCTGCGGGTTGTGGCGCACAGCATTAAACAAAATATTGCCCACTGCGCTGGTGCAATCTTCACTGCGCATGAGTACTTGGCAGCGCTCTAATTGCTCCAATCCCTCTGTCTGGATTTGATGGCGCCCATTGCTCAGTTTGTTTGCATCCGCCAGCAGTTGCTCTAATGCCGGAAGTAAATCCATGGGTTCAGAGCAGGCGACTGAGGTCTCTGACTCGAGCTTTGACATCACAATCAAATCGTCTGCTAGTGCTTGCATACGTTTGACCTGCTGGGTGATCTGTTCAAGAGCGCGGTGTGTGCCGGTCTGTTCCTGGCTGATAGTCCCGGCTAGGGTCTCGGTATACCCCTTGATAACGGTGAGGGGGGTGCGCAGTTCATGAGAGACATTGCCGACAAATTCTCTGCGCAGTTGTTCGAGTTGGCGCAGAGCGGATACATCGTGGATGACGACGACAATTTCACCGCGGCCGAATTCGGAGGCTGAAATTTTCAGCGTCCTCTCTGTCTGCCTGTCCAGAGGAAGCTCTACAGCGCCAGAGAAGGGGCGCTGGTGGATATAACGCACAAACTCCGGTTGGCGCAGCAAGTTGGTGATCGGTGTGCCGCGATCACTGCTGCGCAGTTGCAGGTAGTGTTTGGCAGCGCTGTTCCATAAGTCTACGGTGAGGTCTTTGCGCAGGACTATGATGCCCTCGTCCAAGGCCTCTGTCAGACTGGAGATGCGCGCGATAGTAGCGCGCAGTTTTGAGGTTTTACTTTTATCGCGCCGTTTCTGCCGGTTGAGGGTATTGCCAAACTCACTCCATACGCCCCCTTCATCCGGTGGTGTGCCGCGCATGCCGCGATCAATCCAGCGAAAGATATTTTCGACACGACGGTATGACCAAATTAAATAGACCACACCGCCGGCTATAAGCAGTAGTAGAGGCTGGCCGACGCTAAAGCCAAATAGCAAGGAGAACAGGCCCACATAGGTCAGTCTCCACAATTCAGTCTGTAGTCCAGGGCGCATCGGGCTCTCCACTGCTTTTACTAATTATTGAGAAGTTGTTTCAGTTGAGCAGTCTGCCCGCACACTGTTATCACTGCAAGTATTGACAGCTCTGGCGCCGGGAGTCACAAAAATGTAATCTTGTAGTCACAAAATAGAGAGCAAGGAATGGTCTCAAGCCTAGGATCAAGACGATCGCTTTGTCGTCTTCACGCTGCTGGGGCATTGTCCATCTCTGTGTAATTCTGAATGGTCTAAAAGCCAAATAAAACGGTAGCTGTGATGTCCCCAATCCAACCACTAGACAGTGCAGAAAACTCTGACCAGCATCAGGCCAATACCCTGCTGCCCTATGAGTTTGCCCGACAATTTCAGCTGCTAGTCGACCCGCAAGATGGCGAGCTAATTCTTGCCAAAGGGGGCAGCCTCAGTGCCGCCACCGAGGTTTTGCGCGCACAGCACGCTTTAACACTGCTGCGAGTTGACGCTGAAGAGTTTGAGCAGCGGCTCAATACCGTTTATTCGGCCCATCGCGGCAGCTCAGAATCGGTCATGGCCGATATCAAAGAGTTTGTCGACATGGAGAGTGCCGCTGCCGAGTTGGAGCAGGCAGGTGATTTATTAGACGGCGAGGATGATGCGCCGATTGTCAGGCTGCTCAACGCGATTCTCTCTGAAAGCCTCAAAGAGGGGGCGTCGGATATTCATATAGAGCCCTATGAGCAGCAAGCCTTAGTGCGCTTTCGGCTCGATGGCGTATTGCGCACCGTGTTGACGCCTTCAGTGCAGATTACACCGCTGCTGATCTCGCGCATCAAAGTCATGGCCAAGCTGGACATCGCTGAACGCCGCTTACCCCAAGATGGCCGTATGTCGGTTAAGTTGGCGGGGCGCAGCATAGATTTGCGTATATCTACGCTGCCCTCAAATCACGGTGAGCGGGTGGTGATGCGGCTGCTCGACAAACAGGCTGGGCAGCTGCAGTTAGACGACTTAGGCATGCCAGAACCCATTAAACAGCAGCTTGATGAGCTAATTGCACGCCCGCACGGCATTGTCTTGGTCACCGGTCCCACCGGCTCTGGTAAAACGACAACGCTGTATGCTGGTTTGCAGCGCATGGATCGAACCGGCCGCAATATCATGACAGTCGAAGATCCCGTCGAGTACGACTTGCCCGGTATTAGCCAGACACAAATTAATCTCAAGGCGGGTATGACCTTTGCGCGCGGTCTGCGGGCTATTTTGCGCCAAGATCCCGATGTAGTCCTCATCGGTGAAATACGTGATGGTGAGACAGCAGAGATAGCCACCCAAGCTAGTCTGACCGGCCATTTAGTGCTTTCTACGTTGCACACTAACACCGCTGCAGGTGCCATCGGGCGCCTTCAGGATCTCGGTGTCGATGGGTTCCTGCTCGCCTCGACGGTCCGCGGTGTCATCAGCCAGCGCCTCGTGCGGCGCCTGTGCTCTGCTTGTAAAGCATTGGAAAGTACTGACGCCTACAGCCGTGAACTTATAGGTGGCGATATGGCCTCGCTGTTCCAGCCGCGCGGTTGTGAGCTTTGCAACCAGACCGGATACAGCGGGCGCCAGGCACTCTTTGAACTGGTGGCAGTGGGCCCAGAGCTGCAGCGTTTAATCCACGACGGCGTCGGTGAGTTGGCGCTTGAGCAGCAAATTCGCGAGAGTGTGCCTAGCCTGCGCCGCGCCGGCTTTGATCTGGTCGCAGCCGGAGAGACCACCATCGCCGAAGTTTTGCGAGTAACCAGTGGCTAATTACCGATACCAAGCCTATGAGCCCAGCGGTCGGCGAGTTAGCGGCGAGCTGCTGGCTGACTCTGAGCGTCACGCGCGCAAGCTGCTCAAGGAGCGCCAGCTGCTGCCGGCCAAACTCGTCGAGTTAGATGCCCCCGCGCCTGAACAATCGGGTTGGTTAAAAGCTCTGCCCACTTTAGCGGTGAAAAACCGTGCGGTAAGCGCCAGTGATTTAGTACTGGTGTTGCGTCAGCAAGCGATTCTGTTGCAGTCCGGTTTACCCTTAGATGAAGCGCTTAAGCTAACGGCAAGCCAAGCCGAGAGCCAGCGTCAGCAGCGCTTAGTAGAGAGTTGGTTGGTGCAAATTGGCGAGGGTCGCAGCCTCTCTGAAGCGTTGCGACGCTCGCCCTATCAGGTGGCCGAAAGTGTTATAGCAGCGGTATCGGTGGGCGAGCAGGGCGGCCATCTCGAGGCGATCTTAGAGCGTATAGCGGATGATCTTGAACAGAGCGCCAATAATCGCAATACCTTGGCTAAAGCCCTTATCTACCCAGCCACATTAGTAGCCACCGCGCTGTTAGTCCTCTCAGTCATGATGGTCTGGGTGGTGCCAAAAATTACCAGTGTCTTTATTAGCTCCAAGCGCGAACTGCCACTGGTCACCCAGGTAGTTGTCGCGGTCAGCGAGTTTGTCCAGGCCTGGGGATTGGTATTGATAGTTATCGCTGCTCTATTGGCCGTGGCGATGCGTTGGTGGTTAGCACAGGCAGACAACCGGCGGCGCTGGCACGCGAAACTACTGCGCACACCGCTCGTTGGCCGCTGGGTAATGATGGCTAATTTAGCCGACTGGTCGCGCAGCCTCGGCGTGCTGTTGGCAGCCGGTGTGCCGATATTGGCTGCGCTAAAAATTTCTGCTGCGGTGGTGAGTAATTTGCAACTGCGCACTGCGCTAGCCGCTGTGGGAGAAAAGATGAGTCACGGCAGCTCTCTGGCGCGCGCACTCGAAGAGGCGCAAACCGGCAGCAGTTTTTTGGTGCATATGGTTGGCAGTGGTGAGGCGAGCAGTGAGCTGGACAAGATGCTTCTAAGAGTAAGTGATTACTACCGTCTTAGGCTAGAAAATGCAGTTGAGCTGTTTTTGAAGCTGCTAAACCCAGCCATTATTGTCGCCATGGGAGCGATGATTCTCACCATTGTTGCTGCGGTGATGTTGCCGATTATGGAAATGAATAACATGGTGTAAATGCCAAACTACTGGGCAGTGATCCTGTGGATACCGTTTAACAATGGGGCGCAACTGCCCCGCGAAGAGGTCTTTATGAACAGAAATATTAGCCGGCAACGCGGCTTTACCCTGATAGAAATAATGGTGGTCGTCGTTGTGATTGGACTATTGGTGGCGATGCTTGCCCCGACAGTTTTTAACAAAGTTGGCCAAGCTGAGCAAACCCGCATTAGCCAAGATCTCCGTGTTATCGAAGGTGCACTAAAGTTTTATCGCTTGGATAACTACCGCTACCCAACCCAGCAGCAGGGTTTACAGGCATTAGTTAACCAGCCTGCCGGAGCAGAACGCTGGAACGGCCCTTATTTGGAGCAGCTACCGAGCGACCCATGGGGGGTTCCCTATCGCTACCGCATACCCGCTCAACAAGCCCGCGAGTTCGATATTTATACTTTGGGGGCAGATGATGCCCCGGGTGGCGAAGGCGTTGATCGCGATATCGGCAACTGGCAAACTCCCTGATTTTAGTTGCCGGCTGTGTCTAAGTTGCCCTCTAACCACCCACCCTTTCAGCGCGCTCAACAGCAGCTGGGTTTTACCCTGCTCGAGGTGATGGTGGTTGTGGTCATTGTCGGCTTGTTGGGCGGGTTGAGTGCACTGGCCATTAATCAGGCCAGTGAGCGCCCGCTGCGCAGTGAAGCGCAGCGGTTTGCAGATTGGTTGCAGATGATTGCTGACAGTGCGCTGATTCAAGGCGTAGCTTACGGAATAGATAGCAGTGCAGAAAATACCCAACTGCTGGTCTACTACCGTCAACAGTGGTGGCCGGCGGCAAGCCCAGAGGCTTTTGTCTGGCGCAAGGATGCAGAGGTAGAGTTTGTTGCGCGACAGTCATCACTGCAGTTGGCCCCGCTGGGCCGTGCAGAGCTTGGCACAAATGATCAGCCGCTGCCTAAGGTCACACTGTTACCCAGTGGTGATCTGCAGCCCGAAGGGGACTTCGTTATTAATTTTGTCGATCGCAACAGCCGTTGGCGAGTGCGTCTCAGTGAGCGCAATCTCTCCGCTGGGCGTGCTGATTCGCAGCCAGTTGGCTATCAGCGTTTTGAGGTTGTGCCGGTGATGGTTGACCAATGAGGCATTTAAAAGCACGTCAGGCTGGCTTCACATTAATTGAAGTTGTCGTCGCTTTAGCTATTTGTGGCTGGGTACTGGGCAGTGCATTTTGGGTGGTAGAGAACTATGCCAGCCAGCGGCTTGAGCTGCGCGATCGGTTCTACGCACAACAAGTGGGTTGGAACCATCTTCTCGAACGTTATCAGCAGCGCCAAGGCTGGGGTGAAAACCAGCAGCTGAGTAACCGAGACAGCAATACCGCCGGTGGCCAGAGTTGGCTGTGGACGCTGCAGGCAGAGCCGACAGTAGGAGCACAGTTAATACGCTATGAAGTGCGCGTGAGCGCCGAGGGCATAGATAAAGTCGCCGCGGCACCGGTTCTCTATCTGGGGGTCGCGCAGTGATAAATGCTCCCCAGAAAGGGTTCACTCTGCTGGAGATGGTGGTTGCTCTGCTGCTCTTGTCGATTTTGTCTGTAATGACCTTTCAAGGTGTTCAAGGCCTTTGGCAGTTAGATGAACAGAGCCGCACCGGCGGTTCTCAAGAGGCGGCGTTAAGCCGCGTCTGGCAGGTGTTCGGTGCCGACCTTACAGCGCTCAGACCGCGCTTGTTTGCCGATGGCCGCGGTGGTTGGCAACGCGCATTCGAGACAGGTATTAGCGAATTTATTGTGCAGTTTAGTCGCGCTGGAGAGGTCCGCAGCTCAACCAACCCCAGCGGTTTAGTGCGAGTGCGTTACCGCCTTGAGCAGGACCAGCTGTGGCGAGACAGCTGGCCGGCCACCTCTGTAGCGACCGATGAGCCCTCGCCAAGACTGCTGCTGACTGGCGTTGACACGCTAACGGTGGAAACTTTGGCAGAGGACAACCGCTTTACACCTAATTGGCCGCCGTTAAACGAGCAGGTCGATCAACGCAGCTTGCCGCGCATGATACGTGTCGAGCTGACACTGCAAAACGGCGATACCACTCGCAAACTGTTTCCTGGCCTAGTCGATGCCTTTGTCGATGGCAGCGCTACATCGGGGGCTGGCCGTGATTAAAAACAGTCTCCGCCAAGAGGGTATGGCACTGCTTTCTACCATGATCTTGCTGTTGGCGGTGACCGCTACTTTGGCGACCATTTTTTATCGTCACCAGCTGGCTACAGGAGCGGCTGCCAGGGCGCTGCACAGCGATCAAGCGATGCTGCTGGCGCTGAGCGCGGAAAGTTGGACTAGCCAACTGCTCAGTAACGCTGAGGACGATCGCGACAGCGATTCGCTGGATGAAAACTGGGCGCAAACACTGCCACCGTTACCACTTGAAGGCGGGCAGCTGCGCGGCTGTCTGCGCGACTTACAAGCGAAGGTGAATATCAATAATTTTGCCGAGTTGACCACGCTAAGCGGCTCGCTTTTGACGGACGCATGGATGCAACTAGTGGCAGAGAGCGCCGCCCAGTTACAACGACCAAGCCAGCCCTATGAGGTATTGGCGGCAGTGGTAGATTGGTTGGACGAAAATGATCAACCGATGGCCAATGGTGGCCAGGAGTACTACCCCTATCAGCCTGGTCAGCCCGAGCGCTTTCCAGCCAATCGCACTATCAGTGATGTTGAAGAGATGGCAGTAGTCGAGGGAGTAGGTTTGCCGCTTGCACACCAGTTAGAGCACTATACGACGGCACTGCCACGAGCTACGCCGGTCAATCTCAACACGGCTGGGGTGGAGCTGTTGCGTGCTCTGGGGGCGGCGGATAATCTGGCTGGCGAGGCATTTTCTGATTGGGCGGTTGCACGCAGGCCATTTGCTACAATCGCCGAGTTCCATGCCGCTTTAGCCATGTACTCCAACCGAGCAGAGAGCGAAGTAGAGGCGATATGGACCGATCAGAGAGTCTCGGTGAAGTCTGATTACTTTGAGCTGCTGGCAGAGATCACGCTGGGTGATGTGGCGCTAGAGTACCGTGCAACGCTGGACAGGTTAGGCCGTGAAAAACCGGTGGTAATTGCCAGAAGCCTCGTCTGGGTGCCCACCATTGCGCCGCCCTCTAGCGAAGCCGAAGCACTGCGCCAGCAGCGCGAGCTCGGTTCGCTGTGTCAAATTAGTTTCGCTGGAGAAGTGTAGTGTCATTAACTCAACACATTGTTGGTATCCAACAGCATAAAATCTACCGCCAGGATTCTCGAATATGGTGAACTATCAGATTCACTGCGATCAGCTTAGCGCAAGCCCTCTGGTCAGCGATGCAGGTCAAGAGCTGGCCGTTGCTATTTGGCTGCCCACGGAGTGGGTTGCTAGCCACCGTATCGAAAAACCGGCCATGGTGGAGTCGAAGTGGCGGCCACTGTTGCCTTATTTGTTAGAAGACAGGTTACTCGGCGACCCCAGCCAGCACCACTGTTGTGTCGCCGCTATTACAGGCGATGGTCTTGATGTACATGCGGTTAAACACGACATCATCAAGCAGATATTGCACAGTGCAGCAGCGCAGTCGGTCCGTGTTGACGCACTGGTGCCCGACTTTTATGCGCTGCCGTGGGATGGCGAGAGCGCACAGCTTTCAGTTGAAGAGGGCCGTTGGTTGGTGAGGCTGGGAGCACACCAAGGCATTGCTGGCCAGCCGCAAATCGTCGAGGAGTTATTGCAGGAGTGGTTGGAGCAGGATGAGGGGCGCACCTTAGTCATCACCAATGTGCGCGAACTACCAATAGCCGACTCAATCGCTCGGCGTGTTGCCGGCCGAGGTGGCTCAATCAATTGGCAATTTGCCCCTTTGCCCGATGTCAACCTACTGCAGGGCGAACATCAGCCCAAAAGTGTGCCCGTGTGGCAGAAATTTACCGGCTACCTGCGCAGTGGCGTTTGGGCGGTGCTGGTGCTGGTGGCGTTTGGCGGATTAATTAGTGCTTACGGTGTTGTGACCGCCCGCGATATCAACGATTTAAACCGCTACCGCAACTATCTCGCTGAACAGTTAATTGAAGGCGGCAGCCAGCTCGATGCCACAAGCCTAGCGGCTAGAGTTGAACGCACCCAACGCAACTTAGAGCGCACGGCTGCCCTGCGCAGCAGCGCCAATTTTCAGTTAGTGGCGGCGCTCGAGAAGGTCTTGCTGGCGTCACAAACCCCACTGCAGTCGGTAGCTTGGCGCAGTGGCGAGCTGACAATAGAGGCCGTAGCTCAACCCACACAGCTAGCGGCACTGCGTCGCGGTTTGGCTAATTTACCCAACACCTCGTTGTTGGCACTAGAGATTAACCCACAAGCAGACCAGCGCGAAAAACTCATAGCCACGTTGCGCTGGGAGGGTAAGTGATGAAACAGATACAGACGCGATTAAATGAAATGTGGCAGGTGCGACAACCGCGCGAGCGCAAAGTCGTGATCGCGGCGGCGGTGGTACTCATTAGCGCAACGATACTCCAGCAACTGTTGCCGTGGGTGGCTATGCAGTGGCAGCAGCAACAGCGCAGTGCAGCTCTGCAAAGTGAGGTTGCGTACTTAAAGTCGGCGTTGGCTGCCAGGCAAGGGTTGCCTGCTGATTGCACGCTTTCGCCAGATCAGGATTGGTCAGCTGTAGCCAAACAGCAGGGGATAAATATCTCTGTGGTGAACCCAACTACAGCGACCACAGATCAGCACTGGGTTGCACAGGCGGCAACCGGCAATGCATTGTTAAGTTTCGCATTTCTGCACAGTAGCTGCGCAGGTGAAGAGGTAGTGCAAGGAGAAATAACACGTTTGACTGTAAGCCCAGACGACACCGCAGTAGCGCCTAAAGCAGGCAATAGATACCGTGCGCTACTGGTCACTGGCGAGCAGAGCGCAAGCCAGGGAGGTCAGCCATAATGAGTGCCCTCCATAAAGTTGTGATATCTGTCTATGGCTCTGGTAAGCAGCGTCGAGTAAACCTTCTCCTCTGTGTAGTGCTGGTCGCGCTGTTGGCCGCACTCTTTGCGGTGATAGTGCGCAATCCTGTGGAAATAGCGATAGAACCTGTAAGAAGCGCACCGCCGCTACAGCTAACCTGGTTTGATGCCAGTGCGCCCCGACAGCTAGGCAATGTAGAAAAGCTCGCGACAGCAACATTTAACGGACAGCTGCTTGGGCTGTTAGAGGCGGGTGCGCGATCAACGGCGACAATAAGGCTACAGGGTCAGTCCGAACAAGTATTTCGGCTCGGTGAAACCATTGTTAGTGGTGTGCGACTTGTGGCAGTGGAGCAGAACCGTATTGTTGTTGAGCAGCGCGGCCAGCAGCGAGAGCTACTGCTGGATATTGATGGATTAACCAGCAGCGAATTGAGTGCAATCAATGAGCCCTCTGCGGCGAGTGGGCTTGCGCAGCCAGGTGCCGGTAACGCTGCTTTGGCTTTGGCCGGTTTGTTCAGTGCGCAACCTGTGCAGCTTGAAAGTGGCAGTGGCTTGTTGCTGAGCGATATTGGTGAAGAGATGAGTATTCTCACCGATTTGCAGCAAGGTGATATTGTGGTGGCTGTCGAACAGGATGGCCAGCGCCTAAGTGTCGATCAATTGACTGCGACGCCGCAACTGCTGGCGGGGCTAGCTATGAACAGTGAGCTGCCGATAACCGTAGTGCGCGATGGCAACGAAATAACATTAATGATCAACGCCGCCAGCTTGGCAGCACGTGTCATGCCCAATTTAAATATTAATCAGTGAGTTTGTGATGATGACAACTAAACGACGCCCGTGCGCTTCTCTGTTTATGGCTATTTTGCTCGGCAGTGCGACACTACTGCCGACCGCCGCTACCCAGAGCTATGCGCAGACCCCGGCTGAAAGCGTAAAAATTAATTTCCGCGATGCTGACGTACGCAGTGTGATTGAGAGTGTGGCCGAGCTCACCGGTCGATCTTTTGTGCTCGATCCCCGCGTCAAAGGCAAAATCACCATTATTTCGCCCCAGCCAATCGAGATGTCGCTGCTTTATCAGGCGGTGTTGTCAGCACTGCAAGTGCAGGGCTTTCAGGCAATTGAGGATGGTGCGGTAACCCGCGTGGTGCCTTTTAGCCAAAGTTTTAACTACAGCGGCGGCAGCGGTGGCAACCAGACAGAGACGCGTCTAATTAAACTCAATTATGTTGCGGCCAGTAAAATGGTTTCGGTGCTTAAGCCTGTGCTTAGCCGCGGCGCCCTGATACAGGCTTTCGACGACAGCAATATGTTGCTGGTGACAGATATTGTAGGCAGCATTGATCAGGCGGAAAAACTACTCGGCGAGATGGATGATCCCAACGCCCAAGCGGTAGAGGTGATCAACCTCACGCACATTTCCGCGGGTGAGGCACTGCACATCGCTGGGCAACTCAAGCAGTTGCAAGAGCTCAACCTCTCACTGGTAGAGGATTCGCTCAATAATCGGGTGATTGTCAGCGGCCCTACCATCGCCCGCACGGCCTTTAAATCTATGCTCGCTTCGTTAGATGTCGCCTCGGCAAAAACCGGTGGTGTGGAAGTTATTTACCTGGATTACTCACGTGCTGCAGATATAAAACCGATCATTGATGGCATGCTCAACTCAGAGATGTTTTTGCGTCTGGCCGGCGAAGCCGAGCAGAATGCGGGTTCTAGCGGTTATAAAATTGAGATTGATGAGTCCAACAATGCACTGATCATTGCCGCATCCACAGCAGTGATCGGTGAGATACGCCGCGTTGTAGAGCAGCTCGACCGCTCGCGCCCGCAAGTACTGATTGAAGCGGTAATCGCGGAACTTTCCGAGGATCAAGCCAAGCGGCTGAGCGTGCAGTTGGCCTATGCCGACCAAGGCCACGGCGGTTATCTCACTAAGTTCGACAACCTTCTCAGTACGGTATTGGGGTTGGGATTAGATGGTGATTTTAGTGAAAGTGATGTCAGCGATTTGGGCAGCTTGTTAGGGAGTGAGTCGACCTCACTGGCAGTCGGTGGCAGCTTCGATCAGGACCGCGGCACCGGTATTGGTGTGCTCATTCAGGCATTAAAAACCGACTCGCTGACCAAAGTGCTGTCGACACCCTCAGTGGTGACACTCGACAATGAAGAGGCAACGCTCTCTATCGGCCAAGAGGTGCCTTTTTCTACTGGCCAGTACACCAGTTCAAACAATGGTGCCAGTAATCCGTTCCAAACCTTTAGTCGCGAAGACGTGGGTATTAAGCTCACAGTGAAACCGCAAATTAGCAAAGGCGATGCCGTGCGGCTCTCTCTTCAACAAGAGAGCTCTAAGTTATTGGGCACATTGGCCTCGGCGACTGCCGGCAATGCGGTGACCTCTAAGAGCACCATTAACACCAATGTGTTGGTTCAAGATGGTGAGTTGTTAGTGATTGGCGGTTTGATCGACGACCAGTTTGACCGCAACGAGAGTAAAGTGCCGCTGCTGGGCGATCTGCCGGTGTTAGGTGCCTTGTTTCGATCGCAGGGTAAAAGCGACGGCCAGAGTGTCTTAATGATGTTTATCCGCCCCACTATTATTCGCGATGCGGCGGTGGCAAAAGAGGTGTCGCGACAGCGCTACGAGCATCTGCTCAAGCGCGATTTAGAGGGCGACCAAGAGGGTGCAATCGGTGTGCAACTGCGCCAGTTTCATCCACAGGGCCAGCCTGGGTCAAAAGTGGATGCCGAGTAAATAAATATGGCCAGCCCCTACCTAGACTACTTTGGTTTAGAGCGCGAACCGTTCACCATCGCGCCGGACCCTAGTTTGCTCTATCCGAGCCACTGCCACCGAGAAGCGGTGGCTCATCTGCGCTACGGGTTAGAGTGTGAGGGTGGCTTCATACTACTGACAGGCGAAGTAGGCACCGGCAAAACTACTTTAACTCGTATGCTTTTGAGCACGCTGACCAGTGAGGTGAGAGTGGCCTACCTACTGCACAGCCAGTATGCAGCAGATGATTTGCTCGCTTCGCTACTGCAAGAGCTCTCTATTGAGCTACCCAAACCGGGGCCGATTAGTTTTAGTAAGCAGTGCATCGATCTACTCTACGAGAATCTATTCGCGGCTCACAGCGCAGGCAAAAAGACTTTGGTGGTGATTGAAGAGGCACAGAACCTCTCCACTGAGCTGTTGGAAATGTTGCGGCTGTTAAGTAATCTTGAAACAGACCGTAGTAAGTTGCTGCACCTTTTATTAGTCGGCCAACCAGAGCTGTTAGAGCACTTGGCACAGCCTGAGTTGCGCCAGCTCAATCAGCGAGTTGTCTCTCGGTTCGACCTACAGCCATTGGCCGCTAACGATCTCGAAGCTTATCTAGATCATCGCTTAAGAGCCGTCGGGGCGCAGCGCAAACTGTTCTCTTCTGATGCTGCTCATGCACTGGCCAAGTTAACTGGCGGTATCCCGCGAAAAATTAACCTGATCGCTCAGCAGGCACTGATAGCCGCCTATGCTACCGGTGCCGATCAAATAACCGCTGCACTTGTCCGTATGGCGGCTAGCGAGGCTTTAGGGGAAGATTCTCAACAAAAAAGATCCTGGCGCTGGCCCATTCTGTTGGTCTGCTTGGTGCTGGTGGCACTACTAGCTGCGCAGGCTTACAGAGATCGCACAGAACTCTTGAGCTTTTTTGATCACAATGAGAAAACTAGCGGAGTTGCAGAACTTGCTCAGGCGCCATTGCCCAAAGCGTATCAGCGCCCACTACAACCGGGAGAGTACAACCCACTGCTCGTGGCCTGGTTAATAGAAAAGCTGGTTGAGCAGGGCCTAATTGAACGTGGTTTTATCGCTGGCGGGCATTATCAGCCAGTGTTGGTGGAAGCTGTGCGTGCCTGGCAGGCACAGCAGGGTATTGCCGCAACTGGCGAGCTCAATGAACTGACTGTTCGATCTTTAACTACCCACAGCGCTGTGAGGTAACAGTTTATGTCGTATTTGTTAGACGCATTGCAAAAGGCTGACCGCGAACGCAGCGAAAAAAAGCCCAGCACTGAGCAGTTTATTGTCGCCAACGCAGTTGCTGGCAAACAGCGAACGAGCTCACCCACTCTGTTAATTTTTGCCGCAGGAGCGGCTGCGCTGCTTGCTCTCGTTATTTGGGCGATTTCGGCTGTTTGGCCAGATACTCACTCGCGACAGGTTGTGGCGCTATCCCTGCCGGCTGGGCAGCCAGCGGTTGCGCGCGAAAACAATCTTTCGGGCTACGACAGTTCTGAAGCTGCTCAGCCCGAGTTGCACCTAGAGATCACGGGCCATTTGATGGTCGGCCCAGGGCACTCAGCCAACAAGCTGTTTACTGACCAAGGGACATTGCGCACAGGGTCAGTGCTTGAAAGTGGTTGGCGTTTGATACATATCGGCGAATACAGTGCTGAATTTAAACTCGCTGATCAGGCTCGCTCTATCCCACTGCGCTAGTTTCTTTCTGGCAATAAAAAAGCCGAGCGTTAAAGCTCGGCTTTTTCAGTCCGAAGTGGTTTAGTTTTTGGCTATCGCTAGCTGGTCCACCATTACCTCGCCGGCGAAGGCGAAGTTATAGGTGCGCTGTATGCGCGCTTGCTCGGCACCCTCGCCAACAGCGACAAACTGTGAGCGTTTAACTGCGCGCAGTGCCGATTGATCAAAGTTGCTTGAACCGCTAGAAGCAACCACATCTATTGCGGTGGCGCGGCCATCTTGGGCGAGAGAAAACTCTACTGTAACACTACCGCTGGCTTCGCGGCGCAGTGCGCTTTGTGGGAAGCTGGCGGGCGCATCGCGCAGAGCAACAACGGTGATGTCGCTCGCTTGGGTAGCTGCGCTCAACAGCAAAAAAGTGGCGGTGGTAACAAATAAGCAAATTAATTTTTTCATTATGTATCTCCTAGTTTTTCGCTTGGCCTGCCAGTAACCCCTAATAACCTGTTTTTTTGGCGGCGTTGTTATCTCTGGGAGGTCTATAAGAATTACAAATGTGTTCCCAGTGCTATCGACTGTATATACGAAAATTAACTTTTTCAATTTTTTAGTTAAATCTTCATCAAATTGTCATAAAGCAGTGGTAACCAAAAGTGCTGCTTTCTGCAATATAACTGCCATATAAGCGCCACTTAACTGTCAAATAGCGTTGTTAATCTCTCTCCCGTTTCAACTCACATCGAATATTTCGGGAGAACACGATGGCTATTAAGAAACTAGTTTTGGTCTCAGCAATCAGCGGATTGCTTACAGCATGTGGCGGTGGCGGCGATGTCAACATCAGCCCATCCAATGTCGACAACAGCGTCGATAACAGCAGCACGACTACGGGCGGCTCGTCTACTAATGGTTTTTGTGCCTCTTACACCAAAGATGCACAGCTGTTTGAAGGCACCCTGTCAGATGGCAACTGTGTCTATGAGCGCAACTTTGTCGATATCACCAATCCTCTGACCGTTGATGTCACTTTCCCATCGATCGGTTCTGGTAACCACGTCTTTGAAGGTTCTCTGGTGGTCGGTGAAGCATATGACAGCATAGCTGACTTAACCGCGGCAGGTATCACTGAAGGTGGCGACGGCGCTACTATTACAATTGAAGCGGGCAACACTTTTGTCTTTAAAACTTCAGAAGATTACGCGGTAATCAATCGCGGCTCACAAATTGTTGCAGTGGGCGATGCTGAAAACCCCATCACCTTTACCTCTTACAGCGATGCCATCTCTGGCACGGTTGCTTTTGACGATGTTCAGCAGTGGGGTGGCATGATCGTCAATGGTTTTGGTGTTACCAATAAGTGTTCTTATACAGGCAACCGCGGCGAAGCAGATTTTGCTATGGTCGGTGGTGAGTGCAACGTGGCTGCTGAAGGCAAGTCTGGTTCTGCTCAAACTTACTACGGTGGTGATAATGACGCCGACAGCTCTGGCCATCTAGAATATTTCGTTGTCAAACACACCGGTGCTGAAGTTGCGCCAGGCAACGAGCTCAACGGTATCGCTTTTGGTGGTGTTGGCTCAGGTACTACTATCGAAAACCTGCAGGTTTACTCAACCTACGATGATGGTATCGAAATGTTTGGTGGCGCTGTAGATGTCACTAACTTTGTTGCCCTCTATGTACGTGATGACTCTTTCGATGTCGATGAAGGTTATATCGGTACGCTTCAGAACGCTCTGATCATTCAAGCCAACGATGATGGTCAACAATGTATAGAGTCTGACGGTATTGGTAGTTACGACGCATCAGAGACTACTCGCAACAATGACTTTATCGCTCGCGGTTTAAATTCAGCTGCAACTGTCAATAACATGACTTGTATTGTTAGCGGAAACCAAGGCGGCACACATGGCGACAGCGTCGGCGTTCGTATTCGCGAAGGCCACGCCATCACAATCACTGACTCCATCATTACCTCTGCGTTGACCAACAACGACGGCTTAGATGAGTGCCTGCGAATCGATAATGCTGAAACGCAACAAGCGGGCTTTGTCACTATCACCAATACTCTACTGGCCTGCGAGAAGCCGTTCAAAGATACCGCTGTGCAAATTGGCTCAGTTGTTATCGCTAGTTGGTTTGCAGCGGGCACTGACAACGAGCTATTAGCGACAGACGGTGCGCAAACCATTCCTGCTCTGAGCGGTTACTACAGCACTGGAACCCGCGGTGCAGTTACTGCTGATGATGATTGGACTGAAGGTTGGACTGTGGGTGTCGATGCTACCTGGGTCACTCCATAATTTAGAGCGCCCTAAATTCAGGTTGTATCGAACGGAGGGCGCCGCTAGGGCGCCCTCTCTTTTGACAACGGTCAACGCCTTATGGCGCCGTTGTCACCGATAGCGAAAGGTAATTAACTATGCGTATAAATAAGTGTGCGTTAGCGGTCGCTGTGGCCGCATTCACCTCGCCGGCGCTATGGGCGCAGGGCGATATCGTTAAGCTGGACGAAGTGGTTGTCATTGGCAAACTGAAAAGTGCTGCAGATGACGTCCAGATGGAAAAAATGGAAAGTGAAGTAGTTGCGGATATCATCGATGCCGAGATGATCGGCCGCATTGGTGACTCGACCGTTGCAGCGGCGCTGCGACGAGTGCCGGGTGTCACCCTGATCGACGATAAATATGTTTTCGTTCGCGGTTTGGGTGAGCGTTATGCCACCTCACTGCTCAACGGTGCAGTTATCCCCTCGCCCGACCTCACCCGCAATGTGATACCGCTAGATATCTTTCCTACCTCTATTTTGAAATCGGTCGCTGTACACAAAGGTTACAGTGCGGATTTCCCTGCAGCATTCTCGGGTGGCTTGGTCGATATCCGTACCAAAGGTATACCCGACGAGTTGCTGTTCAATATTGAAGTGGGCAGTGGCTACAACAGCGAAACTAAAGGCGATGTGCTCGGTTACGCGGGTGGCAGTGATGACGAGTGGGGCGAAGACGACGGTACCCGAGCGCTCAACTCCGGTCTGCGCACTGCGCTGAATACTTATCGCGGTAGCCTAAACGCCATCGATATCCTCGACACTTTGCAGCTTGCAGAGGGCAGTACTGCTACCCTTGCAGAGGCTCAAGCTGCTAATAGCCAGCTGGCTACAGAGCTCAACCGAAATGTTGATATTCGCCAAGAGAGCCGCGACGAGCCGGTCAGTGCCGAAGTGAACCTAGGTAATAACTTTTACTTCGACAATGGCATGGAGTTTGGCTTTTTACTGGGTGGTGCTTACGACAGTAGCTGGAAAAGCAGTGAAGTACGTTCGGCGAATGCCGGTGATGCTGCCAACCAATTCACTGACCGTCAAACCTCAACTTATAATGTCAGCACAACTGTGACTGCAGCGCTGGGCTGGCGTTGGTACGACGATCATTCGCTCACCTTAACCAGTATGGTTCTGCGCAATACCGATGATGAGTCATCAATCAGTGACTATTATGGTTCATCAACGCTCTTTGCTGATGGCCGTGGTAACCGCGATTACACCGTCCGTTTCGAAGAGCGCGAGTTAGAAGTCAACCAACTTAATGGCGACCATCGGTTTGGTGGTGTCGTCAAAGATACCTTGGGTATCAACGGGTTTGATTGGGCTGACGACTTAACTGTTGAGTGGTTCTACTCAGATTCAACGGTGACTACCGATATCCCCAACGAGGCGCGCTTTACCTACCTGACTACAGTCGATAGTAACGGTGAGTTGTTGACTCAGACTATCCAAGCAGCCACTTCAGCGGGTGATTTCCGTTTTACCACTTTGGATGATGAGGTTGAGAACTACGGTTGGGAGGTCAGTCTGCCGCTTTATTGGGGAGCTGACGAGGTCATGCTTAGCGGCGGTTACAACTACGCTAAAAAAGCCCGTGTCTACCAACAGACCCAGTTCTCACTGGGCAGCACATCGCTAACCGGTAGCGGTATGCCCTCAGAACTATTTGGCGACACCAACCTTTTGGATAGCGACTTGGGTATTCAGATGGATGTGGTCGGCAGCAACGGCGAGAGCTATCTCGCTGCTGTGCTCAACACGGCCATTTTTGGTAAAGTCGACTGGAAAATTGGCGATAGCTGGCGGGTGACTGCCGGAGCGCGCTGGGAAGATTACTCGCAAGCAGGCCTGCCGTGGGACCCTCTCGATTACAGTGGCTGCCAAATTAGCTGCGATACTGCTGCACTCGAGAGCTCAGTGTTCAAGGATGACGATTACTACCCCGCGGTTGCCGTGACTTATATGCGACCAGGTTTTTGGGCTGAGGACTTCCAGCTGCGGTTTAACTGGTCCGAGACGATCGTAAGGCCAGACTTGCGTGAGATTACGCCATCCACTTACATCGACCCCATTACCGACGCCATTGTTAAAGGTAATGCCGATGTTGTACCCGCTACTGTCACCAACTATGACTTGCGCGGTGAGTGGTACTTTGGCAACGGCGATACCCTTACCGCCTCACTGTTTTACAAAGATATCACTAACCCAATTGAGTTCTTTGAATCAGCGGCCTTTGAAGATGCATTGGCAGCCGAGATCATTAACGCTAATAGCGGTGAAATTACCGGCTTGGAATTGGAGTGGTTGAAGAGCTTGGAGTTCTTGGGTGACAGTTTTGCGCCGTTTTTTGTGGCAGGTAACCTCACTATGCTGGACACCGAGCTGGTCGCGACTGGCAGTGATGCCGATGCGCCTACCAATGCGGTGCGCGCAATGACCGGGGCTTCGAACCTGGCCTTTAACATGCAGCTGGGTTACGACTCGAACGACGGAAAACACGCAGCAATGCTGGTTTACAACGTGTTTGATGAGCGACTTTACCTAGCTGGACGCAACGGCTCTGCCGACTCGTTTGAGCAGCCCTTCCAATCGGTGGATATGACTTACTCGTACTACCCAACAGAGAACTCAACGCTAAAACTGAAGTTGAAGAATCTTTTGGATGAGTCGATTGAAATTGAACAAAACGGTGTGGTTACCTTTACCAAAGCACCGGGTATGTCGGTCTCTGTCGATTATAAGTGGTCGTTCTAAGCCCTTATTGAAAGGTATTGAAAACCCCGGCTCTGCCGGGGTTTTTTTTGTGGTTTATTTAAGAATTTATGCAGTCACTAAGCTGACGCTAAATTGTCATAAAGGTTCGTTACCCTTTTCTTGTATAGCAAAAAGCATTCGCTGTGTAATCGTAAAGAGTAATGAGGCCTGCCGTGGGAAAGGATAAAAAGCACAAGAAAGACAGCCAGCTGATTATTAGGCTGAACAAGCAAGAGAAAGAGCAGTTTTTAGCACTTTGCGAAGATTTAGATACCAGTGCGGCGCGCGAGGTACGGCGTTTTATCCGCGAATTTGCAGCGGCAAAGCAGCCACAAGGCGCAGCTTAGTCGCCAGTTATTTTAGAAAAACGATAACCGGCACCGCGCACAGTTTGGATGTAGCGATCATAATTGTTGTGAGAGATCGCTTTGCGCAGACGGCGTATATGCACATCAACGGTGCGTTCATCTAGGTAGGCGTTACCTCCCCAGACATAATCTAATATCTGATCGCGCGAATAGACGCGCTCTTGGTGAGTTAAGAAAAACTGTAATAGTCGATACTCGGTAGGGCCCAGCGTCACCGGTTCTCCGGCAATGGCTACGCGGTGGCTAACCGGGTCAAAATCCAGTTCATCGACATTGATCGGGTCGACCAGCTCTTCACGCCCTAGTCGTCGCAGTACTGCCTTAATGCGCGCGATCAGCTCGCGCGGAGAGAAGGGTTTTTGGATGTAGTCATCAGCGCCTGCATCCAACCCAGTAATGGTGCTGTCTTCCTCTGTCTTAGCGGTGAGCATCACCACCGGTAATTTGGCGGTCAAGTCGTTGCGGCGCAATCTGCGCAAAAGCTCCAGCCCGGTGGTGCCAGGCATCATCCAATCGAGCAGCACCAGGTCGGGCTTGTCGTCGACAATGCGCGCGTGGCCGGTTTGCGCATCGGTAGCCGTGATTACTCTGTAATCTGCCGCCTCAAGCGCTATCGCCAACATCTCGCGAATCGCCGGTTCATCCTCTACCACTAAAATAAGCTGTTTAGGCACTGAATATTCCTCGTCGCCAACTGGGTCGCGCAGGTCTGCTTGACTCATATTTCAATCCCTAAATTTTGCTTAAAATAGATGACACAAATATGACAGATTGCTACAACTAGTGCATTAAACACGACAAAGTTTATGGGATTTTCCGATTGTGGCGATATTGGCCATTTGCTAACAGTTGCTTCATAATGCGCAGCCATTTACGCACTAGGGCAGAGGTTCCCACTATGGCTATTACAGAAAACAGCGTGGTCGCATTCCACTACACACTCACTGACGATCAGGGCGCGACTCTCGATTCATCTGCGGGTAAAGACCCACTGGCCTATCTGCACGGTGCCGGCAATATCATTCCTGGCTTAGAAAAAGAGCTCGCAGGGAAAGTCGTTGGCGATAAACTGCAAGTGACCGTCGCGCCCGCTGAAGGCTACGGCGAGTCGTTGCCAGAGATGATTCAAGAAGTCCCCAAAGAAGCCTTCCAAGGCGTTGAGAGCGTTGAAGTGGGTATGCAGTTTGAAGCGCAAACCGAACAAGGCGGCGCAGTACCGGTTACGGTCACTGCGGTAACAGAGACTACGGTTACTGTCGATGGCAACCATCCGCTAGCCGGTAAGACGCTTAATTTCGATGTAGAAATTACCGAAGTGCGCGAAGCTTCAGCTGAAGAACTCGAGCACGGCCACGTGCACGGCCCCGGCGGCCACCAGCACTAAGCTGAACGGTTGTCACAAAAAAGGGCCAGTGAAGACTGGCCCTTTTTTGTGTCTGTTGAAACAGGATGCTGGTAATGATTGGTTGCTTTACTCAGCCCACAAATCGTATTCATCGGCGGCGACTACTGTAGCCGCTAGCATATCGCCAGGCTTGAGATCGGTGCGGCCATCGAGGTAGACGTTGCCGTCGATCTCCGGGGCGTCGGCACTGCTGCGACCGACAGCGCCGTCGGCGTCCACACTGTCTACGAGTACTTCTACTGTGCGGCCAACTTTGGCTTGTAAGCGTGCTGTGCTGATCTCTTGTTGCACCTGCATAAAGCGCTCCCAGCGCTCTTGCTTGAGCTCCTCGGCTACCGGGTTTGCCAAAGCGTTGGCTGGTGCGCCGTCGACCGCTTCGTATTTAAAGCAGCCGACACGGTCGAGCTGAGCCTCTTTAAGCCAGTCGAGCATGTATTCAAAATGGGTATCGGTTTCTCCGGGGAAGCCGACGATAAAAGTGCTGCGCAGCGTGATCTCGGGTACGTCTCGGCGCCAGCGCTGAATACGCTCGAGTACTTTCTCTTCATTGGCGGGGCGCTTCATAGCGCGCAAGACATCGGGGTGGGCGTGCTGAAAGGGGATGTCTAGATACGGCAGAATTTTCTTCTCGGCCATCAGTGGCATCAGATGATCTACATGCGGATAGGGGTAGACGTAGTGCAACCGCACCCAAGCGCCGAGCTCGCCAAGTTGTTCGCAGAGCTGTTGCATATGGGTTTTGACCGGGCGCCCCTGCCAGAAGCCGGTGCGGAATTTGGTATCGATGCCGTAAGCGCTGGTATCTTGCGAGATGACTAACAGCTCCTTGGTGCCTGCGTTAATCAGGCGCTCCGCTTCATCTAGCACTTCACCGATTGGGCGGCTAACTAAATCGCCGCGCAGCGACGGGATAATACAAAAGCTGCAGCGGTGGTTGCAGCCCTCAGAGATTTTCAAATAGGCGTAGTGGCGCGGAGTCAACTTGATACCCTGAGGTGGCAGCAGGTCAATGTAGGGGTCGTGTTGAGCGTTGGCGGGGGCGTAGTGGTGGACAGCATCCATCACCTGCTCGTATTGGTGGGCTCCAGAGACGGCTAACACATCGGGGTGGACATCGCGTATCTGCTGCTCATCTCCGCCCATACAGCCGGTGACAATCACCTTGCCGTTCTCCTTGAGTGCTTCGCCGATAGCGTCGAGCGACTCTTGTTTGGCGCTGTCGATAAAGCCGCAGGTGTTGACCACTACTACATCAGCATCCTCATAGCTGGGAGAGATCTGGTAGCCCTCCATACGCAGCTGAGTGAGGATGCGCTCTGAGTCGACCAGGGCTTTGGGGCAGCCGAGGCTGATCATGCCAACCCTTTTGGGGTCCGAGTTGGTCGCATCGGTAGGTGTTTTGCTGGTATCGGTCATTGTTGCTCTGAGCTCTGGCTGCATAGTGGGCGATATTGTCGGTTATCCCCGCCGCGGTAACAACTCGCGCAGAGCTGTTTTTGGCGACTGCTTTCAATCGGTTATAGTAAAGGAAAAATCCACCCGACTATGGTGTACCACGGTGAACTATGACCACAGTCTAAGAGCTTACTTATGTCTCTAAATTCTTTGCAGAGCAACGACGCGCTAGTGCGCTGTGACTGGTGTGGCGACGATACGCTTTACCAACACTATCACGACACAGAGTGGGGCGTGCCCAGTTATGACGATGCCACTTTGTTCGAATACCTGATTTTAGAGGGTGCTCAGGCGGGCCTATCGTGGATTACTATATTGCGTCGCCGCGACGGCTACCGTCGTGCATTTGAAGGTTTTGACCCGGCGCGTATCGCTGCCTACGGCGACAGCGAGATAGCCAGGCTGTTGGCCGATAGCGCGATTATCCGCAATCGGCAAAAAATCCGCTCGGCTATCAATAACGCCAAACTGTTTATGGCGGTGCAAGAGGAGTTTGGCAGCTTCTCGAATTACCTCTGGGGATATGTTGATGGCGAGCCCATCGTCAACTATTTTGCCGAGCACGCAGCCGTACCTGCCACCACACCACTTTCAGATCAAATTAGCCGCGATATGAAGCAGCGCGGGTTTAGTTTTTTCGGCTCTACTATCTGTTATGCCTATCTGCAATCGATGGGTGTAGTGAATGATCACTTAACCTCATGCCACCGGCATCCAGATAACTGCAATTAGTGGGTAAAAAAAGGCGAGCTGTTGAGCTCGCCTTTTGCGTTGCAATGACAGATCTTACGATTTGCCTGAACGCTTGCGCTCGTTCTCTTTAAGCAACTTTTTACGGATGCGTATAGACTCGGGCGTTACCTCGACGAGCTCATCATCCTGAATAAACTCCAAAGCTTGCTCGAGAGTATGCTTAATGCGCGGTACCAAAATTAAGTTCTCATCGGTACCCGCAGCGCGGATGTTGTTGAGCTGTTTGGCCTTGGTGGGGTTAACAGGTAGGTCGTTGTTGCGCGAGTGAATGCCGATAACCTGGCCTTCATAGATCTCGGCGCCGTGGCCAAGGAACAGACGGCCGCGCTCTTGCAGATTAAACAGCGCATAAGCCAAAGCTTTACCCGTAGTCATAGAGACCAATACGCCGTTCTGGCGGCCGGCGAGCTCACCCGCTTTGGCCGGGCCGTAGTGGTCAAAAATACTGGTCATAATACCCGAGCCGCTGGTCATGGTCAGGAAGTGCGAACGGAAACCGATCATGCCGCGCGAGGGTGCCATAAATTCTAGCTTTACCCGGCCTTTGCCATCTGGCTCCATGTTGGTCATATCGGCTTTGCGCAGACCCATCTCTTCCATCACAGAGCCTTGATGCTGCTCTTCAACATCGATAACAATCTGCTCGAAGGGCTCGTGGATTTCGCCATCGATCTCTTTTTGAATCACTTCGGGGCGCGATACACCCAGCTCAAAACCTTCGCGACGCATGTTTTCAATCAGCACCGAGAGATGCAGCTCGCCGCGGCCAGAGACAATAAATTTGTCCGGTGTCTCGCCCTGCACAACGCGCAGTGCCACGTTGTGGATCAACTCCTGATCGAGCCGATCTTTAATGTTGCGGGTGGTGATGTATTTGCCCTCTTTGCCAGCAAAGGGTGAATCGTTAACCTGGAAGGTCATGCTCACTGTTGGCTCATCAACTGTCAGTGCCGGCAATGCTTCGAGAGCATCGGGCGAGCAAATAGTGTCGGAAATATTGAGCTTGTCGATACCGGTAATACAGATAATGTCGCCCGCCTGCGCACTTTGCACATCAACGCGTTCCAAGCCGTGGTAGCCCATAACCTGCAGCACACGCCCTTTGCGGGTTTTGCCGTCGGCACCCACCACAACAACCTGCTCGTTGGGGCTAATTTTTCCGCGCTTGACACGGCCAACACCAATAACACCTACGTAGCTGTTGTAATCTAGCGCACTAATCTGCATTTGCAGTGGCCCGTCTAGATCAACATTGGGCGATGAGACATTGCTGACAATCATCTCCAAAAGCGGGGTCATGTCTTCGGCCAGCTGGTCGTGTTCCAAGCCGGCAATGCCGTTTAGGGCCGAGGCGTAGATAACTGGGAAGTCGAGCTGCTCATCGGTGGCGCCAAGGCGGTCGAAGAGGTCAAAGACTTGGTCCATTACCCAGTGTGGGCGAGCGCCGGGGCGGTCAACTTTGTTGACGACCAAAATAGGGTTGAGGCCTTTTTCAAACGCCTTTTGTGTCACAAAACGGGTCTGTGGCATCGGCCCGTCGACCGCATCGACGAGCAGCAATACTGAGTCAACCATCGACAATACGCGCTCAACTTCGCCGCCGAAGTCGGCGTGTCCGGGGGTGTCGACAATATTAATGTTGTAGCCGTTCCAGCTAATGGCGGTATTTTTGGCCAGGATGGTAATGCCGCGCTCGCGCTCTTGGTCATTAGAATCCATGATCCGGTCAGTGCTCATGTTTTTGCGGTCGAGTGTTCCAGACTGCTGCAAGAGCTTGTCGACGAGAGTGGTTTTACCGTGGTCAACGTGGGCGATGATGGCGATATTGCGTAATTTTTCGATAGGGGCGTTGCTAGACATGGGCGGGCTCGAATTGTAAAAGGGCGCGATTATAGGTGAATAGTGGTGCTACCACAGCAACTATTTGCTTTTTATTGCCCCTGTTTGGTCAGTATGAATAAATCACGGAGTGGTAGCGGGAGAGTGACAAAAGTTCGCCAACCCGTCATGATGTGAATTGAGCAAATCTGACCTGCCCCAGCGTCATTTTTTGCGCCGTTTTGGTGCGCTTTATGCGGATTTCGCATTATTTTGGTGCGTCAGTGCGATTTTAGCTGCGGTGGCTGGTCAATCTGGAAAATATTTATTGGCACGACATTTGCTTTGTTAAATATAAGTGCGTCATCAGGGCTCGCTCAAAATAGGTTTTGACGCCGTCAACACGGCAATTAACAAGCTGGAATAAGCCGATAGGCTTTCCGGCAACAGACAACTTAAATCAGCAATCGTTAAACTGGAGGAAGGCATGGCCGAAAATACACTGAAACTGATCGCAGAGAGTGAAGCGCGTTGGGTAGATCTGCGTTTTACCGATTTTAAAGGTAAAGAGCAGCACGTTACTATTCCGGCGAAAGCGGCAGACGCCGAATTCTTCGAAAATGGCCAAATGTTTGATGGCTCTTCAATCTCAGGCTGGAAAGGTATCAACGAATCAGACATGATTTTGATGCCCGACGACAGCACTGCAATCATCGATCCATTCACCGATGAGTCGACCATTATTGTACGTTGCGACATCATTGAGCCTGCTACTATGCAGGGCTATGACCGCGATCCGCGCTCGGTTGCACGCCGCGCTGAAGGTTACCTGCAGAGCACCGGCCTCGGCGATACCGCCTTCTTCGGCCCAGAGCCTGAATTCTTCGTTTTTGACGACATCAAGTGGGGCGTCGACATGACCGGCTCTTTCGTCAAAATCAATTCAGAAGAGGGCGCTTGGGCGACAGCTGCTGAGTATGCCGATGGCAACATGGGTCACCGTCCGCGCGTCAAAGGCGGCTACTTCCCCGTACCCCCGGTTGATTCTCTGCATGATCTGCGCGCCGCCATGTGTACCGCCATGGAGCAAATGGGCTTAGATGTTGAAGTGCATCACCAC
>JBLYYE010000024.1:0-16742 GCA_048549915.1 Porticoccaceae bacterium
GGCCAGGGCCCCTGCTGACTGACTCCGACAGCGTTGCGCCTAGGCGGTTCGTTGTCGGGACGCGCATCATAGCGCCGCGCCAGAAAGTGTCAACCAATGATTGCGAAAAAAGCACAATTAATCACAAAAAAGTGTCAATTCAACCCTATCAGTTTAAATACTAAAAAGCCGGGGCTTGCGCCCCGGCTTTTTAATTGCCAATTGCTGCGCTTATTCTGCAGCAGGTGCGGCTTCTTCAGCGGGTGCTGCCGGAGCTTCTGGCGCCGCTTTGTTTTCCAGCGGAGTACCATTCTCGTCGGCAATAGCCTCTTTAATAGAGAGCTTCACACGACCGCGGTTATCGATCTCAGTCACCTTGACGCGAATCGACTGACCTTCACTCAAGTAGTCGGTCACCTTATTAACGCGCTGATCAGCGATTTGTGAAATGTGCACTAAACCGTCGGTACCTGGCATAAAGTTAACGAAAGCGCCAAAGTCGACAATACGAACTACTGTGCCATCGTAGATCTCGCCGGGCTCGGGCTCTGCACAGATCGCTTCAACACTGGCTACGGCGCCATTCAGGCCCGCCGCATCAACTGCGTAGATTTTAACAGCACCACTGTCGTCGATATCGATAGTAGCGTTATGCTCTTCACACAAGCCGCGAATAGTGGCACCGCCTTTACCGATAACATCGCGGATTTTATCTGGATCAATCTGCAGTGTTTTCATGCGCGGCGCAGTCTCAGCGACTTCGTCACGGCCCTGCGAGATGACCTTGTTCATTTCGCCGAGAATATGTAGACGTGCATGCAACGCTTGCTCGAGAGCGATCTCCATAATCTCTTCATTGATCCCTTCGATTTTAATATCCATCTGCAGCGCTGTAACACCGCCAGCGGTACCGGCCACTTTAAAGTCCATATCACCGAGGTGATCTTCGTCGCCAAGGATATCGGTCAATACGGCAAAACCGGCATCTTCTTTCACCAGACCCATTGCAATACCGGCAACCGGCGCCTTGAGCGGCACACCAGCATCCATCAGTGCCAAGCTTGAGCCACAGACTGAAGCCATTGAACTTGAACCGTTAGATTCGGTGATTTCTGAGACCACACGCATGGCGTAGGGGAAGTCGGCCTCACTGGGCAGCACTGCGGCAATACCGCGACGTGCCAAACGGCCGTGACCGATTTCGCGACGGCCAGTAAAACCGATTCGACCTGCTTCGCCCACCGAGTAAGGAGGGAAGTTGTAATGCAGCATGAATGGGTCGTCTTTGCGCCCTTCCAATGAATCGATCATCTGCGCATCGCGAGTGGCGCCAAGAGTAGCAGCAACAATCGCTTGCGTTTCGCCGCGGGTGAACAGAGCAGAGCCGTGCACCTGGTCCAGCACACCCACCTCGACATCGATGGCGCGAACAGTTTTGCTGTCGCGACCATCTATACGTGGCTCACCGCGGATAATGCGGCCGCGAACTATGTTTTTCTCTAATTTCTTGAAGCTGTCTTTAACATCGTCAGCAGCGGGGCCATCTTCTTTAACCAACTCAGCTACCGCTTGATCGCGCAGCGCGTTGACAGCCGCAACACGGGCTTGCTTGTCGACCACTTGGTAAGCTTGATCTAACTGCGCACCCACCAGGGCTTGCAAGGCAGCTTTTAAATCCGCATCTTCGGCTTCTGCCTGCCACTCCCAGCGCGGCTTGCCAGCTTCTGCGGCGAGCTCTTCAATTACCTTGATAACACCCTGCATCTCTTGGTGGGCGTAAAGCACCGCACCGAGCATGATGTCTTCTGGCAGCTCTTTAGCTTCTGACTCAACCATCAATACCGCATCGCGAGTACCGGCAACCACCATATCGAGCAGTGAGGTCTCCAGCACATCGTAAGTTGGATTAAGCAGGTAACCCTGTTCTTCGCTGTAACCTACGCGAGCACAACCGATAGGACCATTAAATGGAATCCCTGAAATAGATAGTGCTGCCGAGGTGCCGATCATCGCAGCGATATCGGGGTCGATACCCTTTTGCGCAGAAACCACTGTACAAACCACTTGGACTTCGTTTTTGAAGCCATTGGGGAACAGCGGGCGGATTGGGCGATCGATCAGACGCGACGTGAGTGTCTCTTTCTCACTTGGGCGGCCTTCACGCTTGAAAAACCCACCGGGGATTTTGCCCGCGGCGTAAGCTTTTTCTTGGTAATGAACGCCGAGCGGGAAGAAGTCTTGACCGGGCTTGGGCTCTTTCACACCGACGACGGTACAGAGGACTTGGGTATCGTCCATTGAGACCAGCACAGCGCCGGTAGCTTGGCGGGCAATACGGCCCGTTTCGATGGTGACCGTGTGCTCACCGTACTGGAATTTCTTAACTAAAGGATTCATATCGCAACCTATTTTTGAGTTTTCAATTTAATAAAAGCTAGTACTCACTGGTAGGCAACGCTGCTCGGGTTACTGATACACTCTCGGCCGAGAGCCCATCAGTAACTCGATCAACCTGCCTTTTTGACTACTAACTGGGTAGAGCATACGCTCTGTTTGTGACAATTTTAGCGAGCCACAACAACAGTGCGGCTCCCGAAGGAGCCGCCCAGTACGTCTTAGCGACGCAGACCAAGAGTCTTGATCAGTGCGCTGTAACGCGCCACTTCTTTGCTCTTCAAATAGTCGAGCAATTTACGACGCTGGTTGACCATACGGATCAGCCCGCGGCGTGAATGGTGATCTTTTTTGTGATCGCCAAAGTGGCCTTGCAACTTGTTGATGTTGGCAGTCAGCAGAGCTATTTGAACTTCCGGTGAACCAGTATCGCCCGCGCCTTTGCCATGCTCGGCAACGATTGCCGCTTTTTCTTCTGCACTTAGTGCCATGTTACTTCTCCAAAATATGCTAATAAAAAGTCCAGGTTATCCGCGCATATTTACAGGTAACCTAGGGGCTTGCGCCCGCATTTTAGCCGTTTACCCCGTGGAGTAAACCACTAATCTTTTTGGCGCCACCAGACCATCGTCAGTCACGGTAGCCACCCCTAAAAATCGCCCATCTTCAGCGAAGACGCGCACTATACCTGCTTCTTGGCCATTTCGGTAGGCCTCACTGGCTGCCACCGGCTGCCCCTGAGAGAAGAACAACTCGCTGGTTTTGGGCAGCTGAACATCCAGCGCCCCCTGCACGGCAATTTCCATGGGTAGCAGCGTGTGGTCGGCACCACTGCTTCCTGAATCAGCCACTAGGGTCGTCAGCTGCTCGGGCGTATAGGCATCAGCCAAAGCAAATGGCCCTGCCGCAGTGCGGCGCAGCGCGGTGACGTGCGCACCGACACCGAGCAGTTCACCCAGATCCGTTGCCAGCGTCCTGACATAGGTCCCTTTACTGCAGTGCACGTCGACTTCTATTTCGGCGACCTGACCCGAGCGAAACGCCAGCAGACGGTAGTGATGCAATGTGATACTACGTGCCGGCCGCCCAACTTCAATGCCCTGGCGGGCTAGCTTATAAAGCGGTTGGCCGTTGTGTTTAAGCGCAGAGAACATGGAGGGAACTTGGTCGGTCTCGCCTTCAAAACTAGCCATGGCATCGACAACTTGCGCCTGCGTGAGATGTGCCGCTGATGCCTGGCTGACGACAGCGCCATCGCGATCACCGCTCTCGGTGGCGACTCCTAAGGCAAAAGTGGCTGTGTAGCGCTTGTCAGAATCGAGAAGATACTGACTAAACTTGGTCGCCTCACCCAAGCAGATGGGTAGCAAACCAGTAGCGAGCGGATCCAATGCGCCGGTATGCCCAGCCTTGTTGGCATCGAACAACCTGCGCACCCGCTGCATAGCACTGTTAGAGGAGAGCTCTAGAGGCTTGTCGAGTAAGAATATCCCGTTGACTGCGCGACCTTTTTTTCCTCGCCTAGCCAAACTTACTGATCGCCCTCGCCGTCAACCTCACCCGCAGCAGCGACATCGGAGGCTACAGCGTAATCAATCAGCGCAGAGAGGTGCTCGCCGCGACGACCACTGTCATCGTAAAAGAAAGTCAGTGTTGGGGTGATGCGCAATTTTATCTGCGCAGCTAATAGCTTGCGCAAATAACCCGAAGCACCATTCAGCGCCGCGACTGCCGCTTTAATGTCGTCGTCATCGCGATCGCCCACAAAACTGATGTAGATTTTCCCGTAAGCCAGATCGCGGCTGATATCGACATCCGTAATGCTCACCATACCCACACGTGGATCGCGCACTTCATCGCGGATCAACACTGCCAGCTCGCGCTGAACAGCATCGGCGACCCGCTCCGAACGGCTATACTCTTTGGCCATTAGGCTCTCCTGCGCGCGATTACAGCGAACGCTCTACTTGCGTGATGTCGTAGACCTCGATCAGATCGCCAGGCTTCACATCGTTGTAATCTTTAACGCCAATACCGCACTCGGTACCGTTGCGAACCTCCGCAGCGTCATCCTTAAAGCGGCGCAGAGATTCCAACTCACCTTGGTAGATAACAACGTCATCGCGCAGAACACGGATAGGCTTATTGCGATAGACCGTACCTTCAGTAACCATACAGCCAGCAATAGCGCCAAACTTGGGCGAACGGAATACATCGCGCACTTCGGCAATGCCGACAATCTCTTCGCGAGTCTCTGGAGCCAACATGCCCGAGAGCGCACTTTTAACTTCATCCAACAGGTTGTAGATAACACTGTAGTAGCGAATCTCTACACTCTCTTGCTCAGCCAAGTCGCGCGCGCCGGTTCCTGCGCGGACGTTAAAGCCGAGCAAAATGGCACCCGTAGTTAGCGCCAAGTTAACGTCCGACTCGGTGATACCACCGACGCCTGAGGCAATCACGTTTACACCCACTTCATCGGTACCAAAGTCGTGCAATGCACCGACGATAGCCTCCAGAGAACCGCGCACATCGGTCTTGATGACCAGCGGCAGGATTTTCTTATCAGCCTCGCCCATATTGGCAAAGATATTTTCCAAATTAGCCGCTTGAGTGCGGGCCATGCGCTCATGGCGCGCGCGCTCTTGGCGAGATTCCGCAATCTCTTTTGCACGACGCTCATCGGCGACCACAAAGAATTCATCACCAGCGTTGGGAGCCGCATCCAAACCAAGAATTTCGACAGGAATTGAGGGGCCCGCTTCTTTCACTGCGCGACCCGCCTCATCAGTCATGGCGCGCAATTTACCAACGCTCTCACCAGCCAACATGAAGTCACCGCGGCGCAGCGTACCGGTCTGAACCAGCGCCGTCGCCACTACTCCGCGACCTTTCTCCATGCGCGATTCAACAATGACGCCGCGCGCAGGCTGGTCGACCGGCGCAGTCAGCTCTAGCAATTCAGCTTGCAGGACAACCGCCTCAAGAAGCTCGTCGATACCTTCACCGGTATGCGCAGAAACTTTGACGAACTGGATATCTCCACCCCACTCTTCAGGGATAACATCCTTGGCCGCTAGCTCACTGATAACACGTTCAGGATCGGCCGTTTCGCGATCAATCTTAGTCATTGCCACAACAATAGGCACGCCCGCTGCACGCGAGTGCTGAATAGCCTCTATTGTTTGCGGCATCACACCGTCATCGGCCGCGACCACCAAGATCACCACGTCTGTACTCTGCGCACCGCGGGCACGCATAGCAGTAAAGGCGGCGTGGCCTGGGGTATCGAGGAATGTCACCATGCCCCGCTTAGTTTCTACGTGGTAGGCGCCAATGTGCTGGGTAATGCCACCCGCCTCACCGGAGACTACGCGCGTCTTGCGGATATAATCGAGCAACGAGGTTTTACCGTGGTCTACGTGACCCATCACCGTCACCACCGGGGCGCGCGGTATGCCAGTAGCTTCGTCGCCAAGCGACTCAAACTGTGCCGCCAATTCGTCCTCAACGCTCTTCTCAACCTCAGCTACAGGCGTATGACCGAGCTCTTCGACCACCAAGAAAGCGGTCTCTTGGTCGATAGATTGATTCTGGTTAGCCATCACACCGAGCTTCATCAGCTCTTTGACTACCGCAACAGCCTTAACATTCATGCGCAGAGCCAGCTCAGAGACAGCGATTGTCTCTGGCACTTCTACCTCAAGAACCTGCTTGGCGGTGGGCTTTTGGAATGTGTGTTTATTATCAATTTTTAACGGCGTCTTCATGCCCGACTTGAGGCGAGGCTTTTTGCCGTTTTCGTCTAAGCCGTCATCCAACTGCAGACGAGTTTTTTTCTTAACGCCCTTAAGGGCAGGCTTCTTGCCTTTTTTAGGGCCCTTATCATCGTCATCATCGATAGGCGCTGCATGGCGACGGCCACGCTCGTGAACGGGCTCTGCAGGAGCAGCCGCAGCGGGCTTAGCGCGAGCGCGAGCAGCAGCGATCTCAGCTTTGCGCGCCTCCTCTTCAGCCTTGGCTGCGGCTTCGGCCTCAGAGCGCTCCTTGGCAACCTTTTCTGCCTCACGGCGTGCAACAGTAGCCGCTTGACGCTTCTGCTCGATGTCATCAAAGGCATAAGATGAGACCGTACTGACTACAGGAGCAGCCACTTCTGGCTCAGCTTCCGCTTCAGGCTCAACAATCTCTTCTGCGGGTTCGGGCTCGGATTCGGGTGCAACGACTTCCTCGACCGCTTCAACCTCGACCGCCTCAGGCTCAACCGGTGCAGCCAACTCAGTCTCTATGACTTCAGGCTCTTCAACCAACTCCGGCTCTACGACTTCTTCCTCACGCTTAACATAGGTGCGTTTTTTGCGCACTTCTACGTTCACGGTTTTGCGATTACCGGTTTTCAACGTACCAGTAGTTTTGCGCCGCAAGGTAATTTTGCTCGGTTCTTTAGTTGCTCCACCATGCAACCCTTTGAGGTAAGCCAGCAGCTGCTGCTTCTCTTCATCGGAGACCACTTGGTCGGCAGATTCATGGGAAAGACCCGCCTCGCGCATCTGTGTGAGCAGCCGCTCAACGGTTGCGCCTACGGTTTTTGCCAGTTCACTTACTGTAACTTGTGCCATCGGTTGTCCTCTATTGCCAGCCGATTATATGCTGGGGGCTATCGCAGCGGCCATCCGCTGCACCAGCATTAATTTGCGTTCATATCTTATCGCGTTGCCTTGAATACTTATTAGTTAAGCTTCGTCGGCAAACCAAGGAGCGCGAGCAGTCATAATTAACGCAGCTGCCGCTTCTTCGCTCATCTCTTCAATTTCAATCAGGTCGTCGACCGCCAACTCGGCGAGATCTTCCATAGTACAGACGCCCTTACTGGCCAGCTTGAAGGCCAAAGCACGCTCCATACCGTCCATTTCTAACAGGTCGTCGGCCGGGTCGCCGGCAGCCAGCTCTTCTTCGCTGGTCAAGGCCATAGTGAGCAGCGCATCTTTAGCGCGTGCACGCAGCTCTTCTGCAACTTCTTCATCAAAACCATCGATAGCCGACATCTCGTCGAGCGGCACATAAGCCACCTCTTCTACCGAGGTAAAGCCCTCTTCTACCAATACCTCAGCGACATCTTGATCGATGTCCAGAACACGCATGAACGTCTCAACAATAGTGACAGCTTCGGCCATCTGTTTGTTTTCAGCGTCTTCAACGGTCATTACGTTGATAGTCCAGCCAGTCAGCTGTGAGGCGAGACGAACGTTCTGCCCGCCTTTGCCAATTGATTGCGCCAGATTATCTTCGGCGACAGCGACATCCATAGACTGTGCATCTTCATCGACAATAATTGACTCTACCTCAGCAGGAGCCATCGCATTGATGACTAGCTGGGCGGGGTTGTCATCCCACAAAACAATATCTACACGCTCATCGTCAAGCTCACCGGAAACTGCCTGAACGCGCGCACCGCGCATACCCACACAGGCGCCGACTGGGTCAATGCGAGCGTCTTTGCTCTTGACCGCGATTTTGGCGCGCTGACCGGGATCGCGGGCAGCACCTTTGATTTCAATCACACCCTCGGCAATCTCAGGCACTTCAATTGCAAACAACAGAGTCAGCATTTCTGGCACCGCGCGCGAGATAGCCAACTGTGGACCGCGCATATCTTCGCGGATACCCGTCAACACGGCGCGAGTGCGATCGTTGACACGAAATATTTCGCGCCCTACCAACTCTTCGCGCGGCAGCATACCCTCGGCGTTGTCGCCGAAATCAACCACAATGTGATCGCGGGTGACTTTTTTGACAGTGCCGTTGAGCAGCTCGCCGATGCGGTGACGAAAGCGATTGATAATTAACTCGCGCTCGGCCTCTTTGACACGCTGAACAATCACCTGCTTGGCAGTCTGAGCAGCAATGCGGCCAAAACCGATATTTTCTACCTGCTCTTCAAAACGATCACCCGGCTGCAGAGAAGCGTCTTTCTCGTGCGCTTCTTCTGTTGTGAACTGTGTGCCAAGCTCAGCCATCACATCGTCGGGCATCACATCCCACCAACGGAACGTCTCGTAATCGCCACTGACACGATCGATAACCACTCGAATGTTAGCGCCCTCTTCGTAGCGTTTTTTAGTCGCTGTCGCCAAGGCCTGTTCAATAGCTTCAAATATAATGCCCTGATCGACTCCTTTTTCATTGGAGACCGCTTCAGCAACCATCAAAATTTCTTTGTTCATCTCTTAACCCTCTAACGCCTCAGAATTGAGGAACTACATTGGCTTTTTCAATGCCTTCGATCGGAAACAGATACTCGTGATCTGCCACCACTAAAACAATATCGTCGCCCTCAACTGCTTGGAGCAACCCCTTAAAGTTGCGCTGCCCCTCGTAGGCAAAGCGCAGTTTTATTGCAATTTGTTCACCGAGAAGCTGTTGGTAGTGAGCCAACTCGTAGAGTGGACGGTCCATTCCCGGTGACGAGACCTCGAGCACATACTCACCCTGAATGGGATCCTCGACATCCATTATGGCGCTGACCTGACGACTGACAGCTGCACACAATTCAACATCTACACCCTCGTCTCGATCAATGTAAATGCGCAACAATTTGCGACGCCCGCCGCTCTGCAGGTCTAAACCCCACAGCTGCGCACCCAGCGCTTCTATCTGCGGCTGCAAAAGTTCTCGCAATGTTTGGCCTCTATCTGCCATCTGAACCACTTCCTCGACCAGACGCACACACCATCGCCCAGCCAATAAAAAAGGGCCTACGGCCCATTTTCGACTGACAAAAAAGCCCCAAATGGGGCTTTTCGAAATTTTGCTCTACATGCCATTGGATACTTGGCAAACTCATTAAGCCTACTTACACCTGCGTTACTTTCTACTCGAGAGGGAGCCCGCAGTGGCGCAATTGTAACTGAATAACAGGTATCTCGCCACATCGAGGGCAAGATACAAAAAAGGCCCCAAAATTGATTTCGGAGCCTTTTAGACAAAGCATTGCCAGCGAGCAACGCCTTAAAATAATTGGTAGCGGGGGCTGGATTCGAACCAACGACCTTCGGGTTATGAGCCCGACGAGCTACCAGACTGCTCCACCCCGCACCGACTGTGACAACTCTCTGTCACCCTCCCTAGAGAGGACGCGCATTATAGGTAGCCGACTGATCAGGGTCAACCAATAAAGCACTAATTAGCCGCTTTTCTCTGCGCCGCGATCATCTCATAAGCGGAACGGATCTCTTGGGTGCGTTCGGTGGCCAATTGCACCATGTCGGCAGGCATACCCTGGCCAATCAATTTATCGGGGTGGTTCTCGCTGAGCAGCTTGCGATAGGCCTTTTTGAGCTCAGAGTCGCTGGCACTTTGCTCCACCCCCAGCGCCTTGTAGGCGGTAGCCAAAGCCGAAGCCGAAGCTGATTGAGTTTTGCCCGAGCCAGAGGCGCCGCGAAACTGGTTCTGCGCTTGAACCATATCGATAATTTGATCCAACGCTGCCCGGCCGATACCCAGTTTTGCAGAGACTGCGTAAAGCAGCTCCCGTTCGGCCGGATCAAAATGACCATCGGCCAGTGCCAGTGTTAACCAGTAATTGAGCAGTTGCAGCTTAAGCCGGTAATGATGCCGCGATATTTGCGCAAATTGCGCCACCACCTCAACCCCATCCACCTGGCCCGAAGCGCCCTGCTTGAAACACTCTATTGCAATACGGCGATGCTCTGCGGACAACCCCATAGCGGCAATGATCGATTCAGTTTGAGCAACCTCGGCCTCTGAGACACGCCCATCGCTCTTTGCCAACTGCCCGGCAACTGTGAAAGTGGCCTGAAGAAACTTGGCGTTCAGCTCGCGCCGATGTGCTGGTGAGTTGAGCTCACCCATGCGCCACTTGTCGTATTGATGACCAAAGAATACACCCAACAAAGTGAGCAGAAGCCCACCGGGAAGGATGGCACCAATAATGCCGCCGACTAATTTACCAATCACAGAATACCCTTAAACGCTCGCCTTTACTTAAGGGTAACGTATTCAGTCAAACTGCAACAGCCCGTCGTTGATATCGGCTGTTGTGAGCATTTTTTTATCGGCTGGGTAATCCATAGTTACCACCCACGGGTACTCGAGCCCCTGGCGTGGCAGCTCGCGCTCTGCCCTGCGCACATAGCCCGCCTGCAATGCGGACATCATGCAATCCTCGCTGCGCTGGCTGGGCAACAATTTGGGTACAACCACGGTATGTTGACCGTCCTGCATATATTTAAAGAGACGAAACAGATAACGGCTGACAATATCAACCTTAAGTGTCCAAGAAGCATTGATATAACCGAACATCACTGCCGCATTCGGCACTCCTTCGATCATTGTGCTTTTGTATAGCATTCGCTCGCACAGAGGCAACGGCTGGCCGTCAACTGTCACGGCAATATCACCGAGCAGACGCAAGTTGAGGCCCGTAGCAGAGACCACAATATCCGCCGCAAGCTCACGACCACTCTCCAACCTGAGTCCGTTCGGCGTAAAGCATTCAATGTTATCGGTAACAACCGAGGCTTTTCCGGCGGCAATATTTTTAAATAAGTCGTTGTCGGGGACAGCGCAGAGCCGCTCATCCCAGGGGTTATAACTGGGAGTAAAATGAGCTTTCTGAATAGCGCCGCCTACTTGTCGGCGAACTTGGCGCAACAACAGCCAGCGCAGAGAGCGCGGAGCCACCCGGCTCCAACGATAGAGTAGATGAGTGCGGAATATGTTCCACTGCCGCGCCACAGCTACTGCCCAGCGATTGGGGAGCAGCAGTTTCAACGCCCGCAGCATTCGGTCTTTCAGAGGCACCGAGAAAAAGAAGGTTGGCGAGCGCTGTAGCATAGTGACACTGGCGGCCCGCTCAGCCATGGCAGGCACTAGAGTGACAGCCGTCGCGCCACTGCCAATAACCACTACACGCTTACCCTCCCAGCTCGCTTGCTCTGGCCACTGTTGGGGATGCAGCAGCTCACCGCTGAAGCTTTCGACACCAGAGTAATCGGGCAGGTAGCCTTGGTCATAACGGAAATAACCGGTACAAAACAGGACAAACGGGGCTTTGTACTCTGAGTGCTCGATACCCTGTTCGCCTTGCGTCTCAACAGCGAGAGTCCAGCGCTTGGTGTTGCTGCACCAACTGGCAGACTTTACCGCACAACCGAAGCGAATTTGTTGATCAAGTTGATTTTCATCGATCACCTGGCGCAAGTAATCTTGTATATCAGCGCCAGGAGAGAGCACTTTTTCTCCCTGCCACGGGCTAAAACTGTACCCATAGGTGAGCATATCGGAGTCGGAGCGCACGCCGGGATAACGGAAAAGGTCCCAAGTACCGCCGGGGTTAGCGCGCTTTTCTAGGACCACTAATTGCTTCTCTGGCATTAGCCGCCGCAACCAACTAGCCGCACCAATCCCACCCACGCCTGCGCCCACGATAACGATATCTAATTCTTTCGCCACAGCAAAATACCCTCTAAATTATAATTTTTTTTACCCAGTTTAGATTGTCTTGGTTTTATGCCAGCTTATACTGCCGTGAGTAAAGCGAGGATTCCAGATGAAAATAGCACTGTTCACGACCGGCGGGACCATCGACAAAATATACTTCGACGCGCTCAGCGAGTTCACGATTGGAGAGCCACAAGCCGAGCAGCTACTGCTGCAGGCCGGCGTTAACGTAGAGTTCACCCAAACTGCACTGCTGCGCAAAGACAGCTTAGAGCTAACCGATCAAGACCGGTTGTTAATTGCGCAGTCTGTATCGGAGGCGCCGGAGGAGCACATTATTGTTACCCACGGAACGGACACTATGGTGGAGACTGGGCACGCGCTAAAAGAGATAACCAACAAAACCATCGTGCTGGCTGGGGCCATGCAGCCAGCCGCAATGCGCGAGAGTGACGCAGCGTTTAATCTGGGCTTTGCCGTGGCTGCTGTCCAACTTGCATCCGCTGGAGTTTACATAGCCATGAACGGCCAGCTTTTTGATGTCGAACAGGTCCGCAAAGATAGGGATACCATGCGCTTTGTTGCCACAGGCACCTAGGCCAGCTCTACATTTAGTTGGTATTGGAAATACTCTGGATTGTACTGAATGGTTAACAGATCTACTGCGTGCTCGCCAGCCGCACGGTTATAGGTGCGGCGGACCATTTGCAACATAGGGGAGCCCACTGCCATATCCATAGCCTCAGCCACCTCCTCGCAGGCAGCGACGGCGCTCAAAGTTTGTGTGACGTGGGTCACATCTAACCCGCGAGCGCGAAAATAAGCCAAACGTGGAGTAGCCGCCAACTCATCGAGATCGTCAGGCTCTGCTACACCCTTGGTCCAACTTTCATAGTAACCAAAACGGGCTCCGCCACTTTGTCGAACGCGCCGCAAATGCAAAGCGGTATCACCCGAAGCCAGACCCAGCTCATCACGCACCTGGTGCGGCGGCACTTGTGCAGCGCTTTGCAAAATCACCGCAGAGGAATTGGCGGCCATTGTTTCAATTTCTTCCAGAACGCCTACCAAGGGCACATCGAGTGGATTGGGCCTATAGCGATAGACAACGTGAGTACCGCGACCTCGCTGACGCGCCACTAAACCGGCGCTGGCCAGCTCATCCATCGCACGTTTTGCGGTGATTCTTGAAACACCAAAAAAGTTGGCTAACTGCTCTTCAGTCGGCAAACGCTCTGCATAACTGAAAGTACCGTTAAGAATGCGCGCCTTTAAAAGCGTATAGAGCTGGTGATAGAGCGGCGTAGGAGTATCACTGCGCAAACTGCGGCGCTGTTCAGGCGTGAAAAGAGTCTCTATCAAGGGCATAATGCAATCCAAAATTTTGCGAGAGAAAATGGCTCTCTCTAAATGCCATAATGATATAACATTATTAGCAATCCGCATAGCCATTCCATCCCTACCAAAGAGTACAGAACGATGAGCAAAGTTATCGACGGCCAACAATTTCGCCAACTTATGGGCCGCTATCCCACCGGCGTGGTAATCGTTGCGGCACAAGACAAATACGGGGAGCTTCATGGCCTCACAGTGGGATCTTTTACTTCAATTTCTCTCGATCCCTGCTTGGTGGGCTTTTTTCCCGGCGTCAACTCCAGCAGCTGGCTGGCCATGCAAGAAGTGGAGCGTTTTTCAGTCAGCGTTTTAAGTGCAGAGCAAGAGGACATTTGTGGTGCATTTGCTCGCTCGGGCGAGGACAAATTCGCCAACGTAGGTTTCACACTGAGCGAATTAGGCAACCCACTCATCAATGATGCACTGCTCTGGATTGAGTGCACTCGCTACTCTGTCACTGAGGCAGGTGACCACGTTTTGGTTATGGGTGAAGTGGAAAATATAGTAGGCGGCAGCGAGTCTTCACCAATGATCTTTTGTCAGGGCCGCTACCCGCAGTTAAATATGGCCGCGAAAGATTAGTCTTCGTAACCGTTTGGGTTGGCTTGCTGGAAGCGCCAGCTATCCGCGCACATTTGCTCCAAACTAAGCTCGGCTTGCCATTTGAGCCGAGCTTTTGCCAGGCCTGGATGGGCATAAAACTCTGCAATATCACCTGCACGGCGCGGCTCTACCTGATAGGGAACACTCGCTCCGCAGGCGCGTTCAAAAGCCTCGACCACCTCAAACACAGAGTGCCCAACGCCCGCCCCTAAATTGACGGCCTGATACCCCGGTGTGACCGCAGCCACCGCGGCTAAATGACCGCGAGCCAAGTCGCAGACATGAATATAATCTCGCACCCCGGTACCGTCTCGAGTGGGGTAATCGTCTCCAAAAACTGTTAACCGC
The DNA here is from genome assembly GCA_048549915.1 of Porticoccaceae bacterium. Taxonomy (GTDB): domain Bacteria; phylum Pseudomonadota; class Gammaproteobacteria; order Pseudomonadales; family Porticoccaceae; genus LSUCC0057. The sequence continues at coordinate 14,182 of JBLYYE010000024.1, forward strand.
TCACGCCGTCCCACCGCCACTTGGGCGATATACGGCATCAGATTATTGGGTTTGCCACGCGGGTCTTCCCCTATTTCTCCACTGGGGTGCGCGCCCACCGGGTTAAAATAACGCAGAGCTATTATTTGCCAACTAGGCTCTGCGGCCGTCATATCCATCAGTATCTGTTCGCACATTACCTTGCTGCGGCCATAGGGACTGGTTGCCGAAAGAGGCATACTTTCAAGATAGGGTATTGGATTGTTATCGCCGTAAACCGTGGCAGAAGAGCTAAATATTAACTTGTAAACACCCGCGCGCTGCATAGCGCCCAACAGCGAGAGCAGACCTTCTAGGTTATTTTGGTAGTACAGCAAAGGCTGCTCAACTGACTCACCGACCGCCTTCAACGCGGCGAAGTGGATAACCGCATCGATTTGATGGTCGGTAAACAGAGCGTCGAGAGCCTCTGCGCAACATATATCAGCGCGAACAAACGAAAGCTCACAGCCACTGAGTTTTTCCACGCGCCGCAATGACTCAACGCTGGAATTACAAAGATTATCGAGCACTACCACATGGTCGCCGTTATTGAGCAGCTCCAGCACCGTATGGCTGCCAATAAAGCCAGCGCCGCCGGTAACTAGAATAGTACTGGGTTTGCTCATTCGGCGCTGGTAGTAGTGCGCTGCAAATATGCCATAGCCTTGCCAACGAACTTTTCAGTCTGCTTAAAGCCGCCGATAAGTTCTTGCCCATTAGTCGGATCAATAATTTCGTCCCAGTGAGCAACAACTTGTTCTGGCGTCTGTTCTGCCACCGGCAAATAGATACCATCTGACTCCGAAATCTTAGTGGAGGCATAACCACCGCCACCAGCGCAGAGTATGGTGCGATTAGGCGCCTCTTTGTGACACAACACCAGCGCGGCCGCAGTCACTGATGAGGGCGTCAACATATCCAGCACCTCCTGCGGTACCAGGCCGTCCAGCATCCGCGTTCCAGCCGCTGGAGCCAGCGCATTGACCTGAACATTGTGCTTCTCACCCTCAAGCACCAAGGTATTCATCAAACCCAGCACCGCCATCTTGCCCGCGCCATAGTTTGTTTGACCGAAGTTGCCGTAGAGACCAGAAGACGAAGTAGTCATCACAATGCGCCCATAATTTTGCGCCTTCATAATCTCCCAGACTGCCTTACAACAGTTAACCGAGCCCATTAGATGCACATCGATAATCAGCTTAAATTCATCCAGCGACATCTTAGAAAAGCTTTTATCTCTCAATATGCCGGCGTTATTAATCAGGATATCCACTCGCCCCCAGCGCGTCATCGCACCGTTAACCATATCCTCAACCTGGGCAAAGTCAGTGACATTGGCGCCATGGGCCATTGCCTCGCCACCCATGGCCTCAATTTCGGCTACCACTGCATTGGCGGCGTCAGTGGAAGCCCCGCTGCCGTCAACCGCCGAGCCTAAATCGTTCACCACCACCTTGGCGCCACGGCGAGCCAACTCTAGCGCGTGCGATTTACCCAAACCGTTTCCGGCCCCTGTCACTATCGCTACCTGGCCATCAAAACGAATAGTCATCTCTTTCCTTATTTTGTTTATTAATGGATTCAACTGCTATTTAACCATGAGCATAGTCAGCCATACAGCGACCAGCGCGGGAGTGTCACTACCCTCAATTTCTATCGAGACCTCAGTTTTAAACATCCACTGGCCTGGCTTTTTTTCGACAATATCGATTATTTTCGAGTGTGCTCGAATGCGACTACCAACGGTCACTGGAGCGAGAAAACGCACAAAATCTAAACCGTAGTTAATACCCATTTGCGTACCCTCTACGGGCAACGCAAAGCTCTCAGAAAAATGCGACAGCATTGAAAGAGTTAAAAAGCCATGCGCGATGGTCTTGCCAAACGGCGTTGCCGCTGCACGCTCAGGATCGACATGAATAAACTGGTGGTCCAACGTCGCATCTGCAAAGTGATTAATTTGCTCTTGCTCTACTGTGTGCCAAGGAGAAGGTACTGCTTGGTAACCGACATAATCTACTAATTGCGACTTGGTAACTTTATCCATGAAGCAACCTCTTTTAAAATCCGCTGTATTAGCAGAGTAGTCTAGTAACAATTGTCTCCAAACAAAAGCGCGGATCCAGCTTTCTGCTGAGATCTTTGCAGCAGCACCCCACACCATGATTGGCAAAAATTTAACTGGAAGTTAAATGTCTTATGAAACACCTTTTGTTAGTACTTTTGAGGATCAACTGAGATAGATGGTGTCTCTTACCCTTCGGAGGACAGGATAAATAACTCACACAAAAAACCCCTGACAACACAAAGTTCATCAGGGGTTAATCGTCATATGGTGCCCAAGGCCGGACTTGATTTAGATTACTAAATTATTGTTTTTATTGAATTAATATTTTCATGCGAAATGAGTTATACATAAAGTTACACAGTCGCAACCACGCTCACCCAAATACGACAATTCACAATTTTAGCCAAAAAACATCAACTCCAGAACCTTTGAATTTTTTGTGCAACAGTTCGTTGGAGACGATATGTACGCC
>JBLYYE010000025.1:0-28652 GCA_048549915.1 Porticoccaceae bacterium
GACATGGAGTTAATAAAAAACCACTAACCATACAGTTTTGCTATCTTAAGTTCGGCAAAAAGTCTATACTTCGCGCCCTTTTTTTCACTGTGCAGAAAACTCTGCCCCTAGGTTACCCCCGATGTCAGCCCCAGAACAAAATGCCCCAGAAACTCAAGCTCCCTTATTTACTTCACTGGGGCTAGCCAATCCGATCTTAAAGGCCGTCTCTGAACTCGGTTATGAATCACCCTCACCGATTCAAGCTCAGAGTATTCCAGTATTGCTGGCCGGAAAAAATCTTCTGGGTACTGCACAGACAGGAACCGGCAAGACCGCTGCATTTGCACTGCCGTTGTTAAGCAAGCTCGATGAGAAGCAGCGCACCCCGCAAATATTGGTCCTCACACCGACCCGCGAACTGGCGATTCAGGTCGCCGAGGCGTTTAAAAGCTACGCCAAGCATCTAAAACAGTTCAATGTCCTGCCCATTTACGGCGGTTCTGATATCCGCACGCAGCTCAAAGGTTTGCAGCGCGGGGCACAGGTTATTGTCGGCACACCCGGTCGGATACTCGACCATCTGCGCCGCAACAGCCTCGATCTACGCCAGCTGCGCGCCCTGGTCCTCGATGAGGCCGATGAGATGCTGCGCATGGGCTTTATTGATGATGTCGAAACTATTTTGGCGAAAACACCACCCGAGTGTCAGCGCGCTCTATTCTCGGCCACTATGCCTTCAGTCATTAAACGTGTCGCCAACACTTATCTGGGCGATGCCGAACAGATCAGTATTGCCGCCAAGACGCGCACCGTCGAGCGCATTAGCCAGAGCTATCTGGGCATCAAACACCACCACAAAATGGATGCGCTGACGCGTATCCTTGAAGTGGAAGAATTTGATGGCATGATTATTTTTGTGCGCACCAAGTCAGCTACTACCGATATCGCCGACAAACTTGAAGCGCGCGGGTTTTCTGCGGCAGCGCTCAATGGTGATTTGACGCAGGCGCTGCGCGAAAAAACCATCGATAAACTGAAACGCAATCAGCTCGACATTATTGTCGCCACCGATGTCGCTGCGCGCGGCTTGGATGTCGAGCGCATCAGCCACGTTATCAACTTTGATATCCCCTACGACAACGAATCTTACGTACACCGCATTGGCCGTACTGGCCGCGCTGGACGAGAGGGCAAAGCCATTCTATTTGTCACTCCTAAAGAGCAACGCCTGCTGCGCTCTATCGAAAAATCCACTCGCCAGCCTATCACGCCGATGAACTTGCCGACCAATGCAGAAGTGAGCGGCCAGCGCATTGAACAATTCTCTCGCCAGTTGATGAAGGTGATTAGCAGCGAAGAGACTGCACCGTTCAAAAAATTCTTGTCTGAATTTAGTGTAGAGAATGAGCTCTCAGTAGAAGACGCAGCTGCTGCGCTGGTGTGGATGGCACAAAAAGATCGACCCTTGTTCCCGCGCCAAGAGGCACTCGAGTCGAGCTTCTCATCGAACCGTGGTGAGCGTACTGAGAGACCGCGCAAAGAGCGCGGTGAACGCTCCGAACGCGGCGAGCGCCGCGAACGACCGCAGCGTGAAGATCGCACTAAGCGCGAACCTAAACAGGCACTGCAAGGTGTCGATATGGTCACCTATCGCATTGAGGTGGGTCACAATGACCAGATCAAGCCAAGCAATATTGTCGGCGCTATTGCCAACGAGGCAGACATTGAGAGCCAGTATATTGGCCATATTAAACTCTACGATGAGTTCTCTACAGTAGAGCTACCCGCTGGAATGCCAGATGCGCTGCTGCAACATTTGCAAAAGGTCCGCGTCGGGCCAAAACTGATGCGCATTGCACCATTGGATAAAAATGCGGTTCTGCCAGAGAGTGACCGCCCAGCGCGCGCGCCCTCTAAACGCCCGGCCAAGAAATCGTACGCCAAATCAAACGATCGCGGCAATGATGGAACACGCCCGGTTAAAAAGAAGAAATATGGCAAGCTTAAACAGGGCGGCAAAAAAGCCGACTAGTTAAACCAAAAGCCCGCATTGCGCGGGCTTTTTTATATCTCGCGGCGAAAAGGCGGCAGCGCATCGAGGAGATCGCGTCCGTAGCGCTTGGAGACAATCCGTTTATCCAGCACAGTCACCGTACCGCTGTCGTTTTCGGTGCGCAGCAGGCGCCCGCAAGCCTGGATCAAACGCAGTGAAGCCTGCGGAAGTGACAAGGTAAAAAAGGAATTTTTACCACCCCCTTCCACCCACTCTGAGAGCGCTTCGAGGAGAGGATCATCGGGTACCGCGAAGGGCAATTTGACGATCACCACATGACGGCAGTAGTCGCCGGGCAGATCGACACCCTCAGCAAAACTCGCCAAGCCAAACAACATACTTTGTTTGCCTTGATCGATTCGCTCTTTGTGCAGACGAATCATTTCGCGGGCACTGTACTGGCCCTGGATAAGTATCTGCTTCTGCGTGTCGCGATCGAGCTGATCGAAGACCTCTTCCATCTGTCTGCGCGAGGAAAACAGGACCAATGTACCCGCTGCAGGCTCAAAATACTCTGGCAAATTTTCTATTAAGTAATCGGTATGCTCTGTGACCTGATTGCCCTCTACAGAGTCGCTGGGTACGTTTATGGTGGCTTTGTTGTAGTAATCGAAAGCACCGGCTACCGACAAAAAGTGCGCCTCCGAAGGGATACCTGTAGTGCGAATCAGCTCATCAAATTTTCCCAAAGCGCGCAGGGTTGCCGAGGTAACAATGGCGCCATAACAGCTGTTCCAAAGTTGTTCGGTAAGAATTTCTGCCGCTTCAATCGGGCTGGCGTGAATCGCTATATCCATATTGCCGCCGTCAGCGTGCTCTACCGCAAGCCAGACCGCCTGTGGCAGCTTGTTAGCACTGACTTTGCGCTGCAGGCTGTTAAACAGACTGAGCAGACCTTCACTGCGCGACAACCAACTACCCGCTTGTTGATGACAGAGCTCGACATCGGCCAGCGATACAGGGAAATGTTGTTCTGACTGCGCCTCATCTAGGGCATCGACTAAAACTTGCAGCCGACCAGACCAGCGCGCTAACTGCATGGCAATCTCGGTAGCTTGTTCACGCAGTTCACTGCCAATGTCGCCGCCACTGAAACGATAGCGTCCATCATCGCGTTCAGAGCTGTCGACCAAACGCTGCAGCTGGGCAAACAACGGCGATATGAGCAACTGCAATTGCCCCGCTGCGCGCTCTATTGCCTGCAGTTGCTCAACTAAGTTAGGTGCTTTTTCGAACAGTGGCATCTGGCCTTTGCACTGTTTTTGCATTCTCTCCAGCCAGCTGACAGTGGCATTAACGCGACACTCTGCAGCAAAATGACGCACGGTCGTCTCGCCTAGACGATGGCCTTCGTCAAAGATAAAAATGCAATCTTCAGGCGGCGGCAAAATAGCGCCGCCCCCCAGTGCTAGGTCCGCCATGACCAGATCATGGTTAGCGATAATACAATCGCTCTCGTCCAGCTCATTGCGTGCGGTGTAAAAGGCACATTCGTTGATATGGCGACAACGCCGCCCGGCACACTGGCGACGATCGATAGTCAATGGACGCCATTCGACATCGCTGAGGCGATCTGGCCAGCTGTCGCGCTGCCCGTTCCAACTGCCATCTTCGAGTCCCTCGGAGAGCTCTCGGTAGAGAGCCATAGTCTTCTGGTCTGGGTTAAAGGCCAGCTCATCTTCAAACAGATACAAGCCTTGATCGCGACTGCGCGCGGTATCGGCAGCCTGCTCTAGGCGCAAATTACAGACATAGCGGCCGCGCCCTTTAACCAGAGCAAAGCGATAATCCCACCCACACGCCTGGAGCAGATCGGGAAGGTCGCGCTCCACCAACTGCTCTTGCAGTGCCACTGTGCCAGTGGCCACTACAACGGTTTTACCTGCCGCTTTAGCAATAGGCAGTGCGGCCATCAGATAGCCGACAGTTTTACCGGTACCGGTACCCGCTTCAATTGCCGCTAGGCGGCTGCCGGGGATAGTCCGCGATAGCGTATTGGCGATCGCGGCGATCATCTGTTTCTGTCCGAGGCGCGGTTTGAGTTGTTTACTGGCCAGAAACTGGCGATAGCCACTCTGAATTTGATCCCGCACCGAGTCGGGCAGATGCTCGCTCACGAGCGCGACAACAGCGCATTGCTAACGGGTTTTGCATAGGCGCTGAACACTTGATCAATCACCTCTTGGCTCTGGCCGCGCAGCCGACGTTCAAACTCTGCGGCTACAGCTGACCAGCCACAATCGGGGTAACTGCCAGATAACTGTTGCCAGAGCTCACTCTCATCGGGGTTGAGTTGCTGCCAGGCCCAAATATGACTGGGAAATAGTTTAAAGCTCGAGTGTATAGCGCGATCAATCGCCGCGGCTAAGCTGTTGGCATCTTCACTGATGGCTACAGGCGGCGTGGCAGTCACATGGATGCGGCCTTTTTTGCCAAATAACCCTTTGTAAATAGTATCAACATCCTCGTCGGGACCTTTCTGGTAGATATCACCGCGAGCATTGCAGGCCATCTCTCGGGCCTTATCGATATCACAGGGGTCCCATTCGTAAGAGAGTGCAATGGGCTGCAGAGAGAGCGGCTCTAAAGCCTGGGCAAATGAACTCTGCTTGCCAGCGGAGAGTGCCAGCATCTTTAGCAGTGCAGTTTCACTCCAGTCATCACCATCTTTAGCGCGGCCCTCGCGCTGCGCGATCCACACCGACTGTTGCTCTTGGATAATAGAGTATCGAATATAGGCCGATAATGTTTGCAATGCTGTGAGTTTCTCACGGCGCCCACTGATACCGCGGCGAACCAAAAAAGTGCGACTCAAACGCATCAGGTGACCGACATAGGGCTTGCTCACTAGGTTGTCACCAATCGCTATGCGCATCGGTTTGCGACCTACACTCTCTAGGGCTAGCCAAACTAACAGCGGATCGAGCGCGATATCTCTGTGGTTGCTTATCAAAAGATGAGCGCTCTGGTTGAGCCGATCAAAGCCTGAATAGCTCAAGCCATCACTGCTGCTGTCGAGCAGCGGTAAGAGTAACTTTTTAAAGTAGCTGTAGAAGTCATCGACACTGTTCATAGTGGCGCTGACTCTGCGCATTTTATAGCGAGCGACAGGCCGCGCTAAAGCGTGCAGACTGGCTGGCAACCAGGGCAGTGCCTTGGCTATCAGTACATCTATCAGTTCATTGTCAGCGATCAGCTGCGGCAGTACTGCCGCCACCTCACTGTCATCGTAGGGGCGAATATCGTCGAACTCTACCGGGCGCATAGAACTCATTGCGGCCACCGGCTGCTGTGCCAGCGCACCTCGCTAGAATAAGCATCGACCTGATCAACAACGTCTAAAACCAGTGCAAACAGCGCCATCCGCACCAACAGACCATTGTCCGTCTGGCGAAATATAGCCAAGTTGGGGTTGTCGTCGAGGTCGACATCGAGCTCGTTGGCAGCGCTGCGCGAGTCGCGCGGCAGTGGGTGCATAATCACCGTATTGGGTTCGCAGTGTTCGGTGTAGATAGCTTGGTTGAGCCTAAACTTTCCGCGATAGAGATCTGCCTCTTCACGGCTGGGGAAGCGCTCCTCTTGGATCCGTGTTGAGTAGACAATATCGACGTGATTAATGTTGGCTAGCAGCTGGTCTGTCACCGTCACTTGAGCGCCAGCAACACGCAGTAGCTCCACATACTGCTCTGGCATGGCCAGCTCGGGCGGAGAAATCAACAATACATGCACGTTTTTGTAGAGTGACAACAAGCGGCTCAAAGAGTGCACTGTGCGGCCGTAACGCAAATCGCCAATCATGGCGATACGCAGACCGTCGATACCGCGCCCACGCTGCTCTAACTCTTTTTGGATAGTATAAAGATCGAGCAGTGCCTGAGTCGGGTGCTCGTTGCTGCCATCGCCCCCGTTCAGCACAGGTACACGGCTCGTTGAAGCGAACTCCGCCACTGAACCCGCCTCGGGGTGGCGCATACAGATCACATCACTAAAACCGGATAACACCCGCGCGGTATCTTGCAAGCTCTCCCCCTTGACCAGGGCAGAACTCTCGAAGCCCGCAGTCTCGCGCACTTCACCGCCCAACAAGTTAAACGCCGAGCCAAAACTGACGCGAGTGCGAGTGCTCGCCTCAAAAAACATATTGCCAAGGATCGCCCCCTCGAGAACACGGGTAACGCGCTGGCGTCGCCCGTAAGGGGCCATGCCATCGGCCACAGTAAAGATGCGTTCAACATCTTCGCGCTGGAACTGCTCAATAGAGAGAATATGGGCGCCGGTAAAGTTCACGCAAAGCTCCGCGGAGGTCAATTATTATTAGAATCAAAAACTGCGCAGATTCTACTGGTTTTCCTGGCTAACAGCCACTCGCTTAAATGGAGGGCGCGCTGGGCAAATGCTCCTCGAGATCGAGCGAACAAGCCACTTGCTTGTACCAACTAAACAGCTGTGCGGCTAGCTCAGCACTGCTCTGCCGGCTCGGATCGAGCTCTTCGAGCTCGGCGCAAGCTTGCGCAAGGGTACGGTAGCCCAATGTTGGGTCAGTGAGCCGAGCAACGGCTTCTTGCTGCCATTGTGTACGCTCACTATCGCTGAGCGTTTGCGGATAAAACCGCGCGCGATAATTGAACAGCAGTTGCTGATAACGCGGATCTTCAAATTGCACAGCCCCGGGCCGTAACTGCTCGGCCGTGGCGCTGCGCACCTGGCTAAATAAGGCCTTATCGGCACTGCTTGGGAAACCGCCGTAGAGTTGCTGATCGGCATCGGGGCGCGCGGCTGGGCGATCGCTGTATATCTCTTGCAGTTTGTCGGTGAGATCAGCCGTCTTGAGTCGCTCGGCGTTGTCCAGACACTGCTGTCGATCAATGTTGTGGCGCGCGGCCAGCGCCTCATCGAGTAGAGCCGCCGTGGCCACCATCGGGCACTTGTTGATTTGAATTAACTTTAAACCCAGCCGCTCGACTCCTTCTGGCAGCTGGTCGCTGCGGGTGTAAAGGCGCTCGCGTAGCTGTTCTGCACTCAATGTTAAAAGGGGCTCGACCGAGCGACTCAGATCGACACAGATCACCGCATTTTTGTTGGTCGGATGAGCCGCCAGCGGCATCATCAAAGCGGTGTAGCCGTGCTCTGCTGGCAGCCTTCCTGAGACGTGTAAAAATGGCTTGCGCTGGCGTGGATCAACAAACTCTGCCACGGCGTGCTTACCGCGCCGCTGCCATGCATAGTCGTAGAGTTTGGGTTGGGAGTGTTTAATGAGTTTAGCCAGCGCGATGGTGGCAGTGACGTCGGAGAGCGCATCGTGTGCCGCTTCGTGGGCGAGGCCGTTAGCGGCTGTCAGCTCCTCTAAACGCAGACTCGGCATCCCATTGTCGCGCTGTGGCCAGACAATCCCCTCCGGGCGCAGCGCCCAGGCAAAACGCGCCACTTCCAGCAGATCCCAACGCGAGTTGCCACCCTGCCATTCGCGCGCATAGGGGTCGTAAAAATTGCGATAGAGTGAGTAACGCGTCACCTCATCATCAAACCGCAAGCTGTTGTAACCCACACTGCAAGTGCCTGGCTGTGCCATCTCCGCCTCAATGGCAGCAATAAACTCAGGCTCTGTGAGGCCGAGCTGATCAGCTTGCTGAGGAGTGACACCGGTCACTTGAGCAGCCAGTGGTGATGGCAACAGATCGGGAGCCGGACGGCAGTAAATCATCAATGGTTCACCGACCGGGTTTAACGCCAGATCAGTGCGCAAGCCGGCAAACTGCGTCGGTCTGTCACAAGCGGGACTCAGCCCGGAGGTTTCAAAGTCAAACCAGTAAAGTGTATCCATGCCATCGCTCCTTGTGCAACACAGTATAGGGTGGCTTGCTGCGCCATAAAACAGTCTGAAAAAAAACGGGGGGCTGCAGTGAGCCCCCCGTTATTGCACGAATTACTGGAAATACTTTTCAGCGATTACTCTGCTGTCTCGACGTAGTCGACTTGGCCAATCACGCGACGGTTTGCAGCGCGGCCAGCTTCATCATCGTTGCTTGCCAGCGGCTCACTTTCACCGCGACCCTCTGTAGAAATTCGCGCAGAGGCAATGTCATAGCGCTCCAAGATATACGCTTTAACTGCTGCTGCACGCTGCTCAGAGAGTGATTGGTTGTAATCGGCAGAACCGGTGCTGTCGGTGTGTCCGGTCAGCATAAGCTCTGTCTCTGGCTCGGCTTGCAGTAGAGCGGCGACCTCGGCCAACCGCTCACTGTAGAAAGAGCGCACTTCGGAACTGTCCGAGGCAAACTCGACCATCAGTCGCAGAGTAATCGGCGCACGCATCGGCTCAGCCTCAACGGCGACAGGTGCCGGTGCAACAGCCACTGATTGCGCTGCAGGATTAGAACTCGCCCCAAAACGACGGTTGATTGACAGAGCTATCCCCAGATCTGTACCCGAGCTTTCAGACTTGCGACCCTCAGTTAGTTGCAACTGCGCGCGAAAGAAAAAATTATCGTCAATAGCCTTGGTAGCACCAGCACCAACTAACCATTGACTAGAGCGGACTTGATGCCCCTCAACCAAGTGCTCTGTCTCGTTGAACTCAAAGCGATTGAGACCGGCGATCACGAATGGACGCCAACTGTCATTTTGCTGCTGCAGATAACGAATTGCGCTGACATTGAAAAGATCAATATCGTCACCGCCCATTGATTTACCCATAGCGACTTCGATATCTAGCCATTCGCAGCAATTGATACCCAACTGCAAGCCAGCGACGGAACTCTCTGCACTACCGCTGACAGAGCGCTCAGAAGAGAACGCTGTGTGCGCGGCAAAACCGCCGACGTACCAGCCCTCGTCGCCTGCCAGCGCAGAGTGGGAAGTGGCCGCAATAGCGGCAGCTAATACAGCAGTTGAGGCGATGTTGCGTGCCCATTTTTTCATCTCTTCAGTCCTTTTGGTGGTGTTACTTCATGGGTTAAAACTGTTTACAAAGATAGCTGATTATTCTTTGATTGCCAGCGCGTGCTGTTCTATTTTGGCCTGCCATATTTGTGGGCCAATTCGGTGTATCGACTCGCCTGCGCTATCGACTGCAACCGTAACCGGCATATCTTTCACTTCAAATTCATAGATTGCTTCCATACCTAACTCGGGGAATGCAACTACTTCCGCCTTAACAATGGCCTTAGAAACCAAGTAAGCAGCACCGCCAACGGCAATTAGGTAGACCGCCTTGTTATCGCGAATCGCATCGATAGCGATCTGGCCGCGCTCAGCCTTGCCAACCATACCCATCAGGCCGGTCTCTTCCAGCATAGTGCGAGTAAATTTGTCCATGCGCGTGGCCGTAGTGGGGCCAGCGGGGCCGACCGCTTCGTCATTAATGGGATCGACCGGGCCAACGTAGTAGATAAAACGATCGGTCAAATCGACCGGCAAACTCTCACCATTGGCCAGCATATCAGTCATTTTTTTGTGTGCCGCATCGCGGCCGGTAAGCATTTTACCCGACAACAACAGCGTATCGCCCGGCTTCCAATCGGCAATTTCACTGCGGCTGACAGTATCCAAATTAACGCGGCGCACCGACTCATCGGCCTCCAATGCAATCTCCGGCCAGTCGTCGAGATCCGGCACCGGCAGCTCGGCAATACCCGAGCCGTCCAACGTAAAGTGCACATGGCGGGTAGCCGCGCAGTTGGGGATAATGGCCACCGCTTTGTTGGCGGCATGGCTTGGGTAGTCTTTCACTTTGACATCCAGCACTGTGGTTAAACCACCCAGTCCCTGCGCGCCAATACCCAGTGCATTGACCTTGTCGAACAATTCTAGGCGCAACTCCTCCGAGCGATTGCTGGCGCCGCGCGCCTGCAGTTCCTGAATGTCGATATGCTCGAGTAGAGCCTCTTTAGCACACAACATCGCTTTTTCTGCGGTGCCGCCAATACCGATACCCAAAATACCGGGGGGACACCAGCCAGCTCCCATGGTCGGCAACATTTGCAATACCCAATCGACGACAGAGTCGCTCGGATTGAGCATGGCAAATTTAGACTTCGCCTCAGAGCCGCCCCCCTTGGCAGCAACATAAACATCGACCTTATCACCAGGGACAATTTCGTAGTGGATTACCGCGGGCGTATTGTCTTTGGTATTGCGACGTGCTCCATCAGGATCTTCGAGCACTGAGGCGCGGAGTATATTCTCCGGCAACATATAAGCGCGGCGCACCCCTTCGTTGATCATGTCGGTAACCGACAACTCACTCTCCCACTGCACGTTCATACCCACACGCACGAACACTGTGACAATACCTGTGTCCTGGCAGAGCGGACGGTGGCCAGTGGCACACATACGCGAGTTCACCAAAATTTGTGCCAGTGCATCTTTGGCCGCCTTGGACTCTTCGCGATCATAAGCCTCGCTTACCGCCTTGATAAAATCGGCCGGGTGATAGTACGAGATGTACTGCAGTGCATCGGCGACACTCTGGATAAGGTCGTGTTGGCGGATAGTGGTCATGTGATCTCCCTAGTTATAGGTATTTAAATTAAATATTATGGCGCGGCTGGTGCAGTGCTCGATTCTAATTTCAAAAGACGCTGATTGGTTTGACGGCGATAACTATCAAACGCAGCGATGGCTTCGGCATGATTGTTAAACTGCTCATCGACCGCGGTAAACTTGCTTTGTAAATTCTCAAGTGCGGAGCCTAACTTACTTAAATCCGCGTTTAACCGCTCAAGATCGGCGGCTATGGCCAAACCATTAACACCACTCTGCGCGATGTTCTTCTGCTGCTCTTTGATCTGTTTGGAAAAACCGCTCAATTGCTTATCAAAATCGGCGCGTTTAGCTGCCAAAAAGTCGATATCTTTGCGGTTGGCAGCAATGTTATCTTTGTTGCGGTCGTTACTCACTCCCCACAACTTTCGAATTTCGCTCCAGTGGGTATCCAGTGTTTCAGCTTGCTCTTGGATTTTGATTTGCAGCGCAGCACCATTTTGGGATAGAGACTCATCGGTGCTACTCAGTTTATTTTCGACCTGCTCAAACCGGCTCAGCAGTTGCTGATAAGTTTGATACTGCCAGATTGCCGCGCCACCGAGCGCAACTACTAACACCAGCAACAGCCAAAGCAATCCTGAGCTGCCACGACCATTGCCTGAAGCGGGTGGGGGGCGACGCTGTTGCGAGGGCGCTATACCAATTTCGTCGCGACTGGCGACAATAGGTTCAACTCGAGTATGGGGTGAAGTCATCAGCGGGTTCCTTGCAGCGCAACAGCTATAATCAACTTATCAATTATACGCCAGCGTCTTAACAGGTTAAACGACTGCCCCGATTTTATCGTTAACTAAAACAAAAAAAGAGCAGCCGAAGCTGCTCTTTTTTGTGGCTGCAGACGCAACCAATTATCGGCCAGAGCCCATAATTATACGTACATAACTATCGCAGCAAGGACAGCTGTCAGAGCGATGCTGGCGTGGATCACGCCTTTAACAGTAGTAATTGGGCCCATTTTACCCGCCAGAGCATTTACTTCCAGCAGCGCAATAATGGCCAGTGCCACCCACAAACCGGTGCCGCCAACCACAGAGCCGTAACCGGCGCCTGAAGTGCTGAAGTGTGGACCTGCCAGCATGCCAAAGGCCATTGGGCCTGAGAACAATACATTGGTACGTGAGGCGAGCAATGCCTTGGCACCAGCCGCGGGACCGTCGCCCTCAACCATACCCAAGGCAATTTTTTGCGCAGGCCAGATAACCGCCCAAACATTGAGGAACATCAATGTGCCCATTACTGCACCGATGGCAATGAAGTTATTCATTTGGCCATTTTTGTGCACGCCGCCCAACAGAATCACACCGGTTATGAAGGTGAACATCGCACCCCAACGGAACCACCAGAGTGCCTCGGGAGCCAATTTCTTCTTGGCATCGGCCAACCCTTCTGGGCTAGCGGCTTTAAAATATCCACCTTGGACAAAGTTAAAGTAGTAGAGCATTCCAATCCAAGTGATACCAAACATAAGATGGCCCCACCGCACGACAAAATTTAGTAATTCAGCTGACATACACGTTCTCCTTAGAGAGTTACCCTGAGATTTTAAGTGGTTCGCACCGGTGAATATCGTCGACAGTTGCGACCACAGTTTTGTTATAACACCGCAAACGGCGCTGATAACATTGTAGTGGTTCTGACCGAAATAAAAAGCCCTAAACAGCGCCTTCACCACACTGGCCAGACCAATAAAAAGCCCGCAATATTTTGCGGGCTTTTAAAGTGCTCAGCTCTGAGCACACGGCTAAACAGGCGTTTACATCATACCGCCCATGCCACCCATGCCACCCATGCCGCCCATATCGGGCATGCCGCCGCCATCATTATCGCTCGGCGCATCGGCTACCATCGCTTCGGTAGTCAGCATCAAGCCGGCAATAGAGGCTGCAGCTTGTAAAGCAGTGCGAGTTACTTTGGCAGGATCGAGGATACCCATTTCGATCATGTCGCCGTACTCGCCAGTGCCGGCGTTGTAACCGAAGTTACCTTCGCCATGCTTGACCTTGTCGACTACAACCGAGCCTTCTTGGCCAGCATTTTCAACGATTTGACGCAGTGGCGCCTCCATAGCGCGACGCGCCAAGGCGATACCGACGTTTTGGTCTTCGTTGTCACCAGTGACAACAACTTTTTGCAGTACGCGCACCAGAGCGACACCGCCGCCAGGTACTACGCCCTCTTCAACCGCTGCGCGAGTCGCGTGCAGTGCATCTTCGACGCGAGCTTTCTTCTCTTTCATTTCCATCTCAGTCGCTGCACCCACTTTAATCACAGCGACACCGCCAGCCAATTTGGCTACGCGCTCTTGCAGTTTTTCGCGATCGTAATCAGAGCTAGTCTCTTCGATCTGAGCGCGGATCTGCTTAACGCGGGCTTCAATGGCTGCGTGCTCACCAGCGCCGTCGACGATAGTTGTCGCCTCTTTGCTCATAGTGATGCGCTTAGCCGTACCGAGGTGGTCGAGAGTCGCTGTTTCCAGATCCAAGCCCACCTCTTCAGAAATCACGGTAGCGCCGGTAAGAATCGCAATATCTTCTAGCATCGCTTTACGACGGTCGCCAAATCCGGGCGCTTTACAGGCTGCCACTTTAACAATGCCGCGCAGGTTGTTGACTACCAGAGTAGCCAGCGCTTCGCCTTCAACATCTTCGGCAACAATGATCAGCGGTTTGCCGGCTTTGGCCACGCCTTCAAGTAGCGGCAACAGTTCGCGGATATTAGAGATTTTTTTGTCGCAAAGCAGAATGAACGGGCTTTCGTGCTCAACGCTCATGCTCTCTTGGTTGTTGATGAAATAGGGTGAGAGGTAACCGCGGTCGAACTGCATACCTTCAACGATATCGAGTTCGTTCTGCAGCGCCTGACCCTCTTCAACCGTGATCACGCCCTCTTTGCCGACTTTAGCCATCGCCTCGGCGATGATGTCGCCGACATGCGAATCGCTGTTGGCAGAGATAGTGCCGACTTGAGCGATCTCTTTTGACTCTGAGCAAGGTTTAGCAATTTTGGCAATCTCAGCGACGGCTACTTCAACAGCTTTATCAATGCCGCGTTTGAGGTCCATCGGGTTCATGCCGGCGGCTACAGATTTGAGGCCTTCATTGACGATAGATTGAGCCAACACTGTCGCTGTAGTGGTGCCGTCACCGGCTTCATCAGACGCTTTTGAAGCGACTTCTTTAACCATTTGAGCGCCCATGTTCTCGAACTTGTCCTGCAGTTCAATCTCTTTGGCTACCGATACACCATCTTTGGTGACAGTGGGTGCGCCAAAAGCTTTATCTAGAACTACATTGCGGCCTTTTGGACCGAGCGTCACTTTGACTGCATCGGCCAGTACATTGACACCCGCGAGCATTTTTTTGCGAGCGCTGTCACCAAATTTCACATCTTTTGCTGCCATGATAATTTTCCTTTAAATACAGTTAAAACCAAATACCTGTGCTGCGCAGTGGACAATTAGCCTTCCACTACCGCCTTAATGTCGCTTTCGCTGAGGATCACTAGCTCTTCGCCATTGACCTCGATGGTGTCGCTGCCGGCGTACTTACCGAATACAACAACATCACCCACTTTTACATCTACCGGGCGAGTGTCGCCGCTATCGAGAATACGACCACTGCCAACCGCAATTACTTCACCTTGGTTGGGCTTCTCTTGCGCTGAGCCTGGCAGCAAAATGCCACCGGCTGTCTTTTGCTCTTCTTCTTGTCGACGTACGACTACGCGATCGTGTAGGGGACGAATTTTCATCACAAAGTTCTCCAGTCTATCTGTGGATACAATATCCGTTGATTTAGGACGTATTGCCAATTACTTGCGGGATTCCGCAATTGTTTCAGATATGGGCGCGCAATTTTCCTTTTCAAGCGGAGAGGGTAAAAAAAACCGCTTTTTTTGAGGTGGTATGTCCAGGCCTGGGCGATTATCTATCGAGGCGCTCGCGCGGCTCTTCATATTCACCCTCAAAGACCTGTGGCCCGGCACTGCGCGACTGCGAGTTAGTCGCCATCCCCCTGGCTATCACACGTCGACCGACAGCCTGTCGCCAAGCCGGCACCAGACCGGCAAAGCCAATTATATCGGTGATAAAACCTGGGGTGAGCAGCAGCGCACCACAAAGGGCTAACATTACCCCCTCCACCAGCTCTTGTGCCGGAAGCTCGCCGCGAGCCAGTTTCTGTTGGCCGCGCCAGAGTGTCTCAAATCCCTGTATGCGCAGTAACCGATAACCGAGCATCGCCGTGGCTAGAATCAATACCAGCGTCCAACTGGCGCCGAGCCAACCACCCACCTGGATTAGGACGGCAATCTCCAGCGCGGGGACCAGTATAAAAAGTAGCAGTGGCAACGGCATGCGCCATCTCCTTGTAAAGTTGACTGTTGTTGGAGGTGTAACAAATACTAATTTCGCGTAACCTGCGCCCATGGTAAACCATCCATCCAAGATCAGCACCGCCACCGATCAACGCGGTTACCACTGGTGTATAGCGCTTGCCGCTATGCCCGCTGCTCGACAACCGCTCAAAACGATTCTTGGCAACCCTGATGATCTCCGATAACACCGTAAACTGGCGCGATCTCTGCAATCGACGCATGCTTATCTGCCTTTTTACTGGTTTTTCCTCAGGCCTACCGCTGTATATCCTAATCACACTCATCCCAGCTTGGCTGCGCAGCAGTGGGGTCGGTCTCGCCGAGATTGGATTTTTCGCCTTAATAGGCCTTCCCTACACATGGAAATTTATCTGGGCGCCACTGGTCGATCGCTATGCACTACCCATCTATCGCCTCGGCCTGCGGCGCAGCTGGATGCTAGCTACACAGTTACTTTTATTTGCTGCAATTGCCGGGCTCGGCTGGTTAGACCCCGGTGTTCAACTGACCACTATTGCCGCGCTCTCATTCTCTATCGCGTTGCTCAGCGCCAACCAAGACATTGTTCTCGACGCTTATCGCCGCGAGTTACTGCCAGATCATGAGCTCGGGCTGGGCAACTCTTTGCACGTCAACGCTTACCGGATTGCTGGGCTTGTGCCCGGCTCCCTCTCACTGATTCTCGCCGATCTACTGCCCTGGAGCACAGTATTTGTTGTCACTGCTGGTTTTATGTTGGTTGCGATTGGCTTGACTCTATCGATAAGTGAACCGCGCACAGCGGTGGCGCGCCCAGCGACCTTAACAGCGGCAGTGGTAGAACCTTTCAATGAATTTTTTGCCCGCAACGGCCGCCGCCAAGCACTCGCGGTGCTGGCATTTATGCTGCTCTACAAACTGGGCGATAGCCTCGCCACCGCACTGGCCACTCCGTTCTATTTAGATATGGGTTTTTCCACCACGGATATAGGCCTAGTCGCCAAACATGCCGCGCTGTGGCCTATGATTGTTGGCGGTATTTTGGGCGGTCTATGGATGGTTAAAATCGGCATCAACCGCGCACTGTGGCTGTTTGGCGCTGTACAAGTAATCTCTATTTTGGGCTTTGCACTACTGGCCCATGTCGGTGAAGGGTTGGCGCTGTTGGCTGTGGTTATAGCCTTTGAATATCTTGGCGTAGGGCTGGGAACTGCCGCCTTTGTAGCGTTTATTGCCCGCACCACTCACCCCGCCTATGCGGCGACACAGATTGCGTTGTTTACAGCGATTACTGCGCTGCCGCGCACCGTTGCCAATGCCGCGACTGGCGTTGTCGTCGAAGCTGTTGGCTGGGAGTTGTTCTTTTACGGCTGTGCGCTATTGGCTCTGCCCGGCATGCTGCTACTGATCTGGGTAGCCCCATGGCATCAGCGAGACTAAGTGCCGAGCAATTTAAAGTAGCGCGGCCAATCAAAACTCGGCCCTGGATCAGTTTTACGCCCTGGAGCAATATCACAGTGACCCACTATTCTTTGGCTAGTTAAAGCCGGATAGCGGTTTAATAGCAGCACTGTAAGTGCCGCAAGCGCTGCATATTGCGCGTCGTTGTAGGGGCTCTCGTCACAGCCCTCCAATTCAATACCCACCGAAAAATCATTGCAGTTTTGTACCCCCTGAAAACTGGAGATACCCGCATGCCAAGCGCGCTGCTGGGTGCCCACAAACTGTGTCAGGCTACCGTCGCGCTCGATCAAAAAGTGTGACGAGACTTGCAGCTCAGCCACACTGGCAAAGTATGGATGAGTATCTTTATCTAACTGGTTAGTGAACAGTTCGGCAATATGTCCACCGCCATACTCGCCTGGCGGCAGACTGATATTGTGTATCACTAACAGAGAAACAACGGTACCCGCTGGCCGTGCATTGCAGTTAGGGCTCGGGCAGTGCGTCACACCGCTCAGCCAGCCCTCTTTACTCAATTGCAGCCGTTCAGATTCAATATACCCAGACATCGGCACTCCTCTATTTTCAATCAGCACCGTATAATAGTGTCTCCACTAATACCGAGGCCGATTATGCCAGAGTTAACTCGCCCTGCAGAGCCGCGTCAGCGCACTACACTGACCCAACAATTCGGCCTTCACTCGCTGAAGGACACCGACTTTCTCGCTAAGATTCGCCATAGTGTCGCTTGTGCACTCGAGGAAGATATTGGCAGTGGCGACATAACCGCACAGCTCATTCCCGCAGAGCAGCGCGCGCAGGCCGTTGTTATCAGCCGAGAAGCGGCCGTGATCTGTGGCCGGCCCTGGGCTGATGAGGTCTTTTCTCAGATCGACAGGGATGTCGAGATAGAGTGGCTGGTCAGTGAAGGTGAACGAGTTGCAGCCGACCAGCCGCTTCTGCGTTTGCGTGGCGCTACCCGCTCACTGCTAAGCGGTGAGCGCTGTGCGCTCAATTTCATACAGACGCTCTCAGCAACCGCCACTGCGGCCAATGAATATGCCGCACTCACAGCGGCAGCAGGCATTGCTGTACTGGATACACGTAAAACTCTGCCCGGTCTGCGCTACGCTCAAAAATATGCTGTGGCTATAGGTGGCTGTTACAACCACCGTATCGGGCTGTTTGACGCCTTTCTCATCAAAGAGAATCATATTGCCGGCTGTGGCTCTATCGCAGCTGCGATCGCGACTGCCCGCCAGCAAGCTCCACAGCGCATGGTAGAAGTAGAGGTCGAAACATTGCAAGAGCTCGACCAAGCGGTTGCCGCTGGAGCAGACCGCATCATGCTAGACAACTTTACCCCCCAACAGATGGCTGAAATTTCTCAGCGCTCGCTGGGCAATTGTGAAATTGAGGTGTCAGGTAATATTGAGGCTGCGGCGTTGAGCGCGCTCGCCGACAGCTGCGTACACTTTGTCTCATCTGGGGCATTGACCAAACATATTCGCGCCGTTGACCTGTCAATGCGTCTGGAGGTACTGCCAGAACACCAATAAAAGAGCGCCCAACAAAAAGGCGAGCTTGTGCTCGCCTTTTTGTTGCCCAGACTGGCGCGACTTATTGGCGAATTACTCTGCAGCGGCAACCGCGCGGCAGTTAGTGGGGAAGTATTTATTCAAAGTCACCGCGCTCGGCGCACAGCTCCACTCGTAAATAGAGCCTTCGTTAGTAACGGTAGCGCCCGAAGCATTGTTGGGCGTGAATACCACACTACCTGCATCCAGAGCCGTGTTGGATGTGCCTTGAATAGATACGGTAATCACACCGGCGGCGACGGCAACACTCTCAACGTATTGAGATGTCGCTGTGCTTGAGGCGCAACCCCAGGCGGTATACGTGGAGATGTTCTCACTCTGAGCTACTTCAGAGACCTCTAACTTACACGGCGCAGCGGCAAGAACTACTTCCGACATTTTTGCACGCAGTGTGTAGTCGTTGTACTGCGGCACCGCAACAGCGGCTAGAATTGCGATGATCGCGACTACGATCATCAGCTCAATCAGGGTAAAACCTTTCTGCTGCTGCAGAGTTTTCAAGTTAGTCATAAACCTCTCCTCAGTGAGATAAAACAAGCTCAGACCTGCGAAGAGTTCGCCAGTCCATATGCAGTGGTTAATATAACAAATACAGTAAAGGTTTTTCATCGAATGAACAATTATTTCTATTTTTTTCAGATTTGCTCTGAGTTAGTAGCTATCCTAGCTTGCATGCTGCCCAACTGGGTGGTGTAAACTGAACGCTGATTATTTTGCTATAACTTCCCGCTTATTGACTGGCTTAAGATTTTTTTATGAGTACAGATTCTCCTCAATTACACGGCTTACCTTTAAGGTTAGTCCATGAGCACCAGATCGATAGAAGCCAGGCACTCGCTCTTGTAGCACGTGCCAGCAGTGACAATCGTTCGGTCCTTGCTCTCTTTTATGAGAGCGGTTTGCTCGCGGGAGACAAAATTGCCAGCAGTGCAGCGCGCGAGTTTGGTCTGCCGTTATACGATTTAGGTGCGCACAATTTCGATGCACTACCCCGCCAGGTAGTCGATACCAAGTTGCTGCGCAAACACCAGGTGGTGCCTCTCTATAAACGCGGCAATCAGCTTTTTATTGCTATTAGTGATCCAACTAATTATCAGGCTATTGCAGAAATACAGTTTCAAACAGGTAACAGTGTCGAGCCGATATTGTCCACTTGCGAAAATATCCTCTCTGCATTAGAGCGCTATTTAGACAATCCACAAGCTAAAGCGCTCGACGAAGCTCTAGATACTATCGATGAGATCCATCTCGATGAGCTCGATATTGATATGGGTGAGCGAGAGGAAGAAGCTGATAATACCAGCGCACAAGACGATGCACCTGTAGTGCGCTTCGTCAACAAAATGATGCTCGACGCTATCCGTCTGGGCGCATCTGATATTCACTTCGAGCCCTACGAAAAAGAGTACCGAATACGTTTTCGTATTGATGGTGTGCTGCAAGAGATATCTCGGCCTCCAGTCAATTTAGCTCCACGCTTGGCCGCTCGCTTGAAAGTTATGTCGCGCATGGATATATCCGAAAGGCGCGTACCGCAGGATGGCAGAATTAAACTCAAACTCTCCAAAAGTCGCGCTATCGATTTCCGAGTAAACAGCCTGCCGCTACAGTTTGGAGAGAAGGTGGTATTGAGGATCCTCGACCCAGCAGCGGCTCAAATTGGGCTGGATGCCTTGGGATTCGAACCAGAACAGCGTCAACTTTACGAACAGGCACTCGCTCGGCCGCAAGGCATGATCTTAGTCACAGGTCCTACGGGTAGTGGTAAAACGGTTTCTCTTTATACCGGTCTGAACGCCCTAAATAGCGACGAGCGCAACATATCTACTGCCGAGGATCCGGTTGAGATCAATATCGAAGGGGTCAATCAGGTACAAATTAATCTCAAGGTAGGGCTCACTTTCGCTGAAGCTTTGCGCTCATTTTTGCGCCAAGATCCCGATGTCGTCATGGTGGGGGAAATTCGCGATTTGGAAACCGCCGAAATATCAATCAAAGCGGCGCAAACCGGACACTTAGTTCTCTCCACTTTGCACACCAACAGCGCAGCAGAAACATTAACCCGCTTGCTTAACATGGGCGTCGCGACCTTTAATGTCGCCACCTCGGTGAGCCTTATCATTGCTCAGCGACTGGCGCGCAAACTTTGCGACAACTGCAAAGTAGCACAACCGACACTACCAGCTGAGATTATTCTTGAACAGGGCCTTGATCAACTCGACATTGAACCTGAAGCGATGAAACTCTTCACGGCTCGCGGCTGCGAACAGTGTCGAGACGGTTATCGAGGTAGGATTGGAATTTACGAAACCCTCGCTGTAACCGAGTCTTTAGCCGAAAAAATTATGCATGGCGCTAGCTCACTTGACACTCTCAAGGCTGCCAAAGCAGAGGGCTTTAGAACATTGCGACACAATGCACTGCGTAAAGTGGCGGCAGGGATAATCAGTCTCGAAGAAGCTAACCGCGTGACCAGGCTCTAGCCACGTGGCCACATCAACCTCACAGCAACGCTACAGCTACAGCGGCCGCGACCGCAGCGGACGAGTGCTCAACGGTGAGATTACAGCGGCGAATAGCGCTGAAGCTCGCAATCTTCTGCGTCGCCAAGGTGTTTTAACTACCAAGCTCAAGCGCCACCGTCAGTCACTTTTTACATCCCGCGCAAAGTCCATCAAAGCCAGCGATATTGCTATCCTAACCCGTCAGCTAGCTACCATGATGCGAGCAGGGATTCCTCTAGTACAAAGTTTTGATGTGGTCGCCGATGGGCTCGACAATCCTAGTTTGGCAAGGGTGGTGCGCCAACTGCGCGACGATGTATCCGCAGGATCCAGCTTTACCCAAGCGCTGCAAAAACATCCTAAGTTATTTGACCCCCTCTATTGTAACCTGATCGCTGCCGGCGAAAGCTCTGGATCATTAGAAACGATGCTCAGCCGGGTCGCCACCTATCGGGAAAAAACCGAGCAGCTCAAAGCAAAGATCAAAAAAGCACTCGCCTACCCCGTTTTTGTTGTTTTAGTTGCTGTAGTCGTCACCAGTATATTGCTGATAAAAGTAGTGCCTGTCTTCGCCGAGACATTCGCCAGTTTTGGCGCTGAACTACCTCCTTTTACACGCATGGTGATGTCACTGTCAGAGTGGTTGCAACAGAGCTGGTGGGCAGTGGCCCTGTTCAGTGCCTTTTTTGTTTGGGTTTTTAATACCGCAAGACGCCGTTCCGCCCACGCGGCCTACATCCTCGACCAGCTGATACTGAAATTACCTATTGTCGGACCGATATTAGAAAAAGCGATTGTGGCACGCTTTTCGCGAACCCTGGCCACCACTTTTGCCGCTGGCGTGCCGTTAGTCGAAGCGCTAGAATCCGTGGCTGAAGCCGCTGGAAACCTTCACTATCGAAACCATATCCTGTTAATTCGCGAGGATGTCACCACAGGTATCGCTCTGCATCGCGCAGTCCGTTCGCGACAGATATTTCCCTCTCTTCTAGAACAGATGACCGCCATCGGAGAAGAGTCCGGTGCGCTAGACGAAATGCTGGAGAAAACTGCCGAACATTTTGAGCAGTCTGTAGACAATTCGGTGGACAGTTTAACTGCCCTGTTAGAGCCCATGATTATGGCAGTGCTAGGAATTGTTGTTGGCGGCTTACTGTTCGCGATGTATTTACCTATCTTCCAATTAGGGTCAATTGTCTAACCTCAATGAGGACTTATCAGCGCCGCCGTGTCAGACTTTAGCATGCAAAATCTCAACGATTTACTCGCCCTTAAGCCGATCTGGTCACTGCTTCCAGCACTCCTGCTTGGAGCCATACTCGGCAGTTTTTACAATGTAGTCATTGCTCGCTTACCAGTGATGCTGCAACGCCAATGGCAAGATGAGAGTGACAGTAGCCACTCACTGCAATCCAACTCCCAACCCGGCGAGAGACAACCCTTTAACCTATTTGTGCCGCGCTCGCGCTGTCCAAACTGTCACGCCACAGTTCGCGCATTGGACAATATTCCACTGCTGAGTTTTGCGCTGTTGCGCGGGCGCTGTAGAAGCTGCCAACAATCAATCCACTGGCGTTATCCTGCTATCGAGTTCGTTAGCGCATTGTTGACTGCCTTGGCGACATGGCATTTTTCTGTGGGGCCTACACTATTTTTTGCCATTGCTCTGATTGGTATATCGCTTATTTTATTCGCTATTGATAGCGAGTATATGTTGCTGCCCGACACACTTACTCTCGGCTTGCTGTGGCTGGGGCTACTGGCCAACACCAGCGCACTGTTTACCTCAATCGAAAGTGCAGTATACGGAGCAGCTTTGGGATACGGCGTATTATGGATACTATTTTGGGTGGCTAAATGGCTGACCGGGCAGGATGCCATGGGTTATGGCGACTTCAAATATTTAGCCGCCATAGGTGCATGGTTTGGCCCTGAAGGAGTTTTATTAGGATTACTGATCGCCTCAACGCTCGGCTCTCTTAGCGGCCTTGGCGCGCGTTTTTTTGGCCATTTTCAGCGCTATCAAAAAATGCCCTTTGGCCCCTTTCTATCTATCGCAGCAGTGACACTGTTATTTGCGCAGCCCACTCTAAGTGGCTGGTTGTGGGGAGGTCTGTATGGATAGAAATCCTCTCTTAGTCGGCTTAACCGGCGGTATTGGATCAGGCAAGAGTAGTGTTGCCAAGCAACTGCGGGGATACGGAATCTGCGTTATCGATGCCGATCAGGTGGCACGCCAAGTTGTCGCGCCCGGAGAACCGGCTTTAATTGCTATTGCGGAACATTTTGGAAATCACTTGATCTGCGCTGATGGCAGCTTGGATCGCGCCGCACTGCGCGAGATCGTATTCCGTGACAACATTGCCAAAGTCTGGTTGGAGCAGCTCACACATCCCCTCATTAGCCAAGAGTTAAAGCGCCAGTTAGCGCTGGCTAGCTCAGACTACGCTGTTCTCGAAAGCCCCCTATTGCTGGAGTCACAACAATACAAGCTCTGCCAACTGATCGTTGTCGTCGATCTCACTGAGCAGCAACAGCTGCAGCGCGCAGCTCAACGTGACAATAATAGTAGTGAACAAATCCAACGGATTATCGACGCTCAGCTGCCCAGAGATAAGCGGCTTGAACGCGCCGATTACGTCATCGACAATAGTGGCAGTGAAGCTGTGCGACGCACAGCGGTTGAAGAGTTACATCGCAAATTGAGCGCAGCCGCTTCGAAAAAAACCTAAACATCCAGTTGAGAGCCAGACCATGACTGAAGCCGCAAGCCCCAGTTCGCTGAACTGCCCCACCTGCAAGAAAACTATTACCTGGAGTGAGAACTACCCCTACCGCCCGTTCTGTTGCAAACGCTGTCAGCAGATTGATTTTGGCGAATGGGCCACTGAATCGTTCACTCTGCCAGGCGAGCCAATTACTGACCCGGGATTGATAGATGAGTTGTACGGCGATGGTGAAGGCGGGCTGTTAAACTAATCGCATGAGTTGCGAAGCTGCGCAACCAAGGCGCGGTTGGCCGCTGGAAACTGCTCGGCCTGAAGTTCGGACAACGACACCCACTTCAATGGCTGGCCTTCGCAGCCAATCGGATCACCCTGCCATTGGGTCACTTCGAAAAAATTCAGTTCGACAGACTTATCGCTGTAGTCGTGCTGCTCGCGACGCAAGCACTTACCAATAATCACAGCGATGCCGAGCTCTTCTTTCAGTTCACGCGCTAAAGCTTGCTCAGCACTTTCACCCGGCTCTAACTTGCCACCGGGGAACTCCCACAGGTCGCCCTGATGTTGATCGCGGTGACGATAGCTAATTAAACAGCGCTGCTGGTCATCGAGTATGACTGCCGCGGCAACTGTTATCCTTTTTTTATCAGGTGCGGTATTCAGCATTGATACGCACGTATTCATAGGTGAGATCGCAAGTCCAAACACGCTCAACAATTTCACCGCGACCCAGCTCTATCGCTATAACAATGTCTTCGCTTGCCATGGCGACTTGGCCTGCCTCTTCCGTATAAGTGACAGCGCGCCCACCGTTCTCAACTATGCTGACACCATTGAGTGCTATAGAAATTTTATCAACATCAAGCTCCTTGATCCCAGCGCGGCCAATAGCGGCCAAAATGCGCCCCCAATTAGGGTCAGAGGCTGCCAAGGCCGTCTTAACAAGCGGTGACTCAGCCACAGCATAGGCTGCGGCTAATGCTTCGTCGCGAGTTTTCCCACCCGCCACTGTCACTTCGACAAATTTACTCGCTCCCTCGCCATCGCGAATAATAGACTGAGCTAACTCTACGAATAGTTGATTTAATTCTGCAGCAAATTGATCTCGGTTATCGCTGTCGACCTCTACTTGACTGGCACCGGTTGCCATCAGTACGACGGCATCATTGGTGGAGGTGTCACTGTCCACAGTAATTCGGTTAAAAGAGCTATCCACTGCCGTCCGCAAAATATCGTCTAACAATTGCTGGCTAATTTTTGCGTCTGAAGCAACATATCCGAGCATGGTGGCCATATTCGGTTTGATCATTCCCGAGCCTTTACAGATCCCCGTGATGGTGACTGTTTTACCCTCCAACAAAAATTGGCGACTAGCCGCTTTGGGGCGAGTGTCGGTGGTAAGAATAGTGGTCGCTGCAAGACTCCACCCCGACGCTGACAAACCATCAAGCACCGCAGGCAACGCGGCGATGAGTTTCTCTGCGGGAAGATGCTCACCGATAACACCGGTAGAAAAAGGCAGCACCTCGAACTCTTGAACACCACACAACTGTGCCAACTCGGCACAGCTGCGCTGAGCAACAGCAAGACCGTCTAGGCCCGTGCCGGCGTTGGCGTTACCAGTATTAATCAACAAATAACGTGGCACCCCTTGAGCTAGATGCGACTTGGCTAGCTGCACCGGTGCAGCACAGAACGCATTGCGGGTAAAAACTGCGCTGACACTGCTGCCAGGGGCAATTTCTATCAACTGCGTATCGCGATGATCAATTTTTTTGATCCCCGCCATCGCACTGCCGAGCCTGATACCGGCGACATCGTGCAGCTGTGGCAGAGTAGATGAACCTGTGGCCATTTCAGTCTCCTGAAGTTATCCGGATTAGATGCGTCCGTGACACTGCTTGTATTTTTTTCCTGATCCGCACGGGCACGGGTCGTTGCGACCCACCTTCGGGCCCTGCCGAGTTTGCGGGGTACTTACTGCCGGAGTGGGAGCCGCCTCTTCTAGCGCTGAACTCTCAGCGTGCTGATAGTCTGCCCCTTCGGTCTCTTGACGACGCTGCGCTTCCATTTTGACGAGATCTTCCTCGCCAGCTATTTTTATGTTGCTTAAAAACTTAATGGTGTCGTACTTAATATTGTCGAGCAGCTGCTCGAAAAGCTCGAAAGATTCGCGTTTGTACTCTTGCTTGGGGTTTTTCTGTGCGTATGCGCGCAAACCAATCCCCTGACGCAGCTGATCCATATTGGCGAGATGATCTTTCCACAAGCTGTCCAGTACCTGCAGCATCACCTGGCGTTCTATCTCTTTGATCTGCTCCCCATAGGCGGCGTAGCGCTGTTGGTACTCAACCTCACTCTGTTGCTTGAGACGTTCGCGCAACGCCTCTTCGTCGAACCGTTGATCTTCTTCCAACCAACGAGAAACAGGGGCTTTGAGGGCAAACTCCAGCTCTAAGCTGCGCTCCAGACCTTCCACATCCCACTGCTCTTCGAGGCTCATAGGTGGCACATAAGTGGAGATACAACGGTCGATAACATCACTGCGCACAGAGCTAATAATCTCTGAGATATCTCCATCTTCGAGCAGATCGTTGCGCTGCTGATAGATCACCTGACGCTGATCATTGGCAACATCGTCATACTCCAACAGATGTTTACGGATATCGAAGTTGCGTCCCTCTACTTTGCGCTGCGCTTTGACGATCGCATTAGTCACCATGCGGTGCTCAATCGCTTCGCCCTGCTCCATCCCCATCGCTCGCATCATATTTTTGATTCGATCTGACGCGAATAGTCGCATCAGCGGATCCTCTAAGGAAAGATAAAAACGCGAGTAACCGGGATCACCTTGACGCCCTGCTCGACCGCGCAGCTGATTGTCGATACGCCGTGATTCATGACGTTCGGTGCCAATGATATGCAAGCCCCCGGCATCCAAAACCTGCTGTTGGCGTTGCTGCCACTCGGCGCGCAGCTGTGCCAACAGCTCATCACTGGGGTTATCTAGCGCTTTAATCTCTGCCTCGACATTACCGCCAAGAACAATATCGGTGCCACGCCCGGCCATATTAGTGGCGATAGTCACCGCGCGGGGGCGGCCTGCCTCGATAATAATACCGGCCTCGCGTTCGTGCTGCTTGGCGTTTAAAACATTGTGCTTAACTTTAGCCGCGTCGAGCGCCTTGGAGAGTCGTTCAGAGCTGTCGACCGAGGCGGTACCCACTAAAACTGGGGCCCCTTTGCCAGTCAACTCAACAATCTCTTCAATCACTGCCTGATATTTTTCATCCTCAGTCAGATAAATGAGATCGTTTTTATCGATGCGAGCTACTGGCACATTAGTCGGTATAACCACCACTTGAAGGCCATAAATCTGATGAAACTCGTACGCTTCAGTATCAGCCGTGCCAGTCATGCCGGCGAGCTTTCCGTAGAGACGGAAGAAATTTTGGAAGGTGGTAGAAGCCATGGTTTGGCTCTCTTGCTGAATGGTCAGCCCCTCTTTTGCTTCAATGGCTTGGTGCAGACCCTCAGAGAGACGACGCCCAGGCATCGTGCGGCCGGTGTGCTCATCGATAAGGATAGCCTCGCCATTTTGCACTATGTACTCAACATCGCGGTGAAACAGATGGTGCGCTTTGAGCGCTGAGAGAACATGGTGTAAAAGACTCAAATTAGCGGCTTGGTAGAGGCTCTCGTCTTCACCGAGAAGACCGTCACTGATCAAAATAGACTCAATCTTCTCATGGCCCTCTTCGGTCAGCTCAATTTGTCGCATTTTCTCATCAATAACAAAGTGACCTTCGTTGAGCGGTGCGCCCTCATCATCCAATTCGACAGCCGTTAGCAGCTGCACTTGAGCGTTCATTCGCTTGTAGAGCGCCGAGCTGTCTTTTGCTGCCCCTGAAATAATCAAGGGTGTCCGCGCCTCATCGATCAAAATTGAGTCGACCTCATCAACCACCGCAAAAGCTAATTTGCGCTGCGATTTCTCTTCAAGGCGCAGGGCCATATTGTCGCGCAAATAGTCAAAACCGAACTCGTTGTTGGTGCCGTAAGTAATATCTGCAGCGTAGGCATCGCGACGGCCACAGGGCTCCATCTCACCAATAGCGGGATCAAACAGGAATGAATTGGCACTGCCGGCACCGCGGTAAGACTGAATAACACCCACCGATAAACCCAGCGCCGCGTAAAGTGGTGCCATCCAGCTGGCGTCGCGGCGTGCCAAGTAATCATTAACCGTGACGACGTGGACACCGTCGCCGGTTAAGGCATTCAAATAAACAGCCGCGGTGGCGACCAGCGTTTTACCCTCACCTGTGCGCATCTCAGCAATTTTTCCCTCGTGCAGCACTAGCGCGCCTATCAATTGGACGTCGAAGTGACGCAGACCAAGCACTCGCGTTGACGCTTCACGGACTGCAGCAAACGCCTCAGGCAGTAATGCATTCAATGTCTCACCACTGGCGAGGCGCGCTTTTAGCGCGGCTGTAGTATCGCGCAGTTGACCGTCGTCCAAGCTGGCAAACGCCTCAGCGTGGCTATTCACTTTAGCGACCTCTTTGCGCATACGGCGCAGCTCTCGGTCGTTCTTATTGCCAAACAATTTTCTCAACAGATTCATGGGAATTCTCTAAATAGGGGAGTTGTTGCGGCGCACACGCGCCCTGAGTTTTAACTGGGCAGGCTATTGGCGCAATAAAACGCCATCGCTCACCTCAAGAAACTCTTTTAGCGGGGGGTTTGTTGTAAGTAGGTGGCGGGGTCGACCGGGTGGCCGTTGCGTAGCACCTCAAAATGCACATGCGGGCCGGTTGAACGGCCAGAACTGCCCACCTGGGCTATGGCGGCACCTTTAGCGACCGGGTCGCCAACTTTAACTAGGTTATTTTGATTGTGAGCATAGCGGGTAACCACTCCGTCGCCGTGATCGACTTCAACGGTATTGCCGTAACCGTAGCGCTGTGCACTGTAAGTCACCACACCCGAGGCAACAGCCACTACCGAGCTGCCTGCACGCGCGGCAAAATCAACACCCGAGTGAAGACGCTGGTCGCCTAAAAAAGGATCCGTGCGCAGGCCGAAGGGCGATGACAGCCAACCGTTGGCAACCGGCTTGCCCGACAGCGTAGTGTTTTCTTGCCACTGTTGTTCGGCGAGTAAGGATTGTAAAGCACCTAAGGCTGTTTCGCGGTCAGCTAAACGTGCGCTGAGCAGGGCCACTTGCTGCTCAACAGTTGAGCCTAGCGCTGCTGTGATAGAGCCCGCTGACAGCGCGCCGCCGACTCCGGGCTCAGCGCTAAAGTCAAAATCAGTCGCGCTGATACCACCGACATCCAACAGCTGTTCACCCAATGCGTCGAGGCGCAATAAGCGCGCGCGCAGTTCAGCCAATTTTGCCGAGACACTCAATAACTGCCGCTGTTGGTCTTGACCAATTTTA
>JBLYYE010000026.1:0-10212 GCA_048549915.1 Porticoccaceae bacterium
AGTAGGCAGTCCCGTTTAGATTGGTGTCGATAACCCGTTTAAACAGGGCGCTGTCAAAGTGGCTGGCATCGTCGATGTATTCACAGCCGCCAGCGTTTAAAATGACCAGATCAAAATGACCTAGCTCGGCGAGTGCGCTGAGTGTTGCATCGCGATCGGCACTGTCGGCCACTACCAGCTGCTCTGCCCACTCGCCGCACAGCTCGGCGAGTTTGGTGGGGTTGCGTCCGCAAGCGACAACACTCCAACCACTGGCGGCATAATCGCGGCCTAGCTGTAGCCCAATGCCGGAGCTGGCTCCGGTAATTAAAACTCGCTTTGTTTGATTATCAGTCATGACTAACCTCCCAGTTTGCTGCGAATGCGTCGCACCAGGCCGCCGAGTAGCGGCAGCCGTTCGTAAAGCATCGCGCCAAGATCAAAGAAGTCTTGGTGGTAGATGATCGTGGCGGCATCGCTGGTGTCACTAAAACGCAACTTGCTGCAGCCGGCGACAGTGAACAGCTGGCCGCCATTGAGACGGCGGTGTTGGACGCTCATGGTCCAATCGACAAACGCCATTTCGTTGTGTGGCTGGTCTTGGACCGCCGTGTGGACGACAAATTGACAGTGGCCAATGTTGGCGATCATATTGTCAAAATATCGCTGAAATGCTGGCAAACCGTCGATAGTGTGGGCGGGGTCGATAAAATGAATTTCGGGATGGTAGAGTGTTGGCAGCGCCGTTAGGGCAGCACTGTTGAGCGGTTGCTGATAAAAGTCGATAAATCGCTGCAGTGCGGGAGAAGGTGTGGCGTTAGTCATGGTATTCCTCTTAATTCTCGAGAATTTTAGGGTCGCTGACCTCAATCTACTTACAGACTAGAGGTATGACTGTGAGCTGACCAATAGATTCCCTCAATGATGACATAAAATAATGTGATGACGTTTGCGACCCGTTAGTCGCTAGCAACGCTGTTAGACACAGCAATGCGTCGTATCATCATATTGTTGTGTAATTAATTTATGAGGAATAACAATGAATATTCAAGATAAAGTCGCGATTGTCACCGGCGGCGCCTCGGGCTTGGGGCGAGCCACCGTAGAGCACTTCGTGGCCAGCGGTGCCAAGGTGGCCATGTTTGATCTCAATCAAGCGGCCGGCGACGCCTTGGTTGCTGAGTTAGGTGAGAGCAACTGTGCTTTTTTTGCCGTTGATGTCGCCGATGAGTCATCGGTCGCAGCTGCCATAGACGGTGTTATGGACAAGTGGGGGGCGCTACACATTGCCTGTAATTACGCCGGTATTGCTATCGGAAGTAAAACTCTGGGTAAGCAGGGACCCCATCCGCTGGCAGATTTTAAGAAAGTGATCGATATCAATTTGGTCGGCACATTTAATGTCTGCCGGCTGGCCGCAGAGCAGATGGCAAAAAATCAGCCACTCAACGAAGATGGCGGCCGTGGAGCGATTATCAATACCGCCTCTGTCGCCGCTTACGAAGGCCAAATTGGGCAGGTAGCTTACAGTGCCAGCAAAGGCGGAGTCGTGGGTATGACCTTGCCTATGGCGCGCGAGCTGGCTCCCTATGGTATTCGCGTCAATACCATTGTGCCGGGGCTT
This sequence comes from Porticoccaceae bacterium, assembly GCA_048549915.1. Lineage (GTDB taxonomy): Bacteria > Pseudomonadota > Gammaproteobacteria > Pseudomonadales > Porticoccaceae > LSUCC0057. The sequence continues at coordinate 1,604 of JBLYYE010000026.1, forward strand.
ATTCACACGCCGCTGTTTGAGTCGTTGGGTGAAGAGGTTTACGACTCGTTGGCCAAAACAGTCGTCTACCCCCAGCGGTTGGGCAAAACCAGCGAAATTGCTAAATTGGCAGCTTACTTGGTCGATAACGACTACATGAATGGCGAATCGGTGCGTATGGATGGTGCGATCCGTATGCAGCCGCGTTAGTGGAGAGAGTGATGACTGAAACAGTAATGGAAATCGAACATAGAGGAAGTGTCGCAGTGCTGACGCTGAACCGCCCAGCGCGGATGAACGCATTGAGCACAGAGTTGGTGGTTGCACTGCGCGAGGCCGTGAGCAGCGCCGGAGAAGATCCTGCGGTACGCGCCATTTTGCTGCAGGGCAATGGCCCCGGTTTTTGTGCCGGTGCGGACTTGAGCCCCGATCAAAATCTCAACGGCTCGGGAGCAGTTTTAGCAGATACTATGCGCACCCAGCTTAATCCTCTGATTGAGACTATCGCAACGGTAGCTAAGCCGGTTGTTGTCGCTGTGCAGGGTTCGGCCGCCGGCGCCGGTGTCGGTATCGCATTGGCAGCAGACCACCTGATTATGGCTGACGATGCCAAACTGGTGGTGCCGTTTGCGCAGCTGGGTATCGCTTTAGATGGTGGTTGCAGTTGGTTTTTAGCTCGCCAGTTGGGTCCCCGCCACGCCTGGCAAGTGGCCTGCTCTGGCAAACCAATTAAAGCCGAACAGGCGGTAGCTTGGCAGTTGGCCGCTCACAGCTGCCCCGCCGATGAGCTTGCTGTGCAAGCTTTGAAGGTCGCCGAGCGCTATGCCAGCCAAGCGACACTGGCTTTTGCTGCGATCAAAAAGCAGTTGGCTGCCGTGGAGACACAAAGCCTCAGTGAAGCGCTTGAGGTAGAAGCGCAGTTGCAGGGGACATTAATTGAGTCTGAAGATACTGCGGAAGCTTTGACCGCTTTTCGCGAGAAGCGAGCGCCCAACTACCGGGGTTGTTAATTTTTGCGGTTAAAAAAAAGGGTAGCCCTGGGGCTCCCCTTTTTTTATCTGCTTTGATCAGAGAAAAGTCACTTTCTCTTTACCCAATGCGGCCTCTACGCCCTCTTTGAACTGCGCTTCAATCTGATGTCGCTTAATTTTCAGTGTCGGCGTCAACAGGTTGTTTTCGATCGTCCACTCCGGGGTGACAAAGATCTGCTCAATCTTTTCGTGGCCGGGCAGGTCGGCATTGATTTCAGCTAACAGTGCAGCGAGCTGTTCGCTCACTTCGGCACTGCTCTTTTCACGGCCTAGCTCGCTCAGTGTCGTCATTAGCAGTGGCTGGTTGCGGCCGTGGCCAAACAGACAGAACTGAGCCAGCAGAGGGCTGCGTGCAAATTGCCCCTCAATTTTGACCGGGACAATAAACTTGCCTTTAGTGGTTTTGAAAACCTCACTGATACGGCCGGTGACATATAGATTGTCGTCTTCATCAAAGCGACCGCTGTCGCCCGTGCAGTACCAACCGTCAACCAGTACCTCATCAGTTTTCTCCTGGTTGAGGTAGTAGCCAGTCATTAAGCCCTTTGAGCGGAATTGGATCTCACCAATGTCACTGACGCGGACATCGATGCCCGATGTCATCGGTTGGCCGACTGAGCCCAGAATAGGGCTGTCATTGTGCAGCCATGCACAGCCGTGAATGAAGTTTTCGGTCATGCCGTAGCCGTCGCGCAGAATAATGTTCATATCAAAGAACCACTGCTGAACATCGCGCGGGCAGGGGGCTGAGCCGGTGATAATCACTTTGGCGGCACCGAGGCCGAGCATCTTGGCGATCTCGAGTTTTTTCTCATCATCCAAAGTCGCTTGCACCTCGGGTGGGATTTTGGCGTCAATCGCCTCTTTAAATTTGATCCATAACCGGGGTACGGCGAAAAAGAAGGTGGGTTGAACTTCGCGAATCTCAGCTGCAAAGGTCTCTTGCCCTGCAGAGAACGACACTTGGTTGCCGGTGTAGATACAACCCATGCCAATCAGTATGCGCTCGGCTGCGTGAGCTAGCGGCAAGAAAGAGAACATCCGCGCCCCCTCATCGGCTGTACTCAAGCTTTTCGACTGCTCTGGCACTACATGACCTGGAGTGCGGTGAGTGTGCATAACACCTTTGGGGCGGCCGGTGGTGCCAGAGGTGTAGATAATAGTGAATAGATCATCGAGCTCGGGGAGAGGCGACTCATTGAAGGGCTCGGTGGTGGCAATAATCTCTTGCAGGCTGGTGGCTGTTTCGATAACGCAGCCGTGCAGAGCAATGCGCTCGACATCATCGGGAATAGCCAGGTCGGCGTGGGCGTGCTGATCAAAAAAGCCACACAAAATTATTTTGCAGTCGCTGTGTTCAAGCACGTAACGGGCTGAGTCGTGATCTTGGCCTGGATAGAGTGGCACACTGATATGACCGGCGAGCATGATCGCCAAATCGCTGAGAACCCAATCTTTACTGTTCGCCGACCAGAGGCCGATGCGGCTGCCAGCGGGGAGATTTTTGCTGCGCAAAAAGTTGGCAAATCTGCGCACCTGATCGGCTGCTTGACCCCAGGTCAGCTCTTCCCAGCCTCCCTCAATAGCTTGGCGCAGAAAGATGCGCTCGGGTATCGATTGTTCCCAATGATAGAACATCTCAATTGGTGTTTGTACATCTCTGGCCATTTTGTCACCCTCTATTGCATTGTCCCGGCACCGCTCTTGGGGCGGCTGAGGACGGTTGTGGTTTTAGATTAGTTACTGGCGTGCAGTGCTTCGTTGAGCTGCACTGCGCTTTTATTGGTCAGGCACTCTACTGCGCCATTGTTGGAGTTGCGGCGGAACAGTAGATCACTCGCACCGGCCAGTTCACGCGCTTTGACGCGTTTGACCGGTTGGCGCGCATCATCGAGCAGCTGTATTTGTGTCCCGGCGGTAATATACAGACCGGCTTCGACTGTGCAGCGGTCGCCTAGTGGAATGCCGACTCCGGCATTGGCGCCGAGCAGACACTGCTCACCGAGAGAAATAATAATATTGCCCCCGCCTGAAAGCGTGCCCATGGTAGAGGCGCCGCCGCCAATATCCGATCCAGCACCGACGAACACTCCTGCGGAGATACGGCCCTCGACCATGTTGGGGCCCTCTGCGCCGGCATTGAAGTTGATAAAGCCCTCATGCATTACCGTTGTACCTTCGCCGACATAGGCGCCAAGGCGAACTCGCGCCGTGTCTGCAATGCGAACGCCGCTGGGTACAACGTAATCAACCATCTTGGGGAATTTATCCACACAGTCGACACTGAGTACTTTGCCGGCCAAACGCGCTTGCAGCTGGCGTTCAGCTAGCTCGTCGAGATCGATAGCGCCTTGATTGGTCCAGGCGAGGTTTTTCAGTGTGCCAAAAATACCGGTGAGATCGGTCTGGTGAGGTTTGACCAGTCGGTGAGAGATCAGTTGCAGCTTGAGGAACGCGCTCGGTATGTCGCTGGGTGGCAGGTCTTCTTGCAGCGCTACCACAACAACTGCTGAGCCGCTGTCGGTTAGGCGGCGGCAGAGAGCTGAAAGCTCAGCGTCGTGATCGCCCACAGCGGTTGCTAAAGCTTGCAGTTGGTCTTCGTTGGGCTCAGTTAGCGGCACCGAACCAAAGATACTGGTGATCTGAGCAGTGAGCTGTTCAGAGGGTTGTATGCGCGGGGCTGGGTAGAGTACCTCGAGCCACTCGCCGCGGCTGTTCTTTGTACCGATACCAACTCCAATTGCATAGAGAGAACTCATTGTGAAATACCTTAATATTGAGAAGAATTAATGTAGGGTCAAAGTCCAAGCTGTTCTGCGTAGTGCTCAGGTTTAAAGCCAACCATGATGGGTTTATCTGCGCTGAGCAGTACTGGGCGTTTAATCAGCGCCGGCTGTTCTGTCAGCAGCGCAGCGAGTTCATCGCTCTCGGCCCGTTGCTGTTGTTCTAGAGTCAATTTTCGCCAGGTGGTGCCTCGCTTGTTCAGCAACACTGGGCTGCCCACTTCCGCCAACCATTGAGCCACAAGCGGCTTGTCCAGGCCATCTTTGCGGAAATCGTGAAAGCGATACTCAACACCGTTCTCTTCGAGCCAGCGGCGGGCTTTTTTGACAGTGTCGCAGTTGCTGATTCCGTAGAGGGTGAACATTTATAGGGCCTTAATATTCATTGAGTTTTCAAGCATAAACAGTTTTTTGAATATAGCAAAAAGCCTAGCTCGCAGTAAGCGCCAAATAACCGCTACAGCGGTGTAGTTAAGCTTTGCTTGTGACCACTGGGTTTTTTCGGTTGGGATAGCAGTGTCGACAGATTTCACAGACTAAGCCGTTGCAGCTGCGCGCGGAGCAATATTCCCGGCCGTAAAAAATAATCTGCAAGTGAAGGCGGTTCCACTGTGCCGGTTTGAAGAGTTTTTTCAGGTCGCGCTCGGTCTGCACGACACTCTTGCCCTTGGTAAGTCCCCAGCGCTGTGCGAGCCGATGGATGTGGGTGTCGACCGGAAAAGCGGGTATACCAAATGCTTGCGCCACAACCACACTGGCGGTCTTATGGCCCACGCCTGGTAGTAGTTCCAGTGCGGTTAAATCCGCCGGCACTTCGCCATTGTATTGCTCGATAAGTATTTCAGAGAGGCGGTGAATGGCTTTAGATTTTTGCGGTGCCAGCCCGCAGGGTCGAACGATCTGATAGATGGCATCGACCTCTTGTTGTGCCATATCAAAGGGGTTGTCGGCTAGGGCAAACAGTGTGGGCGTGATCTGGTTGACCCGCTCATCAGTACATTGTGCGCTCAGGAGTACCGCTACCAGTAGCGTATAGGGATCACTGTGGTCCAGTGGTACGGGCGTCTCTGGGTAGAGCTCATCGAGACGCTGGGCGATGTAATCGGCGCGCTGCTGTTTTAGCATCGGTTCAGCCCAATCGTTGACAGAATTGTGCGATGCGCTCAGCGGCCTCAATGCAGTGATCAAGCTCGGCCACCAGCGCTAGGCGCACTCGCTTGGCGCCAGGGTTGTCACCATTGGCAGCGGGGCGCGATAAATACTGCCCGGGCAGCACGGTGACGTTTTGTTGTGCGAATAGCTGCTGCGCAAAATCGCAGTCATCGATGGGTGTTTCTGGCCATAAATAGAAGCCTGCTGCGGGTAGATTAAACTCTAAGTGTGGGGCCAATATGGTGGAAACAGCGGCAAACTTGGCGCGATACAGATCGCGGTTGGTCAATACATGCTGTTCGTCGCTCCACGCGGCTTGAGAGACCTGTTGGGTAAGCTCGCTCATTGAGCAGCCGTGGTAGGTGCGATAAAGCAAAAACTGCTCCAGTAACTGCGCGTCGCCGGCGACAAAACCGGAGCGCAAGCCAGGCAAGTTGGAGCGCTTGGAGAGGCTGTGAAACACCACGGAGCGTTTGAAATCATCGCGGCCCAGCTGATTGCATGCGTCAAGTAAGCCGAGTGGCGGGTGCTGCTCGTCTCTGTAGAGCTCTGAGTAGCACTCATCGCTGGCGATAACAAAGTCGTAGCGATCGGCTAATTCCAGAGCGAGTGCGTAATCTTGGAGGCTCATGACAGCACCGGTGGGATTGCCGGGGCTACACAGGTGCAGGAGCTGGCAGCGCTGCCAAACAGCTTCGGATATATTTTGCAGCTGTGGAATAAAGTCGTGCTCGGCTTGTGCGTCGACGAAAACCACTTCGGCTCCAGCAAGCAGTGCCGCGCCTTCGTAGATCTGGTAAAACGGATTGGGGCTGACGACTACCGGCTGACGGTTGGCGCTGCAGTCGATGACTGTTTGGCTAAAAGCAAAAAGCGCTTCGCGGGTGCCGTTAACCGGTAGTAGATGCCGCTCGGGATCGACTTGGTTGGCGTTTAGATTAAAGCGTAGGCACAGCCACTGAGCAATAGTTTCGCGCAGAGCCAGGCTCCCCTTGGTGGTGGGGTAACGGCCCAACAGGTGGCTCTGTTGTTGCAAGATAGGGCTGACAAAGTCGGGCACTGCGTGTTGTGGCTCACCAATTGAGAGTGGGATATGTGCAAGCTCTGTAGGGGCAGTAACCGCCGCTTTGAGCGCACGGAGTTTTTCAAACGGGTAGGGGTGAAGGGTCTCTAGGCGGGTATTCACAGCGGTTCCTATAGTGTCACACTGCGCCGAGCTGCAGAGGCATCAGCATCTTGTCGATTGCGGTTATCCAGTTCGGTACAGATGGTCTCGCGGAGCTTTTCGCAGAGTGCCAAGTCTACCAGTGGCTGGTGGTCTTCATCGGTGAGATAAAAAATATCCTCAACCCGCTCACCGAGTGTGGCAATTCTGGCGTTGAGTACGCGCAAGCGAAAACGCAAGAAAATTTGTGCCAAATGAGCCAGCAACCCTGGCCTGTCCGGAGTCACCACTTCGAGGACCGTGGTATTGGACTCTATATCATTAGAGAGCGTTACTCGGGTGCTCCAAGCAAACTGTTTAAGCTGCCTTGAGGTGCGCCTGTTGACGTCAAAGCAAGCCTGATCAGGGGCAACCAATGCGCTGGTTAAAGCTGGCTCTACTCGCTGGCTTAGAGCTTGGTTAGTAGCGAAGGGTCGGCCATTCTCGTCGAGCAGATAGAAGACATCGAAAGCCCGATCGTCGTTGGTGGTTTGCAAGCGAGCATCTTGAATAGTAATTGCGAGTTGATCAAAGGTGGCTGCGGCAATAGCGAAGATATTCTTCTGCCCGCGGCTATGGATAAACACTTGCGTGGCCACCGGCACTTCATCGCCGACATCGCGCAATAGGATAACCGGCTGGTTGCTGTCGGTTTGGGCAATCACTGCAGCGGTAAAGTCGGCGATATGGGAGGCCTTTTCGCGCAAGAAAAATTCGTCGCCAATGTCTCGCCATATCTCTGCCGCCGTGGCTTCGTCAATGCTGCGCTGTTGGAGAATCTCGCGCACCGCCTGTTTGCTGTCCGCCACCCACTCTGCGCGATCGGCGCGCTGCTCGAGGCCGCGGCGCAAGGCGCGCTTGGTCTCAAAGTAGAGATCGCGCATCAGCGACCCTTTCCAGTCAGTCCAGAGCTTGGGGTTGGTGGCGTTAATGTCGGCGACAGTGAGCACATAGAGCATTTCTAGGCGGCGTCGGTTGCCGACAGTCGATGCGAATTTGTGTACCACGTCGGGATCTGAGATGTCCTCTCGCTGTGAGACGGTAGACATTAGCAGGTGGTTTTCTACCAGCCAGCAGGTGAGCGCAATTTCTTGCTCGGTGAGACCGTGTCGACGACCAAAGTCCTCAGTATCAACCATGCCCAGTTTGCTGTGATCGCCGCCGCGGCCTTTGGCGATATCGTGGTAAAGGGCTGCAATAATAAGCAGCTCAGGTTTTGGCAGGCTTTTATAGATATGCGAACTGATTGGAAACTTCTCGGCCACCTCTGGGCGGACTAGGCGGCGTATATTGCGAATAAGTTGCAATGTGTGGACGTCGACCGGGTAGATGTGAAAAAGATCGTGCTGGGTCTGGCCCATGATGCGCCCAAACTCAGGTAGATAGCTACCGAGGATTCCGTAGCGACTCATCCGTTGCAACTGCAGTGAGAGCATCCAGGGACTGCGCAAAATGCGCAAAAAGAGTGCTTTGTTGAGCGGGTTGTTGCGGAAGCTTTCGTCAATTAGTCCGCGGTGGAGGCGCAGTTGACGAATAGTCGCCGCCCGTATGCCACGAATATTCTCGTTTTCGCCGAGCAGGGCAAAAAGCTCCAAGAGTGCAGGGGGGTTGCGTCCGAACAGGTAGTCATCGACGGTATCGATCAGGCCGTCGCGCACCACAAAGCGCTCGTTGAGGACCTGCTCTTGGCGAACCCGATCTTTTTTGTAGATCATCTCGTCGAGGTACTGCAAGAGCACATCGTTGAGCTCGCGAATCGACAGCACCACTTGATAGTAACGCTGCATAAATTTTTCGACACCGAGACGATCGTCGCTATCAAAAAAGCCAAACTGTTCAGCCAAGGCGCGCTGATAGTCAAACAGCAACCGTTCCTCAGCGCGGCCAGCGAGCAGATGTAGCCCGTAGCGAACTTTCCAGAGAAACTCTTCGTCGCGACGCAGAGTGATGTATTCCTCTTCTGTCAAAAAGCCCGCAGTAATCAGCTGGGAGCGTCGCGTAACATCAAAATGGCGTTTGGCCACCCAGTTGAGCAGCTGTATGTCGCGCAGGCCACCGGGAGCCTCTTTTACGTTGGGTTCTAAATTGTATTCAGTATTGCCGTGTTTCTTGTGGCGATCATCTTGTTCCTCGAGTTTGCCGGTGTAAAAGAGAGCAGATGGCCAGATTTTTTTGGGCGAGGTTTTGTCGCGCAATTTTTGTAGCAACTTCTGCTCGCCAGTGATTAGCCGGGTCTCCATGAGGTTGGTGACAACAGTAATATCGTTGCACGCCTCACTAACGCATTGAGCGAGTGAGCGGACGCTGTGTCCGACTTTGAGTTGAATATCCCAGAGGAAAGCCAGAAATTGCTCAATGCTCTCTCGATATTTTTCAAGTCGGCCGTGGCGGACAAGGATAAGAAGGTCTACATCGGAGTGGGGGTGCAGTTCGCCGCGTCCGTAACCGCCGACCGCGACT
>JBLYYE010000027.1:0-9725 GCA_048549915.1 Porticoccaceae bacterium
GTGTCGATATCGCCAGAGAGTTTTTCTCGTGCATACTTATCATCACTGCCAAACCAGGACAGCCAACCCCCGCTGGGCTGCTGCTCGAACAGTTCCAACAGTTGCTCTTGCTGAAAAGCTTGGTTGCCGACGATATTAATATGGCGAATAACCGCGACATCGCCCTCGTCGATGGTGACGTTGATTTTGATTCGGTTGCGCGGCAAGGGTTCAACCTCAGTCTCAACCATAGCGCCGTAACGACCTTGAGATACGTACTGGCGCTGCAGCTCTTGACCCATACCGTCGAGCACTACTTGACGAAAAATCTGACCTTCAGCTAGACCATTATCACGCAACGCCGAGAGCAACTGCTCGGTCTCAATGGCTTTGTTACCTTCGATAACAATTTCGGCCACTGCAGGGCGCTCGACCAAACCCAGCACCAATACGTCGCCATCGCGGGCGATCACTACGTCAGAAAAATAGCCACTGCGAAACAGTGAACGGGTTGCCTCTTGCAGGCCCGCATCGTCCACTCGATCACCGACATTAATTGGCAAAGAAGCAAACACCGTGCCGGCAGAGACCCTCTGCAACCCTTCAATACGGATATCCCCAACTTGAAACAGTTCGGCACTGGCAGAGCTCGAAAACGATGCCACAGCAGAGAAAAGAGACAGGTTAAATGCGACAGCTATTGCGAGATTAAAACGCATAATCGAGACTAAAAAAGAATTCATTAGGTGCCTTAACTTGTCATTTTATTGGGGCTTGAAGCCACATTTATTGTTACACAGTATTTTTTAGGTGAGATCGTTGAACAGCGCCAAACCCATCAAACCCATCATTACCGCCAGACCCCACTGCATTGCCACCTGCTGAAAACGCTGTGACAAAGGCTTACCTAAGGCCGCCTCATAAATATAAAAAACCAGCCTACCACCGTCTAAAACTGGGATTGGCAGGAGGTTCATCACGCCCAACATTATACTGAGAAAGGCGACAAATCGGAGAAAATTATCCCAGCCCGATTGTGCAGAATCCCCAGCCACTTTAGCAATGGTGATGGGGCCGCTCAAGTTTTTAGGCGACAGCTCGCCAGTGACTAATTTGCCAATTGATGCCAACACCAAACCTGACATTTGGGCAGTCTGCTCGCCTGCGCGTAGCAGCGCCGTCACTGGGTTGTAACTGACATCGCGCCACAACGCATCGGGATAACTGGCTACCGGGGTGAACTCAATACCAATCTGCCAGCGTGACTGGCCATCGCGCAGCACTTTCGCCGCTGATACGGGGATATCTTCAACAACAGCTTCGCGCTCTGACTCACTCACTCTTTGCACCGTTAAATAAACCGGCTGGCCCGCTGCCTTTGCTAATTGCGCAGCAAGTTTTTCAGCAGAGCGCAGAGGCTGCCCCGCTACCGCTATAATGGTATCTCCGGCCATCAGACCAGCCGCTTGTGCCGGCGAACCCTCTGCAGTCGCTCGCACACGCAACCCATCGAGCTTGTAAGGGGGAGAAACACCCAAGGATTGCAATGGTTGCGGTGCCTCTTGGCCGCTCAACCAGCGCTCGATAGGGAGTGAAAACTGCTGCTTGCCAACGCCGCCCGGAGCCAGCACAGAAAATTCAATCGCTCCACTTTCACCCAAATAATGAAATAACTCGCGATTTAGCTCACTCAGAGTGGCGGTCGGGACATCGCCGATCGCCTCGACTAGCATGCCCTCTTCTAACCCCGCCTGCTCGGCCACGGAGCCTGCGGCCACTGCACCTAACTGAGGTGCCAAGTCGCGCTCGCCACCGAGCAGCACCAACCAAAAAAAGAATACAGCCAAGATCAGATTAGCCAGCGGGCCGGCAACTACTATCGCCATGCGCTGCCAGACTGTTTTGTCTTGATAACTGCCACGGTCTGCAGCTGATTCCGCTTCACTCTCTCCGCGCATTTTGACAAAACCACCCAAAGGCAGCAGCGCAAGCCTGTATTCGGTACCGGCGCGATCAGTGCGGCACCAGAGCGCTGGGCCAAAGCCGATAGAAAACTGCTCGACATGGACGCCACAGCGGCGCGCCACCCAGAAGTGCCCAAACTCATGGAACGCGATCAAAACCCCAAGGGCGACTAGCGCCGATGCCACCATCACGGCGACGTCGAAGAGTGGCAAACCTGACAACCATTCAAACATTAATAAACCTCGGCTAAATCTTAGCTAAAAGCTGCTCAGCAGCGCTGCGCGCCTCTGAATCGCAGTTTTGGACCTCAGCCAAGGAGCTCGGTTCCCGCGGCTGACAATTTTCTAACACCTCGGCAACTGTATCGGCAACTTGCAAAAAGCCAATTTTATTATCTAAAAATGCCGCCACCGCCAACTCATTGGCGGCATTGAGCACTGTCGGCATGGCGCCACCCTGCTGCGCAGCCTGCTGAGCGAGCGCCAAGGCGGGAAAGCGCGCCAAGTCGGGGGCAGCAAAGTCAAACCGACCCGCAGCGACCAGATCCAGAGCGTCGACACCACTAGAGATACGCTCAGGCCATGCCAGCGCATGGGCAATAGGGGTGCGCATATCGGGATTGCCAAGCTGCGCTAACACCGAGCCATCGCGGTATTGCACAAGGGAGTGAATCACACTCTGCGGGTGCACCACCACTTCGATTTTTGAGGCTGGCAAGGCAAAAAGATAGGCTGCTTCAATCAGCTCTAGCCCTTTATTCATCAGTGTGGCGGAATCTACTGAGATCTTCGCACCCATACTCCAATTGGGGTGGGCAACAGCCTGTTGTGGAGTTGCTTGAGCCATCTGCTCGTGGCTCCAGAGACGAAACGGCCCGCCCGAGGCGGTCAACAGCAGTTTATCAACCCCCTGCTGCTGAGCAACAACACCCTTTTTAGAGTTGCGATAAGCCTCTGCTGTGTAGTGGCTGGGGAGCGACTGAAAGATGGCATTGTGCTCGCTGTCAATTGGCAGCAGCAGTGCACCGCTGTCTGCGACAGCCTGCATAAAGATCGGCCCCGCCATCACCAGCGCCTCTTTATTGGCGAGCAGAACGCGCTTGCCCGCCTCGACTGCTGCCAGCGTGGGCGCCAGCCCAGCGGCACCCACAATCGCGGCCATCACGGTATCGACACGTTCGTCAGCAGCTATTTGGCAAAGCGCATCAACACCGTACAGAATCTCGCCATCAAAGGGGCCATCAACTAAGAGTTGCGCCAAACGCGCAGCGCTTTCATCATCGCCAACCACCAAATAGCGCGGCAGAAACTGCTCTGCTTGTGTGGCGAGTTCTTTTAAGCGGCTGTATCCGCTGAGAGCAAATATCTGATAGCGGTCGGGGTGGCGCCCAATAACATCGAGAGTGCTGACGCCGATTGAGCCGGTTGCACCCAGCACAGTCACCTGCTGCATTACGCGACCAGCTCAAGCTGTATGAGCAGAAGATAGAACAGCGGCAGGCCGATCATCTGCGCATCAATGCGGTCGAGAACACCGCCGTGACCAGGCAGGATAGCACCGCTGTCTTTAATGCCGCGATGGCGCTTGAGCATGCTCTCAAATAGATCGCCCACAGGCGCAGCAGCAGCAACGATTACCAGCAGCAGCAAGGTTTTGTATAAAGAGAGATCGAAGACACCAACTACAGCGAAAGCGAGTATCACATTAGCGACTAAGCCGCCGGCGTAGCCTTGCCAGGTTTTACCCGGACTGATTACTGGCGCCAATTTATGCCTGCCAAGCCAACGACCAAAGAAGTATCCACCGATATCAGCAAAAGCGACGGAGGCGATAGCCAATAACAGCCACCAATGGCCATCGGGGAGATGTGCAATAAACAAAATACTCAACCAGGTGGCGGCCAGCAAACAGAAGCCCAGTGGCGCCATAACAGTGTTGCGGCCCCACAGTAGTGCGCTGCTAGGATAGCCCTGAATCCACAATAACAACAGAGCCCAAAGTGCGACAGCCGCTACCGTGACCTGAGTAATCCGAGCACTGTCACCTTCAATAAAGTGCTTGCCTAAAAAGCCAATGCCCAGCCACTCGCTTATCAGCAGTAACAGCGCCAGTAAAACAGCTATATACGCAGTACGCACCGAGCGCACAGACCAACCTGCCAGACGACACCATTCATCAGCCGCCACCATCATTGCAGGCAGTAACGCGAGGCCAAAATACCAAGGGGAGAGAAAAAACAGGCCGCCCAACAGAGCTACCGCGAGTAGCAGCGCGGTAACAATACGCTGAATTAACATACTATATACTCACTGTGCCGCAGCACTGATTGGAGCTGATTCTGCATAGAGCGAATCACTCTCACTGCGACCACCAAAACGCCGTTGGCGAGTGTAGTAAGCCAGAGCCGCTTGCTCAAACATTTTGCGATCGAAGTCGGGCCAGTAACACGAGGCGAAATAGAACTCCGTATAAGCCAGCTGCCAGAGCAAAAAATTGCTGATGCGCTGTTCGCCAGCGGTGCGTATGCAGAGGTCTGGGTCTGAGATGCCGGCCAATTGTAACTGTTGTGAAAACTGGGCTTCGTTGATCTGCTCTGAGCTCAATTCGCCACTTTCAACTTGTCGGGCCAGCTGCGTCGCAGCGTTGACAATATCCCAGCGGCCACCGTAATCCACTGCCAGCACCAGCTCAAACTCTCCTTGCGCAGTGAGCGTTTCAGCTTTCTCGATCTGATCACAGAGCCGTTTACTAAATTTTTTCCGCTCACCGATCACTTTGAGCCTGACGCTGTCTGCGACTAACTTGGGAGTTTCTCGTTTAAGGTAGCTCGCAAACAGCGACATCAGCGCGCGCACTTCCATCGCTGAGCGATTCCAGTTCTCGCTACTGAATGCAAACAAGGTTGCGGTTTTAACACCGTAGTCGCGAGCACTCTGCAAAAAATCGCGGATGCGCTCGGCGCCGGCTTCGTGCCCGGCCGAACCGCGCAGACCGCGCTGTAGCGCCCAACGATTGTTGCCATCCATAATCACAGCAACGTGGCGCAAAGGATGCTCAGAGCCCTGAGAGAGCTCCGCTAACTGCGCGCTAGATGTTTTTTTTGAGGTAGAAATTGTCTGTACCATTTGATGAGAATAGTCGGCAATCGTCAGATTTCCATCAAATCCTTCTCTTTGGCAGCCAGAGCTTGGTCGACCTTTGCGATGAAGCTATCGGTGATTTTCTGAATTTCGTCTTGAGCGCGGCGCTCTTCATCTTCAGAAATCATTTTGTCTTTGAGCATATCTTTGACATCACCCAACACGTTTCTACGAACATTGCGAATAGCAATACGGCCACCTTCCGCTTCATTGCGAGCCTGGCGACCGTAGGTTTTGCGAGTCTCTTCCGTCAGTGAAGGCAGAGGTATTCTTATCACGGTACCGGCAGTAGTCGGATTGAGACCCAAGTCAGACTTCATAATTGCCTTCTCGACATCGGGGACAATGCTCTTCTCCCAGGGTGTTACCGAGAGCGTGCGCGCATCTTCGATGACGATAGAGGCGACTTGCGCCAGAGGAGTATCGACATCGTAATAAGAGACCACGATACCATCTAATAGAGACGGGTGAGCGCGGCCGGTGCGAATTTTATTAAAGGCCTGCGCAAGAGCGTCAAGGGCTTTTTCCATACGCTGTTGAGCGTCTTGTTTTAATTCGTTCAACATAGTTACTTCTCCTCAATCAGGGTGCCTTCATCGCCCCCAACTATTAACTTAAGCAGCGCTCCGGGCTTGGACATGCGGAATACTCGCAGTGGCATAGCGTGTTCACGACACAAGACGATGGCGGTCAGGTCCATGACACCGAGCTTTTGATCCAACACTTGATCGTAACTGAGATGAGAGTAGAGCTGCGCATCGGGGTCGAGCATTGGATCAGCTGAATAAACACCGTCTACTTTGGTCGCCTTTAACACCACATCCGCTTCAATCTCGATGCCGCGCAGACAAGCCGCCGAATCGGTAGTAAAAAACGGATTGCCAGTGCCGGCAGAGAAAATAACCACATCACCGTGCTTCAAGTAACGCATAGCGCGACGGCGATCATAGTGTTCAACTACCCCGCTCATAGGGATGGCTGACATGACATGAGAGGAGATATTAGATCGCTCTAAAGCATCGCGCATGGCCAGCGCATTCATCACCGTAGCCAGCATACCCATATGGTCGCCAGTGACGCGGTCCATACCGGCTTCGTGCAGCGCTGCACCGCGGAACAAATTTCCGCCGCCAATAACTAAACCCACCTGGACGCCAATGCCGACCAACTGGCCAATTTCTAACGCCATCTGATCGAGCACTTTGGGATCAATCCCAAAACCCTCAGAACCCATCAGCTCTTCACCGCTGAGTTTGAGAAGAATACGCTTGTATTTCTTTTCTTTGGCTTGGCTAGACATGCGCCCTCCGCGTCTTATTGTAACGGCTTTAACTGTTCAAACCATTGTCGGCAGCGCGACTGCCGTTGCCTCTGCACCCGCTTGCGCCGGCACAGAGGCGACCACTTACATTATGATGATGCAGCGACCTGAGCGGCAACTTCAGCCGCGAAATCAACCTCTTCCTTCTCAATCCCTTCGCCTACTTCAAAGCGAATGAAACCAGAAATACTGGCACCAGCAGCTGCAACCAATTTGCCAACGGTAGTATCTGGATCTTTAACGAATGGCTGATCAAGCAGGCTCGACTCTTTTAAGAACTTGCTGATGCGACCTTGGATCATTTTTTCGATGATCTCTTCAGGCTTGCCGCTTTCTCGGGCTTGAGCAGAGAAGATCTCTTTTTCTTTAGCGATTAGGTCAGCCGGCATTTGGTCTGAGCTAACTACTGCAGGGTTGACCGCAGCGACATGCATCGCTACATCGCGGGCCAGCTCTTCGCTGCCACCGGTCAAGCCAACAATTACCGCAATGCGGTTGTTGCTGTGGACATAAGCACCGGCAACCTCAGCTTCCAGAGCAGCCAAGCGACGCGCAGAGATATTTTCACCAATTTTCTGCACCAAAGCTTCGCGCTTGGCTTCCAAGTCACCTGCCATAACAGCGGCCAAATCGGTGCTGCGCGCAGCCACTGCCGCATCGGCAACAATGTTAACAAAACCGAGGAAGTTGTCATCGCGGGCAACAAAATCTGTTTCGCTGTTAACTTCGGCAACCAGTGCGTAACCACCATCAACACGCACGGCAACCACACCATCAGCCGCTGTACGGCTCGCTTTCTTAGCAGCCTTCAAGCCACTTGATTTGCGCAGATCATCGATTGCTTTATCGATGTCACCGCCAGCTTCTACCAGCGCTTTTTTACACTCCATCATGCCAAGGCCAGTGCGTTCGCGCAGATCTTTTACCAATGAGGCAGTAATTTGAGTCATGGATTTTTCTCCAAAATAGTTGGCAACACTTGCCGTAATAACATTAGCGCAACCTGTTGCGCCGATTAAATTTGAGAAAAAGGGGGCTAGGCCCCCTTTTTCAAACTACTCAGTGTGCTGCGCTTACTCTGCAGCGGGCACTGCAGCAGCTTCAGCTTCAGCGGGCGCTTCAACTGGTGCGGCAACTTCTTCGACAAACTCATCTTTAGCGCCGCCTTTGCCAGCAGCCGCTTTTCCTTCCAATACCGCATCGGCAGCTGCCGCAGCGTACAAACGGATAGCGCGAATTGAATCGTCGTTACCTGGGATGACGTGGTCAACACCATCGGGATCGCTGTTGGTATCGACGATACCGATAACCGGAATACCCAGCTTGTTCGCCTCGTTGATGGCGATGCGCTCGTGATCTACGTCGATAACAAACAACACATCGGGCAGGCCGTTCATGTCCTTGATACCACCGATCGAAGTTTCAAGCTTCTCCATGGTACGCGAACGCATCAGAGCTTCTTTCTTAGTCAGTTTTTCAAAGGTACCGTCAGCTGATTGAGCTTCTAACTCGCGGAAACGGCGAATAGAGTCGCGGATGGTCTTGTAGTTGGTGAGCATGCCGCCCAGCCAGCGATGGCTGACGAAAGGCATACCGGCACGTTCGGCCTGCTCTTTAACAATTTTTTGAGCGGCGCGCTTGGTGCCGACAAACATCACCTGATTGCCTTTGGCTGCGTGACTGCGCAGCAGAGCCAATGCATCATTAAATGCAGGGACAGTGTGTTCTAGGTTGATAACGTGAACCTTGTTGCGTGAGCCAAAAATATACTGGCCCATCTTGGGGTTCCAAAAACGGGTTTGGTGGCCAAAGTGGACACCGGCTTGCAACATATCGCGCATGCTTACTGTAGGCATAATTTTCTCCAGGGGGTTAAGCCTCCACGATCCCCAACTATCAACCCTAAGCTCGCGCTGAAAAGGCACCCAGACAGCTGTGTCGGAACGTGTGTGATTTATGGCCACGGCACCATTGCCGGGGCTTAATTTACTGCTTTTGCCACTTGCGCTGACGCAAGCAACCGAGGCGACTGAGCCCAACGACCCAATCACGGCGCGCTTTATACCATATTCGCGGCAAAGTGGAAAGAATTTAGCCATCGCCAGCCGCTCTACTGTCACCCCTGCCGGCAATCCTCTACAATGCGCAGCTATGCGGGATCGCACTCCACTCGCACGCTGACCCAAGATTCTTTTAGGAGCAACAATGAAGGTTAATATTCGCACCCCTGAACAGTTGGAAAAAATGCGTGTCGCTGGACGCATGGCCGCAGAAGTACTGGATATGATCGGTGAATATGTAGTGCCCGGCGTCTCCACTGAAGAGCTCGACACTTTGTGCCACAACCACATAGTCGACGTGCAAAAAGCTATACCTGCTTGTTTGGGTTACCGTGGCTTTCCCAAATCGGTCTGTACCTCAGTCAACCAAGTGATCTGCCACGGTATACCCTCCGCCAAAAAGATCCTCAAAAGCGGCGACATTATCAATATTGACGTCACGGTAATTAAAGATGGTTGGTATGGCGATACCAGCAAGATGTTTTTAGTTGGCAAAACCGCCGGCCATGCAGAGCGATTGGTAACAGTAGCTCAAGAGTGCCTCTATAAAGGTATCGAGCTGGTGGGGCCTGGGGCCCGCCTCGGCGATATCGGCCACGTCATCCAACAGCACGCCGAGGCCAACTATTACTCCGTCGTGCGCGACTACTGCGGGCACGGTATTGGCGATGTCTTTCATGAGGATCCGCAGATTCTTCACTACGGTAAACCTGGCACTGGCATGGAACTGCGCGAAGGGATGACATTTACTATCGAACCGATGGTCAACGCCGGCCGCGCAGAGACCAAGCTAAAAAGTGATGATTGGACTGTAGAGACGCGCGACGGCCGACTTTCTGCGCAGTGGGAACATACCATGGCAGTCACCGCAAATGGCGTTGAGGTCTTTACTTTGCGCAGCGACGAGAGGCTCTAAAAACTGTGATTGAGCAAACTGCTGCCTCTGCCGAGCTTTACGATGCGCCTCGATTCGCTGCCGAACTGGCAGAAAAACCCGCCACAGAAGTTTTCCGTCAGGCGCTCAACCACGCTGCCGACCATTTCAATCAGCGCTTCCACCAAGGCGAATACGTTCATACTTTAGTCAACGAGCAAGCCACCTTTATGGATCTGTTGCTTCAACAGGCGTGGCAGCTGTTTAGCTGGGACAAGGCTATATGCTTAGTCGCGGTCGGCGGTTACGGACGCGGCGAACTGCACCCCCACTCCGATGTAGACCTTCTTATCCTTGTCCGCCACGGCCGACTTGAAAAATATCGA
>JBLYYE010000028.1:0-12094 GCA_048549915.1 Porticoccaceae bacterium
CACGTCACCACTTCGGGACATTCGGTAGATTTCTCCCCTATCCCCAAGTAACTATTCGGCATCAGTCTTTTTGTTCGTAGTCACAGACGTTCCCTACGACACGCAATAGTGTCTCTGGTGTGAAACATTCTGTGCAACTATAAAATAAAAACCCTTGTATATCAAGGGGTTTTCTGAGGTGTGAAACAAGTGTGAAAATACTATACTATTGATTTATAACGATTTATTTTATTGATGCTATTCCCACTCTATTGTCGCAGGGGGCTTGCTAGAAACGTCGTATGTCACCCGTGAGACCTTAGCTATCTCGTTGATGATCCGGTTAGAGACTTTCTCTAAAAGCTCGTATGGCAGGTGCGCCCAGCGGGCAGTCATAAAATCGATAGTCTCGACGGCGCGCAGGGCAATCACCCACTCGTAGCGGCGGGCATCGCCCACCACGCCGACCGATTTAATCGGCAGGAACACGGCAAACGCTTGGCTGGTTTTGTGATACCAGTCGGCGTTGTGCAGTTCTTCGATAAAAATGGCATCCGCTTCGCGCAGCACATCGGCGTACTCTTTTTTCACTTCGCCAAGAATACGAACTCCTAGGCCTGGGCCGGGGAACGGGTGGCGGTAGACCATGTCGTAAGGAAGACCGAGCTCGAGGCCAATTTTGCGCACTTCATCTTTAAACAGCTCGCGCAGCGGCTCCACCAGCTCCATCGCCATATCGTCGGGCAGACCGCCAACATTGTGGTGTGACTTAATCACGTGGGCTTTGCCGGTTTTAGAGGCGGCAGATTCGATTACATCGGGGTAGATTGTGCCTTGGGCGAGGAAGCTGACCTCAGTAAGAGCTGTGGCGTGCTCGTCGAATACTTCGATAAAGGTATTGCCGATCACTTTGCGTTTTTTCTCGGGGTCGCTAACACCTTCTAAACGACCGAGGAAAAGATCAGCGGCATCGGCGCGAATCACCTTGACGCCCATGTTGTTGGCAAACATCTCCATCACCATGTCGCCTTCGTTTTTGCGCAGCAGGCCGTTGTCGACAAACACGCAGGTGAGTTTATCGCCAATAGCGCGGTGCAGCAGCGCGGCAACCACCGAGGAGTCGACACCCCCAGAGAGCCCCAACAACACTTTGTTATCGCCAACTTGTTCGCGCACGCGGGCGATTTGATCTTCGATAATGCCGGCGGCAGTCCACAACTTGGCACAGCCACAGACATTGACAATAAAGTGTTCAAAAATACGCCCACCCTGCAAGGTGTGGGTGACTTCGGGGTGGAACTGGATACCGTAAAAATGACGGTTTTCATCGGCCATGGCCGCTATTGGGCAAGAGGGCGTAGAGGCCAACAGGCTGAAGTTATCCGGCAACGCCGTCACCTTATCGCCGTGGCTCATCCAGACATCGAGCAGTGGTTTGCCATCGTCGGCAAGGTGGTCGGCAATATCTTTAAATAGCGCACTCTCAGTTTCCACTTTGACCTGTGCATAACCAAATTCATGCACCGCAGAACTTTCCACTTGGCCACCTAGCTGCGCGGCCATAGTCTGCATACCGTAGCAGATACCCAGCACCGGCAAGCCCATTTCAAATAGGCCGGCCGGGGCTTTCGGTGAGCTGTCGCCGAGTGTGACCGACTCGGGACCGCCGGAGAGGATAATACCGCGCGGGCCAAACTCGGCGATCTCTTCGACGCTAATATCCCAAGGGCGGATCTCAGAGAAGACACCGATCTCGCGAATACGCCGAGCAATTAGCTGCGTGTACTGTGAGCCAAAATCAAGGATAAGAATTTTTTCGGCGTGGATATCGGCCATGGTCAATACTCTGTCAAAGTGCGCAAAGGCAGATTAAAAAATAGAGCCGGCTCGCAGCCGGCTCTCTGTTAACAGTTGGTTCTAGTTCTAATTAACGCCCACCCACCGGGTAGTTGGGAGCCTCTTTAGTAATCTGTACATCATGTACATGGCTCTCACCCATACCGGCAGAGGTGACGCGGACAAACTTGGGGTTGGTGCGCATCTCGTCAATAGTGCGACTGCCGGTGTAACCCATCGCCGAACGCAAGCCACCCATCATCTGGTGAATAATCGCCGCCACTGGGCCTTTGTAAGGAATACGCCCCTCAATGCCCTCGGGTACCAGCTTTTCTTGGCCAGCGCTGGCATCTTGGAAATAGCGATCGCTAGAACCTTGAGTTTGCGACATAGCGCCGAGCGAGCCCATGCCACGATACGACTTGTACGAGCGGCCTTGATAGATCTCAATCTCGCCAGGCGCCTCATCGGTACCGGCCAACATGGAACCCATCATCACTGCTCCAGCGCCTGCAGCGACGGCTTTGGCGATATCGCCAGAGTAGCGGATGCCGCCATCGGCGATCACAGAAACACCGGTACCCTCGAGGGCAGAAACAGCTTCAGCAATGGCAGTAATTTGCGGCACACCGATACCGGTGACAATACGTGTGGTGCAGATAGAACCTGGGCCAATACCCACTTTAACTGCATCGGCACCTGCATCCGCCAGCGCTTTGGCTCCTTCAGCAGTGGCGACATTGCCACCAATAACTTGCACCTGCGGATAGTGCTGTTTAATCCAGCTAACGCGGTTGAGCACATTGAGCGAGTGGCCATGAGCAGTATCCACTACTAACAAGTCGACTCCAGCGGCTACCAGTGCGGCAATACGCTCATCGGTATCGCCACCGACACCCACAGAGGCACCCACGCGCAAGCGACCTTGGTCATCTTTACAAGCGTCGGGGTATTGCTCAGCCTTGTCGATATCGGTGACGGTTATCAAACCTTGCAGATTGAACTCGTCGTCGACAACCAGCACTTTTTCAATGCGGTTTTTGTGGAACAGAGCGCGCACTTCTTTAGTATCTGTTCCCTCTTTGACCGTTATCAACTGATCCCTTGGCGTCATAGCTGAACTGACCGGTGCATTCATATCAGCGGCGAAACGCACATCGCGTCGAGTGACAATACCCACCAAGGCGCCTTGATCGAATACCGGCAAGCCTGAGATATCTTGCTCTCGACACAGCTCGCTGAGCTCGCCAAGAGTAGCCGTAGCTTCAATAGTGATCGGGTTGCGTACCACGCCACTCTCGTATTTTTTTACATTCCAAACTGCCCGCGCCTGCTGCTCGATGGTCATACTTTTGTGGATAATACCGATACCGCCCTCTTGCGCTAACGCAATAGCCAGGCGGGCATCAGTGACTGTATCCATGGCTGCGGAG
Organism: Porticoccaceae bacterium; assembly: GCA_048549915.1. Classification (GTDB taxonomy): domain Bacteria; phylum Pseudomonadota; class Gammaproteobacteria; order Pseudomonadales; family Porticoccaceae; genus LSUCC0057. The sequence goes on from JBLYYE010000028.1 coordinate 3,249, forward strand.
AGCAGAGGGATATTAAGCGAAATGGTTTTAGTCAATTGAGAAACTAGCGAGACATCCTTGGCGGTAACCTCGGAATAGCCGGGCATCAAAAGAACGTCGTCAAATGTGAGTGCTTCGTGTGCGATTCGCAACATGGGAGTGGCTTACCTCGGCAGGTAGAAGAAAAAGTAAGCGCCTCATTATAATCTACGCAGGGGTTTTTCAGCAAAGTTTATTTTTGCCAGTCAAAACAAATAAACCTCTGATTTTTCTGTTTTTTATGGCGGCCAAAATGACAGCCGACGCGGGGTGCAGAGCAGCGCCGATAACCCTACAATAGCCGCATGAATACAGCCCAGCCAGACAACTTTAGCGCCGCTCAAAGCCCCAATAAAACCGTCATTACGGTTTCTCAGTTAAATCGCAGCGTACGCCATTTAATAGAGACACAACTGCCTGCACTGTGGGTAGAGGGCGAAATATCCAACCTAGCAAAGCCAAGCTCTGGCCACTGGTATTTAACTCTCAAAGATAAACAGGCACAGGTGCGCTGTGCGATGTTTCGCGGCTCGAATAATCGCGTGCGCTTTTCACCAGCCAATGGCCAGCAAGTGTTAGTGCGCTGCCGCGCCGGGCTTTATGAGGCGCGCGGCGAGTACCAACTGGTTATTGAACAGATGGAAGAGGCAGGTTTAGGTGCGCTGCAGCGGCAGTTTGAGCAGCTTAAGCAGCGGCTTGCCGATGAAGGGTTATTTGCCAGCGAGCTCAAACGCCCACTGCCCGAGACCATTCGCCGGGTGGGTGTCATCACCTCATCCAGTGGTGCAGCGATTCACGATGTACTTTCGGTTTTGGCGCGCCGCGATAGTCGCACGGAGGTATTCATTTACCCGACCGCGGTTCAAGGCGACACAGCGCCTCAAGCTATTATCGAAGCGATTCAAACCGCCAACTGGCACGGCGCTGCCGATGTGCTTATTGTCGGCCGCGGCGGCGGCTCGCTTGAAGATTTATGGGCCTTTAATAACGAGGCTCTGGCCCGAGCAATGCGCGCCAGCCAGATACCCGTGATCAGTGCCGTAGGCCATGAGAGCGACTTTACTATCGCCGATTTTGTCGCCGATTTACGCGCGCCAACGCCCTCCGCTGCAGCGGAACTGGTCAGCCAAGAGTGCGCAGAGTTAGTCAGCTATATCGCCGCCCTGGAGCGCGCTCTACAAACTGCTATTCATCGCAAACTGGCCGCTTGCCAACTCTCCACCAACCATCTGCGGCAAAGGCTGCGCCACCCGGCACAGCGCTTACAACAGCAAGCTCAGCGTTTAGATCAGTTAGAACAGCAGCTACAACGCGGCCAACAGCGCCTATTAAGCCGCCACCAAAAAACTCTCGAACAGCTGCGCAGACGCCTACAACGCAACGATCCGGCGCTGCGCTTAAAAGCGCTGAATCAAAGACTTGTTGAGCAACGCCAGCGGTTGCAACGGAGCATGGAGAAGCGACTCAAACAACAGCGCAGCGATTTGAGTAACAAGTTGCAGCTGCTCGATGCGGTCAGCCCTCTCAAGGTGCTAGAGCGCGGCTATGCTGTGGTGCTGGTCCATGGAGAGGCGGTGACCGACAGCAGCCGTGTCGCCCCAGGCGACGAGTTGAACATCAAGCTTCACAGTGGCGAGGTAAAAGCGAAAGCTGTCTAAGGCGAAAAGCCTACTTCACAGCAGCCTCTTGTGAATGCCGTGCAAAAAAAAGCCCGCTCAGCATTGCTGTGCGGGCTTTTTCTTCTAAGCTGTTTACGCTTTGAACTCGGCGCGACCTTTGTATGGTGCCGCAGCATTGCCTAGCTCTGCCTCAATCACCAACAAGCGGTTGTACTTGGCAACGCGGTCTGAACGGCACAGCGAACCAGTTTTAATTTGGCCGGCGGCAGTGGCTACTGCTAAGTCGGCAATCGTAGTGTCTTCAGTCTCACCTGAGCGGTGTGAGATAACCGCGGTATAGCCAGCCTGTTTAGCCATGGCGATAGCGTCAAGAGTCTCTGAGAGCGAGCCAATCTGGTTAAATTTAATCAGAATAGAATTGCCAATAGACTCATCGATACCACGCTGCAAAATTTTGGTATTAGTGACAAACAAATCGTCGCCCACTAGCTGTACACGCTCGCCAAGCTTTTCTGTTTGATACTTCCAGCCCGCCCAATCCGATTCATCTTGCCCATCCTCAATAGAGATAATGGGATACTGATCACAAAGTTCAGCCAAGAAGTCACTAAAGCCTTCGGCGCTGTAAATTTTACCTTCACCGCTGAGGTTGTACTGCCCATCTTTGTAAAATTCTGAGGCCGCGCAATCCAGCGCCAGTGTGACATCGCTACCCAGCTCATAACCGGCTGCCGCGACTGCTTCTTTGATCACTGCCAAAGCTTCAGCATTTGAAGACAAGTTGGGAGCAAAGCCGCCCTCGTCACCCACTGCGGTGTTGAGACCGCGCGCTGAGAGCACTTTTTTGAGCGCATGAAAAATCTCTGCACCAACCCGCAGCGCCTCTGCAAAGCTTTTCGCCGATACCGGCTGAACCATAAACTCTTGGATATCGACATTGTTATCGGCGTGCTCGCCGCCGTTAATAATATTCATCATCGGTACCGGCATACTGTATTGGCCCGCGGTGCCATTAAGTTCGGCAATATGCGCATAAAGCGGCAAGCCTTTGGCTTGGGCAGCCGCTTTGGCAGCGGCCAGCGAGACGGCCAAAATTGCGTTGGCACCAAAGTTAGCTTTGTTGTCGGTGCCGTCGGCGGCAATCATAGCGTTGTCGAGTGCGCGTTGATCGGCTGCGTCGCTACCGACCAACAGATCGCGAATAGTGGTGTTGATGTTGTTCACAGCGGTGAGGACACCCTTGCCCAGGTAGCGCGCTTTGTCGCCATCGCGCAGCTCTAACGCTTCGCGCGAGCCGGTGGATGCACCTGAAGGGGCTGCGGCGGTACCGACGATACCGCTCTCTAAGATGACGTCAGCCTGCACTGTAGGGTTGCCGCGCGAATCAAGAATTTCAATAGCGCGGATTTCTTTGATCATTGTGGACTGCTCACACATAAAGGGGCTCCTAAGAGTGGGGCGCGGCATCTGGCCGCGGAGATTAAGTTAACGAATATTTAAATCGACCTGCGCTTTAAGCAGATCATCAAACGCTTTCATTTGCGCCAAAAACGGCTGTAATACATCTAGAGGCAAGGCACTTGGGCCGTCGCATTTCGCGTTATCGGGCTCGGGGTGCGCCTCTAGGAACAGACCGGCAATACCCACGGCGATGCCAGCGCGGCCGAGTTCAGCCACTTGGTGGCGACGACCGCCCGAGGCCGCACCCATAGGGTCGCGACACTGCAACGCATGGGTGACATCAAAGATCAGCGGCGCACCGTGGCTGACCTCTTTCATGGTGCGAAAACCGAGCATATCGACCACTAAGTTGTCGTAACCCAGGGTAGTACCGCGCTCGCACAGCATCACTTTATCGTTGCCGCACTCGCGAAACTTCTCAACAATATTGCCCATTTGGCCAGGGCTCAAAAACTGCGGTTTTTTGACATTGATCACTGCACCGGTTTTGGCCATCGCCTCAACCAAGTCGGTTTGGCGAGCCAAAAATGCGGGCAGTTGAATCACATCACACACTTCGGCGACCGGTGCCGCTTGCCAGACCTCGTGCACATCGGTAATAACTGGAACATTAAAGGCCTCTTTTACCGCCTCAAATATACGCAATCCCTCTTCCATACCGGGGCCGCGATAGGAGTGGATAGAGGAGCGGTTGGCCTTATCGAAAGAGGCCTTAAAAACGTATGGGATACCCAGTGCCGTGGTCGCTTCGACATACGCTTCTGCAACGCGCAGCGCCATGTCGCGTGACTCGAGTACATTCATACCGCCAAACAGTGTCATAGGTTTGTCGTTGGCAACCTCGATACCGGCCACTTTAATCATCTGTGCAGCGCCGCTCATGATTGACCACCGGTATGTGCTTGCTGCTTCATGGCCGCTTGTACAAAACCTTCAAAAAGTGGGTGACCATCGCGCGGGGTAGAGGTAAATTCGGGGTGGAACTGGCAAGCGACAAACCAGGGATGCTCTGCTAGCTCGACCGTCTCAACCAAAGTTTTGTCGTAGGAGAGACCGCCGACAATCAGGCCCGCCGCTTTGAGCTGGTCGACATAGTTGTTGTTGACTTCATAGCGATGGCGGTGGCGCTCTTTGATCTCTTGGGCACCGTAAACCTCAGCGATTTTAGAGCCCGGAATCAGGTGGCAAGTCTGTGCACCCAGGCGCATAGTACCGCCCAAGTCAGAATCGATATCGCGCGTTTCAACGTTGCCACTGGCATCAATCCATTCGGTAATTAAGCCGACCACCGGGTGCGCTGTCTGCTCATCAAACTCGGTGCTGTTGGCACCCTCTAATTTGCAAACATTGCGCGCGTATTCAATGACCGCGATCTGCATACCCAAGCAGATACCCAGGTAAGGCACGTTGTTCTCGCGGGCATGGCGGACCGCCATAATCTTGCCCTCGGTGCCGCGGGTACCAAATCCACCCGGGACCAATATCGCATCGGCATCGTCCAGCAGGCTGGGCTGCTGCTCGAGCGCCTCGGAATCGATATAGGCAATTTTCACCTTGGTTTTGTTGTGGATGCCGGCATGCACCAGTGCTTCTGTGAGCGACTTATAGGCATCAAGCAGCTCCATGTATTTGCCCACCATAGCGATTTTAACTTCGCCTTTGGAGTGCAGTTGGTTCTCAACTACCTGATCCCACTCGTCCAGATTAGCCGCTGGCTGATCCAAATTAAATTGGTCTAAAACGTATTGATCAAGTCCCCAAGTGTGCAACATGCGCGGTACTTGGTAGATGGTCTTAGCATCAACCAACGGGATCACTGCAGCTTCAGGGACATTGGTAAACAGCGAAATCTTTTTGCGCTGGCCGTTGTCGATCTCTACCTCAGATCGGCACAGCAGCACATCGGGCAGCAAGCCGATTGAGCGCATCTCTTTTACTGAGTGCTGGGTAGGTTTAGTTTTACTCTCGCCCGCCGAGGCAATATAAGGCACCAGAGTGAGGTGCATTAACAGTGCACGTTGGCGGCCCAGCTCTAGGACCATTTGGCGGACAGACTCTAAGAAGGGCTGAGACTCAATATCACCTACGGTGCCACCAATCTCTACCACGGCAATGTCGGCATCGCCCGCACCGGCGTAAACTCGACGCTTGATCTCATCGGTGACGTGGGGAATAACCTGGACGGTGCCGCCCAGATAGTCGCCGCGGCGCTCGCGACGCAAAATTGTTTCGTAAATCTGCCCGCTGGTGAAGTTATTGTTTTGAGTCATTTTAGAACGCAAGAAACGTTCGTAATGGCCCAAATCGAGATCGGTCTCAGCGCCGTCTTGGGTAACGTAAACCTCACCGTGCTGGAAGGGGCTCATGGTGCCGGGGTCTACATTTAAATAGGGATCTAACTTGAGGATGGTAACTTTTAAGCCTCGCGCCTCGAGCACAGCACCCAGCGAAGCGGCAGCGATACCCTTACCCAAAGAAGAAACCACACCACCGGTGACAAAAATAAAACGCGTCATAGCTATTCCAGAAGCCAAATCGAACAAAGCACCCACTATCAAAGGGGTACTGACAAGGTTCAAGCGAGGTTTTTTTGGCCGCGATATTTTGCCGTTTTGGGCCGAGATCCATCCTCTGCGAGATGGGATATCAGACTACCAGATCAGTCCTGTTATTGCTACTCAGAAAGTGGCTGAGAAGCGCCAATGTGAACAATTTTTACCCCGGCCTGCTCAGCCGGCGCTGCGCAACCTGCCTCTACCCAAAGCCCACCGACTGCGGCCAGTTTTTCCCCAGCCCAGAGCAGCGGGGTGTCAGAGCGCAACCACGGCGGTATGCCCTGCTCCTGAAAGACGTTCTTAAGTGGCGCTGAGCCCCGTCGGCCGACTGGACGGCTGCGCACGCCGGGTTCTCGCGGGCGAACGCTCAATGAATTTAAATCAGTGCGCAACAGTGGCTCACCACCAACAGTATATTCGGCCGCAGTCGCCACCAGCGAACTGCCGTCGGGCAGACTCAAGGAGGCCGGTAAATTGTGCAAAGACCACTGCAAAGAATAGGCCGTAGGCTTTTGATGTTCTAAGCTCTCGGACAGCAAGTAGAGCCTCCCAGCAAACCGCCGCCAGTGATAGCCATCGCCGCACAGCTGCGGTTGCGCGTCCTCGCGGGCAGTCAGCACAGTGGCTTCTAACTGTTGCAACTCTTTCGCTGAGACCAGACCCCCTTGCTGTGCAATCTCCGGCCAGTAGCGCAGCAGGTTGCGCTGCCTGCGGGGGGCCAAGCCCTCCAGCAATTCGATCGAGAGTGAACGGCCGCCCTGCTCACTGCGTTCAGCACAGGCTTGCAAATCCATCTGTGCCAGTTCAGCCAATAGCTGGTCACCTTCGCGCAGGTGCTCTGTGGTCCGCGCTAGCGGCAGGTGCCACTGCTGCCAACGCTTGCGCAGCGCCGGTGTCACTTGGCGACGCAGATAATTGCGATCGTACAACTCGCGGTTATTGCTCTCGTCCTCTACCCACTGCAGCTGGTTTTGATTGGCGTACTGCTCAAGCCTCTGGCGAGGCACCTCCAACAGTGGGCGCAGTAATTTGCCACGGCCAATTGTGCGCTGCACAGGGATGGCCGCCAGACCGCGCAAACCAGCGCCGCGCAAAAGCCTATAGAGTAGCGTCTCCAATTGATCATCGGCGTGATGGCCGAGCAAAAGCAGCTCATCCGCCCCCAGCAGCGCTTCAAAAACGGCATAGCGCGCTTGCCGCGCGGCCGCCTCTAAACCCACCCCCTGCGTTGCACAGTCGACTGTATGTACCTCAAAGTGGCAGCCCAACTGCTCGGCGCGCTGAGCGACAACAGCCTGCCAGTGATCGGCATGAGGTGATAATTGGTGGTTGATATGCACCACCGCTAGGCGCTCGGAAGGCAGCAGCCCAGCTGTGATATCCAACAGCACCATAGAGTCCAAACCCCCACTGCAAGCCACCCACACACGCTCAGCGGCTTGAATATCTGCAGCGATTTTTGGCGAAATAAGCTCCGCCCACAAAGTACTGTTAGACGACAAATTAGGCACCGCTAAACTCATCATCCGGCCATCCCGCACCACCTTCGAGATACTCCTGCTCTGGCTCTGCGACCTGTTCGACTAAAGCCCGTCGCAACTGCTGGCGAGTGAGCAAATTGCAGTTTTCGGTCTGTGGATCGAAGGTTATCAGCACGTCACCCCGTTCGAGCTGGCGTTGCAAGCGAGATTTTTTACCCGCCAGCGACAGCTCTTGATCACCGTAGTCGGTGCCCTCGCGCAGGATAAACTCCTCCATCAGAGCATCGAGAAGATCGGCGGAGAGCCGCTCGAGCGGGATCTCAATCACTCAGTAACCGCTCTGCTCTGTTGCCACTGGCTTGCGAAAACGCAGCGTCATGCGATCACTCTCACCGATGGCCAAGAACTCCTCGCGCCGCTCGTCGCCTAGGCGCAGATTGGGCGGCAGTGTCCAGACGCCTTTGGGGTGATCGCGATTATCTAGCGAGTTAGCGTTTACTTCGCTGCTCGCCTCGAGCACAAAACCGGCCTGCTCTGCCAATTCCACGACATAAGCCTGTGTCATATAGCCGCTGCTGCGCATCGCGTCACGGCTAGTCTCAGGCGCCGCGCGATGCTCTACGACACCGAGAACACCACCCGGCTTGAGCGCCTGAAAAAACAGCTCAAAGGCGGTCTGCTCAGAATCGGTATTCAACCAGTTGTGTACATTGCGAAAAGTCAGTACCGCATCGGCAGACTCGTCAGCGACGGTCAGCAGCTGCTGGGACGGATCGAATTGCGCCAAAGTGATATTACTCCAGGCAGAATCTGGCGCCGCAATTGCAGCTGCATAACTCTCTCGAGAGCGTTTAAAGTAATTCACTGCGCGCTCACTGATTCCGGCGGCCGGCACTGCCGGAAAATGAGCCGCTATCAATTGGCCATCCACCAGTGGCGCTAGAATAGCGCTATACCAGCCACCGCCGGGCCAAATCTCAACCACATCCATATCTGGCTCAATAGCGAAAAACTCCAGAGTTTTCTGGGGGTGGCGATATTGATCGCGCGCGCGATCAGCATCGCTGCGCTGCGGGCTAGCTATGGCTGCCGCTATCGCTGAGGCGCTCTTTTCCACTGGCGCGGAGCGCTCGCAACCGGTCATCGCCAACAGCGCTAAAACACTAAAACCGACACTCGCTTTAAAAATATTTAAAAACATTGCCCACCCCTGATTGAAGTTATTACTGGCCCATAATACGCCAAGCTGGGGTGCAGTTGCAGCCATCTCGATAACCGCGCAAACTATTGCTTTGGAAGGCTATCCTCGGCTTTCTCTACAGGGACACTACTATGCACAGCTCACTGGTTATTACTGTTCTCGCCGACGATCAACCCGGCATCGTTGAAAAACTGGCCGGCACTATCGCCGCGGCAGGTGGCAATTGGCTTGAGAGCAGTATGTCGCGGCTGTCGGGAAAATTTGCCGGCTTACTGCTGATCTCAGTGCCGGACAATAACCAGGCAGCGCTAGCAACTGCTCTTCAAGCCTTGGAGAGCACCGCGTTAAAGATCAGTATTGAGACAACTGGCGCAGCGCTTAGCGATGAAGAAACTGGCAGCATGGTCGGAGTGGAAATTGTCGCCAACGACCGCCCCGGGATTGTCGAGGAGATATCGCGACTTTTAGCCAGCGCACAAATCAATGTCGTTTCACTGGAGACTTTTTGCGA
>JBLYYE010000029.1:0-8369 GCA_048549915.1 Porticoccaceae bacterium
CATAAAGCTCTAGTGGATTGTCCTCCCAGACGAACAGCTGCTGGGGTTCAGCTGGGTTTTGATCCAAGCCCGAATATCCCAGCGGCAACATAACCGCCAACACCAGCGAGGCCGCCACTGCCAAGTGGGTCCAACGCCGTCTACTTTTCATATTTGTGTGACTGACAGATTGCAGAGCAGTAAGCCTAATTGTGTTCAAGCGCTGTTGTAGCTGCTCATCTTGTTGGTAGTTTTGCTCATTGGCTTGGAGCTGTTCGCGCCATAATTGCTGCTGCTCTAGCGGATTTTCACTTTGCCTATTCATTCGCTCTGGCTCCTCAATAGGGTGGCATCAATGTTGTTTTGTTCAAAGAGTGCGCGCAGAGCCCTGAGCGCGCGGAAATAATGTTGTTTGACTGTGCCAATGCTACAGTCCATAGCCGCCGCACTCTCTGCGATGCTCAACTCACCCCAGCCACGCAGCAGGAATACTTGGCGCTGACGTTCCGGCAGTTCACCCAAGGCCATAACTAATTGCCGATTAAAGCGCTCAGCTGCCAACTGGTCTGCTCCAGAGAGCGTATCGCTCGCAATAGCCTCTAAACCATCGAACTCACTATCTTGACTGCTCTCGGCAAAGACTTTTCGGTGCCGAGCAGTGCGCCGATAGTGGTCGGTTATGGCATTGCCGAGAATGGTCAGGAGCAGGGGCTTCCACTCTTGGGCAGGGCGTTGCGCGTAGTGTGCGACGAGCTTTTCCATTGCAATTTGAACGAGATCTAACGCATCTTCACGCTGCCCAGTTGCACTGAAGGCAATAGCGAAAAGGCGCGTCTGCATGGAGGCCAAAACTGTATTTAACGTTGGCGGCAGCGAGCGCTCGGCAGACTCATCTCTACCTATAGATTCAGATTGTTTAACCTGTGCAGTTGGCAACGTACAATCTCTCTAGTGTGATTCAATCACTTATAACGCTACAGGCAAGATTAGGTTGACACCGATGTAGAGTTATTTGGTTAACTGAATCAAATCGGCCAGTACATATGCGGCCTCAATCAGCAGAGGATCATCGTCAGCTGAGACTGTCACCAACTCTTCTTTTTCTGTGCTGTCGTCGGTAGAGCCAGAGTCAGAGCTCTGATCGACGCTCTCTTTGTCGTCCGCTTTTTCTACTTTGCGCCAACTTTCAACATCGCTATAGGGCTCGAGATCCCGGCGAACACGATGCCTATTCTCGATGGCCAAGAGGGCTTCTTCACGCTGTTGTTTTTGCGCCTGACGAGCATCAAGGTTGACTAATACCTGAGTGCTCTGATCCCACTCCCTTTCCAGCTCGAGACTCTCAGTAAGGCGTATAAGCTCACTTTTAGTCTGCTGACGTTGCAAGTGGCGCTGACGCAAATCAGGCAAGTAGTCGTCAAAGCTGGGGTAGAGTCGATGCGAGACCGGGTGAATCGTATCCCAGGGCAGGGCATTATCCCGCTCGCGCTCACCAATTTTACTACTATCCCAGAGTGAGGGCAGGGCTACATCCGGGACGACTCCGCGGTTTTGTGTGCTGTCACCTGAAATACGGTAGTACTTAGAGATGGTAAGCTTTACCTGACCAGAGCTAAGCCCGGTGATATCTTGCACTGTGCCTTTGCCGTAGGTTTGGCTGCCGACAATGAGTGCGCGCTGATAGTCCTGCAATGCACCTGCTAAAATCTCAGAAGCAGATGCACTCAGGCGATCAACTAGAACAACTAAAGGGCCGTTGTAAACTGCAGCACTGCGTGCGCGTTGTCTGCGATCCACTTTATTGTCCGCATTCTTTATCTGCACAACTGGGCCTGGCTCTACAAATAGATCAGTCATCGTAGTGGCCTCATGCAGAGAGCCACCACCGTTGCTGCGCAAATCTAAAATAATGCCATCGACGTTTTCGTCGGCCATCTCTCGCAGTAGGTTGTAGACATCGCGAGTACTGCTTTTGTAGTCGGGGTCACGCTGGCGATAAGCCTCAAAGTCAAAGTAGAACGCCGGCAGCTCAATCACTCCAATGCGGGTAGCGGGGCGCTCGGTGCTAGAACTGATTTCAACAAGGCTGCCGCTCGCCGCTTGGTCTTCTAGCTTTACTTTGTCGCGAGTAATTGTGATTTCGCGCTGCTGATCGGCAAATTCACCCATGGTGGGGATTATTTGGAGCGTCACTTGCGAATCTTTTGGACCGCGAATGAGATCGACCACATCATCTAGCCGCCAGCCGACGACATCGACAACGTCTTCACCCTCCTGACCGACACCGACGATTTTATCCTCGGCCTGCAATATCCCTTGCGCGTCGGCGGGGCCGCCGGGGATAACGCGAACTACCTGAGTAAACTCGTCTTCGATTTGTAGTACTGCGCCTATCCCCTCCAGCGAGAGTGACATATTTATCTTGAAATTCTCTTCACTGCGCGGCGACATGTAATCGGTGTGCGGGTCATATATCGAGGTAACAGCATTAGCAAAAGAGGAAAAGAGATCTGTCGCGTTAAACTGCTCGACACGCTTCAACTGGTTGCGGTAGCGTTTAATCAGCAACTCTTGTGCTTCCTCCGCAGTTTTATCTGCCAGCATTAAACCGCCAAGTTGTTCAGCCAATCGCAGCTGCCAAAATGCATCGGCCTGTGCAGTCGAGGTGAACCATGAGCGCTTGTCAGCATCTAACTCAATTGCTGTATCGGCTTGTTCTGGGAGCGGCAGGGGTGTTTCAAGCAAGGCTATGTTCTGCTCAATCCGCGCCAAGGCTCGTTGCCGCCACAGGTTATAAAGCTGCTCAGCTGGCTTTAAATTGCTCTGTTTCAAAGCATCGTCGAGCTTGTTCTGCCACTGACTTTGAGCTTTCTCTATATCCGCAAATAAAAAGTAATTTTTACCGCCGTCAAGACGCTCGAGAAACCGCTCCAGAAGCTGAGCAGAAAATACGTTATCAAGCTCAATTTTGACAAAGTGACGTTGATCGAGCTCCTCTAAAAGCTCATTAAACAGCTCAGGATGGGTGTCATTAAGCTCAACAACGGCTGAACCAGCAGATGGTGCTTGTTGCGTCTGCTCAGAGCCACTCACTAGTTGTGCCGACAAGACAAATGCAAAGACGCAAACTGTTTTTAAAAATTGGTGAAGCATAGAGTTCCCTTGGCGCTCGGAGTTAATCCAGCAAAATTATCACGCCAAGCACTATAGCAGAGAGAGTAGTGCGACGGCAGCCCAGCCCTAAAGCTCGCTTTCAGTTAAGCTCACAAGCATTTAGAATTAGATATTAGAAATTGCCCTCCGGCTAAGAGCACGCATGCAATCTACAGCTTCATTTTCATACCAGCCAATCGTCGACGCGCTCAATGCAAAATCAGCGGATCAAGCGCTGCTAATGCTCGCCGAACACTCCGAGCAACTTGCTAGTGACCCGCAATTTTGGGACTATCAGGTTGCCGCGCTACTTATGGCTGAGCGCAATACCGAGGTTAAAACTGCCTACCAAGCCTGTGCTGCACTCAATACTCTCTATCCAGAAACCATCATTAATGCCATCAAAGCAGCAGAGCGCACCGGCGACATGGAGTGGCTAGAAGAGCTGTCTATACAGCTAGAGGGTTGCGGTACAGAGCATCAAATTGCCGCCGCCAGATACCGCGCGGATGCGCTCTGGAAGCAGAAAAAATATCATCAATCGCTAGTCGCCTGCCGAAACTTACTCAAACTGACGCCAGAGTCGGTCGCAGCGCTGCGCATGTTAATAAAAAACCTTCTCAATTTAGCTCAAGTTGAAGAGGCGGTCATTGAGGCCAACCGAGCAGTAACGCTGCTTCCCGATAATGCTGAGTTGGTTTTGATGCGATTCCAAGCTTTGATAGCCTATGGAGCAGTGGAGCGCGGTTTTGAGCTCACAAATGCCTGGTGCAACGATAATGCCGAACTAGTTCACCCCGCATTGGCGTCAGCACTTGCCAACTTTAGCCAGTACCACTCAAAGCTCACGGTGGCAGAAAAACGTTCGGTCTGTGAGCGCTTTGGCCAATTGGCCAACACATATGTAGCCTCCACTATGAGCTGGCAGACCACTTTTGAAGCCGAAAAAACACTTCATATTGGCCTGCTTAGCGGCGATCTGCGCAGCCATCCTGTGGGCTATTTTATGGAGGCACTCTTACAGCATTCGCCTCAGTACGATATCGTTGTAACTGTTTTTGATACTCTAAATGAGGGTGATAATTTTACAACTCATTTGCGCAGCCTAGTGGACCAATGGCACAACGTAGTGGACCTTACCAATCAGCAAATAGCCCGTTTAATTCAGTCAAATCATATCGACATTCTCATCGATCTACATGGCCATACTACGGGGCAGCGTCTCGGCGTCTGTGCGTTTCGCCCGGCACCCCTACAGCTGACATGGCACGGTTTTCTCGGCACGACGGGGGTACCCGAGATCGACTATGCTTTTGCCGACCCGCTCTGTGTTCCGCAGGGCAGTGAGGGAGAATTTATTGAAGATTTGCTTTATATTCCCAGCTACTACTGCTTTAAACCTATCGCGATTGCTCCGCCTGTGGCACCACCGCCAGTAATTAAAAATGGCTTTATTACGTTCGGCAGCCTAAATAAACCGGATAAGCACAACCAAGGTGTGCTCTCGCTGTGGGCTAAAGTTCTCGATAGGGTACCTAACAGCCGCCTACTATTAAAAGGGAAGGGGTTTGATCTGCCTATCTACAGGCTAGAGTTCGAGCGTAAACTGTTGCTCTGCGGTATAGACCTTGCCCGCGTTGAATTGCAGCCCCCCAGTGCTCGCAGGCTGTTTTTGCAGAGTTATCAGGATATCGATATTGCACTTGACCCTTTCCCCTATAGCGGTGCGACAACAACGGTCGAAGCGCTCTGGTGTGGCGTACCTGTTCTGGCGTTGAGTGGCGACAGAATGGTATGGCGCATGGCTGACTCTATTCTCACCCACGCAGGCCACCCTGAATGGGTTGCGGCAAACCATGAAGAGTTCGTAAAACTTGCCGTCGAGCTTGCCAGCAATACTGATAGGCTTGTGCAACTTCGCAGCAATCAACGCGAAAACTTGCTGAGTTCGCCACTCTTTGACAGTGCAGGTTATGCTGAAAATGTCCACAACGCAGTGCGCACAGCCTGGCGCAAACGATGTGCTTCGGGAGAGAGGCAGTCATGATTCAATCAGATGCTGATGCGGTCGTCGCCTCACTCAATGCCAAAGAACCGCTCACTGCTTTAGAAAAGCTATCCCCTTTGCTTGCGCAAGAGCCTGACAACGGCAGCTTGTGGGATTACCAGCTAGCCGCTTTAGTGATGGCCGATCGCCACACAGAGGCGGAGCAGGCATTTGACCGTTGCCAGCAGCTTGGCGCCATTTTCAGCGAAACCCTCGCCAACGCCTGCAACAATGCTAAGAAGTTGTTAAAACCCGAACTGGTTTTGGCCCGCGGCAAGCAGTTAGAACAGTTAGATAAAGCTTCTGGTCTGAAATGGCAGGTCGAAGCGTTGCTAGAGTTAAAGCAGGGTGAGGCGGCAAAACAGGCGGCTGAGAGGCTTTTGCAAATTGCTAATCAAGACCTCTCTTGCCAACACTTAGCGATTCAAGCCCTGCGCATGTTAGGTGACGAAAAAAGTGCGTTAGGCGTAGTTAACCGCGCTCTAACCCAAAACCCCGGCGATGGAAGACTAACCTCTGCGCGCATAGAGCTGTGCGTGGCACTCGGTGATACAGAGATGGCCTTGAGCGCTGCTCAACAGTGGGCAGATGAATACCCACAGAGGAGTTCTGCCAAACACCTTAGTAGCATCTGTTTTTATAGCCAATACCCAAGCCAGATAACTGTGGCCCAGCGTCGTGAACGTGCTGAACAGTTTGCAAATTTTGTCTGCCGCGACACAACCCCTTATAAAAACTGGAAAAACAGTCTCGAGGCCGATCGACCACTGCGCATCGGATTATTGAGTGGAGACTTGCGCAGCCACCCCATTGGTTATTTTATTCACCCTCTTTTAGAGGGCTGGCAGGGCACGAAACTCTCGGTGTTTGTTTACGACACTCTTGAACAAGGGGATCAACTCTCTGCGCAAATGCGCCCACTCACCGCTGCATGGCACAAAATAAAGCATGTCAGCGATGAACAGGTTTGTAAGCAGATACGCAGTGACAAAGTCGATATTTTAATAGACCTACACGGCCATACTACCGGCCAAAGGCTGGGAGTCATGGCACTCAAACCGGCGCCAGTATCCGCCACTTGGATTGGTTTCCAATCGACTACTGGCCTGGCCCAGATAGACTACATCCTGGTTGATCCGATCAGTGTCCCAGAGGGCGCTGAGGATGAATTTGTTGAAAAAGTTTGGCGTTTGGATAACTACTTCTGCTTTGCACCTACTCAGTTTAATCTGCCTGTCGGGCCGCCACCGCAAGAAAAAAACGGCTACACCACCTTTGGAAGCCTTAATAACCCGAAAAAAATCACCGACGAAATGCTCGCTCTATGGTGCAAAGTCCTTAATGCGGTTCCCAATAGCCGGTTATTCATTAAAGGGACAGGGCTCGAAAAAGCTGATTTTAGGGCCTCCCTTCAGCGTCGCCTCCTTATTCACGGTTTTACACCCGAGCAGGTTACTTTAGAGGGGCCCGCACCACGCGAACAATTCTTAGCCAGCTACCAAAAAATAGATATCGCTTTAGATCCATTCCCTTACAGTGGGGCTACTACCACTGTAGAGGCACTCTGGTGCGGGCTTCCTGTTATTGCATTGGCTGGCGATAGAATGGTTTGGCGCATGGCCAAATCTATTCTTACCCAAGCCGGCCACCCCGAGTGGGTGGCGGAGAATCAGCAGGCATTTGTAGAGCTAGCCGCAAATCTTGCATCTGATCCCGAAAAGTTAGCCCAATTGCGCGTTAATCAACGCGACAAACTGTTGTCAGGCCCCCTTTTCGATGCAAACAATTACAGCCAAAAAGTTGGCGCAAGCCTCCGCAGGCTGTGGGCTGATTACGTCGCGAAATCTATGGAAGGCGTTTAATAGCCACGCTCTGACAACTACTCGAGCTTACACGAGTGTTCTCACAGCAACCCCGGTTATAACTATCATTCAGGCAATTATCCCAATCCACAGTAGGTCATCAATGCTAAATTTTTTCTTAAATGGTCTTGGCACAATTATTTAAAGCCGCCGTATTGTCATAGAATTTTGTCCATAAATATGTACAATCTGGCTGATTTATAAAAAAAAGGATCTTCTAGTGCCCACAAAGCTGATCATTGCAAATGTCGACGGAGCACTCTTAAATGCTCTGCAACTCCCCAGTGCAGAAATACAGGCTCAGTCTGAGGTCGTTTATTCGGTCGTTGACACGGCAACTGGGCTTCCGCAATCAGATCTGCAGCTGCAGCGTCTGGGTAACGATCTAATTGTTTCCCAGCAGGGTGTTGAACAGGTCGTTATTGAAGAGTTCTTCTCTGACAGCTACACCGCGTACTTTGCACCGGATGGCTTGCAAGCACCCCAAACATTCATCGTTAACACCTCTTCAAGCTTGTCCGAAGGAGCAGTGTGGAGCGCCCAACTAACAGAACCAGCAATTGCATCAACCACATGGATTGCCGGTGGAGCGCTGCTGGCGGGCGGAATAGCTCTTGCCAATAACGAAAGCTCTTCGTCTGAACCCATACCCGATGCGCCGACCATCAATCTGAGTGATGATACAGGCGTTAGCGCTAGCGACGGCTTAACCAATAATGGGCGAGTGAGTGTCGATGGTCTAACTGAAGGGTTGCTCTGGCAGTACAGCACAGACGCTGGCGTAACATGGCAAGAGGGTAGTAATGGTTTTTTTGAGCTGGCAGAGGGCAGCTACGCAATTGACTCGATTCAGGCACGGCAAGTAAATAATTCTGGCATAGCCGGGGAGCCGACAAGTTTAGGTGCCTTAGTCGTGGACACTACCAATCCCAGCACACTCTCTATCAGTTTAGAGAGCGACAGCGGCAGTAGCAGTGACGATCAGATCACCAACGACGGCACTATTAATGTCGCTGGCGTTGAGGATGATGCCACCTGGCAGTACCGCTACACAGGTTTACTCAACTGGGCCAACGGCAGTGGCAGCAGTTTCGAGCTACCCGAG
This sequence comes from Porticoccaceae bacterium, assembly GCA_048549915.1. Lineage (GTDB taxonomy): Bacteria > Pseudomonadota > Gammaproteobacteria > Pseudomonadales > Porticoccaceae > LSUCC0057. The sequence goes on from JBLYYE010000029.1 coordinate 8,147, forward strand.
GGCGACTACGAAAATGTCCAGATCCGTCAGATCGATGCTGCGGGCAATGAAGGCAGTTTTGTAGATCTGGGCTCTACGGTTATCGACGCTACCAATCCCAGCACACTCTCTATCAGTTTAGAGAGTGACAGCGGCAGTAGCAGTGACGATCAGATCACCAACGACGGCACTATTAATGTCTCTGGTGTTGAAGATGGCGCCACCTGGCAGTATCGCTATGACG
>JBLYYE010000030.1:0-45359 GCA_048549915.1 Porticoccaceae bacterium
ACTTCCGTGTTGAGTATGAAGTGGCTATCTCTGCTAGTTCTGAACAGAGTATTACAGAGCTAGCACTACCGAGAAAGAGGGTAATTAATCCAGGTAGATCAGTACAGTAATGAGTCTTTTTTTGAGGTTTATGATTTCTTTTGGGTTGGTCTTGGTTCTATCCGGTTGCGGGCCAACATCGGCGCCTGCCGAGTCACTAGCTTCGAGCTTTACAGCTCCCAGAGAGGTATTTTCTGCTAATCAATGCGGCTATAAAAAACCTTCTGCTGAGCTCATCAAAACTAGCAGCGACTGGGCCAGTTGGCTTGCCCGGCTAGGCCATTCAGCAGCCGCAAAACAGTGGCAGCCAGAAGAGAGTCTGTTGCTGGTGGTGGCAGCTGGGCGAAAATCTACCGCGGGTTACCGTTTGATCCTGCGTCAGCAAAGTCGCACTCAACTACAGTTTGAGTTAGTCCGTTACGGGCAGATACAAGCACAAATTATTACATCCCCGTGCCTGGTCGTGGCAATAGATCAAGCGGCTTTAAATCAGCTTGAAAAGATAGTGATCGATTATCAAGGAGAGTTGTTGTTTGCCACTCAGGTTAGGGAGATCCGTCACTATGGGGTGATTAGAGCTCCCACAGTGCAGTGAGCTGAGCAATGTTTACCGCAATATCGCTGCGCTTGGCCACTTCGAAGCCCCGCTCACGCATCTCAGTTGGATAGGGCGTTCGCAGCCTCTCTGCTGCCTCGTCAAGGTTTTCAAAGGTATAACCAGCGCCGTCTATATAATCCGCCATGTCGGGACGGATATTTTGAATTAAAACTCCACACCCAGATGCCTGCGCCTCTGCTATTGCCATTGGCCAACCCACGTCAGCCAGTGTCCGATCAGCGGTATAAACCAGCCAGCGGGCACGCTTATAGAGCTTTGGCATACGCCATGGTTCAACAGTATTGCCAATAGTCAGCGGTGAACCGGCTGCTCGATTGTACTCAGTGAGCTTTTCTTCTTTGTAGCCAATGGGTATCAACTCAAAACTTTTTTCTGGGACTAACTTAGCCAAATCTACATATTCGTGCATGGCCTTTTTGGGTATGCAGGCACCGGTATTAATTACTCCATCACCGTTAGGGGATCGGTCAAAAAAGCGCTGATAGTCAACCACAGGATAGGAGGGGATGAGTTTTTCTTGTGAGTATCCGGCCTCGACTAGCGTTGGGATCATGAAGGGGAATACCAGTAACCCAGCAAAATTGTCTTGCTCAACAAACCGGTTGTATTTCTGCAAATATTCTCTGGGCTTGTTGATCATATCGAAGGAGTGGCCACGCACAGTGTAGGGTATATTGCCGGCTGCTTTGGCGGCTGAAGCTACGGTGGGCAGTGTAAACAAGTAGTGCCCGTGGATAACATCTGGACGTATTTGTTTGATCAGTTTTGCCAGAGTTTCAGCATCGGGAGTGAAAAAGTAGGGGAAATGCATTTTAGTCGGCTTGTCGGGTTTTGAGGTGGCCGCTACAAACACCTCATAATCACCCACTAAATATTTAATCTCGTTTTCTTTGTAGGTCTGCGACAACTGCGGATAGTTGGTAACAATGATCAGTACAACTTTTTTGGCCATAGTTCTCTCCGCTCCTTGTCTTGATATAAAGCAAAAGGCAAAAAAAACCCCGTCGGGGTGACGAGGCTTTCGATATGGTAGCTGAGGCCGGAATCGAACCGGCACTCCCGAAGGAACAGGATTTTGAATCCAGCGCGTCTACCAGTTCCGCCACTCAGCCAAATTGCACTCTGGTAGGTCGGCGCGTGCCAACGTGTGCAATCAGAAGCCGCGAATTATAGCAGTGGTGCGAGCCCGGTCAACAGATATAGCTGCTCGGGTGCTCGATATAGAGTCAAAACGGTTATAAATCCCCAAATTGTTTGGCCGACGGGTTAAATTTCTATAACCTATCCAGCCCATCTCAAACGATCCTATAAATGATTATGCGCAAAGATCTATTTCACTTTGATTTGCCATCTGAACTCATTGCAGATGCTCCTACAGCAGAGCGCAGTGGTAGCCGACTGCTGGCGCTGGATAAAAACTCTGGCATTATCGAGCATTGCCAGTTTTTAGAACTACCCGCTTTGTTAAACTCCGGGGATCTACTGGTTTTTAACAACACCAAAGTTATCCCTGCGAGACTGTGGGGTGAAAAGGCCAGTGGCGGAAAAATAGAAGTACTTATAGAGCGTATTATCGGCGAACGCTCAGCACTGGCGCATATACGCGCCAGTAAATCGCCAAAGCCGGGTAGCCAGCTCAACTTCGCCAATGGCTTTAGCGCAGAGATGGCAGCCCGCCACGACGCCTTATTTGAGCTGCAGTTCAACGCACCGCTCCTAGAGCTGCTCGACAAGATCGGCCACATGCCACTGCCACCCTATATCGAACGCGAAGATCGCCCGGAGGATCGCGACCGTTATCAGACCGTCTATGCTGATCGCCCCGGGGCAGTGGCAGCCCCCACCGCAGGCTTGCATTTTGATGAGGCTATGTTGGCGCAGCTGAAGGCACAAGGTGTCAATACAGCCTTTGTTACGTTGCATGTGGGGGCGGGTACTTTTCAGCCGGTGCGCGCCGAAAATATAGCTGAGCACAAAATGCACAGCGAGTGGTTAGAGGTAACGCCTCAGGTGGTTGAGGCTATCGAGCAGACAAAAGCCGCCGGCGGGCGTGTGATTGCTGTTGGCACCACCTCGGTGCGCTCGTTAGAAAGCGCGGCTTGGAAAAACGGGGGTGTATTGGCCGCCTACACGGGCGAAACCGATATCTTTATCTATCCCGGATACCAGTTCAATGTGATCGATGGGCTTGTCACCAACTTCCATCTGCCCGAATCAACCCTAATTATGTTGGTCTCGGCGCTGGCTGGCAGAGAAGCTGTACTCGCCGCTTACGCCGAGGCCGTAGCAGAACGGTACCGCTTTTTTAGTTATGGTGATGCGATGTTGATCACTGATTTAAACTGCACGGCCCAATCACCAGTAGGATTTTCGCAATGACTGAACGCCTCTGTTTTATGCAATTTGAGAAGCTTGCAGAGGATGGTTTAGCCCGCCGTGGTGAGATCAGCTTTCCTCGCGGCAAGGTTCAGACACCGGCGTTCATGCCAGTGGGGACTTACGGCACAGTGAAGGGGATGCTGCCGCGCGACATCGAGGCGATTGGTGCCGATATTATCCTCGGCAATACCTTTCACCTGATGTTGCGCCCTGGCACGGGTGTGGTTCAGCAACACGGTGATTTGCACGACTTTACTCAGTGGCAAAAGCCTATTCTTACCGATTCCGGCGGTTTTCAGGTATTTAGTCTTGGCGCCATGCGCAAAATTAGCGAGCAGGGGGTCGAGTTTAAGTCGCCCATCGATGGCAGTACAGTATTTATGGGCCCGGAGGAGTCTATTCAAGTTCAGCGCGAACTCGGCTCCGATGTAGTGATGATCTTCGACGAGTGCACCCCTTATCCTGCTACACCAGAGCAAGCGGAAACATCGATGCAGCTCTCTCTGCGTTGGGCACAGCGCTCAAAGGATGCTCATGGCGATAACCCCGCAGCACTTTTTGGTATTGTTCAAGGCGGTATGTACCCTGAGCTGCGCGATCTCAGCTTGGCTGGTTTGGAGCAGATTGGCTTTGATGGCTACGCCATTGGAGGGCTCTCTGTCGGCGAACCCAAAGAGGAGATGATCAAGGTGCTCGACCATGTTGGCCACCGCCTGCCTAGCGACAAACCGCGCTACCTGATGGGAGTCGGCAAGCCAGCAGATATTGTCGAGGCGGTGCGGCGTGGTATTGATATGTTCGATTGCGTGATGCCGACGCGCAACGCCCGCAATGGCCACTTGTTTACCAGTGGCGGTGTGGTGAAAATACGCAACGCACGTCATCGTCACGACATCGGCCCGCTGGATGCCGAGTGTGACTGTTATACCTGCAGCAATTTCTCCCGCGCTTATCTCTACCACTTGGAGAAATGCGGTGAAATGCTCGGTGCGCAGCTCAATACGATACATAACCTTCGCTACTATCAGAGCCTCATGGTTCAGCTGCGCAGTGCTATTGAACGGGGCGAATTAGAGGCTTTTAGCGAGCAGTTTTATCTTGACCAGCAGCGCGAAGCGAACTCTCAGCCAACCGCTAATGGGTAAGATTGTTATCACTTTGGAAACAATTATTCCATGGATGACTGCTGTTAGGTTAATAGGTTTGGATTAATCTAACCAGATAAACCTCTGATTCATCTGGAGTCTGTGATGTTCACAACGTATCAATTCCCTACCTATTCATATCAGCCAAGCTCCGATCAGAGTTCAGCAGAGCTCGTTCGCCATGCTGTAGTTGTCATTGGTGCCGGCCCAGTCGGGATGGCACTGGCGGTAGATTTGGCGCAGCACGGGCAAGCCGTAGTGGTGCTAGACGATAACAACACCGTCAGTGTTGGTTCGCGTGCAGTCTGTTACGGCAAGCGCTTCTTAGATATCAGCGATCGTCTCGGAGTGGGGCAGCGAGCGGTCGACAAGGGCGTTACATGGAACTTGGGCAGGGTCTTTTTTGAAGAGGATCAGATCTACACCTTTGATATGCTTCCAGAGCAGCACCATCGTCGTCCAGCATTTATCAATCTTCAGCAATACTACATGGAGGAGTACTACGTTGACCGCATAAGTGAATTAGACCTAGTCGATCTGCGCTGGAAGAATAAGTTGATCGCCTTGGAGGAGTTAGCAGATGGTGTGTTGTTAACTGTAAATACCCCGGATGGTGAGTATCAAATTGAAGCGGATTATCTGGTTGCCTGTGATGGTGCCGGTTCGGTCACTCGACAATTGTGTGGTTTAGAGTCTACAGGCCAGATTTTTCAGGACCATTTTTTGATCGCCGATGTCGTCATGGAGCCAAAGCGTTTCCCTCCAGAGCGTTGGTTTTGGTTTAACCCTCCATTTCACGAAGGGCAGTCGACACTTTTGCATCGACAGGCAGACAATGTCTGGCGAATCGACTTTGACCTAGGCTGGGGGGCAGATGTTGAAGAAGAGAAGAAGCCGGAAAATATCATCCCCAGAGTAAAAAAGTTTTTGGGTGATGACGTCGATTTTGAGCTTGAATGGGCCTCTATTTACACATTTACCTGTCGCAGGATGGAGCAATTTATACACCAGCGCATAATTTTTGCAGGAGATGCAGCTCATCAGGTTTCGCCGTTTGGCGCACGCGGCGCTAACTCTGGAGTAGAAGATGCAGATAACTTGGCCTGGAAATTAGTTCAGCAAATAAAGGGAACAGCAGGGCCGAATCTGCTTGCCAGTTACGCAGTTGAGCGCGAATTTGCCGCTGATGAGAATATCTTAAACTCTACCCGAAGCACGGACTTTATTACGCCAAAAAATAGCGCTAGCCGCGCATTTCGAGATGCTGTTCTAGAGTTGGCGCGCGAGCATACCTTTGCTCGTCCGCTGATTAATAGCGGTCGACTCTCGGTGCCTGCAATCCTCACAGAGTCTCCGCTAATTACTGCAGATATCGAAAGCTTCGATTGCAAAATAGTGCCTGGTGCGCCTTGTACCGATGGGGTTGTAACTATTAATGGCTGTGAAGATTATTTGCTTACACAACTTGGCAACCGGTTTGTAGCGCTGCTCTTTGCAGATACTCCAGAGCAGATGAGTGAAGAGATCTGCCAATCGGTAGTAGAGCTTACCAAGCTGCCAGTTGCTATTGATGTTTTGGTGGTTGCTACACAGGTCGAAAGCTGGAACGAGTTTGAGCCCTGTCCTGTCGTGGTCGACAATTTAGGTGTTGTCGCCCAGCGTTTGGATGGCAGTGCTGGGAGTGTCTATCTGATTCGACCCGATCAGATAGTCGCAGGGCGACGACGAGAATTTAATCTAGAGCAACTTAAATCCATGCAGCGCTTAGCACTGGGTTACCCTGAGTAGGAGATTGGAAATGGCATTGATTACCACCCCGAATATACCAAACCCGGATGATTTTTTTGCGGCCTTGACTGATCTGCATCGCGATCTGAGTGAATCGGAAAGTCAAGCAGTCAACGCTAAATTGATTTTACTATTGGCCAACCATGTCGGCCACAACCAGATTCTGGAAGAAGCGCTCACTCTGGCGGTCAAAAAGTAGCGGTTAGTGGGTTTTGTAGACCCTTTAGCGCGAGTTGCTGCGGCTGCGTCGGTAAGCCTCAGGTGTCATTGCTGTCCACTGCTTGAATGAGCGGCCAAAAGCCGTAGCATCGGAGTAACCAAGCTGAATTGATACTGTTGGTACCGGCAACACCGATATTGTTGCTGGCTTCCTTGACGCTGTATAAATTTTGTTGGAGTTTTTCGCTTCCTTTTCAATACAGTTTGGTCGCAACTCTGGATAAGCAAGGCAGCAGTGTTGCAGTGACACCGGCGTTCCACGGCGCTGGTGGCGCGCTCGGCCCTATTGCAGTGGTGGCGCTGCTTGGCGTCAGCGGCTGGTTGGCGGTGCCACTGGTGGTTATCCTTGCAGTGGGGTTGAGTAGCGGTTTGTTTTGGCTGGCAGTGCGACGCTTTAGCGCTGGCTAACTTGCGGGCGCATCTGGTTGACACTCGGGTGCTGCCTGTTGGAAGGCTTTGAGGCTTTCACAGTTGGCGGTGATTCGGTTGATGTTTGGATAAGCTGCCATCGGTTGTGAAAAACGCAAAGCGTTGTAGACCTGCGGTATGAGATAACAATCAGCCATGCCGGGTTGATCGCCGCCTGCGAAATCTCTGTCGGCCAGTTGTTTCTCAATGGCCTCAAAGGTTTCCGCTATCCAATGGTGGTACCAGCGATTCTTAGCGGTCTCATTTAGACCCAGCTCTCCTGTGAGGAATTTCAGTACGCGTAAGTTGTTCAGTGGATGTGTGTCGCAGCCGATCGCAGCTGCTAATGCTCGGGCCTTAGCGCGCGCTAATGGCTCACCGGGGAGCAGTGATGGTGTTGGATAGCTCTCTTCGAGGTATTCAAGGATGGCAGGTGATTGGGTGATCAGCGACCCGTTGGGCAATTCCAGTGCGGGTAACAGGCCCTGCGGATTGAGTGTTAAGTACTTTTCACTCTTTTGCTCTCCAGCGAGTAGATTTACCGCGGCCGTGCAGTACTCAATCTCTTTTAGATTGAGTGCTATACGCACCCGATAGGCCGCTGAAGAGCGGTAGTAACCGTGAAGTGTAATCATCGGGTGCTGCCAACACTGATATCGACAGCAGGCAAAACAGTACTGCTCACCTCGCCAAAACCTATTCGCCGCGCATGTTCAGCTTGGCACCAACCCTTTAATATCAGAGTATCACCATCCTCAATGAACAGCCGCTGCTCACCGTTGGGCAGCGTGATGGGTTCCTTGCCTCCGCGGGTGAGCTCTAACAAAGAGCCGGCCTGTTCGTGTTGTGGACCAGATTGAGTCCCGCTGCCGAACAAGTCACCCGCGCGCAGGTTACAACCGTTAACAGTATGGTGAGCAACCATCTGTGCCACTGTCCAGTAGGAGTCGCGAAAGTTCGATCGACTCAGACTAAAGGGGGGATCGCCTGCGGCGCGCATCGCGGGTGTTTGTAGCAGCGCCTCGAGTTCAATAGCAAAGCTACCACTTTCACTATTCGTCGTTGAGCTAAGGTAAGGGAGAGGTTGCGGGTCACTTGCATCGCGCTCAAAAGCTACCCGAAAAGGTGCTAGAGCCTCTTGAGTGATGATCCAAGGCGAGACGGTAGAGGCGAAGTTTTTGGCTAGGAACGGCCCTAATGGCTGATACTCCCAAGCTTGTATGTCTCGAGCTGACCAGTCGTTAAACAGACACATACCAAAAACATGTTGGTAGGCATTATCGATTGAGACAGGTTCACCTAGAGAGTTTCCGGCGCCAATGAAAATGCCCACTTCAAGCTCATGATCTAGACGTTTACAGGGGCCAAGCGATGGAACCTCTGCTTCAGGTGCTTTAGTTTGTCCGTTGGGACGGCGAAATTGTTGGCCGCTAACATCAATACTTGAAGAGCGCCCGTGGTAACCGATAGGTACCCATTTGTAGTTGGGTAGTAGCGGATTGTCAGGGCGGAAAAGCTGACCCACCCTTGTAGCGTGGTGTATGGAGGAGTAGAAATCTGTGTAGTCGCCAATGGTGCAGGGCAGGGCGTATTCAGCCTCTCGCTGAGGAACTAGCAGAGGCTCAATCGATGCTTGCAACTCAGAGCCGACACGCAGTCCTCGCGAGAGGGCCAGTCTCAGTGCTGACCAGTACTGTTGCCCTGCTTCCATCAATGCATTGAGAGTCGTCTGCCGGCAGAGTTGAGCTGCTTGATTAGCATCACCCTCGAACAGATTGGTTTCGGCGATAGCCGCAAGGTCGACAATGTAGTCGCCTATGGCGACACCTCCGCGCCATGCTTCGTCACTATCGGTTCGACGAAAAATAGCGAAGGGAAGATTTTGGATTGGGAAGTCGCTGTCAGCGCGATTGGCGCTGTCTTCCCAGCTAGTGAGGCTAATTTGGTGCGTTTCGTTAAGCATTGAAAATTCCTGGCTTCTAGATTAATCGTCGGTGAACTCTGTTTCGTGTAACCAAGCGGCGTGACGCGGAGCTTTTTTAGTGCGGCTCCACTCTTCAAGCATAGCGGGTGCGACTGCGTGTAAACGATCTAAATCTTCGCTGCTGGCAGTATTGGTGGCCAGTTCTAGGCGATGGCCGCTGGGGTCGTGGAAGTAGATTGATTGAAATATCGCATGGTCGGTTGGGCCAAGCACTTCGATGCCCGCGGCCTCTAAGGAGGTCTTGGCTGCGAGAAGTTCTTCGAGTGTCTCTAATTCCATAGCGATGTGCTGCACCCACGTGGGTGTATTGCGATCGCGGTCCATCTGCGGTGAGTTAGGCAGCTCAAAAAATGCCAGCACATTACCCATGCCGGCATCTAAAAAGATGTGCATATAGGGGTCCGGTTCTTTGGTTGAGGGGACCAAATCTTCGGCAATTGCCAAAACAAAATCCATACCGAGATGTTTTTGATAGAACTCAACGGTTTCTTTGGCGTCGTTACAACGGTATGCGACGTGATGTAAGCGCTTGATGTTCACAGAGGACTCCTCGTTTGCGCGAAAGATAACAATTTCACAGCAATATAGCATGGCGGTTAGGTCAAATTAATGCCTGCCGGTAAATGCTCTGTTTCCAAATGCGGGGAGTGTCGCAATCAGGCAAACAGCGACTTTAATGCATCTAAAGACTGCTTGGCGGTTTCGCGTTGTTGCTCGGCGCTCGACTCAATATGATTGCCGATAATGGTCAGATCGCCCTGCGGCAGTTCGGCGATGAAACGGCTCGGGTCTGGCTTGATAGATTCGCCAAACTGGGTGCGCGACTTGGCACACGTCATGGTAAGAGTGCGTTGTGCCCGGGTGATACCAACGTAGGCGAGGCGTCTCTCCTCCTCAATACTGTCTTGCTCGATACTGCTGCGATGTGGAAGGATCTCCTCTTCCATGCCGATTAAAAATACATGGGGAAACTCCAAGCCTTTCGCCGCATGCAGAGTCAGAAGTTGGACCTTGTCGTCTTGTGCCTCTTCTTCCTGGCGGTCGAGCATGTCTCTCAGCACCAACTTGGCGACGGCTTTTTCGAGCTGGTTGCCGCCATCCTCGAGCTGTTCTTCAACGGTTTCACCAAACAGGCTCTCTTCGGCGCTAGCCATGACTTGTTCCAGCTGACTGAGCAGCAGGTTGACGTTCTCCCAGCGTTTTTCCGCCACTTTGCTACTGCTGGCATTCTGGTTGAGCCAGCCGAGATAATCGATATCCTCTAGAAGTTCGCGAATTGCCGCCATCGGCTGGCCACTAAAGGCTGACCGTTGGGCGTTGTCCAGCCACTGCTTGAACTTCTTTAGCCGCTCTAAGTTTGCTGTGGGTAGCTGTGCGGCTAAGCCGAGCTCGTCAATGGCGGCGTAGAGGCCAATATCGCGTTGATTGGCATATTCGCCAAGTTTCTCTAATGTGGTTGGACCAATTTGGCGGCGAGGGGTATTGATGATACGCAAAAAGGCGTTGTCATCGCTGTTGTTGGTCAGCAGGCGCAGATAGGCCATGACGTCTTTGATTTCGGCCTTGGCAAAAAACGATTGGCCACCGGTAATTTGGTAGGGAATATGTTGCTGCTGAAGCTTCAGCTCGAGTAACCGAGCCTGATAGTTGCCGCGGTAGAGCACCGCGAAATCGCGGTAGTGACAGCGCCGTTTGAGACGCATATCGATAATTTCGTTGACCACGCGCTCACATTCGCCATCTTCATTCTCGGTGTGCAGTAGGCGCAATGGGTCACCGGGCCCCAGCTCGCTCCACAGCGATTTTTTAAAAAGATGCGGGTTGTTGTCTATGAGGGTATTAGCCGCGCGCAGGATTCGGCCAGTAGAGCGGTAGTTCTGCTCTAATTTGATAACCCTCAGAGCCGGGAAATCGGTCTGTAGCTGTTCTAGATTTTCGGGCCGTGCACCGCGCCAAGCGTAGATAGATTGATCATCATCGCCCACTACCGTGAGTGATTGGCGCTCACTAATGAGCAACTTAACTAACTCGTATTGGGCGAGGTTGGTATCTTGGTATTCGTCTACCAACAGGTAGCGAATGCGTTTGCGCCAGCGCTGAAGTACCTCTGGGTGATTGCGCAATAGCAGTGCTGGTGCGGTGATTAGGTCGTCAAAGTCTACCGCGTTGTAGCAGCGCAAAGAGTGTTGGTAGCGTTTGTAGAGCGTCGCAATGTGCTGTTCGCCAGCGCTTTGAGCGGTTGATATGGCCATCTCCGGTTCGGTCAGGTTGTTTTTCCAGTTAGAGATAGTGTTTTGTACGGTGTCGAGCAGATCCTCTTCCAGCTCAGTGTGGCGGATCATCAACTCTTTGAGAATTTTTCGACAGTCCTCTTGGTCGAGGATAGAAAAGCCGGGTTTGTAGCCCATGACTCTCAGCTCGCGGCGAATGATATTCAGCCCCAAGGTGTGAAAGGTGGAGACAATTAGCCCCTTAGACTGGCTACCTGAAACCAACTTGCCCACGCGCTCTTTCATTTCTCGGGCGGCTTTATTGGTAAACGTCACCGCGGCGATTGAGCGGGCAGGGATGTCGCACTGCTCTATAAGATAGGCAATTTTGCGAGTTATAACACTGGTTTTGCCGCTGCCAGCACCCGCCAAGACCAGCAGTGGGCCATCGATATAATTGACGGCCTCACGCTGTTGCGGGTTGAGATTTGAGCGCGCAGCTTGATGAGCTGGATCAGCCACCTGGATTTAGCCGAGTTCCGCGATGTGCTGACGCTTAGCTTCAAACTGCACTAGCGACGCTTGTAGGTCTGCCAGTTTGGCACGCTCCTTGTCAACGACCTCGACAGGGGCATTGTCGACAAATTTGGCATTGCTCAGTTTGCCGCTCAGTTGCTTGCTCTGCGAGCTGAGTTTGTCAATTTCGCGATCCAATCTCGCCAATTCAGCGTCTACATCAATAAGCCCAGCCATGGGTACCAGTATCTGCAGATCGCCCGCCAGTGCGGTGGCACTCAAGGGAGCATCGGCCTCATCTTCCAGCCAGGTTATCGACTCGAGATTGGCCAACTTGCAGAGGAATTGACGGTTTTCATCCAATCGCTGTTTGTCGCTGGCCGAGCCATTGAGGAAAAATACTGCCAAAGGCTTGCCGGGCGAGATATTCATTTCGCCGCGAATAGTGCGCACGCCGAGTACGACGTGTTTTACCCAGTCGATATCAGCCTCGGCAGCGCTATCGATCAAGTTCTGATCACTTGCCGGATAGGGCTGGAGCATGATGGTATCGCCTTGCTTGCCGGCCAGTGGCGCGATGTTGTGCCAGATTTCTTCAGTAATAAATGGCATTAACGGATGTGCCAAGCGCAGCAGCGCTTCGAGTACGCGTACCAGGGTACGGCGCGTGCCGGTCTGCAATTTGGCGTCGCCATTTTCATCCCACAGCACCGGCTTGGAGAGCTCCAAATACCAATCGCAGTATTCGTTCCAAGTAAATTCGTAGAGCGCCTGTGCGGCGAGATCGAACCGGTAGCTATCGATGGCTTGTGTCACCTCGAACTCAGTGCGCTGTAGGCGCGAAACAATCCAGCGGTCAGCCAAACTCAAGTTGAAGTCGCCGCTGTCAGTTTGGTCGCAGTCGTGTTCAGCGGTATTCATCAATACATAGCGAGCGGCGTTCCACAGCTTGTTGCAGAAGTTGCGATAACCTTCGAGACGCTTCATGTCCCAGTTGATATCGCGGCCAGTGGAGGTCAGTGCGCAAAGGGTAAAGCGCACTGCATCGGCGCCGTGTGGCTCGATACCGTCGGGGAACTGTTTCTCTGTGCGCTGGCGAATTTTCTCCGCCTGCTGGGGTTGCATCATATTGCCGGTGCGTTTTTCCAGCAGCGGCGCTAACTCGATTCCGTCGATCATATCCAGTGGATCGATGACATTGCCTTTTGACTTGGACATCTTCTGCCCTTGCTCGTCGCGAATCAGGCCATGCACATAAACGGTCTTAAAGGGAACTTGCGGCGTGCCATCTTCGTTTTTTATGAAGTGCATAGTCATCATTGCCATGCGCGCTACCCAGAAAAAGATGATGTCAAAACCGGTAACCAGTACATCAGTAGGGTGAAAGGTCGCCAGGCGTTGAGTCTGTTCTGGCCAACCTTGGGTAGCAAAAGTCCACAGTGCCGAGGAGAACCAGGTATCCAGTACATCGTTGTCTTGGCTCAGCGGTCGATCGCCGAGTTGGTGTTGTTCGCGCACCGCCTCTTCGCTGCGCCCTACATAGACTGCACCGCTTTCGTCGTACCAGGCCGGTATGCGGTGACCCCACCACAGTTGCCTGGAGATACACCAATCTTGTATGTCGCGCATCCACGCAAAATACATATTTTCATACTGCTTGGGGACAAACTCAATTTGGCCGTTCTCAACAGCTTCAATAGCCGGTTTGGCGAGAGTTTTAGCGTCCACATACCATTGATTAGTGAGCATCGGTTCGATCACTACGCCGCCGCGATCGCCATAGGGGATAGTCATCTGGTTTTCTTCAATGCCAACTAGCAAGCCGAGTTGCTCGATATCGGCGACGATCTCACGTCGTGCAGCAAAACGCTCCATGCCGCAATATTTTTCAGGCAGTGCGCCATCTAGATCACTATTTTCACTGCCATCGCTGTTCATACACTCTGCAATCTGGCGAATGTCGCCATTGAATGTGAGTATATTGATCATCGGCAACAGGTGGCGCTGACCTACTTCATAGTCATTGAAGTCATGTGCTGGGGTGATCTTTACGCAGCCGGTGCCTTTCTCCATGTTGGCGTGTTCATCGGCGACGATCGGAATGCGTCGGCCGACAAGTGGCAGTTCAACAAACTGGCCGATTAAGCTCTGGTAGCGCGGATCTTGCGGATTAACCGCGACACCGGTGTCGCCCAGCAGTGTCTCTGGACGAGTGGTGGCGACTACAATAAAGTCTTCTCCAGCAGCTGTGGTTGCGCCATCTGCCAGTGGATAGCGGATGTGCCACATTTTGCCCTTAACCTCGCGGTTCTCCACCTCAAGATCGGAGATGGCTGTGTGCAATTTTGGATCCCAGTTGACCAGGCGCTTGCCGCGGTAGATCAGACCGTCTTGGTAAAGTTTAACAAACACCTCTTGGACCGCTTTATAAAAGCCGTCGTCCATAGTGAAGCGTTCGCTCTGCCAGTCTACCGAATTGCCCAGGCGGCGCATTTGTTGGGTAATAGTGCCGCCGGACTCCTCCTTCCACTGCCAAATTTTCTCGACAAATTTTTCACGGCCAAGAGCTTCGCGCCCCGGCTGTTGTTCGGCGGCTAATTTGCGCTCGACAACCATTTGCGTTGCGATGCCGGCGTGGTCGGTACCGACTTGCCAAAGTGTACTTTTACCCTTCATGCGCTGGTAGCGGGTGAGGGCATCCATAATGCTGTGCTGCAGTGCATGGCCCATATGTAAGCTGCCGGTGACATTGGGTGGCGGTATGACTATGGAGTAGGCATCGCTGGGATCGCAATGCTCATCTTGCGGGGCGAAATAACCGCGCTCTTCCCACTGCTGGTACCATTTTTTTTCGATTTGGTCGGGTTGGAAGGTCTTATCCATGGGCTTTTCGGTCCTGCATTGGGCGTTTAATAGGTGTGTTCGCGCAGCGGCGCGAGCGGCCGACGATTATAATGGGTGGGCCGCTAGTGGGCTAGCAACGAATGGCTTTGATCTAACAAAATAGCCCGCATTAGTGACTGCTGTTCTGGTAGACCGACGTTAACATTAATAAGCACTGCAACGCGGGTGCTTTTCCGCGCTTTAACGCGGGTGCTTTTCCGCGCTTTAACGCGGGTGCTTTTCAGCAGCCAGGCGCTGGTGTTCAATTTCCACAGCGTCGGCTATTTTCTCTTTTAGCAAGCGCCGCAAGCCAGGCAGGTAGCGCTCAACGACTTTATCGATGACAACATTGAGATGGTCTTGGGTGAGGGCGTCGACACTGGGCTGGCCAGAAAAAAGTTGGTGTTGTGACTCGGCAAATTTCTGCATCTCGCGAAGCTGTCGATTAATTTCATGGACAACCGATTTGGAAAGGGCGGGTATCTGTAATTTGTCACTGGTTTTAACCTGTGCTGGCGCTTTGGGTTGTTGCGGTGTCGATGCAACAGGCGCGGGCTGCTCAGGCTGTTGCACAGCGGTGGCGGTGCTGCGAAGTTGCGCCACCAGGGCGCTCTGGGTCTGTTCTAATTGTGCGAGAAGTGACTCAATTTCATCGGTGGCGCGCTCTTTGCGCGGCGCACTGTGTCTTTCGACAGGGTTGCCACCGCGAGTCACCAGGCGCGGTCCGCGTGTCACGCGCTAATACCTTCTGGCTGAGCGGGGAATTTTGCCGACAGATCGTGGAACTCCAGCGGGTAACCGCGCTGTTTGTAAAAGGCGAAACGTTCGCGTTTGGCTTGTTGGTAGAGCGGCTCGCTGTGGATCACTTCAATGACTCGTTCGAAGCGGCTAAACCAGTTGGGTGTTTCGCTGCGCAGATTGATCAGCAGCTCGTGATGATCGCCTGGCTCTTGCTCAGCAACTATCGCGATAGTATCGCTGGGGTTGTGGCTGTGGGCAATAAAAGCGGCGGGTTCAACCGCCCAAAGCTGTTCAGAAAGTGCTTGCGCTTGCTTATCACTGTCGACCATGCAGAGTACTTGTTGTCCGCGCTGGGCTGCCTTAAAAATTAACTGGCAGACCAGCGCGGCTGCGGCGGCATGATCACCGCCGACCTTGTAAAAAGAGACATTAGTCAACGCTTAGCGGCTCTGTTGGCTGCTGATGTAGTTCATTAACAGCGGGACCGGTCGGCCAGTCGACCCTTTGGCTGCTCCGTGCAGCCAAGCGGTACCGGCGATGTCCAAATGCGCCCAGCGCTGTCCCTTGGCAAAGCGAGCCAAGAAGCAACCGGCGGTGATGGTGCCCGCTTCGCGTCCGCCAATATTGGCC
Source organism: Porticoccaceae bacterium (assembly GCA_048549915.1). GTDB lineage: Bacteria > Pseudomonadota > Gammaproteobacteria > Pseudomonadales > Porticoccaceae > LSUCC0057. Next base: position 15,562 of record JBLYYE010000030.1, read on the forward strand.
ATATCGGCGAAGTTGCTCTTTAGTTGCTGGTCATACTCGGGCCACAGTGGCATCTGCCAGCAGCGGTCGCCGCTATTGTTGCCGCTGTTAATCAGGCCGTCAGCTAGTGATTGATCGTTGCTCATCAAGCCGCTGGCGTGGCTGCCCAGCGCCATCACGCAGGCGCCGGTGAGTGTGGCAATATCAATTATCGCTGCGGGCTTAAAACGGACCGAGTAGGTCAAGGCATCACAAAGAATCAGCCGCCCTTCAGCGTCAGTGTTGAGGATTTCAATGGTCTGTCCCGACATGCTAGTGACGACATCTCCGGGTTTGGTGGCGCCGCCGCTGGGCATATTTTCAACGGCAGGTACTACGCCGATGACATTGACCGGAAGCTGCAGCTCTGCCAGTGCTGCAATTACCCCAAATACACTGGCGCCACCGCACATATCAAACTTCATCTCATCCATGCCGCCGCCGGGCTTAAGGCTGATGCCGCCAGTATCAAAAGTGACCGCCTTACCCACCAACACGATTGGAGCGGGTTTACCGCGACCCTTGACGCCTTGATAATTCATCACTATCAGCTTGGCCGGCTGATCGCTGCCAGCACTGACAGAGAGCAGTGAGCCCATTTTGAGCTTCTTCATGTCCGCTTCGCCGAGTACCTGGGTGGTCAGAGAGGCGTTGCCTTTGGCCATAGCTTGGGCCTGTTTGGCGAGGTAGTTGGGGGTACAGATATTTCCCGGTAGGTTGCCCAGATCTCGGGCAATATTCATGCCGTTACCCACGGCACTGCCATAGGCCAAGCCTTTTTTTGCGGCATTGGTCGCTGCACGGCTGGCAGCCCAGTAAGTTACTCCCTTAAGGCGGCAGGGTTGATGTTTAGTCGCGCCGCCCTTGTTATAGCGATAACTTGCCGCAGTAAAGCTTTGAGCTACCGCGGTGGCTAATGCCTGGTCGTCGGGTTGTTCGTCAACCGGTAGAGCTCCGCTGATCCAGAGCGCTTTTTTGCTCTGTCCTGAACAGATTTGCTGGGCTGCCGTGGCGATAATTTTGTCGCGGCTCTGCACATCTAAAGTGTCGCCATCTTGGTCACAGCCGACCAGAAGCAGGCGTTTGGCGCTTTTTCCGGGTATATGAAGAAGGCAGTGACTGCCGATTTTGGCACTGAAATCACCACTGTTAAGCAGGGCCTCGATGGCGCCGTCTAGGGCGGTATTTAACGCAGCGGCTTCAGCTTTAAGTTGTCGCCCGGTCGGCAGAATGAGAGAATCGGCACTGCTGGTGAGGATTGAGGCTGATGTTGCATTAAATTGCATGTCTTGCTCCGCTTCTAATGGTGGTTGTTCAAATATTAGATTGTGTTTGAGCGGCCAAAAGCCAGCTGCAAACTACTTCAAATTAGTTGTGAAGATACCATTTTTGAATGACGGTGTCTGCGCGCTAAAGCGTGTGATGCAGTAAACAACATGAACCCATAGGCTTTATTGAGTGATAATTTTTCGGTACCTGAGTCGCGAACTGCTCGCCAACACTTTTGCTGTCTGCACGGTGTTGATGTTGGTGTTACTCAGTGGTCGTTTTGTACGCTATCTCGGTCAAGCTGTGGCAGGTAATCTCGAGCCCGGGGTGATATTTGCCATACTCGGTTACCGTATCCCTGACTTTATTCAGATGACTCTGCCGCTGGCTTTTTTTCTGGCGGTTATGCTGACTTTTGGTCGACTTTATGTTGAAAGTGAGATGAGCGTGTTGCGCAGTTGCGGTATCTCGGAGCGCAAATTGCTCGGCTATACGATGGTGGTAGGTGGAGCAATCGCCTTGCTGGTGGCTTGGCTGAGTTTTGTGGTGGCCCCCAGCGGTACCGCCAAATATGTCGAGCTCTACACGGCTCAGCAACAAAAATCAGAGCTCGATCAGCTCTCGGCACACAGATTTTACTCTCTCGACAAGGGCAACTTGACGGTTTATGCCGGTGCGGTGGATGAAGATCAATCGCTCTCTGAGTTATTTCTAGCGATGTTTCGGCCGGTGAGCGCTGATCACGGTCGCCATCGTGAAGGCCTCGTGTTGGTGCGAGCCGCTTCCGGCAAGCAGTTGCGCGACAGTGAAGGCGGAGGTGACTATTTGGTGCTGGAGCAGGGTGTAAGGGTAGAGGGGAGACCGGGTAGCCCAGAATTTCGTCTCACTTATTTTGACCAATACGGTACCCGATTGAAGAGTGACGGAGTGGCTGCTCGCCGCCCCGATATTGATTCGCTCTCTAGCAGCCAGTTGGCGCGCCCCTCTTCACCTGCTTTGACCGATGAGTATCGCGCCACTTGGCACTGGCGTTTGGCGCTGCCTATTTTAGTCTTGGTAGTCGGCTTATTAGCGGTACCGCTGGCGCGCACAGATCCCCGCAAGGGCCGCTTTGGACGGCTGTTGCCAGCGATTATTATTTACTTTGTCTACCTTGTCGCGCTCAACGCTGTGCGGGGGAGTGCGTCAAGTGGCATCGTCTCTCCGGTTTTGGGTTTTGCTGGCGTACACAGCCTTTTTATCGGTTTGGCGCTGCTGCTTTTGTTCGTAGAAAAACTTCAGTTGAGCAGGCTGCCTAAACGGCCGCTGTGGTTGGGAGGTGGCGCGTGAAAGCTATGCGACTGCTCAACCGTTATGTCGGTCGCCGTGTTGCGTTGGCTATTGCTATGGCGCTACTGGTGATTGTCGGCTTAGACGTGGTTGCAGAGGTGATCGATGAGCTAGGCGATGTACGCAATGACTACCAGTTCCGCCAAGTGATGGAGTATGTGGCGCTAACTCTGCCTTCGCAGGCCTACGATTATCTGCCGTTCTCGGCATTGATAGGCTGTTTAGTCGGGCTCGGTATTCTCGCCGGCAACAGTGAAATTGTGGTGATGCGCGCAGCGGGGATTTCACTTTGGCGAATCATGGCGATGGTGATAAGACCCATTCTCTGGTTTGTGATGGCGGGTATGTTAGTGGGGGAGTTTGCCACCCCTTACCTTGATCAGCTCGCCGATGGCCGGCGTCAACTTCAGCGCAGCGGTCTGCAGAGTAGTGTCGACGATGGCGGCGTCTGGAGCGTAGAGGGTAACGAGTACATCTATATCAATGCGGTGTTCCCCGGGGGCGTGGTATTCGGTGTGACTCGCTACCAATTCGATGAGCAGCGCAAATTACAATCGGCCAGTTTTAGCACGCGGGCAACTTATAATCAGCAGCAGCGCCATTGGATAGAAGAAAATGTTGCAGTGACCCGTTTTTACAGCCGCGACGGCATCTCGCGAACCGAGGCGGACAAGTTAGTTACGCGTATCTGGTCCAGCGAGCTGACGCCGACACTGTTGCAACAAAATATACTCGAACCGGAGAATCTCTCTATTCGCAGTCTCGACGCATATGTTGGGTTTTTAGGCCAACAGCAGCGCGATACTGGCGCTTACCAGTTAGCTTTCTGGGCCAAGGTGCTGCAGCCGCTAACGGTGATCGGTTTAGTGGTGCTGGCCGTGGCCTTTGTTTTTGGCCCGCTGCGCGAGTCGACAATGGGGTTGCGTATCTTTGTCGGTGTGGTCACCGGTATCGGCTTTCGCATTTTACAAGATATGCTTGAGCCATCGAGTTTGGTGTTTGGGTTTCCGCCGCTGTTGGCGGTCTGCGTGCCGATTGCGCTGTGTTTTTTGATTGGCGGCCGCCTGCTGCGCCGAGCAGCTTAAGCGGCCTTTAAGACTCTTTACTTTTGGGGAGTACGACCACTTCGGTGGCAGTGGTCCGGTCGTGCCAACATTCGCGCGCCGGCAGCAGTGCCATCCAATAGCCGAGTCCCAAAACAGCCATGGAGAGCGGTGCCAACAGAACCCGCAACCACGCTTGTTTTAGTGTAATGAGATGATGGCCAGCTTGTTGGGTGCGCAGGCGCCAAGCTTTCATGCCCAGGGTCTGGCCCTGCTTGCGCCAACAGATGACATAGTAACTGCCCAGTGTCGCCCAATAGCCGGCTATAAGTGGCAGTTGCACAGTGAGCGTTGCCGGTAGGTCGCGTTCTTCGCTGCCGGTGACAGTTATGCGCACAATAGTGACCACGGCAAAATAAGCCACTGTGAGTGCGAAAAGTATAAATAAGTCATAAACCAGGGCAGCCAAGCGTCGCAGCAGGCTAGCGCTGGGTAGTTCAATAAACGAATCGGCTGTGGTGGTGTGGTCAGACATGTTTGGCTCTAGTGTTATCGAGTAGTTAAACCCATGATAATCTGCGCCGGCTCAGTATTGAATAGCAAACTGCATCAAGAAAAAAATTAAATGATTGGAGAGAACCTTTGAACTGGATTTATGGTATCCACGCAGTGCAATCGCTGTTGAAGTCAGCGCCTGAAAGGGTGCTGCAGTTGCGTCTGCAGCGCAACCGCAATGATGCGCGCCTGCAAAAAGTGCAGCGTCTCGCCGAGCAGCAACAGATAGCCTTTCAGTGGGTGAGTGCCGATGAGCTCAATCAGCTGGTAGATGGCCGCCACCAAGGTGTGGCTGCTGAATGTGCAGAGGGTGAGACCCACGACGAAGGTTATCTCTTTGAACTGCTTGCCAAAAGTGAAAAGCCGCCACTGTTTTTAGTCCTCGACGGCATTACCGATCCGCACAATTTGGGTGCTTGTCTGCGCTCGGCTGATGGGGCGGGTGTGGCTGCAGTCATTATTCCGCGCGACAACTCGGTAGGGATCACTCCGGTGGTCGCCAAGGTGGCATGTGGTGCCGCTGAGACGGTGCCGCTGGTGGTGGTGACTAATCTTGCGCGCTGTTTAGATAAGTTGCGTGCCGAAGGGGTCTGGACTGTCGGCGCGGCGGGGGAGGCTGAATCGTCCCTGTACGATCTCGACCTGACCGGTTCGATCGCTATTTTGTTGGGTGCCGAGGAGCGTGGTATGCGCAGGTTGACCCGAGAGCAGTGCGATTACACAGCAAAATTGCCCATGGCTGGCAGTGTCAGCAGCCTCAATGTGTCGGTCGCCACGGGTGTATTTCTCTACGAGGCGGTGCGTCAACGCCGTTAGAGAGGCCGGCCCGCTTCGCGGGGGTTCTCGGCGGGTCCAGAGCGCTGAGGCGGCGGTTGCATCTGCCGGGGTTAATCACTACAATTGCGCGCCCTTTATTGCCCGGGGTTCAATAATTTGAAAATAGGGCACTCCTTGCTTCACCGCAATTGCCAAGCTGGCTTTGACGGGAGGCATAATTTTCCACAAGGAGAGACAATGCGTCACTACGAAATCGTCTTTCTGGTCCACCCCGACCAGAGCGAGCAAGTATCAGGTATGGTTGAGCGTTACACCGCATCAATTGAAGCGGGCAACGGTAAAGTTCACCGTCTAGAAGATTGGGGTCGCCGTCAATTGGCTTACCCGATCAATAAAGTTCACAAAGCTCACTACGTCCTCATGAACATTGAGTGCTCGCAAGAAGTGCTCGATGAGCTCGAGTCTACCTTCCGCTACAACGATGCAGTTTTGCGCAGTATGGTTATCCGTACGCCCGAGGCTGTCACTGGCGAATCAGCAGTGATGAAATCAGAAAACGCTGACAAAGCTGATCGCGAAGCTCGCGAGCGCCGCGCCGCTGCCCGCGCCAAAGCTGACGAAGCTAAAGCAGCTGCCGATGTAGCTGCCCAAGAAGGTGAACAAACTGAGACTGAAGAGGCGGGAGAGTAATCATGAGTAAATTCATTCGTCGTCGTAAATTCTGTCGTTTCAGCGCCGAAGGTGCACCTGCTATCGACTACAAAGATGTAGAGATGCTGCGCAACTACGTATCTGAAACAGGTAAAATCGTCCCTAGCCGTATCACTGGCACCAAAGCGCGTTACCAGCGCCAGTTGTCTGATGCGATTAAACGCGCTCGCTACATTGCGCTGCTGCCTTACAGCGACGCACACAAGTAAGCTAGACGTTTTACTGTTTTGAAAGCGCTTGCACAATTTATTATGCGCGGGCGTTGGCAGGCAGCTGCGGTTGCCTGCTTTGGGAATTTCGTCCCAATCATAAGTCCTGCTGCAGTGGCCTTGGTCAGTCTGCGCCAGGGTAGTGTCGAAGGAGTGCGGTTGGCCCCTTGGGCACTTTTGCCAAGCTTGGCGCTATTATTCGGCGGTGGACAAGATTCACTGCTGACAGTAGCTTCCATAGCCGTGGTGCTAGTAGTGCTGGTCGCAGCATCCGTGTTGCGCAGTTCGGCCTCCTGGGCATCGGCAGTAATGGCTGCTACCGCCTGTAGTGTGGTTGCCTCACTGCTATTGATGACACTGGGTGCGAGTCAGCTCATGTCGGCAACCCAGTTGCTGGCTGAGATGCTCTCTGAGCTGAGCACTGAACAGGCGCCGCTGCCGATTGCAGCAACACCGCTGTTTGTAGCCGGCCTATTTGGCTGGATAGTCGCAGTGGGCAGTTTGATTGCACTGCTCGTCGCCCGCTGGTGGCAAGCGTCGCTCTTCAACCCGGGTGGGTTTGGCAGTGAGTTTCGTCAGCTGCGGTTGGGAATGGGCAGTGCGGTAGTCCTGGCGACAATGGTCGCACTGGGTTGGCTGCAGGGGGTTGATTATCGCCCTTGGGTAGAGCTTTTAGCTCTGCCACTGTTGTTCTCAGGTTTGGCACTGCTGCACTACATTGCGGCGGCGCGAGGTTTAGGCTCGTTATGGTTGGGTTTGGTTTACGGTGGATTGGTACTATCCGATTCACTGAATATGGTAATTGTCGGGCTGGCCTGTATTGATAGCCTGATTAATATTCGCTTGCGAGTTGCCGCCAAATAGCGGTGGCTGCAAAACGATTTTACAGAGGATAGAGCAATGGAAGTTATTCTGTTAGAAAAAATTGGCCGTCTTGGCGCCCTGGGCGACAAAGTCAGTGTTAAGTCGGGCTATGGTCGCAACTACTTGGTGCCCCAAGGTAAAGCGGTTTATGCCACTGCGGCAAATACTGCTGAATTTGAATCACGCCGCGCAGAGCTAGAAGCTGCTCAAGCCGCTACCTTGGCTGCAGCACAAGCTCGCGCCGATAAAGTGGCAGCGATCGCAACTGTCACCATCAGCGCTGTTGCTGGCGATGAGGGCAAGCTGTTCGGCTCTATTGGCGCTCGCGAAATTGCTGATGCTATCACCGCAGCAGGCGGCGAAGTTGATCGCAGCGAAGTGAAATTGCCGGAAGGCCCACTGCGTGAAGTTGGCGAAGTTTCAATTGATATCCAGCTGCACTCAGACGTTGTTCAAGCGATTACAGTCGCGGTAGTCGGCGAGTAATTACGCTGCTGGCGCACTTCGGTGCGCTAACAACATTGTCAAACGGCACCGTCTCTGAAAAGATACGGTGCCGTTGTTGTTTCAAGACGATAGAATTTACCTATGAACGAAGCTCTCTACGCTGAACCCACCGCCAGCCAACCGCTGCCCCACTCCATAGAGGGTGAGCAGGCTGTGCTCGGCGGGCTGATGCTCAAAAATGAAGCGTATGACACCGTCGCTGAGCTGCTTGAAAGTGACGACTTCTACAGCCGTGACCACCGTCTAATTTTTGCTGCAATGGGCCGTTTGGCGGAACAGCAGCAGCCATTTGACCCAATTACCCTGAGCGAGGCACTGCAAGCGAGCGGCGACTTGACCTCGGTTGGCGGTGCGGATTACTTGGTCGAACTGGCTCACAATACGCCGAGTTCCGCCAACATTAACTCTTACGCCCAGATTGTGCTGGAGCGGTCAACTATTCGCCAGCTGATAGGCGCAGCTAGCGACATTGTCAGCAAAGGTTACAATCCGCTCGGTTGGGATAGCCAGCGGCTGCTCGCTGAAGCGGAGCAAAAGCTCCAAGATATTATTGAGAATCGCCCCAAAAAGGGGGGGTTCAAAGAAGTTAATGCCCTGCTAAAAGAGACGGTGGTGCGGCTGGAAGAGCTGTTCCGTTCCGATACATCGATAACGGGTGTGAGCACCGGGTGGCAAGAGCTCGACGATATGACCTCCGGTTGGCAGCGCTCCGACCTAATTATTGTCGCTGGCCGTCCCTCGATGGGTAAGACCTCATTCGCAATGAATACTGTTGAACATGCAGTCCTCCATCAAGATAAACCGGTTTTGGTGTTCTCTCTAGAGATGCCGGCCAGCCAGCTGGTGATGCGGATGCTCTCTTCGCTTGGGAAAATCGATCAGACCAAAATGCGCACTGGTAATCTAGGTGAAGATGATTGGCCGCGGCTCAGTGCAGCTGCCCAGCGCCTCAAAGATCGCCCGTTGTTTATCGAAGACTCGCCTGGCCTCACCCCCTTGGAGATGCGCAACCGTATCAAGCAGTTTACCAAAGAGCGTGTAGAGCAGCTGCGCCAAGCCTGGCACGCCGAGCACGGTGGTGATGTACAGCCGGATATGGAGGCGCTTTACCAGCAGGCTGAGCCCGGTTTGATTATGGTTGATTATCTGCAGCTGATGACCGGTAGCAACCCGGGGGAGGGGCGCGTACAGGAGATTTCGCAGATCTCTCGCGAGCTCAAGCACTTGGCCCGAGAGTACAACTGCCCAATGATAGCTCTCTCTCAGTTGAGCCGTAATCTCGAACAGCGTCCCAACAAGCGTCCGATCAACTCAGATCTGCGCGAATCGGGTGCCATTGAGCAGGATGCCGATGTCATCGTGTTCATCTATCGCGATGAGGTCTACAACGAGGACAGCCCAGAGAAAGGTATCGCTGAAATCATCCTCGGTAAACAGCGCAACGGGCCTATTGGTACTGCGCGTTTGACCTTCCTCGGCAAGTACACCCGCTTTGAAAACCTGGTTGGCGACTACTTCGCTGGCGAGTAATTTTTTCCCTTGTTGCCTACTCTAGAGCAGCAATTGCTAGGATTTTAATATGCAAACTTTCCATACTGTCAGCGGCCTGCGCGATGCACTGATGACGGCTCGCCGCGCTGGCCAGCGCATCGGTTTTGTGCCAACGATGGGCAATCTGCACGCGGGTCACATTGCCCTGATAGAGCAAGCGCGCCAGAGTTGTGATGTCGTGGTCTGTTCCATATTCGTCAACGCCTTGCAATTTGGCCTTAACGAAGATTGGGATAAATACCCGCGCACGTTTCAAGCCGACAGTGCCAAGCTTGTTGCCGCGGGCTGCGACTACCTGTTTAACCCAGAAGATATTGAGATGTACCCGAACGGTTTGGACACCCAGAGTCGAGTGATCTGTCCGACTATGACGGATGTGCTGTGCGGCGCCAGCCGGCCCGGCCATTTTGAGGGTGTCACCACTGTCGTCACCAAGCTCTTCAATATCGTCCAGCCTGATGTGGCTATTTTTGGTGTCAAAGATTACCAACAACTGGCAGTGATCCGTCGCATGAGCGAAGATTTGTGTATGGCAGTGGAGATTGTCGGTGCCCCAATTCATCGCGAAGCGGACGGGCTGGCGATGAGCTCTCGCAACAGTTATATCACTGCAACAGAGCGACCGCTGGTGACTGTTTTGCACAATACGCTGCTCGAGATTGCCGCGGCATTAGAGTCCGGCGAGAAAAACTTTGCCAGCCTAGAGCAGCGTGGTATCGCCGCAATCAGTGCGGCTGGATTCAAGCCGGATTACCTGTCGATAAGCCACAGTAAAACACTGGAGCCGGCCGCGCACGACGACACCGAGTTGACCGTGTTAGGGGCAATGTTTACCAGCGCGGCGCGGCTGATTGACAATACCAGTGTGGTGCTCAATTAACGCACGCAGTAGCGCCGTTGCTGCTGTTCGGCTCTGGCTAGCTCTTGCGCTCGCTCACTATCGGTAAGGAAACGAAACTCGCCGGTAATGCTGTCGCGCAGCCGCAAACGCTCACCGTTACTAAACAGCGAGACGTTATCGCGGGCCTGTTGGCAAGCTTTGGCCAGCTCTGCGGCCTCTCGTGATAACTCGCCTGCAACCACGGTTCCGGGTGCTAAAAGGGGTGGGGTGGGCGCAGTTTTAATTGAGTTTACAGCCCCATTTTCAACCGATTGAGAACGCTCAATTGGAACCGTACTACTTGGCAGGTGTGGCGGCGGTTGATCACCGTAATGGGTTTTGCCCTGCTCATCTTGCCAGCGCACTACTTCACCACTTAGGCAGAGAGAAGAGGCAACGAGAATTGTCAGTGTGGTGAAGAGGTGCATTGATAGTTCTCAGCTAAGTGTTGGGCCATGTCAGTTGTGCAATGCGCAGTCGCCAACAACCAGCAAAGGCGCTTGACTACAGAGAATATATTGCCATAATGCACGCCATCTAAACATACCGGTTTAGATAGTTAACACCAGCTCGGCATTACCCGTGCCGCTGGTCATGTCTAGCGATGGTGCTGTTACCCGCAGCCTACATCCAGCCACCAGCACTTACCGGTGCGGCTGAATCAACTGCTCTCGCGGTATCCTCTACATGTCCAAGCGCTCTCGTCGAGCTGGTACTAGACCAGCTGTCTTTCAGCGAGGAGTGATTGTGGAAAATTTATCTGGTGGCGATATCGTTATACGCGCACTGCGCGATGCGGGCGTTGAGTATATTTGGGGCTACCCAGGCGGCTCCGCCCTGCACATTTACGATGCGATATTTCGTCAAGACGACGTAAAACATCTTTTGGTTCGCCATGAGCAGGCGGCGGTTCACGCTGCAGATGGTTATGCGCGCAGCAACGGCAAAGTGGGTACGGTACTGGTTACCTCTGGCCCTGGCGCTACCAATGCGATTACCGGCATTGCTACTGCGTACATGGATTCGATTCCGCTGGTAGTGATTTCCGGGCAAGTGCCATCTTCCAAAATTGGTGAAGATGCCTTTCAAGAGACCGATATGGTCGGTGTTTCACGTCCGATTGTTAAGCACAGTTTCTTGGTTAAGCGCCCAGAAGATATAGCTGCGACCATTGCTAAAGCCTATTACATTGCCTCCACTGGCCGCCCTGGTCCTGTGGTTGTTGATATCCCCAAAGATATGACCGACCCGGCAATCAAGGTGCCCTACGAGTATCCCAAGCAGGTCGCTATGCGCAGTTACCAGCCCAACGAACGAGGACACAGCGGCCAGATCAAGCGCGCGCTGAAAACGCTGCTCGCCGCCAAACGCCCTATGATTTATGCAGGTGGCGGTGTGATCATTGATAACGCCAGCGATCTGCTGACGGCGCTGACTCGCAAACTCAACTACCCCATTACCAACACCTTGATGGGGTTGGGCGCCTTTCCGGGTAGCGATCGACAGTTTGTCGGTATGCTTGGCATGCACGGCACCTATGAAGCTAACCAGGCGATGCATCACGCCGATGTTATTTTCGCGGTAGGCGCGCGCTTTGATGATCGCGTCACTAACGCGACAGAAAAGTTCTGTCCTCACGCTACTATTATCCATATTGATATCGATCCAACTTGTATCTCAAAAACAGTGGGTGCCGATATCCCGATCGTCGGTAGCTGTAAAACAGTCCTCACCGATATGCTCGAATTGTTAGATAGCATGGGTGCTCCAGACGGCGGTGCACTGACTGAGTGGTGGGCAACCATTGATGATTGGCGCGCCCGTCATGGGATCTATACCGCCGATCGTTTTGAGGCGAGTGGTGGATCGTTGATCAAGCCACAAGACGTGATAAAAATGCTTCACAAGGTCACCGGTGGCGACGCTTTTGTTACTTCCGATGTGGGCCAGCATCAGATGTTTGCCGCCCAGTACTATCTGTTCGATAAGCCGCGTCGCTGGATCAACTCTGGTGGTCTGGGCACGATGGGATTCGGCCTGCCTGCGGCTATGGGGGCGCAGTTGGCACACCCCGATGCGATGGTCGCCTGTGTCACCGGTGAGGGGAGTATTCAGATGAATATTCAAGAGCTCTCTACCTGTACTCAGCACGGCCTGCCGGTGAAGATCATTAATCTGAACAATTCGGCACTCGGCATGGTGCGCCAGTGGCAAGATATGCAATACAGCGCTCGCTATGCCAGCAGTGTTTATGAAGATTCACTGCCAGACTTTGTTGCGCTCACCGAGGCGTATGGGCATGTGGGTATGCGCGTCACTGAATTTGATCAATTAGAGAGCAAAATGCGCGAGTGTTTTGCGCTGAAAGATCGCGTGGTATTCATGGATATTGTGGTCGATCGTGCCGAGCACGTTTATCCGATGCAGATCGCTGGTAACGCCATGAATGAAATGTGGCTGAGCAAGACGGAGAGAACCTGATGCAACGTATTATCTCTATTCTTTTAGAAAACGAACCGGGTGCACTGTCTCGGGTGGTGGGGCTGTTCTCCCAGCGCGGTTACAATATTGATACGCTTAATGTAGCTCCCACTGAAGATCCGACACTGTCGCGACTGACGCTGTCTACTAACGGCGATGAAAAAATGGTCGAGCAGATCATTAAACAGCTGCATAAATTGATCGATACCATTAAAGTGGTCGACCTCAGCGAAGGCCCCCATGTTGAGCGCGAACTGTTGTTAGTTAAAGTGCGTGCAGTGGGTGCCGAGCAGCGCACTGAACTGAGAAATAGCGTGGAGATTTTCCGCGGCCATATCGTAGATGTGACACCGACTAGCTACACGGTGCAGATGGCTGGGGATGGTCAAAAACTCGATGCTTTCATCGAGGCCATTCGCGATATTGGCACCATGGAAGTGGTCCGCTCGGGTATTTCTGGAATCGCTCGCGGCGAGAAATTTTTACTGGTCTAGGCGCTGCCTACACCGCAACCTAACAGCTAACTTAAAAGGTAAATACTATGCAAATTTATTATGACAAAGATTGCGATCTGTCGATCATCAAAGGCATGAAAGTCGCTATCATCGGTTACGGCTCACAGGGCCATGCTCATGCCAACAACCTCAAAGATTCAGGTGTAGATGTCACTGTAGGCCTGCGTCCCGGTTCATCCTCTGCAGCCAAAGCTGAGGCCGCTGGCCTTAAAGTTGCAGAAGTACCCGCCGCTGTCGCTGCTGCAGATCTGATCATGATTCTCACTCCTGATGAGTTCCAGTCGGCGCTCTACCGCGACGAAGTTGAGCCGAACCTCAAGCAGGGCGCTACTCTCGCGTTTGCCCACGGTTTTGCTATCCATTACAACCAAGTCGTGCCGCGCGCTGACCTAGATGTCATCATGATCGCTCCCAAAGCGCCAGGCCATACTGTGCGCAGTGAATTTGTTGGCGGCGGCGGTATCCCCGATCTGATCGCCATCCAGCAAGATGTCTCAGGTCGCGCCAAACAGGTCGCACTCTCTTACGCCAGCGGCGTGGGCGGCGGCCGCACTGGCATCATTGAGACTACTTTTAAGGACGAGACTGAAACTGATCTGTTCGGCGAGCAGGCAGTTCTCTGTGGTGGTGCAGTAGAATTGGTTAAAGCGGGCTTTGAAACACTGACTGAGGCCGGTTACGCGCCTGAGATGGCATACTTTGAGTGCTTGCATGAGCTCAAATTAATCGTTGACCTGATGTATCAGGGCGGTATTGCCAACATGAACTACTCCATCTCTAACAATGCTGAGTACGGTGAGTATGTCACTGGTCCAGAGGTGATTAACGACGAGTCGCGCGCGGCGATGCGCAATGCGCTCAAGCGTATCCAAAATGGTGAGTACGCCAAGATGTTCATCAGCGAAGGTGCCTTGAACTACCCATCTATGACGGCTTACCGTCGCAACAATGCCGCTCATCCGATCGAACAGGTCGGTGCTCAATTGCGCGGCATGATGCCTTGGATCACTAAAAATGCGCTGGTCGACAAAGAGAAAAACTGATTCTCCATGTGACTGCAGAAGAACAAAAAACGGCCCTCTCAACGGGCCGTTTTTTGTTATCCTTACGAGAGATTTATTCGTGCGTACAAAGGAGTGGTTGTGGATCAGCTAACTGAAAATCAGCGCCATTTGCCGTTGGATGGGGCGATCAACCTGCGTGATTTAGGCGGTTATCGCAGCCGCGATGGCCGGCTAGTTCGTTGGGGTAAAATTTATCGCTCGGGCCATATGGCAAAACTGAGTGAGCGCGGTCAGCAGCAACTTGTGCAACTTGGTATCAGTGAGATCCACGATTTTCGTCGCCCCGAGGAGCGTCAGCGCGCACCCACTCCAGAGCTGAGCTCTACTATTGTGGAGGGTTATGATATGTCTATCGGCAGCGTCTCCAAATTCTGGGACTACCTGTTTGCCGGCGGCATGAGTGACCAACGCGCTTTCGATCTGGTGCTCAACTCCTATCGCAGCTGTGCAGCCGACGTGATCCCCGGTTATCGACAACTATTCTCTCACCTGCTGCGGCCCGATGAGGGAGCCACGCTGTTTCACTGCGCCGCAGGCAAAGATCGCACCGGTATGGCGGCGGCTTTAATTCTTACCGCCCTTGAAGTACCGCGCGACGATATTATTGAAGATTACATGTTGACCCAAAAATACTTCGATTCAGAAGTGCTGATGGGTTTAATTGAAGAGCACCTACGCAATGCCGGCGCCAACGAATGGCAGCGCAGTTGGTTAGTACCTTACTGCGCAGTCTATCCGGAATATTTAGAGGCATTCTTTGATTCTGTGGAGGGACACAGCGGTACTGTGGCCAACTATTTAGAGCGAGAGCTAGGAGTCGGTGTAGAGCAGCGCGCAGCACTGGCGGAGCGCTACCTGCAATACAGCTGAGGGTGTAGACTGCCCTAGTTGGATTGACAAAAATATAAAGAGAATTGCATGAGTGAATCACAAGCGCGCAAGCGCGGTATCTATCTGCTGCCTAATTTGCTGACGACTGTCGCTATGTTTGGAGGGTTTTACGCCATTCTCGCCGGTTTTAGCGGTGAGTTTGAGATGGCGGCGATAGCCATTTTTGTCGCCATGGTATTTGACGGTCTCGATGGCCGAGTAGCGCGTTTGACCCACACTGAGAGTGATTTTGGCGTCCAATATGACAGTTTGTCTGACATGGTTTCGTTTGGTGTAGCGCCGGCGATTGTTTGCTACAGCTGGATGTTGCAAGGGCTTGGTAAGTTGGGCTGGGCAGCGGCTTTCATTTATGCCTCTTGTGCAGCACTGCGGTTGGCGCGTTTTAACACCCAGGTTAAAAGCAATGATAAGCGCCATTTTATCGGTGTGCCCAGCCCTATCGCTGCGGCGGTAGTGGCCGCATTTGTCTGGAGTGGTGCAGAGTTAGAACCGAGCACGCCGCTAGCCCTGTTAGCCGCCTTGGTAACTGCCGGTGCGGGCCTGTTGATGGTCGTCAATCTGCGCTACCCAAGCTTTAAAGAAGTTGATCTGCAAGGCAAAGTACCCTTTGTAGTGATCTTTGCTATCGCGGTGGGCTTCGCTCTGATTAGTATGGACCCCCCCAAATTCTTTTTGCTGTTTGCCTTGGCTTACTGCGCTATGGCGCCTCTGTTGTGGCTGCAGCGTAAATGGCGAGGCTCCCCGACTGACGATATCCAGCTCAGCGACGAGCAGATCGACGCGGTGATTGAAGGCGAGGGCGAAGCTGCAGAAGAGATAGTTAACGCCGATCAAGCTGATAGCACACGAGAGAAAGAGTAACCGTTGGCAACCGCTAAAAAAGCTGGTTGAATAGAGAGATGATAATTTATTCAAACAACTCCAATGCTTTGCCGCTGCGCTTTTTATGCTGTGCAGTGCTACTGCGCCTGCTGCCCGTGCGGGCATCTCTCTGTTAATAAAAATTAAACCGGTTGTTAGTCGTTGAATTCTTAGCTTTGTGCGGCGAGAATTCGTAACTATTAGGTGGCTCTGGTGCCGCCTCAGAATGAGAATATCCCATGAGTAAGCAACAATTAATCATTTTTGATACCACCTTGCGCGATGGCGAGCAGAGCCCAGGCGCTTCAATGACCAAAGATGAGAAAGTACGCATTGCCAAGTCGCTTGAAAAGCTGCGTGTCGATGTCATAGAAGCAGGATTTGCAATATCTAGCCCCGGCGATTTTGATGCGGTAAAAACTATAGCCGAAACTATTAAAGAGAGCCGTATCTGTAGCCTCTCGCGAGCTGTTCGCGGTGATATTGAGCGCGCCGGTGAGGCACTGGCCAATGCCAATGCCGGTCGCATTCACACGTTTATCGCCACATCGCCGATTCACATGCAGCACAAGTTGCAGATGCAGCCGGATGAGGTTTTAGAACAGGCTGTGGGCGCAGTTAAAATGGCCCGCAATTTGATTGACGATGTCGAATTCTCACTGGAAGATGGCAGTCGCAGTGAGTTCGATTTTATGTGCCGCATTATCGAGGCGGTGATCGATGCCGGCGCGCGGACCATTAATATCCCCGATACAGTCGGCTACGGAGAGCCTGGCGAATATGGCAGTATGATCGGCCGAGTGATCGACAATGTCGTTAATGCCGACAAAGCGATATTTTCGGTCCACTGTCACAACGATTTGGGTTTAGCTGTCGCTAATTCCCTCTCTGCAGTGCGCCACGGCGCCCGTCAGGTTGAGTGCACAATTAATGGGCTGGGAGAGCGTGCCGGCAATGCCTCTTTAGAAGAGATTGTTATGGCTGTGCGCACACGCCATGATTTGTTTGATGTCCAAACGCGTATCGACGCCACCCACATCGTGCCGACCTCTAAATTGGTCTCCAGTATTACCGGTTTTCCGGTGCAACCCAACAAAGCGATTGTCGGTGCAAACGCGTTTTCACATGAATCTGGCATCCACCAAGACGGTGTGCTCAAATTCCGCGAAACCTACGAGATCATGAAAGCAGAGGATGTCGGCTGGAATACCAATAAATTGTCTCTCGGCAAGCTCTCTGGGCGCGCTGCACTCTCGGCTCGTTTGGAGGAGCTGGGTATTAGCTTTGAGAGCAAAGAAGAGTTTGCTCAAGTATTCGCTCGCTTTAAAGAGTTGGCAGACAAAAAGCGTGAAATCTATGACGAAGATCTGCAGGCATTAGTGAGCGATGTGCAAATTGGCAGCGAAGAAGAGTCTATTCTGTTGACTGACCTCGAAGTACTCTCCAAAAGTGGCCAATCGCCAACCGCTAAAATTGGCGTGCGTTATCGCGCCCAAGATTTTACCGCTCAAGCTGAAGGCGACGGTGCGGTCGATGCCATTTTTAAAGCGATAGAGCAACTGATAGAGAGTGGTAGCGAATTGCAGCTCTACTCAGTGAATGCAGTCACGCAGGGTACCGATTCACAAGGCGAGGTCACGGTACGCCTTGAAAAAGAGGGGCGAGTAGTGAATGGACAGGGTGCCGATACTGACGTATTGGTCGCCAGTGCCAAAGCCTACCTGAATGCACTGAGCTTGATGCGCAACCCGGGGCGGCTACACCCACAATTGGGTGGTGTCTAAGCCGTGCAATTAAGCGCCCACTGCTATGCGTTGAATGCGTTGGGTGTTGTGCAGTATCTGCCGCGCGATAGCTGGAAAATTACAGTGGCTGCTAAAAGTGCAGCCGTTCGTCCCACTGCGGTGGCGGCGCCGGCGGCGGCTGAAGCGCTGCTGGCGCAGTTGGAGAGTGCGCCTGTAGCTGCAGCAGAGTCCAGCAAAAAAACGGTCAATTTCACCAAAGTGGCTCCCCTAGCCGCTGAGACAATAGCGGCTACTCCTGCGCAAACTCAGCCTCTCCAGCCCCTTAAGCTGGCACTCTGGCAGGCTGGTGAGGAGTGGTTGTTTATCGCCGACGTGAGCTCACAGCTGCCCACTAGTGCTGAGCAGAAGTTGCTCGCCAATATTGCCCGCGCATTGCATACATCGCCTCTGGCGGCGTTGGAATTGATAGAGTGGCCGCTGCCGGGTGCTGGTGTAGCACCTTGTGAAGATCCCTTTGGACATGAATTTTTGTCAGTCCTGTTTGATGCCCGCTTTCAGAGTCGCCTAACACAGAAAGTAGTCTGGCTGGCGAGTCGTGACGAAATCGATCTGGCCGCTGTTATCGGTCCACAGGCCGTGGCCAGTATGGCCGGTTTAGTACAGCTGCAGGTACCCAGTCTTCCCCGCCTGCTCGCTGATCCAGCCTTGAAAGCGCGCTGTTGGGAACGGTTGCGCCCGCACGTCTTGCCCCGCCAAAGTGGCTGACAATCAATCTCTGCCAGAGGGTTGGCAGTGGCGTCAGATGGGTGGCTGCGATATCGATGCTGCGCTTGATATTGAACAGCGTGTCTCCCCTGATCCTTGGCGGCGCTTTGCCTTTGAACAGAGTTTACAGAGCCACAGCGCACAAGTACTGGTTGCCCACCCCCAGCAGATTCAGGGTTTTTTACTCTGGAGTGTGATTGCCGATCAAGCCGAGCTGCTCAATATTGCTTTGCACCCCAACCAGCAGGCTAAAGGCTATGGCAGGTTGCTGCTCGATCATTTAATCAGCCAGCTGCCCTCTGCTGTGGCGTCGCTTTTTTTAGAGGTGCGCGCCAGTAACTTTGCCGCCATTGGTCTCTACCAGAATTACGGTTTTAATCAAATCGGCGAGCGTCGCGGCTACTATCGCGCCAGCAGCGACCCACTGACAGGGCGCGAAGATGCGCTGGTGATGGCGCTAGAGTTACTGAACTAACCTGCCAACGGCTCGTGCTACACTCATTTAAAATGAACTTGTATTCACAGAGCACAACCATGTCCAAGCGAGGATTGTTAATGAGTGAGCAGAATTTGCAAAAAGTACAGGACGCACCGAAAGCCGCGTTTCCATGGCGGTTGCTATGGCTGGATCTGCTCGGATCTCTGTTGGTGGCGGTGGGTTTTTTGCAGTTTATCGCCCAAGGTCTCTCAGCCATCGCATTAGCTCAAATGGTGTTAGGCTTTGCATTAATGGTTCCACTGATTCGCCATTTTCTTACACGCTCAAACCAGCGCAATTAACACGAGGTTTTTATATATGCTCTATTGGCATTGGTTAGTTTTAGGCATGTTGCTGGCAATGGCAGAGATTTTTCTGCCCAGTTTTACTTTTCTATGGTTTGGCGCAGGCGCATTCACTGTCGGTCTTGTGACGTGGCTGATGCCGCTGACACTGACAACACAGTTATGGCTCTGGGTGACTCTCTCGGTTGCCTTCACCGTGGCTTGGTTCAAGCTCTTAAAACCGCTTATGGCAGACCACACTAAGGCGGGCTTGGGCCGTGAAACCGCTATTGGCGAAGTTGGCCAAGTGATCAAATTGCCGATATCAGAGGGGCGGGGTCGAGTGCGCTTTACCACGCCGTTACTTGGGGATGACGAGTGGGACTTTATTGTCGCCATTGATTCAGGTGCCCCCAAACTGGGTGATCGCGTTGTCGTCAAAGAGTTTTCCGGCAATACGCTAATAGTGGCGCTGCATTCTTAACTGCAATATCAATGCACTGTGAGGTGAGTATATGGACGGTTTAATTGTTGTTTTAGCGGTAATCGTACTGGCGTTAGTCACCCTTTTGAAAGGGGTGAGATTGGTGCCGCAGGGTTCTAAGTGGGTTGTACAGCGGCTCGGCAAGTATTACACCACGCTCGGTCCAGGGCTCAACATCATTATTCCGTATATTGATAATGTCGCCTACAAAGTGACCAGCAAAGATATAGTCTTGGATATCCCCTCACAGGAGGTGATTACCTTGGACAACGTGGTGATCATTGCCAATGCGGTCGCCTACATCAATATTATCTCGCCAGAGAAAGCTGTATACGGGGTGGAGGATTACGAGCTGGCCATTCGTACTTTGGTGCAGACTTCACTGCGTTCGATTGTTGGCGAGATGGCGCTGGATTCTGCGCTCTCCTCGCGAGACAAAATTAAAGCTCAGCTCAAGCAGACCATCTCGGACGATATCTCCGATTGGGGTATCACCCTTAAGACTGTTGAGATTCAAGATATTAATCCTTCGCCTACCATGCAATCGGCCATGGAAGAGCAGGCTGCTGCAGAGCGCGCTCGACGCGCCACAGTAACGCGTGCCGACGGGGATAAAACTGCCGCTATCTTGCAGGCAGAAGGGCGACTTGAAGCATCTCGCCGCGATGCGGAGGCCAAAGTTGTTTTGGCAGAAGCCACTAAAGAGGCGCTCGAAAAGGTCAGTGCGGCGATTCAAGACAAAGAGCTACCAGCGACATTTTTACTCGGTGAGCGCTATGTGGAGTCGATGAAAGCGATGGCAGAGTCAGATAATAGCAAGCTGGTAGTGCTGCCAGCCGACTTGCCCGCAGCGGTGCGAGGGCTGATGGGGGCGAGTCGCTAGCATTTATCGTTACGGCTATTTTTTTCGTCATCTAATTAATAATATTTTCAAGGCCAGCTACTTTTGTAGCTGGCCTTCTTTTTTGTCCATCACAAAAACCATTTCAGCGCGAAATTTCAATGATGACCGTCTGGTCCTATTGATTGCGCCTCTGAATTTTATTTAGAACTCAAAATAGTGTAGACTCCGCACCTCAATTATTGATTAGAGGTGTAAGTATCGTGTTTTCTCGAACTAAAATGTTCACTGGCGTAGTTGCCGCCACATCCGCTCTCGCCACCGGTTTCGCCGGCGCAGCGATCGAAGAGGTTGTTGTCACCGCGACCAAACGCGCAGAATCAACACAAGACATCCCTGTTGCCGTTTCAGCCGTCACCGAACAGGCTTTAGAGCAGTTGGGTATCAGCAATTTTGAAGACTATCTTCTGCAGCTGCCCGGCGTGACCGCCGGCGGTAGCGGCCCTGGCCAAAACACCATCTATATCCGCGGTGTAGCCTCAACGACTCCCAACTTGACCACCGCTGGTGTCGCCGGCTTGGCCCCTAACGTAGCGCTCTACCTTGACGAGCAGCCGCTGGCACAACCCGGCCGCAACTTGGATGTGTACGCCGCCGATTTGAATCGTGTCGAGGTTTTGTCAGGTCCGCAGGGTACCCTGTTTGGCGCCAGCTCACAGGCGGGCACGGTGCGTCTGATTACTAATAAACCCGACCACAGTGGTAGCTACGCGAAAATTAAGACCTCTTTCTCAACGACCGCATATGGCAGTGACAGCAACAGTGGCGAATTGATGTTTAACCTTGCCGCCACCGACAGCGTAGCGATTCGCGGTGTTATCTACCGCGATCACAAAGGCGGTTATATCGACAATGTAGAGGGCACTCGTACACTCGAAGACAGTGCGTTTTACCGTCCTGAGGGTGCGGAACGCGCTAATGGTGTTCCAGTTAGCTCAGCTCGAGCAGGATTCCAGTCAGTAGCTTATGCGAGGGGAGACTTGGATGACGTAACTTTTGAAGAGGCTAATAATGCCGATTTGGTAAAAGATGATATCAACGACTCAACCTATCAAGGTGGGCGTATAGCAGTTGCTGTTGATTTGTCAGAAAATTTTGATTTGCTTGTGGCAGCTGCGACTCAGGATGTCGATGCCGATGGCTTGTTTTATGCAGACCCTAACCTGGGTGATTTAGAGGTTGAGCAATATGTCGATAGTAAACTAGAAGATACCTTCGATAATTTAAGCTGGACTCTCACGGGCCGTTGGGGTGAGTTGGAGGCCGTCTATACCGGTGCCTATACTTCAAGAGAAACTGAACAGCGTGTAGATTACGCCGACTACCTTTTTGTGGGCCAATACCTGCCCTATTATATTTGTGACGGTACTGTCGCAAGACCCGGTGCCTGGGGAGAAGAGGGCGATCTGCCATCAGGTACATGTCAGGCACCAATCCTATATGTAGATAGTTATACCGATACTACAATTCAAACACATGAATTCAGACTCTCTGGAGAGTTAGGCGAATCTACTCTTTTCACAATCGGCGCCTTTTATAGTGATCTAGAGTTGGAAGAGCGGGGTGATTTTACCTACCCTGGATCGATTGATGTTGTGATGGGGGATGATGTTGGTTTTGCACCAAACTATCCATTCGCTACAGGATTCATCTCTGAGCCTGGCCCATTCCCAGAAGGTGTTATGTTTCGTAACGACGTTCAGCGTACTGATGAGCAGACAGGTCTGTTTGGAGAGATAACACTCGAACTTAGTGATGAGTGGGCGCTTATTCTTGGCGGCCGCTATTACGATATTGAAGTGGATTTCGAAGGTAGTGCTAATGCGAGCTGGGGCAATTGGGGTAGTGAGTCTTCAGACGTCAATGTTGGTGGTACCGACATATCCCTCATTTACAGCGGTGATTATGTTGTCAATGACTTTAATGCCCCAGATGTTGCCGAGGCTAAAGGCTCAATTTTCAAGCTGACCGCCAACTGGACGCCAAACAGTGACTCACTGTTTTATGCGACTCTCTCAGAAGGGTTCCGCCCTGGCTTGCTTAACCGTCCTGGTGGTAAGCAGAACAGCGCCGGCACATTTACTGTGCCGTTTGAACTGGATACCGATGACGTCATGAACTACGAGCTGGGTTGGAAGACCGATTTGGCTGATGGTCAGCTGCGCTTCAACGGCAGTCTGTTTATGGTGGAAATCGAGAAGCTGCAGACCACTATTTTTGATCCCAGCATCACAAACTTGTTCTTCTCGGACAACGCAGCTGACGCCGAGGTGAAAGGTTTAGAGGCAGACTTCATCTATGCTCCTAACGCTGTTGCTGGATTGACGATTAGCGGTGCTTTCTCTCTGCTTGACAGTGAGATCACCAAGGTGTTGACCCCCACCAACGATGTTGTCAAAGGTGATGAGCTGGCCTTCGCGCCAGAGCTGCAAGCCAACTTGCAAGCTCGTTACGAGTGGTCGCTACAGGGCGGTGTCATGGCACACGTGATGTCACATATGGCTCACTCGGCTGAGTCTTACAGCGATATCATTACCATTAACCGCGATCGTATCGACAGCTGGACAATGTTTGGTCTGACTGCCGGTGTCACCAGCGAAGAGTGGAGTGCTGAGTTGTTCGTAGACAATCTGACTGATGAGCGCGCCGAGGTGGCCCGCAATTTTGTCAACGATGTCGAGCGCGTCTCTTACGCTCGCCCACGCACGATGGGTGTACGCCTCACTTACAGCTTCTAAATAGCTGTAGAGTAACTAAAAGTGCCCCTCTTTTAGAGGGGCATTTTTGGTTTTAGGGTATGGCTACAAAGCAGACAGATTATGGTTTTGTCAGACGTCAATAAATGGCAAAATCACTCCCCAATGAAATCACGCTAGGAGCTCAATTGAGCGATTCAACGGCACCGTTAAATTTAGCAGAGCTACAAGGATTAATGCGCGAGAAGCGCTTTGATGAAGCGCTCTCTGCGGTGAGCTCTAGGTTAGCAGCTGACCCTACCGATACCGATGCGCTCTATTTAGCCGCTGCAGCTTCCCGGTATTTGCTAAATTTTTCTACGGCACAACAATACCTTGATCGCTTGCGTACACTCCAGCCGCAACAGGGCCGAGCACTGCAAGAGCAGGGGCACCTGTGTCGAGATCGCGGTGACAGCGATGCTGCCCTCGGTTACTACGGCCAAGCCGTGCGGGCTAACCCCGCACTGTTAGCCAGTTGGCAGGGGCAACAGCGCTTACTTATCGAGCGGGGTGATCTGCACCAAGCTGAGCAGATAGCTCGCCAAATTGAGCATCTCAAGAAGTTACCGCCCGCTTTAGTCGCCGCTACCGATCTGATCGCCCAAGGCAAGCTAGTGGTGGCCGAACAGCGTGTGCGCGAATTTTTAAAAGTACACCCTCACCAAGTGGAAGCGATGCGGTTGTTGGCGGATATCGGTGTGCGGCTAGGTGTCTTAGATGATGCAGAATTTTTGCTCGAGAGTGCAGTTCAACTGGCGCCTGATAATTTACAACTGCGCGTCGACTACCTGCAAACACTGCGCAAACGTCAAAAGTTTGCACAGGCATTGGTGGAGGCGCGCTATCTGTTGGAGCAGCAGCCCAGCAACCCACAGTTTAGATCGCTGTGCGCTATCGAACTGATGCAGACTGGAGATTATCCGCAAGCTGTAGAATTGCTCGATCAAGTTTTACAACAACTCCCAGAAGAGCCGGTAACACTCACTACGCGCGGCCATGCCCTTAAAACAGCGGGTACTACCGACGAAGCCATTGACTCTTACCAGCGCGCAACGCTGGCCAACCCTCGCCACGGCGAAGCTTGGTACGCATTGGCTAACCTTAAAACCTATAGGTTTAATACCCAGCAGTTGGCACAGATGGCAGAGTTAGTGGCCGACGAATCACTGCCGCCGGCTGATCGCGTTCATCTCTATTTTGCACTGGGTAAAGGTTATGAAGACAGTGGCGATTATGCGCGTTCGTTTGAGTGCTACGCCCAAGGCAACGGATTAAAAAAGGCGCAGAGCCGTTACAGTGCCCAGAGCATGAGCGAAGAGTTAGCAGCGCAGCGCGCTATCTGTACACCACAATGGCGAGCAGAGCAGGGTGAAGGAGGTTGCTCGGCAGCTGATCCGATCTTTATTGTCGGCTTGCCGCGCGCTGGCTCCACGCTGTTAGAGCAGATACTCTCTTCGCACAGCCAAGTCGATGGCACCTTAGAGTTACCCAATATTTTAGCGCTGGCACAGCGATTGCGTCGCGGCAAAAAGTTAGACGGCCACAGTTACTACCCGGCGGTGTTGCAAACTCTAAGCACCCAGCAGCGCTTAGAGTTTGGCGAGCAGTTTATTGCCGACACCCAAATCCACCGCAGCGGCGCGCCTTTTTTTATCGACAAGATGCCGAATAATTTTCGCCATATCGGTCTGATAAAATCGATCCTTCCCAACGCGAAAATTATCGATGCGCGCCGAGCGCCCCTCGATTGCTGTTTTAGCGGTTTCAAGCAGCTGTTTGCTGAAGGGCAAGAATTTACCTACGATCTGGCCGATGTTGGCCGCTACTACCGCGACTATGTCGAGCTTATGGCGCATTGGCAGCAGGTCTATCCCGGTGAGATATTGCATGTTCAGTACGAAGAAGTTGTCGACGATATCGAGACTCAAGTGCGCCGAATTTTAGATTACTGTGGCTTGCCATTTGAGCAAAACTGTATTGATTTTCATACTAATCGTCGCGCGGTGCGCACGGCGAGTTCTGAGCAAGTTCGTCAGCCCCTAAATCGCGCTGGTCTCGACCAATGGCAGCATTATTCGCAGTGGCTAGAGCCCTTATACAGGGCGCTAGGCGAGCCATTGCTGCCGAGCGAGATCGCCACTAAATTAACAGAACATTAGGAACGCCCCATGAGTGAAAGTGCCGTAGAACCGCGTGGCCCTCATCCCGATAGCCTCGCCCCGGCGGGTAACTGGATTATAGATAAGCCTGTCTTTGTCTGGACGTTGGCTTTTTTAGCCGCATTGGCCGGGGGGACAGTTCTCTTTCCTGGGGCTAGTGCACAACTTTTTGCCCAGCTGCAGTCTGCTATCGTTCAGTACGCTAGCTGGTACTACGTCGTTGTCGTAGCGGTCATTCTTGTCTGTGTGCTGTTTCTCTCTTTCTCACGGATTGGCGATATCAAACTAGGCCCGGATCACTCTACACCGGCTTATTCCAATGTTTCTTGGTTTGCTATGCTGTTCTCTGCAGGTATGGGAATCGGCCTGATGTTCTACGGTGTTGCTGAGCCTGTGATGCATTTCATGGCGCCGCCGCAGGGAGAGGGCGGTGATATTGACGCCGCCGGTCAAGCGATGCGGCTAACGTTTTTCCACTGGGGGATTCACGCCTGGTCGATCTACGCCATCGTCGCATTGATTCTGGGTTATTTCGCTCATCGCCACGGTCTACCACTGACATTGCGTTCGGCGCTCTATCCGTTGATAGGTGATCGTATTTACGGTCCCATTGGTGCCGCGGTAGATGTATTTGCCATTATTGGCACACTGTGTGGCATTGCCACCAGTCTTGGCCTGGGTGTGATTCAGATAAATAGTGGCCTTAACTATCTGTTTGATGTTGAAATCAATGTCACCACTCAGCTTTTTTTGATCGCAATTACCATTGGGCTGGCCACTATTTCAGTTGTGATGGGTTTAGATGCAGGTATTAAGCGGCTCTCTGAGATCAATATTGGTTTTGCCGGCCTGTTGCTGGTTGGTGTGTTGCTGGCGGGCCCGACCATTTTTATTTTGCAGAGCTTCCTGCAGAACGTCGGGTACTACTTTTCAGAAATTATTTCCAAAACATTTAATCTCTATGCCTATCGTCCCACTGATTGGCTGGGTGGCTGGACAATTCTCTACTGGGGTTGGTGGCTATCATGGGCGCCATTTGTCGGTCTTTTTATAGCCCGCATTTCGCGGGGGCGCACCATTCGTCAGTTTATCCTCGGCGCGATGTTGGTGCCGTGTGCATTTAATCTTTTCTGGATGAGTGTGTTTGGCTCCTCTGCAATAGATCTGATTTTGAATGGAAAAATGCCCGGGTTTGGCGAGGTT
The DNA here is from genome assembly GCA_048549915.1 of Porticoccaceae bacterium. Taxonomy (GTDB): domain Bacteria; phylum Pseudomonadota; class Gammaproteobacteria; order Pseudomonadales; family Porticoccaceae; genus LSUCC0057. The sequence goes on from JBLYYE010000030.1 coordinate 41,844, forward strand.
GTGCAAGCCAACCAAGCGGTAGCGCTCTTCCATTTTCTCGAATCTCTACCGATGTCGACATTCCTCTCGTTGGTATCGTTAGTGATGGTGGTGGTATTTTTTGTCACCTCAGCCGACAGCGGGGCGATGGTTTTAAATATGCTCTCTGCGCACGGTCGCGACGACACTGCGATGGGCCAGCGAGTATTGTGGGCGTTGATGATAGGCCTATTGACGATGGTGCTGCTCTACGCCGGCGGTTTGGCTGCTTTGCAGACCGCCTCAATCGTTGGCGCACTGCCTTTCTCGCTAGCGCTATTGTGGGCGATGTGGGGTTTCATTAAGGCGCTAAAAGTAGACTATGCCAAGCGTGAAGTGCAGATCGGTACAGTGCCGAGCCCGCCATCGGTCGCTACCGATGTCAGCGGGGCGCAGTGGCGTCAACGGTTGCGATTGTTGCTGAAGTTTCCCTCCGACACACAAGTATTGAGCTTCCAGCGGCGTGTGGTGCGCGCTGCGCTAGAGCAGTTTGCCAATGAGTTGCGCAACAATGACGTAGTCTGTCAGGTGGTGGACGAGATAGATGCTGCCCAGCGAGTTCGTCTAGAGGTTTTCCACGGTGGTGAGCTCGACTTCGTTTATGAGGTGCGCTGCCGCTACCACCCACTGCCCAGTGGTGGTTTCACTGCGGATGGAGAATCAGTCGGTGATGCCCCTAACGATGGCGAGTCCTACTACTACCGAGCTGAAGTGCATTTTAGCGAGGGCGGCCAAGACTATGATGTCATGGGCTGGAGCCAAGAGCAGATTGTGGTCGATGTGTTGCAGTGTTACGAAGGGCATCTACACTTTTTGCACAGCCTCAATTGAGAGGTTGTGCAAGGTTAGCTCAGCTGTTGCTCTGCTCTGAGGAGCGGTCGAGTGTGCCGATGTCCAGCACGGGTGATGCGTCGATATGCTCGGCATCCATCATTTCAGCCACACGCTGAAGGGATGCGGTAATCATAGACTGCTCCCACTCTTTGAGATTGGAGAACTGTTTTATGAACTGTTCTTGGAGTAGAGGCGGTGCGTTGTGGAGAGTCTCGCGGCCTGCATCGGAGAGTTCTAAGTAAACTTTTCTTTTATCTCGAGCTGAGCGAATGCGGCTTATCAGCTGGCGCTTCTCAAGTCTGTCAATAATGGTTGTCACGGTCGCCTGGCTGAGGCTGATAGCTTTCGCTAGCTGGCCAATAGTCAGCTCTTGCTGATTGTGAATTGTCTGCAAGATCAGAATTTGCGGTGTCGTTAAACCGGTAGTGCGGGCAAGAAACTTAGACTGCAGATCGGTGGCTCGGATGACTCGACGCACCGCGATCAAGACTTGATCGATAGAGCTCATGTGGATAATTTCTCTACAATGTATAAGGTTTTTATTATAAACCTTATACGGCCTTTTGTCGCCTGTTGGCGCGACCTGTACCCGCATTGTAAACCTATCGTCCGATTGCAGGTTGACAGCTTCTCCGGACAGCCTATCATGGTGACACAGTTTGCCTGATCGAGACCACTATGAGTAATAATCTTAACGCCGATATCCGCCACAACTGGCAGCGAGAAGAAGTTTTGGCGCTGTTTAATCAGCCATTTAACGACTTGTTATTTGATGCGCAGACCACTCACCGGCGCTATTTTGATGCCAACAAAGTGCAGCTCTCAACGCTGATGTCGATCAAAACCGGCGCCTGCCCAGAAGATTGTAAGTATTGCCCGCAAAGTGCTCGTTACGACACCGGTTTGGAAAAAGAGAAGCTTGTCGATGTTGAGCGCGTTATCGAAGAGGCGCGGGCGGCCAAAGCCAGTGGCGCCAGCCGTTTTTGTATGGGCGCTGCGTGGCGCTCGCCTCACCAGCGCGATATGCCCGCAGTTGCGGCTATGGTCCGGGAGGTCAAAGCGCTCGGCTTAGAGACCTGCATGACCTTAGGGATGCTCGACAATCAACAGGCGCAGCAACTCGCTGAAGCCGGCCTCGACTACTACAACCACAACTTGGATACCTCGCCAGAATTTTACGGTGAAATTATCACTACGCGCACTTACGACGATCGTTTGGAGACACTCGATAACGTCCGCAAAGCGGGCATGAAAGTGTGTGCGGGCGGCATTATTGGTATGGGAGAAGGGCAGCAAGATCGGGCCGGTCTACTGATCGCACTGGCCAATCTACCTGAGCACCCCGATTCTGTGCCGATCAATATGTTGGTCAAAGTGGCCGGTACACCGCTGCAGGGTGAGGCTGATCTCGATCCGTTCGAGTTTATCCGTACTATAGCGGTGGCGCGCATTATGATGCCCAAAGCGCATGTGCGGCTCTCGGCTGGCCGTGAAGAGATGAATGATCAGATGCAAGCTCTGGCCTTTATGGCGGGAGCTAACTCAATTTTCTACTGCGAAAAACTGCTCACCACTGCCAACCCCAACGCCAACCGCGATATGGAGTTATTTGCTCGTCTGGGTATTGAGCGCGAGACGGTAGTCACTGCGCACGACAGCAACGAGCAAGAGCAGGCATTAACGCGGCAGATTGCTGCGGCCGATAGCAATGCTCCTTTTTACCCCGCTTAAACGGTTATGGCTGCGCTTGAGGGGCAGTTGCGGGCGCGACTCGATGAGCGTGCCCGGCTCCACCGTACTCGCCAGCGGCGTGTCAGCCAAGGTCGCTGCGGCCCCGCCATGGCGTTGGCCGAAGGCAGTCAGCTCTGTTTTGCCAGCAATGACTACCTCGGCTTAGCCGGCCATCCGGCTATCGCAGCTGCGACAATTTCTGCGCTGCAGAAATTTGGCACCGGTGCCGGAGCCTCACATCTGATCAGTGGCCACCACCGCACCCACGCGGAACTTGAAGAGGCGCTTGCAGAGTTCACTGGCAGGCCGCGTGCACTGCTATTTGGCAGTGGTTATGCCGCCAACATGGGCACGATTAATGCGCTGTTGGAACGCGGTGACCTGCTCGTTCAAGATTCTTTGAATCACGCCTCACTGATCGATGGCGGCTTGCTCAGCCCAGCACATAGCAAGCGCTACCGACACGCCGATGTCAGTTCTGCTGAGCGACAGTTAGAGGCACATCAAAACCACGACAGGCTAACCCTGTTGGCGACTGACGGCCTGTTCAGTATGGACGGCGATTGCGCACCACTCATCGAACTGGCGCAACTCTGTGAGCGGCGTGGTGCGGCGTTGATGGTTGATGATGCGCACGGTTTCGGTGTGTTTGGTGAGAGTGGTGGCGGCCTGGTGGAAGAGCTTGGTCTCTCTGCTGAGCAGGTGCCAGTTCTGATCGGTACGCTGGGCAAATCATTTGGCAGTTACGGCGCTTTTGTCGCCGGCAGTGAGACACTGATCGAATCACTGATACAGTTTTCGCGCAGCTACATTTATACCACTGCTCAACCTCCAGCGCTCGCCGCGGCCAGTTTGGCCGCTCTGGAGTTGGTGCGCAGCGAAGGCTGGCGCAGAGAGCACTTAAAAGAGTTAGTGGCCTACTTTCGCAGCGCA
>JBLYYE010000031.1:0-18755 GCA_048549915.1 Porticoccaceae bacterium
GCTAACTAGGCGCACAAACAAGGAGCAAAGAAGCGTACATTGAGTACGTGACTGCGCGACGAGTGTAGTGCAACAACGTTAGATGGCAAACAAGCAAGTTTAAAAAGGGCCCATAGCTCAGTTGGTTAGAGCAGTCGACTCATAATCGATTGGTCGTAGGTTCAAGTCCTACTGGGCCCACCATTTCATCTCGCCAGCGCTAAAAGTGCGTCGTTCATCCCAAATAGCGCTGCGCGCGAACGACATTAAAACGCTGCTCAAGGATTCATCAATGTCATTTATTCGCTTTGTGCTCGGCCGACTTATTCTGTTAATTGATTGGATCACTTCACCGCGCAGCCCCAAACGCACGGCAGAGGCTCAGCAAGTCATCGATAGCAGTGTGGCAGATTTAGTGCTTTATCAGTATCACGCCTGCCCCTTTTGCGTCAAAGTTCGCCGCGAGCTGAAGCGTTTGGGGGTCAATATAGAATTGCGCGACCCCAAGCGCAGTGACTCCGCACGTGAGGAATTGATCGATGGCGGCGGCAAGCTAAAGGTACCTTGCCTGCGAATCGAAAGTTCTGAGACACAGTGGCTCTTCGAATCGGATGCCATCATTGCCTATATCGGTCAGCGAGTAGGTTAGGAAAAATTATTTTAATTTACTCTATTCATTCTCACTGAATTTGCCCTGTCGCCCAGCTCCAAGAGAAAACTTCTGCGCCCCCGCTGTCGTCTCGCCGCTGGCAAAGGTTTCTCGGCCAAGACGGTTTTCATTGGCCAACGCCTCAACACCACTCATTCCCCACTGCTGCAGCAGAGATAGGCGGTCGTTGCGCAGGCAGGTCTGCGGGAAAGCCGCCAGCTGCTCGGCTAACTCGATTGCCGCTGGCAGCGCCCTACCACTTTCAACAATTCGGTTGGCCAGCCCAAACTGTTCCGCTTCGCGCGCACCGACTGGCCGGCCAGTCAATACCATATCCATCGCGCGCGAGTGGCCAATTAACCGCGGCAAACGCACCGTGCCGCCATCAATCAGCGGCACGCCCCAGCGCCGGCAAAAAACTCCAAATATGGCATCGTCTGTCACTACACGCAGGTCACACCAGCAGGCGAGCTCCAAACCACCCGCTACCGCGTAACCCTCGACCGCAGCGATCACCGGCTTACTCAGTTGCAGATAACTGGGGCCCATTGGACCGCTAACATTGAATGGATCGGAATCAGCAGACAGTACCGGCAAATTAGCGAAGGCTTCAGCACCGATCGCTTTAAGATCGGCACCTGCACAAAAATGGCCCCCGCTACCAGTAAGCACCGCCACCTTGAGAGTCTCATCACGTTCAAAATCAATAAAAGCCGCTGCCAGCTGCCTAGCTGTTGGGGAGTCCACCGCATTGCGAACCTCAGGGCGATTTAAGCTCACGACCAGTATTTCGTTGTGTCGTTCAACGATTACCGTTTGTTGCTCTCTGTCAGTCTTGCTCATCAGTCCGCACCTCTAGCCGCCATAGCCATGAATTATTATACTGTGGCAGAGCAGCTGCAAACGATGCACTGACAATAGCTTGGGAGATGCGCCATGAAAAAAGCCGCCCTATTTTCTGTTTTACTGGCCAGTCTTTGGGCAGTGCCCAGCTGGTGCAATGAGGAGCCTAGCATGATTATTGATGTACGCACCCCAGCCGAGTGGGCTGAGGGTCATTTAGAGTCAGCCATCCACTTAGAACTCAATGTGTTTGTCGAGGGTATCGCCGCAATCGCTCCAGACAAAGAGCAACAAATTTACCTCTACTGCCGCAGCGGCAACCGCTCTGGCCAAGCGAAAGATTACATGACCCAGATCGGTTACACCAACGTCACTAACGCCGGTGGTTATGAAGAGGCCGCCAAACTCCTTAGTGAAGCCATCGTTAAATAAATACTGCTTTTCTCGCTATTGGGACAGCAGCGCCTCAATAGCGAGCCCTATCTGTAATAGCCGTTCATCACTGCTTGCCGGGCCGTCCAGCATGGCACCAATCTGAGGGGCTCCTTGCGGGACAGGCAGCGGTAGGCTCAGCGAGGGGATGCCGGCATTACTGGATGGATCGGTATTGCGAATGTAGCTTTGAAATGTTGGTTTATCTTCGCTATTCCAATTTATGGTTTGATCTGAGCCTTCGATTGGCCTCGCGGTTAAGGGCGTAGTCGGCACCAATACAGCATCGAGGCGGTGCGTTGCAAAGTAATCGGCATAGCGCTGCTGGAGTTGTGGGCGCAGCTGTTGCAGAGCATTGCGGTAGACCGCTTCGGTGATCGCACCTGAAAAAGCTGCGCTTAGTGCAGCAGAGACATCTGGACTGGCAATTGAGCTTATGAATTCCTGGGTAGTTAGCTCAGGTAGGACTGCCGATAAAAACTCTGGCAGTATCTGAGCTGTTTCGTAAAGCACCAATGGAAAACCAATGCTCTGATTGAGTGCATCTACATTGGGTATATCTTCCGCAACTAACTCGACCCCAGCTCTACCCAGGCGCTTGAGTAGATACTCCATAGCATCTGCGACTTCAGGCTCTAGATCGTCATAAAAATAGTCTCTCGGCACGCCTAAACGCAGTGTTTTAAGATTAGCTGGTTCAAGATTGGCTTGTACTCCGGCCATCACTGCATCCAAACGAATAATATCAGTTACCGTATTGGCCATCGGCCCCGCAGTATCCCGGGTACTACTAATAGTTAACAGACCATCATTGGCGTATCGATTGAGTGTCGGCCTGAAACCGACAATACCGTTAAGTGCGGCAGGAATTCGCGTAGAGCCACCGGTATCTGTTCCCAATCCCGCCTCAACGATACCCAGCGCTACAGCCACTGCAGTACCGCCACTACTGCCTCCGGCAAAGTGATCAAATTGATGTGCATTATGGACGGAACCAAATTGATAATTATTACTTGTAATACCGTATGCCAGTTCATGCAGATTGCTCTTAGCCAATACTACGGCTCCAGCAGCACGCAGTTGGGCGACTACTTTGGCATCCCGCTCTGGGGTGTAATTTCGAAGCGCAGGCGTTCCTCCAGTCATCGGCATTCCGGCAACAGCAATATTGTCTTTTACCACCAACGGCATACCCCACAAGGCTCCGCGTTGCTCAGCAACTTGGCCGTCCAAATGGGTAGCCTCGTCGAGCAAATGATTATTAAGCGATATCAACGCGTTGTGGTCTGGAAATTGAGCCGCTCGATTTAATGCCTGCTCTACTCTCTCCACAGCTGTCTGATCGCGGTTTTGACAACCCAGCAAGCTTACTGACAATAGCGAGCCAACAACGGTAATACACAGCAATTGGTAAAGTGCCATAAAATATCCTATTGAAAAAAAAGCCCCTACAGAGTGGCTCTGCAGGGGCCGTTTGGCCAGTGAAAATACTAAAATTTGGCGCTGTAATTAACCCGCAGGGAGTTGCTGCCTTCGCCTTGATCAGAGTAACTGTAACCGACGCGCACGCGTCCCGCTCCAGCACTCATAGACAATCCTAAGTCTGCGGTGAAGAAGCTGCCCCCATCTACATAAATGCCAGGCAGGTGGTAGCTGGGGAAACCGGCGGTGGTATTTTTGACTGTAACTTGAGTGAAACCGTCTTCACTCTCATCGTTGGCAAAAATTTCCGCCTGTAGAGAAACGTTGTCACTCACGAGCATTTTACCGATCACACCCAGACGCAACTGTTTGCTATCCATCTCTTGATCAGCCCACTGGTAGTTGGAGACCGCACCGCCGCTCTCCAGATAACCGTCGACAGAGCTATTGAGAATGCGCACTCCGATTGCAGGAGCCAACAGCGTCTCGCTGTCCGCCATCAAGTCGAAACCGGCCAGCAGATCGAAAGCGAGAGTTTCGCCATCGGTCTCGCCACTGGCGCGCAGCTGTTGCGGGCCGAGATTGAACGAGCGTTGAACTTCATCGTGGTTTGACAGCGCCAACGAACCGATGCTCTCTACAAACAGGGCGTCACTGCGGTATGTGAGAGTAGCACTAAACCCGACACTGCTGCTGTCTATGCTACCGCCGCTAAGATCAGTCTCTTGGTCGCCCAGACTGATAATACCGCCGAGGGTAAGTTGCTCGTTGAGAGGCACAAAACCACCGACGGAAAGCGAATTGTGCTGATCTTCTGGCATACCGACCGTATCAATATCAGCGCTACCTAAAGCGCCAGAGATAAACCAACTTGCCTCGCTAGCAGTGCCGCGCTGTTCACTCAATTGATCACCGGCCACCCGCAACTGCTGCCGCGCTACGTTAAGACCCAGTTGCGGCAAGGTGCCGACAATGCGCGGGGCGTTAACTATATCGCTTAAGTAGTCAGCCCATAAGGAGTGCACAGAAGCTGTTGGGTGAACGCCATCATTAAAGATTAATCTATCTGGATCGGCAGTTTCCTGACTGATGCCATAAACAGGATGCTCAATACAATCGCCTCCCGAACCATCAAAACACATGAACTGCTGCTCTATAGGCGCACCAATATCGCCACTTACATAGCTAAAGGAGTCGATATTTGATAGCACGTAGGCGAACATACCCGCGGTATCTACAGGAATGATATTTGCACCGACAGAACCCGCACCCATTGCTAGAAGTTGGTTGAAGCCTGCACTACCCGCAGATGAGGTAGCAGAAAAAATCTGATTTCCAGCGGCGGCATCTGCAGCTTGTGCTGCAGCTGTTTGACCTAAATTGGGTAAATTGCTTAAGAATATATAGTTGATACCCGTTGAGTCTAAAGCGCCAACAGACCCCAGCAATGTTGTTACAGCTGCCGAGGTGCTAGCTTGATCCGTAATTAGACCTTGCAAGAAATCATTCCCACCTCCATCGACAAATGCCAGCGAGCGAGCAGTAGGCGCAGCAATAGCAAGATAGGGATCCACACCCAGAGGAGCTTCTCCTGCATTATCTCCGATGATAGTGGTCAGAATCTCTTGTGTCGTTAGGCCACCGATCGCGTAATTGGTACCTCCTCCGATGGCTGGCTCTGCATCCAATCCGAGTGATCTAGCCCACAATTGAGAGGATACTGGGGCGAATTCTCCACTCGGAAGTTGATTGGTAAATCTTAAGCCAAACGAACCGCCATCTAACAGGCTATCACCAAACACCAGGGCCTCGTCAAAATAAGGGGTTTCCGCGTTGGCCCCCAGAGAGAGCGTGGCAGCCACTGCGGCGGCCAAGGTTTTTAAAGTGGTTCCGCGAACGCGGCTGCTATGGCTACTCTTTGTATTCATCTGGAATCCCTCTTTAGTTTTTAAATGTAGATTTATAGCATCTACTTTATGGGGCATAGCCGAGCACACTCGCTCGCCATACGCACCTAACTATAGGCAATTTAACCTCAAAAGCAAAGGGGCTAATCCGACGGTTAAATCCTGCAAGTATCTACAAGATTAACTCCCTGAGAGTAGCCTTTGCCCCTCATCAGCAAAGCCGACGCCCACTTCGCTAAAGTAGCTGAACACTGCATCGGCGCCCACTTTGAGCAGCTGCTGACGCTCATCCTCGTAGCGGGCGATACAGACAATACGGCCGCCAAAGCCAGATCCACGCATCTGCTCGATCATAAATTCCATTTCGACGACATTGGGCACGCTGAGCATAATCAACGAGACGGTATTGAGATCTAGCTTGCTCCAAAAGTCGATATCTTCACCGTCACCCAGCAATACACGTCGGCCAGCTTTGAGGTGCTCGGCTTGGCGCTGTTCATCTACATCAATACCGCAAACCCTATTGGGGTAGCTCTGTTGGAGCCGGTCGTAGGCCGCACTACCGACACGCCCCAGGCCAACCACTAACACCTCCGCCCCTTGGGCTGAAACCGGCTGTGTTTGTATCTCTTGCCCCGGAGCAAAACGATAGAGGAGTTTGCGCCAGCGCCCGTAAAGATCGTGTGCGTATTGCGAAAGCAGCGAAGAGACCACAAATGAGAAGGTGACAGCCAGCGCCAAAGTCACCAGCCAATCGCTGCCCAACCAACCTTGTTGATGGCTCATCTGCGCCACAATCAGTCCGAACTCGCTGAAATTGGTTAACGCTAAAGCGGCCAAAAATGCACTGCGCACCGCGACTTTTAGTGCAATCAATAGAGCAAAAAACAGCACGGCTTTAACCGCTAGCATGGCCGTGATCATTAGCGCCAGCCATAAGGAGTCCCAGCTCGGCAGCGCGGTTAATCCGATGGAGAGAAAGAATCCCACCAAGAATAGATCTTTAAACTGGTTGAGGGATTTGTAGAGCTCGGCACTTTTATCGCGCCCCGCCAGCAGCGCACCCAGCAATAGCGCGCCAAGATCGCCTTTGATATCGACGAATTCGAAGAGCCAAGCACCTCCCAAGGCTAAGCAGAGACCCATTAAAGGCAGCAATTCACCGTGGCCACCGTAGCGCAGTAAACGGGTAATTGTTGGCCGCAACAAAATGAGCAACGGCAGCGCCAATGCCCAAGGTGAAGGGTATTTTCCCAGCGCTGCGACCAGGAAGCCCACGGCCAAAAGATCTTGGATAATGAGTACACCAATAGCGATACGCCCATGCCGAGTTTTCATTTCATCGTGCTCTTGGAGCAGTTTGATGATACAGACCGTACTGCTAAAACTAAGGGCAAAGGCCACTATCAGCACCTGCTCGTAGCCGAGCAGTAAACTCTCGAGCCAGCCCCCCAGCAACAGGCTCATTACTAGCAATTTAACTCCAACTAAAGCACACCAGAGTAGCGTTACACCCAGTGAGGGTATCAGAATCTCACGGCTACCCAAGCTGCGTAGATCTAATTTCAGACCAATCGTAAACAGCATTAGAGTGATGCCCAACGACGCGAGTTTTTCGATCGACTCGGTCGCGGTAAAACCCAGTAGGTGCAGCAGAAAACCCGCCACTAAATAACCTGCCAATGGTGGCAACTGTAATGGCTTAACCGCCAACCCACACAACAGCGCACAACCTAGTGCTAATAGTTCCATAATTTCACCTTAATCCAACTCTTAGCATAAAAGATTGAACAAGGAAGGGGTAGCCGGGCCTTGGTAAAGAACCCAACATTCTCAAGTAATTCCTATTTATAGCTCTCGATCAGTTCTAATTTGACGTCGATCAAGGTAGCCTTGTTTATCTGCAACAAGCATTGAGCACCTTATGCAATTTGACAAAAATGCCATAGAAAATCTCGAATCACGCTACCGTGCTGCGCTGATTAATTCTGTCAGTGGTTTTAAGCCAGCCAATCTCATTGGCACTGCTAGCCCACAAGGCGAGACTAACCTCGCAGTCATGAGCTCGGTGGTCCACTTAGGTTCACATCCGCCACTGTTGGCAATGGTAGTGCGCCCCGGTGGCGATGAGCGCCATACACTAGCCAACTTGCTGGCTAGTGGTGAGTACACCATCAACCACATTAATAGCGACATCTATCGCCAAGCGCATCAAACCGCGGCGCGCTACCCTGCGAAAGTGTCGGAGTTTACCGCCACCGGTTTGCACGAGCAGTGGTTAAAGGGTTTTAGCGCACCGTTTGTAGCCCAAGCTGAGGTGAAAATGGCGATGCAGTTACGCCAACATATGCCGCTGGAGATCAATGGCACCCATTTGGTGATTGGAGAAATTATCCACTTAGAGCTACCGGGCAATGCAGTGCGCCGTGATGGATCGCTCAACCTTCCCGCTGCCGGCACGGTCGCTGTGAGCGGGCTGGATGAATATCTAACCGCAGCGGCGCTGGCGCGACTCAGCTATGCCAAACCAGACCTGCCGCTGCGTGAGATTAGCGAGGAATCAGAATGATTACTGTCTACTACGACGGCCTGTGCGGATTGTGCAGCAAAGAGATTAACCACTATCGCAAGATCGCACCGGCGGGCCGTTTTGACTGGGCTGATATTGCTACAAACGAAGACCGTTGCAGTGAACTGAGGGTCTCACAAGCGCGCGCACTGGAGGTGATTCACGTACGAGATGACAACGGTGCTATCCACACTGGGCTAGCCGCCTTTGTCGTGATGTGGCGCGCCCTACCGCGCTGGGGCTGGCTTGCGGTGATCGCCAATATGCCAGGTATAAACTGGCTGGGGGAGCGTGTTTATGCCCTGTTCGCCCGCTGGCGCTTTAAGCGGCTCGGCCACTGCCAATTAGCGGCTCAGCGCGAGCAACAGAGCCATGGCGCATAAAAAAGTCCATCTGCCCAGCAAGGTCTGCCCAGTCTGTCAGCGGCCCTTTAATTGGCGCAAGAAATGGGAGAAGGTCTGGGATCAAGTGCGCTACTGCTCACAGCGCTGCCGTAGCCAGCGCCAAACCGAAACCAACACTTACCAACATGAGCTATAGCTGTGCATAACCCACTCTTACAAAGGTGGCTGGCAGCCGCAGGCACACTGCCTTTTATTATCGGCACTCTAGCTGTCGCCCAAAGCTGGCCACAGCTGCCTCTACTAGCCATCGACAGCCAGACTTGGCTGGCCAGTTACAGCGTGTTAATTGTGAGTTTTATGGCGGGAACACTCTGGTCTCACCAAGGTCATTTGCGGCGACTGTCGCTGCTAAGCAACCTAATCGCACTGTGTGCCTGGGGCAGTTACCTCACTCTGCCCTACGCCAGCCAGCACTGGCTGGCCGCTATTCTATTTAGCTGGCTGTTGTGGCTGGATTGGCAGCGTCTACAACCCGGCCTAGATCACTACTACTGGCAGACTCGTGTCGGTGTTACCACGGTTGTCACAGCCTCACTGATAGTGGCGGCAGCGTTTAGTTAAACCGCATAATCAATGCAGTTCGCGCGGCCAGTCAACCAGATCGACAGCATCACCCCAACTGCGTTCAGCCCCACCCTGCCATTGGGCGATGTATTCTCCTTGAGGGTCATACAGGGAGGCCTGTTTTTCGATAGAGAAATGCCTGCCACCGCGCGGGTCGGCACCTACTCCTGCAATGTACTGCCAGTTACCCCAGTTACTCGCCACATCGTAGTCGACTAACTGCTGTTCAAAGAAGGCTGCGCCGTAGCGCCAATCCACCTGCAATTCGTTAACAAGACAGCTGGCTACAATTTGGCGGGCGCGATTAGAAAGATAGCCGGTGGCGCGCAACTCGTTCATCGCTGCATTGACTAGCGGGTAGGCAGTGCGGCCGTGACACCAGGCGGCAAAACGCTGAGGATAAAAACTTGTCAGCGGTGGGCGGTTTTCAATACCGCCAAAAGTGAACAGCTTTTTTCCGTAGCGATAACTGTAAAACTGAAAATAATCTCGCCACAGCAACTCGAAAAGAATCCAATAGGTGGAATCATTGGCACCGTGTTCAGCTTCGTACTGTCTTACCTGAGCCGCCACTTGGCGAGGTGAAATGACCCCGAGCGCTAGCCAGGGTGAAAATTTTGTCGAGCTCGGCCAGTCACTCAGTGCATTGCGGGTAACTTTATAACTAGCGGGTTGTGGTGAACCAAAGTAGCTTTGTAGGTGTTGAAATGCAGCTGCTTTGCCGCCAACAAACCCCTCTTCACCAGACTGAGTCGGCGGCATCAGGGATACCTTGCTGGCAATCTGCGCATCGACCAAATAACTCTCTGCATCACTCAGATCTATCGCCGTTGGTAGATCGCTAGAAGGTTGTAATGGTCTCTCAGAGAGAGGCTCTACCGCGCGACGGAATTTAGAAAAACTATTCGGTAGCTGCTCAACACTAAAGGGCAATTGGTTGGGCTGTAGCAGTGTGTGCTGCCAACCACTCTGACAGTTAATTGATGCCGGGCTCTGTGCCACCAGTTGTCGCCACTGCGACCACTCGTCCCAGCCGACCTGTTCACCCCGATAAACAGTCGTCGCAGAGCAGCGATCTATCAGCGCACCAATCACCTTGACTGGATCGCCCTCAACCACTAGCAGGGTTTGACCTAGAGATGCTAGCTGCTCGCGCAAACAAACCAGCGATTGCAACAAAAACTTTTCGCGAGCTGCACCTATACCGCGCAACTGATAACGGTTGCTCGCTTTTAGAGCCCTGTCGACAACATAGACAAACAGTAAAGGGCGCTCCGCTTGTGCGGCGCGGCTCAGCAAATGGTTGTCGTCCAAGCGCAGATCACTGCCAAACCAGTAGATGTCGCAGCTTTTAGTCATACCGGTTCTCCACTGTCGAGTTTACTCAAAAATCCCGCTGCATCACTGGCTATCAGCTGCTGTTTGTCTGCTGCCATTTTATCGTAACTGCGGTAGATCATGCCTAAGCGCGGGTTTTTCCCCAGCTGTTCGCGGTGACGAACTAAAAAATCCCAATAAAGGTAATTAAATGGGCACGCCTTTTCACCGTCGCGCTGCTTAACCTTGTAATGGCAATTCTTACAGTAATTAGACATTCGCGATATGTAAGCGCCACCAGCGGCATAAGGCTTGCTGGCCACTACACCACCGTCGGCAAATAACACCATACCAGTGACATTGGGCAGCTCGACCCACTCGTAGGCATCGGCGTAGACTGCTAAGTACCAGTCGTTAACCTGCTCGGGGGAGAGACCGGCCAACAGCGCGAAGTTGCCCAATACCATTAAACGTTGAATGTGATGGGCGTAGGCGTTGTCGAGCGTCTCACTGACACACTGAGACATACAGTTCATGTTGGTTTTTGCACCCCAGTACAACGGCGGTAGTGGGCGGTCGGCTGCAAAAAAGTTTTCTTCTTTGTAGGCGGGCATTTTTAACCAATAGATACCGCGCACATACTCGCGCCAACCCAGTATCTGACGAATAAACCCCTCCACCGCGTTGAGCGGTGCGCGGCCGTTGCGGTAGGCGCGCTCGGCGGCTTCAATGCACTCTAGTGGCAGCAGCAGCCCAGAATTGAGATAAAAACTGATATGGCTGTGGAAGAGCCAAGGTTCGCCCTCGACCATGGCATCTTGATAGTCACCAAACAGAGGTAGCGAAAGATCGACGAAGTGCTCAAGTACCTGAAAGGCCTGATCGCGGGTAGCGGCAAAGTGAAATGGCTCGAGCGTCCCCGGGTGGTCGGCAAACTGCTCGTCCACTAAATCCAACACTTCCCGAGTTATATCGTCTGGGCTAAATTTGAGTGGCTCTACCCCAGCTAAATCGGCCGGCGCCGGTTTGCGGTTGTCGCTATCGTAGTTCCATGCACCCCCAACTGGTTGATCACCATCGAGCAAAATCTGGTAGCGGCGGCGCATCTCACGGTAAAAATACTCCATGCGCAGTTGTTTGCGGCCCGTTGCCCAATTTGTAAAATCGTCAGTTGAGGCAAGAAAACGGTCGTCCTCCAACAATTCGACCGGTATACCCAGCTCAGCCTGCCACTGCTGCATTTGCGCCAGCAATCGGTGTTCGCTGGGCTTAGTGAGAACTACTTTATCAATACCAAAAAGCTTCGTTAAACGAGCCATCTCGCCGGCCAAGCTGCCACTGTTATCAGCATCTTTATAGTAGCTATAGTGTACCTGCCAGCCCTGCTGACGCAGCTGCTCGGCAAAATGACGCATAGCACTGAAGAGCAGTGCAATTTTCTTTTTATGGTGTCTGACGTAACTGGCTTCGCTAGCTACCTCGCAAAAAACCAACCAATCTTGCTGTTGATCAGCAGCGCGCAATGAAGCGAGCGTATCGCTGAGTTGGTCGGCCAATATAAGACGTAGAACCGACATGGGTCTCCTCGTGTATTGCGTGTTTAGATAGTTTATTCGGGGATGACACTGCCGTCCCAAGCAAGACAACGGCCATTATATTTCTGCTCTTTATCGCCGATGACACTGTCTATAACATCGAGCAGCGCATTGGCCGATCGAGTTGGGGTAAACAGTTTTTCAGGCGCCACACCGCCCTGGAAAGGTTGGCTTAGGGAGGTATCTACGGTGCCAGGGTGAAGGCCTATGACTTGCAACTGAGGTGCTCGCCTAGCCAATTCAATACTGGCACATTTAATTACCATGTTCAGGGCTGCCTTGCTGGCGCGGTAGCTATACCACCCACCTAAACGGTTATCGCCGATACTGCCCACCCGCGCGGAGAGCGCTGCCATAACTGTGCTACTGTCGCGGCGCATCTTGTTGGCAAAGTAGCGCAGCACCAGCGCTGGACCAACGGTATTGACAGAAAAAAGAGCACTCATCGCTTCGCTGTTGAGCTGACTGAGCGCTTTCTCCGGCTTATAAGTCACATCACCCTGGTTTCCGTGCAGTGTACCGGTGGCGATGATGACTAGGTCTAATGGCTGATCAACTTGTGCAGCGGCATTGGCAATACTTGCTTCGTCGCCGATATCTAGCGCTGCAACCTCAACTCGAGTATCTGGCCACGGCTTTGCAGTGCGGCTAAAGCAGTAAAGCTTTTGAAGTTCAGTGCGCTGCAGAAGTGCCTCAGCTAGGGCGGCACCAATACCACCAGCACCTATAATTGCAGCTCTCACGGTTATTTTTCTTTCTGCTTGTGGGAGTCAAAACGACTAAACTGGTTCTGCCTCAGCACTTGACTCACCTGCTTGGTGTAATCACTGCGACGTTCAGAATAAGCCGTCAAATAGGGGATCAGCTTGTGTGGATCGTCTGTTTTGATACGCGCCAAACGGAATGCTTGGTAGGGGGTGCCTTTGGCTAATAGCTGGAAGTAATCTCGAATAGAATCATCCAATGAGCTATAGCGTTTCAGCCAAATAGTTTTACCGTTGCGTTTGCCCCTCGCTGCAATACGCGGTTCATCACTACTGTGAGACCAAATGCCAAACACATTATTGGCCTCGCGATAAAAGCGTGAAGTACCCCAACCACTCTCTATCGCGGCTTGCGCCATAACAATACTCACTGGGTGTGGCTTCAGGGCCGCCAACAGCTGTTGATCATTGTCTGTGCCAAAGCGCTTATGCAACAGCTCTAACTGATCGGCGGGTTCTCCAATCATTATTAATTGCTCAACTGTTTCAAATCGAGTCAGCCAACTTTGATACTCTCTTTTAACGGCAGGCAATGTGGTTTGCTCAAAGTGCTGTTTTTTTAACTCAACAGGTGAGAGCTGTTCCGCTGAGATAGCTGGCCAAGCAAGTGCGATGGCTAAACTAATAGCCACTCTGGACAGCAATAAAAATGTGGATTTAAAAACTATCAATCCTACTGGCCACGCCACATTTGACGCAGTGTGTTGTCGCGATCACCGAAGTGATGCTTGAGAGCGCCTGCGACATGTAACACTATTCCTGCAATTAAAACGAAAGCGGTGTATTCGTGAATCTCATGGCCGACACCACTCCAGAACTCACTCACCGGTATTACCTCGCCGGGTACAGCCGGGTTAGGGGACCAAGCCATTAACTCAACACCAAACCACTGCAAGCCCCAGCCACTCATAGCCGCCATCAACAAACCTGAAAGTGGCATCAGCAATGAGGCTAACAATAGTAACCACTGGACAAGCCGGGCAATGCGACGCGTCGTTTCAGAGTGCTGCGTATTGGGCTCTGGCCAACCGATTGAGAGACGACGCAATACTCGGTAGGCGATTAAGATTAGAAGCGTCAGCCCAAACGATATATGTAAGAGTACGGCGCCATCAAACTCTAGTTCTTCCATGACAAAGCCATAGGCGAGCATTGTCATTATGCTGATAGCGATTAGGCCGTGTAACCAGCGGGTGGTAGCCGTTAGCGGTCGATTTTCAATTTTCATTGGCAGCCCTTTTTAAATAACTCAATGACGATTACAGAGTAGGATTTTTCCCTACCAGGCAACGATAACTTATCGCTGCCACCAGCGCCATCAATGCAGTAATCAACAAAGTAGGCGCCGGTGTGCCGTTATGAAAGTACCCCACTGCTATACCTGCCATGGCAGCAATGCCCATCTGCAAAAAGCCCATTAGTGATGCCGCAGTGCCTGCCATGTGAGCAAAAGGCGCTAAACCACCCGCCATCGCTTGGGGCATGACCATACCCACTGTCAACGAGCAGAAGCTTACTGCAGCAATTACTCCGTAGAGGTTATAACGCCCGACTACAACGATAGCTACCAACACCAGTGCACTGGTAATCGCCAGAATAGTCCCAGCAGTCAATAGCTGATGGACACTGAAGCGAGACCCCAGACGCCCAACTGAGAAGGTTCCGCAGACATAGCCCATCACCATGGCTGTAAAAAAGTAGCCAAAATGCTCTGGAGCGACTTGAAAGTAGTCTACAACCACAAAGGAAGAGCCCGAAATAAAAGCAAACAGCGCCGCATACATACAAGAGAGCGCCAAGCTGTAACCAACAAACACCCTATTGGTAAACAGGTGCATAAAATTGGCCAATAATGGGCGCAGCCGAAAAGGCTGGCGGTGTTCCTCGGCGAGAGTTTCTGCCACTTTAAACTGCAATAAACTCAGCACAACTAATCCATAAAGTGCCAACAGATAAAAGGTCGACGGCCAACCAAATTTGACTATGAGATAACCACCAATTATCGGCCCAGCCGCTGGCGCTAGGCCCATCGCAGCACCCACATATGAGAGGACGCGGGCGGCATCTTTGGGCCCGTAAAGATCGCGCACCATAGCTCGCCCCAACACTGGCCCTGCGGCACCACCGAGTGCTTGCGCCAAGCGCCAACTGATCAATTCGGCAATAGTGTCGCTAGTGGCACAGCCCAATGTAGCGAATACAAAGAGTGACAGCCCCGCTAGCATTACCGGTTTGCGGCCAAAGCGATCAGCCATAGGGCCATAAATGAGCTGTGCCAGTGCGAAACCGATGAGAAACACACTCAGTGTCAATTGCACCTCACGGACACTGCTATCGAGTTCGTCGGTTAAAGCCGGCAGTGCTGGCAGATACATATCGGTAGCCAGCGGCCCCAAAGAGACCATAGAGGTAATAATCGCCACTAAGCCGGTACCACTGGCCAGTATCGGCGCTGTGCGCGACAATTTCATTGATTCGCTAACGATTAGAGTAACTTGCCAGGGAGCCACCACTCTCGGCTAAGCTGCACAACAATTGAGAGGGACTCCAATAGCGGTCACCGGGCTCTGCTGCGCACTCTTTAATTGTCGCTAGTATCGAGTCTAACCCCACGGCATCGGCGTAGCACATCGGGCCGCCGCGATAGCGTGGAAACCCGTAGCCATTGAGCCAGATGACATCGATGTCACTGGCTCTCTCCGCTATCCCTTCCTCTAATATTCGACACCCCTCGTTTACCAAGGCGGCGATTAAACGCTGGGAAATTTGCTCTGCACTGTATTCTCGTTGTGGCACCTGATGTTGCTGTGCGGCGGCACGAATTAGCGCTAAAGCTTGCTCGCTATCTGTCTTTTTTCCCTCGCTGTAATGATAAAAGCCACTCCCGCTTTTCTGCCCAAGCTGCCCTGCCTCGGCGAGCGTGTTGGCTGGCAAGAAAAACAGCGGGTCATCGATGGGCGGCTGTCGCTCACTGCGTGCTTTGTAACCAATATCAATACCCGACAAGTCAGCAACTGACAGTGGCCCCATACCCATCCCCCAAACCTGCATAGCAGCATCTACTTGCGCCGGCGTCGCGCCCTCTAGTAATAAGCGGTTGGCCTCGCGACCATATGCCGAGTACATCCGATTGCCTACGAAGCCATAGCAGACACCTACTGCCACCGCTATTTTGCCAATTTTTTTACCCACGGCCATTGCCGTTGCCAAAGTTTCTGTAGAAGTCTCTTTGCCGCGGACAACCTCTAACAACTTCATGACGTGCGCTGGAGTAAAGAAATGCATCCCCACGACACGCTCGGGATGTTGTGTGGCAGCTGCGATCTGATCGAGATCCAAGTAAGAGGTATTACTGGCCAAAATAGCACTCGGCTTACACACTTGGTCCAACTTGGAAAAAATTTGCTCCTTGACCGACATGGACTCAAATGCTGCTTCGACAACCAGATCGACATCAATAAAAGCTTCGTAGTCACAACTACCGGACACGCGAGCCACAGCATTGTTCCGCTGCTGTTCGGAGAGCCGACCTTTTGCAACCGATTCATCATAGCGCTTGGCAATGGTCGCAAGACCGCGTTGGAGATTCTCAGGACTGAGCTCCAACAATACGACATCGAGGCCTGCCGAAGCAAAACACATGGCGATACTAGACCCCATAGTCCCAGCGCCAATAACACCGACGCGTTTGACTGATTGCGGCACAGCAGATTCTATTGCGGCAACTTTGGCCGCCGTGCGCTCAGCAAAAAAAGCATGGCGCATTGCCGTAGACTGCGAGGAACTGCGGCAGTTCAAAAATAACTCTCTCTCGGCAGCTAAGCCTTGAGCAAAATTCATCGTCAAAGTATTACTGACTGATTCCAGAGCTGCGATAGGTGCTTGTTGGCCCCGTGCGCGCTTATTGAGTGCGACTTTGGTCGTTGCAATCAGCTGTTCTTCACTGCCATCAGTCGTCACTGCTCGCGCTGACAACGGTCGAACCGGCGCACCACTAGCAACCAGTTCACGAGCGTAGTCGAGTGCTGCTTGGCTTAGATCTGTGACATCTCCATCGACCAGACGATCAAAAACGCCACAACTTACCAACTCAGTGACAGCCACTGGCTTACCTGTGGTGGCCATATTGAGGGCAGTTTTAAAACCGGCAACACGCGGTAACCGCTGAGTACCCCCGGCGCCCGGAATGAGCCCCAAATTAACTTCGGGTAGACCCACCTTGGCGCTGGATAAGCCTATACGGTAGTGCCCCGCCAAAGCGAGTTCAAAACCACCCCCCAAAGCGGTACCGTGCACAGCGACAACAACCGGCTTAGCACAAGACTCGATACGGTTGAGAAGATCGGGCAGGAAGGGCTCTTTAGGCGGCTGGCCAAATTCTCGCACATCGGCACCGGCAACAAATGTGCGACCGTTGCAGCCGATAACAACAGCATCACATTGAGAATTAGCTTCCGCCTCATCGACGGCAGATAACAATCCCACGCGCACTGACTCGGAAAGCGCGTTAACTGGTGGGTTATCGATTGTCACGAGAAAGATATTATCGATTAACTGCCAATCTATCGCTTTGTCGCTCATGGGAAGGTTCCTTGCGTTGTACTTATCTTAAATGGATGAGTGGAAATGGAGTTATTTTGGCAAACCGCCAAGACGTTGGTAAAACCTGTCGCTAGGTTTAGATAAAGGGCCCTGAGCATTGCTGAGTTGTTGCTCAACAAACACCAGCGAAGGTGCCAACCATTGACGGTAGAGCCGCTGCAAAAGCTGTTGCGCCTCTAAGCCCGCCCAACCACTGGGTAACATTTTTTCCGGGAAATCAGGGTCGCGGAGCAAGATGCGACGATAGTCATGCACCATAACTGTGCGCAATAAGAACGCTATCTCTGTTGAGTTATTTGCACTCTCTGTGGCCGAGAGCAGCGGTCGGTAAAAATCCAGAAAATTTCGATAGAGCAGACTCAGTTCTTCTAACCTCCAACGCTCTTGAACCAATCTTTTTACCAGCAGCTGTGAGGTTGCTTCATCCGTTGTTGCTGAGAAAACCAAGACATCTGAGACTATATTGAGCTCTTGTAAGGTTTCGTTGAGCGAGAGACGATCGGATGAGGGGTGCGCCATCAAACCCGGCAAAAGCGTGTTATAGCCCTGCCATAGCAAACTTTTGCGCAACGGTTCCTTGAGCTCTTCTGCGACAGCGAGCGGCAAAACCAATGTCCATGTGCCATCCCACTGAGGGTGATCAGAGGCATAGATACGCCGATTGGCTTTTTCATGCTCCGCCTTTGCACTGTCAGTGAGGCAGTAATAACTGCGCCGACCCACTTTGTTAACCTGCAACCATTCTTGTTGAACGAGACGAAATACCGCTGTGCGCACTAACCTCTCATTGAAGCCCAGCGACTCCATGACTCGGATTACACTACCCAGCCATATCCATCCACCATGGGCTGCAACTGTGTCACCGAACAGTGTGATCACCATGGATGTACAGGAAATACTTTGCGCACTGACACGCTCGGCAATGGTCTCTATATCAATTGCTTTTACAGCCACAAATTAACCCTCACTCAAGAGTGATGAATAATACGTTACCGTGGCCTGAAAACGAAACGGGGCGCTCTTGTGGCGCCCCGTCACGGTATTCAAGTGAACCTTCAAATAGCATCAAAATCGATAACAACTCGCTGTGAAACAGGGTGCGCTTGACAAGTTAGCACCATGCCTGCAGCTACCTCTGCTTCAGTCAGCGAGTGGTTTAAATCCATCTCTACTTCACCCTCGACGACTTTAGCTTTACATGTTGCACATACTCCCCCTTTGCATGAATAGGGCAAGTCGGCACCGTTGCGCATAGCGCCATCGAGAATGTTTTCTCCAACCATCGCCAAATCAAAGTTATTGGCACGTCCAGCAACTCTAACTGTCACTTGACTCATTGCATCGGCATATTTTTCAGCGCGCTCATGATGTTTGGCAGCTACAGCCTCAGCGTCATCTGAGGAGGCATAGAAGAGCTCATAGTGAATATTGGCTTCATCGACTCCGCTGTCGCGAAGACCTCGAGAGACTTCAGATATCATTGACTCTGGACCACAGAGGAAAAACTCGTCGGAAGTAGGAATATCAATCAAGCGCTTGGCCTGTAACTCTCCGCCTTTCCTTTTGTCTAAACGGCCGTAAAGCACTTCTGCATCCTGCTCTTCACGGCTCATGACGTTGACCCAATTAAAACGAGTCATGTAACGGTTCTTTACGAAGTTCAATTCGTCTTTGAACATCACTGAAGCTGAGTTCTTGTTACCGTACA
>JBLYYE010000032.1:0-54235 GCA_048549915.1 Porticoccaceae bacterium
ACTAAAAAAGTTACTCGACAAGCACCAACCACAATTAGTGCTTTACGATGCCGGAGTGGATATCTTCGCAGGCGATCCGCTGGGGCGATTACAGGTGAGCGAGGCGGGTATCCGTCAGCGCGATCGCATGGTGCTGACGATGCTGCGCAGCCGCAATATACCGGTGGCAACGGTGATTGGTGGCGGCTACGACGATAACCGCCAAGCGCTGGCGCGCCGACACGCCATGGTGATAGAAGAGGCCGCTAAGTTAGTGAGCTGGCCTCAAAAACAGAGTGATTGAGGAGAAAAGAATGTCTTTTTTGGAGAACCGTATTCCGCCGCCGATTATTATGCTTTTAATTGCGGCTGTCATGGTTTGGAGCGGTTGGCAAACGATAGGTATGGTAGAGCCTCTGCTATGGCTACTGGCATCGTCGGTTTTTTTTCTCGGCGCCGTTGTCGCTTTGGCCGCATTGCGCGCCTTTCGGCGCCAGCAAACTACCATTAATCCATTGGCGCCCGAGCGGGCCTCGAGCCTAGTCTGCTCGGGCGTGTTCGCTTTCAGTCGCAACCCAATGTATCTGGCTATGTTGCTGTGGCTGTCAGCTGTCGCAATCGTGGCTGGGCTAGGTTGGCAGTGGCTTGGGCCGATGGTTTTTGGCCTATTTATCAACCGTTTTCAAATAGTTCCGGAAGAGCGCGCTATGCTTAAGCTTTTCGGCAAAGAGTACTCTGCTTATTGCCAGCAAGTATCGCGTTGGCTGGGTTGGAGTTTAATTAAGAATTGAGCTGAGGCATAATGCCGCGCAATTCAAACGTCAACTCGTTAAATAAATAGAGCCAAATTATGTTTAATCGACTCTTTGCAACGGCAGCTTTTCTTGTGCTGTTACCCTTCTCGTTAACAACCGCTGCTCAAGAGCAAACTTTTGGCGACTGGAGTTACCGCTGTGGTGAAGAGGCGTGTGCGTTGAGGCAAGTCGCACTCAATGCCGACCAAGCGCCGGTGATGCAGTTCAGCTTGTTTCAAGGCAAAGAGGATCGCACTTTGGTGCGCTTGGCACTGCCGCTCAATGTGAATTTGCGTCGTGGTGTGATGGTTACACAAGGTGAGGTAAAGCAACTTCTTGAATATCTCTACTGCAGTGAGAACTCTTGTTTTGCGGGTGACGTTCTGTCTCCAGAGATGGTGGCTGCGTTTCGCGCCGGCAACCAAGCGGGGGTGAATTTTTTCTCTATTAAAGCGGGTCCATTGCGCGCTGGTGTCAGCCTCAAAGGCTTTACCGCCGGTCACAAGAAGTTGCTGGCTCAGTAGTCTACTGTCGCCGAGTGACGCAAAAGAAGTCCCGCCAGCAAACTGGTGGGGCTTTTTTCGTTAGGGCGCGAGCTTTAAGCGGCCAAAGCTGCCTCAATTGCGGCGGCAACAGCGGCATCGTCTGGTGCCGTATCTGGCGAGAAGCGGGCAATTACCGCACCATCTTTGCCGATCAAAAATTTCTCAAAGTTCCACAACACCTCGGGTGCGGCAGTGGGCTCGATACCATAACCTTTTAATGCTGTAGCAAAGCGTTCGCGATCCGGCGTTTCAGGGTGTGCTGCTGTCAGTGCGGTATACAGAGGGTGCTTGTCGGCTCCAGTAACCGTAATTTTGGATAGTACGGGGAAGGTGACACCGTAGTTGACTTGGCAGAACTCTTGAATCTCAGCATCGCTGCCCGGCTCTTGCTCTTTAAAGTCGTTAGCGGGCATACCAATCACGCTAAAAGCTTGTGCGGCGTAGTGATCATGCAGTTTTTGTAGTGCTTCGTACTGGGGTGTGAGGCCGCACTTAGAGGCGACATTAACTACCAGTAAAACATTTCCGGCCCACTCGCCCAGAGTGGTAGGGCTTTGATCAGCCTTGTTGAGTTGGATTGAAGTTAGATCTGTCATGAGTTACTCCTAGGTAAGCCCCTAAGGGCATGGTTGCATTGGTAACGATGTAAACATGTTTTCAGTAAAGACAAAAGTGCTATCTACCGACCAATACCGGTAAAAAAAGTAATGAGATAGGTTGCGCACCACCCTTTAATTGATATATAAATATAACATTCTGTCAATATGATAATGGCTGTAATGCATTTAGGCCAGCGGCCACTTAAGGGTACTTAGATGGATTTAGAGCGAAACCAGTTAGGATTGATCGGCACGCCGGGATTGCTGCTGATCGATATGATTGAGGGTTTTACCGACCCCGCATGTCCTCTGGGTAGTGAATCTGATCGTGCCGTAGGGGCGGCGGCTGAGTTGTTGGCGCTCTTTCGTCAACAACAGTGGCCAGTCTTCTTTACTACTGTCTTGTATCGAGACCCTTCTCAGGCGCGCGTCTTTCGTCAGCGAGTGCCGGCACTCAATGTGCTCACCCCAGATTCGCGCTGGGTACAAATTGATAGCCGCGTAGCCCCCGCTAAGGGGGAGCAGGTGATCGAGAAACAGTGGGCCAGTGGTTTCTTCAAAACGGATCTTGCCGAGCAGCTCGAGCGCGCAGAGGTTAAAAGCCTAGTGCTGGCTGGGCTGACAACCAGCGGCTGTGTGCGCGCAACCGCTGTCGATGCACTGCAGCACGAATACCCTACGGTAGTGGTTGAAGATGCAGTGGGCGATCGCAACCTGCAGGCACACCGCGCCAACTTATTTGATATGCACGCCAAGTATGTAGACGTGCAAAGTTTAGAAATTACTCTTGCAGAGCTGCGTCAGCTAGCGGCTGCACATACCCTTGTTCCGGAGCAAGCATGAACAAACCGCTGTCTGATGTACGTATTTTAGATCTGACGCATATGTTGTCGGGCCCTTATGGCGGGATGATTCTCGCCGACTTGGGTGCCGAGACCATCAAGGTAGAGCCACTGACCGGAGAGGGTACGCGCAAACTATTGGCTGCCGACCCAGTTAATTCTGTTGAGGGTATGGGCGCTTATTTTTTGACGCTTAACCGCAACAAAAAAAGTATTGCGATCGATCTAAAAGATCCCGAAGGGTTAAAACTTTTTTACCAGTTAGTCGAACAGAGCGATATTGTTTTAAGTAATTTTGGCCCCGGTGTGCCAGAGCGTTTAAAAATTGATTTTGACACCCTCAAAGAATACAACCCCAAAATTATTACCTGTGCGATCTCAGGTTTCGGGTCAGATGGCCCAAGCCATAAGCGCCCAGCCTTTGATCAAGTAGCTCAAGCCATTGGGGGCGGTATGTCGATTACGGGTATGGATGCAGACCAACCCATGCGAGCCGGTATACCCATAGGAGATCTGGGGGGCGGAATGTTCGGTGTAATGGGTATTTTAGCGGCACTCTATGAGCGCGAGCGCAGCGGGCTCGGCCAGCATGTCGATATATCTATGCTCGATGTGCAGATCTCAATGTTGAACTACATGGCGACGATGCATCTGCTCTCTGGGATTGACCCTGAACCGATTGGCAACGCACATTTTGTACATGTCCCCTACAACACCTTTCGCTGTAGTGACGGTTTTATTGTGATTGCAGTGATCACCGATAACTTTTGGCAAAACCTAAAGCAAGTTGTTCAGGTTGAAGCCTTTGATAACCCGGAGTACGACACGCAACCGGCGCGCTTGCGCGATGCTGACTTCATCAATGCCACTCTCAACGAAGTGCTCGGCAAGCAGAGTTGCCAGCACTGGCTGTCGCAACTTGAAGAGCTGCGGATTCCCTGTGCACCAGTCAACAAATTTAGTCAGTCGCTCAACGATCCACAGGTCCGCCACCGCAATATGGTGGTTGATATCACCCACCCCTCGGGTGCTGCTGCACAAGTTCCTGGCAATCCGATCAAGCTTTCACGCAGCAACGAAGAGAGCTTTAGTTCACCGCCGCTGTTGGGTGAGCATACTGAAGAGCTGTTACGCGAGCTATTGGGTATGCAAGAAGAACAGATAGCGCAGCTGCGCGCAGCGGGATATGTGAGGTAACCAGGTAATGAGTGAGAAAATTTTCATCACCGATGTGGGGCCTCGAGATGGGCTGCAAAATCAGCGCAAGGTGCTCAGCGTTGAGGAGCGCACTGCACTAATAGAGTCGCTTTACACCGCCGGTCTCAGCCAAGTTGAGGTGGGCAGCTTTGTCTCGCCCAAACTAGTGCCGGCGATGGCCAATACCGATGCGGTGGTTGCCAATATCAACGCAGTACCCAATCGTAGCGCAACCACTCTCATTCTCAACCAGCGCGGTTATGAAATGGCACGCGCCGCTGGCAGCCGTTCTGTGACGATGGTGCTGTATGGCAGTGAGGGAATGGCGCGCAAAAATGCCAATATGGGTATGGATGATGCCGAGGCGATCACTTTAGAGATCATGCAGCAAGCGGCCAGTGATGGGATCGAAGTGATCGCCACTATCGCGGTGGCTTTTGAGTGTCCCTTTGACGGTGCCACAGCCCCTTTGGCTGTCGAACGCATAGCTAACCGCTTTGTTGGTGCGGGTGCTGCTCGCGCAGTTTTGGCCGATACCATCGGTGCGGCTAATCCTCGTCAAGTTGCACAATTAACGGGGCGTTTAATGCAGCAGCTACCTATCGAGAAGCTGGGTTGCCATTTTCATGACACGCGCGCATTGGGTTTAGCCAATATATATGCGGCCCTGGATAGTGGTGTGCGTTATTTTGATGCCTCAATTGCGGGTCTCGGTGGCTGCCCCTTTGCGCCCGGAGCCAGCGGCAACGTTGCCACCGAGGATGCGGTGATGTTGGCCGAGCAGCTGGGTTTTGACACCGACATTAGCTTGCAAAAACTGATTGCGGCCAGTGACTTGGCAGAACAGTTAACCGGTTCAGCGCCTGGTGGCAGAGCCAAAATATGGCTGCGTCGGCAGCTAGAAAAAGCTGCGCCCTAAGACGGAGCCAAGAATATTTATGACATTAACGTTAATGATGTTGGAGAGAGGGTTATGAGCTATCGGTTGGGCGTAGATGTCGGCGGTACATTCACCGACTTACTGTTGATCAATGAAGAGAATGGCAAAACCTACACTGCCAAAGTTCCCTCCACGCCAGAGGATTCCTCCCTAGGAGTGCTGAACGGTATCGCGCGTATCTGTGACGAGTCGGGTGTCGATCCGAAAGAGATTGGGCGGGTGATGCACGGTACTACTGTAGCGACCAATGCGGTGTTAACCGGCAAGGGTGCAGTGGTAGGCTTAGTGACCACGGCAGGCTACGAGGATACCTTGCAGGTGGCGCGCAGCTTCTGTCCGGGTGGGCTTGGCGGCTGGGTGAGTTTTGTCAAAAAACCCCTGCTAGCCCCACTCGAGTTAACTGTGGGTGCGGTAGAGCGGCTCGATGCTGACGGCAAAATTGTCACGCCGTTAGACGAAGCTGCCTTGCGCGATTCGCTGGTGGCGCTCAAAGCCAAAGGGGGAGTCGAGGCGCTGACTATCTGCTTTATTAATGCCTACATGAACGGTGCCCACGAGCGACGCGCGCGTGAAATTGCTGCAGAGATTTTTACTGATACCCCTATCTCCATCTCTAGCGAGGTAGTGCCAGAGATGCAAGAGTATGAACGCACCGAGACTACGGTTGTTAACTCCTATGTCCGTCCCGAGGTGGCCAAGTATGTCGCCAACCTTCAAGCGGCGTTGGACGAAAAAATGGGCAGCGATACTCAGTTGTCTATTTTGCGTTCAGATGGCGGCCTTGCCTCCGCGCGCGCCTCTGGTGAGTCGCCGGTTAATCTGTTGATGTCTGGCCCTGCCGGGGGTGTCGCCGGCGCCATCTATTTTTGCTCGCGCGCAGGCTACGACAACATTCTTACTTTTGACATGGGCGGTACTTCCACTGATGTCGCACTGATCCAAGATTCACGGGCGCGTGTTCGCCGCGAGACAATCGTGGGCGATGTGCGGGTAAGAGCCCCTTCAGTCGATGTACGTACCGTAGGTGCTGGTGGTGGCTCGATTGCCTTTGTGCCAGAGCTGACTAAAGCGTTGCGAGTCGGCCCTGAATCGGCCGGTGCAGTACCTGGGCCAGCTTGTTACATGAAAGGCGGAGATCTGCCCACGGTGTGTGATGCCAATGTGGTTCTCGGTTATCTGCCCAGTGATGTACAGCTCGGTGGTGCAATGCAAATTAACCGCGATGCCTCGGTCGCTGCGGTGCAAAGTGTTGCCGATGCAATGGGTATCGATTTAATGGAAGCAGCCGAAGGCATTGTGCGTATCGCCAACGAAGCGATGTTTGGTGCACTGCGTTTGGTCTCGGTTGAGCAGGGTTATGACCCGCGCGATTTTGCCCTGGTTGGCTTTGGTGGTGCCGGCCCTCTGCATGCCAATGCGCTAGGAGTATTAACAGACGCCTGGCCTGTTATCGTCCCGCCCGGCCCGGGTGTATTGTGTGCCTATGGCGATGCCACCACTCAGGTCCAAGATGAGGCAGCGCGCACCTATCTAACTATGGCTGGCGATATTAGTGACGACGATCTGCTCGCCGATTTGGCTGAGTTAACCGCTCGCGCCGGTGAATCTCTACTAGCAGACGGTATACCCACTACAGAGCACGAAGTGACTTACCAAGCGGATCTTCGTTACGCCGGCCAAGCGTTCCAAATTACCGTTGATTTTACTGAGAGCGATCTTAAAGAGCGTGGAATCGCTCTGTTAACTGAGCAATTTGATGCTGAGCACGAACAACTCTTCACCTTCAAATTAGGTGATGGGCACGAGATATTAATGATCCGTGCAGTCGTTAAAGCTCGCGGCAAAGCGATTGCCGAACGTGTTGTCGGCAGTGCCGGCAACAGCCTTGAAGATTGCAAGCTGCACGATAGCCGATTCTACTCGCAGGGTGAGTGGCACGATGCGCCAATATTCAATCGCGATCTACTACATCCAGGGTTAGTGGTGCCTGGCCCATCAATCGTCAGTGAGATGGACTCGACCACGGTGGTTTTGCCCGGTTATGCAGCCACCGTTGATGCTGTTGGCAATCTACTGATTAACCCCGTCTAAAGGAGCCACTGTCATGAGTGCAAAAATTATTGAGACTAACCATGCGCCCCTCAACACAGTAGAAGTGACCGGGGTTACCGTAGATATCATCGAAAATGGGTTGCGCAATGCGCGCGAAGAGATGGATGCTGTGCTCTTTCGCACCGCTATGTCGCCGGGAATCCGCGAACAGGGCGACTGCTTCCCAATGATTGCCAACCGCGATGGAAAAATGGTGGTGGGGCAGTTTGGCTCTTTTATCGGGCCATTTCTCGAAGCTTATGATGCTGAAATTGAAGAGGGCGATGTGATCCTCACCAATGATCCTTACATGTGTAATGCGGCGGTATCGCATTTGCCCGATTGGGTGGTATTGGTGCCAGTATTTAAGCAAGGGCGCCACATTGCCTGGTCGGCTATGTTTGGTCATATGTCAGATAACGGCGGCATGGTGCCTGGTTCTATACCGATTGAAGCAACCACGATCTTCCAAGAGGGTATTCGTATCCCGCCGACTAAACTCTACAAAAAGGGTGTGCTGCAAGCCGATTTGTTGGAGCTGATTCTGCACAACGTGCGCACGCCGCAGTGGAACCGTTTCGATCTCAATGCGTTAGTCGCTGCTTGTAACACCGCTGCCAAGCGCTGCGTTGAACTGGCAGAGCGTTTTGGCGACGATGTTCTGTTCTCCACTATGGATGTGATGTTGCAGCGCAACTACGATGCCATGAAACATATTATTGGCATGTTCATCCCCGAAGAGCCGCGCGAGTTTGAAGACTATCTCTGCGATGATGGCATGGGTATGGGGCCGTATAAAATTAAGTGCAAAATGTGGCGTGAAGGTGAAAAAGCTATTTTTGATTTCGCCGGTACCGATCCGCAGGCGCAAAGCTCGGTTAACTTTTTCCTCAACGAGGATATGTTCAAGATGTTCTTCGGCTCTTTCACAATTAACGTGGTCGACCCTCAAATCGTCTTTAATGACGGCTTTTACGATTTAGTCGATGTGCGCATTCCGCAAGGGACACTGCTTAAGCCCAACTACCCTGCTGCACTTTCGGGTCGCACCCATGCCCTGGGCCGAATTTTTGATGTCCTCGGTGCTCTATTAGGTATGGGCGCCCCTGAGATGATGCTCAATGCAGCAGGCTTCTCAGATTCGCCGCATCTTTTTTACTCTGGATACGACCAGCGCGAGGGCAAAAATGGCGACTGGTTTCAGCTATTTCAAATTGGTTTTGGCGGTATTCCAGGCCGGCCGGTTGGCGACGGCCCAGATGGCCACTCACTGTGGCCGGGCTTCACCAACGTACCGAACGAATTTATCGAATCTTACTTCCCGCTGCGGATCGAGCGCTACGAGACTATTCCAGACTCGGGTGGCGCTGGCTTGCACCG
Source organism: Porticoccaceae bacterium (assembly GCA_048549915.1). GTDB lineage: Bacteria > Pseudomonadota > Gammaproteobacteria > Pseudomonadales > Porticoccaceae > LSUCC0057. Next base: position 8,368 of record JBLYYE010000032.1, read on the forward strand.
CGGTGGTAACGGTCTGAGTGTTGCCTACCGGTTTTTAGCTGACGGCACTATTGGTATTCACGATGAGCGCTGGCTCACCTATCCCTGGGGGGTATTGGGTGGTGATACCGGTATGCGCTCTACCAAGCGTATTGTCCGCGGCGATGGCAGCGAAGAGTGGCTGCCGGCTAAAGCAGAGGGGATTAAGGTAAAAGCCGGTGACATCCTCTACTTCAATACCTGGGGTGGCGGCGGCTGGGGCAACCCGTTGCAGCGCGACCCCGATTTGGTGCGCGCCGATGTCGAACGCCGCTTAGTGAGTGTAGAAGGTGCGCGTCGTTACGGGGTCGTGGTGGCTGCCGATGGTAGTGTTGATAGCCAGGCGACTCAAACATTGCGCGCAGAAATGGCTGCGGGCAGGGCCGCAGAGCCGGCGCTGTTTAACTTTGGCGGTAGTGTAGAAGAGCTGCGCAGCCGCTGCGAGGCAGAGACCCACTTACCAGCACCTATTGCACCCACCTTTAGGTAGTAAGAAAAAAGTTGGCAGGTAATTTGCGTCTAATTTTTAAGAGTAAAGGTAAAAACAGTTTAAAAAAGTAGTTAGTAGCAACACCATTAAAAGTAAGTTCATAACGGAAAGACCTAGGAGAGAAGCATGAAAGTAAACGCTAAGAAATTACTCGCGACCAGCATTATCGCCACCCTGGCTACACCGGTAGTGGCTGAAATCTCTATCGAAGAGGTAGTGGTCTCGGCGCGAAAACGTTCGGAAAATCTGCAAGAGGTGCCTATCGCGGTCTCTGCTTTCACAGAATCAACCATTCAAAGTGCGGGCATTGAGCGCCCAGCCGACTTTATTAGCCTGATGCCCAACGTCACTATCGTCGACAGTGCCAACGTGGGTGATACCCAGGTGAATATCCGCGGCATTGTCTCTACGCGCGATGCGGAATCCACTTTTGCTTATGTGGTCGATGGCGTTCTGGCGACTAACCCCAACAGCTTCAACGAAGAGTTATTAGATGTCCGCCAAATTGAGGTGCTGAAAGGCCCGCAGGGTGCTCTTTACGGCCGCAACGCGGTGGCCGGCGCTATCTTGGTGACCACTAACGAGCCGGGAAACGAGTTTGAAGGCAAAGTGAAAGTGGGTGCGGGCAATAACGGCACCAAGAGTGCCAGTGCGGTTGTTAGCGGCGCGCTGATTGACGATGTGCTGCTAGGGCGCTTGAGCATTAGCCAGAAAGAGACCGATGGCCACTACAGCAATGTCTTTCGCGGCGGCCAAGGTGCAGTGGATTATTTAGAAGATACCACTGTGCGCGGGCGCTTAATCTGGAATGCCAGTGATGATGTCAAAGTAGACCTGCGTGCGGGCAGCAGTGAAGTAGAGGGGGGCGCGATTAACTTCAACGCGGTATTTGCTATTCCCGCCTTCGAAGCTGCGTTTACTCAGCCGGCTTTTGTTGCTGATGTGAATGGTCATGACTTTATTTTTGCCAATAATGTCCCCGGCATTAATGAGCAAGAGACGAATGAGTTCTCTGTAAAAACGGACTGGGATCGCGATGGTGTCGATGTTTCTCTGGTTGTCAGTTACAGCGATTTGGAAGAGTATCTGTTATCTGACGGGACTTCCGCCTCATTTTATGCCTACGATGCTACATCGTCTTGTGTGGCAGATAGAGCAACATTGAATAATCAGCCAGTAGATTTTGGCGGTGCAGGCAGAAGTGATCTATTCGGTGAATATTTTGCCCCGTTTGGTGTTAACCCCGACACACTAGGTGAAGGTATTTACGGCCCATACACGCCAACTACTTGTGATGGTTACCAGTATCAAGAGCGCAACCAGACGGACAGCAGCGTTGAGCTGCGTTTAACCTCAGATGAAGACTCTGATCTGCGCTGGATTGCGGGCTTGTATATGGCTGAAATCGAGCGCGATGTTGTCGTCGCTTACGGTCAAGACACTGGCGAGGGATTTTTGCTACAGCCCTATGTGCCCGCAGATGGTCCCAATCCGACTGATCTGATGTTTGATGATACTTTTGAAACATCCGTGCAAGCTGTCTTTGGCCAGTTGGAATTTGATCTCAACGAGACTATGGAGCTCTCCCTCGCTGCGCGTTATGACCGTGAAGAGCGCGATGTCGACAACAACGTTCCCTATGAGACGGGTTCCGGTAATAATGCCAACTCCAGTGGTTACATAAACCCTGCGTTCAGTGCCGAGGTGGACTCTATCCCCAGCCGTAGCGAGACTTACAGCCAGTTCCAGCCCAAGGTCACATGGAACTGGGCGGCCAGTGATGAGATCAATGTCTATGCAAGCTGGGGCGTTGGCTTCCGCAGTGGTGGCTTTAACTCGATAGGCAGTGAAGCTTTGATTGACTTCTGGTACGGAGAAGCTTGCCCAAGCTTTATTTGTGGTACTGAAGTCGCTCCTGATGGGATAGCTGTCGATGCAGGCTTAAATGTCAATGACCAATACGACAAAGAGGTCTCAACTAGCTACGAGTTGGGCGCCAAAATGCAGTTCTTAGATAACCGCCTTCGCGTCAACGCCGCTGTGTTCGATACTACAGTCGACGATAACCAGTTCTTCGAGTTCTTTGCCGGCCCGTTTGGCTTGATGCGCGTCGTCACAACGATTGATGAGCTAAATATTCGCGGCTTTGAGGCAGATTTTAATGCCGTAGTCACCGAGAACCTGTCGCTGTTTGGTGGTGTTGGCTTTATCGACAGTGAGATTAAGCAGAACACTCATCGCCCACTCTCAGTCGGCAACGATGCGCCACAAACGCCCGACCGCACTTACAATTTGGGTGCGGAGTTTGATACCGAAGTGGCTACCGGTATTAATTTGGTCGCACGTCTCGATTGGCAGTACGTTGGCGAAACGTGGTTCCATGCGATGCAGGGAGAGCAGAGCCCGACGATTTGGAACGTCTTCTACGGTGAAACGCTGGGTAGTGCACCTGACCAAGACTTCAGTAACGCCAAGCGCGATGCCTATAACACACTCAACGCCCGCCTCTCTTTGAGCGGTGAGCAATGGGATGTTACTTTGTGGGGTAAAAACATCACCGATGAAGAGTACCTGGAAGAGGTCATCCAGGCGCCTGAGTTTGGTGGCTCGTTTATCCATCCCGGCGCACGTGACTCTTACGGGGTCGACTTTAGCTACCGCTTCTAAAGCTTTAGTTAAATTAGTGCTCAATAAAAAACCCCGCTGGCAACAGCGGGGTTTTTTTAATCTTCAGAAAAGTTTAAGAAAGTTTACCAAGATGCTTAGCCACTATTTGCAGTGAGGGCTTGAAGAGTTTGGGGGTCGCTGCAATAACGTGGCCGGTTTCTAAAAACTGTTCGCCACCTTTAAAGTCGCTAACCATACCACCGGCTTCGCGCACCATCAGTGCGCCTGCGGCGATATCCCACGGCTTGAGATACATCTCCCAGAATATATCGAAGCGCCCAGCGGCTAGGTAGGCCAAATCTAGCGAGGCAACCCCCAGACGGCGAACACCTGCCGAGTTATCGGCAAAATCTTTCAGGCAGCTTAGATAGTTATCCATGTGGGCAAAGCTGGGTTCGCTGAACGGTATGCCGGTTGCCGAGAGTGCGCCTTGGCCGGGTGCGCGGCCAGAGACGCGTATGCGTCGGCCGTTGAGGTTGGCGCCGGAGCCGCGGCTAGCGGTGAATTCTTCGCGTTTGAACGGCTCTAGAATGACCGCGTGCTCGAGCCGGCCCTTAATGCGGCAGGCGATAGAGATGGCGACGTGGGGAATGCCGCGAACAAAATTGGTGGTGCCATCAAGCGGATCGATAATCCACTCGGTCTCGCTCTCTGGGTTGCCGGTAACGCCCGACTCTTCGCCGACAAAACGGTGGTTCGGGTAGGCTTTGCTTATCTGATAGATAATGGTCTCTTCACTGCGCCGATCGACTTCGGTGACGTAGTCGTGGCGGCCTTTCTCGTCGACCTGAATGCGCTCTAGATCATCGGCAGATTTAACAATCATTTCGCCGGCTTTGCGCGCAGCGCGCAGGGCAATGTTTACCATTGGGTGCATGAGGTCTACCAGAAGCTGTTAAAGAGGGCGCGCATTGTACCAGAGAGAGCTGCTTCTGCTACACTTCGCGCCTTTTTTAACGACCGCAGGCGGTCTTATTGGTGTAGAGCGATCATGTTGCAGAGAAACGACAATATTCGAATAGTTTTGGTCAACAGTGCCCACCCCGGCAACATTGGCGGCGCTGCGCGGGCAATGAAAAATATGGGGTTGTCACAACTCTATTTGGTGGCTCCGCGGGAGTACCCGGCGCCGCGTGCGGTCTGGCGTTCTGCGGGTGCGCGCGATGTTCTCGCCAATGCGGTGGTAGTGGGCAGTGTTGAAGAGGCTGTAGCCGATTGTGGTTTAGTTATTGGCACTAGCGCCCGCGAGCGGCGCATACCTTGGCCGCTGATTAATCCGCGCCAGTGTGGCGAGCAGATCTGGACTGAATCCGAGCACCATCCGACCGCTATTTTGTTCGGCCGCGAAGATCGCGGTTTAACCAACGATGAACTGCAGCAGTGTCATTACCATGTGCATATCCCCTCTAACCCCGATTACAGCTCGCTCAACTTAGCGACTGCCGTCCAGGTGCTCTCCTACGAGGTGCGAATGGCCAGCTTGCAGAATGAGCGGGGCGATATTCCATCGTTAGGGGCGTGGGATCAGCCGTTGGCAACGGCTGAAGAACTGGAGCATTTTCACGAGCATTGGGCTAAAAGCTTGGCGGGCTTGGAATTTTACGACCCAGAAAACCCCAAGCAGTTGTTAACGCGCCTGCGTCGGCTGTTTAACCGCACACGTATGGACCGCATGGAAGTCTCTATTTTGCGCGGTGTCTTGGCGACTATTGATAAAAAGCTAGGTCAGCAGAGTAAGCTTAAATAATCGCTGGCAATACCCTATTAAAATAGTCTGTTATTTAGTTGACTAAAACAGTAGGGAATTAGATAATCACCTCAAGATCAAACAAGATGAAAAGTACTGCGAATCAGAGAGATTTTTGCAACCAGGTGAGGTGATTTATGCGCTTGACTACACGAGGCCGCTATGCGGTAACCGCCATGTTAGATTTGGCGCTGCACGCCACAGAGCGCCCAGTTCCATTGGCAGATATCTCTGAGCGCCAGGGTATATCTCTCTCATATTTAGAGCAGCTGTTTTCTAAGTTGCGACAGTCTAAATTGGTTTCTAGTGTGCGCGGTCCGGGCGGTGGATATCGCCTCAGTCGCGATGCTGCAGAGATTCATGTGGCGCAGATTATTGACTCAGTTAACGAATCGGTCGATGCAACTAACTGTGGTGGCAAGGGCGACTGCCAGGCTGGCGAGATCTGTTTGACTCACACTTTGTGGCAGGAGCTCAGCGGTGAGATACACCACTTTTTGAGCGCTATATCATTGCAGAAGTTGGTTGATCGAAGTGACGTGCGCACTGTTGCTGAGCGCCAGCTTGCCGGTTTTAATGACAAATTATCCACCATTCCGCTTACTGCGGTGCAATAGGAGAGCTTTACGTGTCTATTGAAATGCCTATCTATCTCGACTATGCCTCAACCACCCCGGTAGATCCGAGTGTGGCCGAGAAAATGATGCACTACCTAACCCCGACCGGTGATTTTGGCAATCCAGCTTCGCGCTCGCACATGTATGGTTGGCAGGCAGAAGCCGCGGTGGAAGACGCCCGCGAGCAAGTCGCTGCGCTTTTAAATGCAGATCCACGGGAAATTGTCTGGACTTCGGGTGCCACAGAGTCCGACAACCTGGCGATCAAAGGTTGTGCGCATTTTAATGTGCGCAAGGGTAAACACATTGTGACCTCAAAAATTGAGCACAAAGCGGTGCTCGACACCTGCCGTCAACTCGAGCGGGAGGGCTTTGAAGTCACCTATCTCGATCCAGACAGCGAAGGCCGTATTGCCCCCGAAGCCGTCGCTGCGGTGTTGCGCGAGGACACTACGGTTGTGTCGATTATGCATGTCAATAATGAGACGGGTTCACTCAATGATATTGCGGGCATCGGTGCCTTGTGCCGCGCCAACAAAGTCTTTTTCCATGTCGATGCAGCGCAGAGCGTGGGTAAAATACCGATAGATGTCGACGCCATGAACATTGATATGTTGGCGATTTCTGCCCACAAACTTTATGGGCCCAAAGGTATTGGTGCTCTTTATGTGCGCCGCAAACCGCGCGTGCGTATCGAGGCGCAGATGCATGGCGGTGGTCACGAGCGCGGCATGCGTTCTGGCACGCTGCCGACCCACCAAATTGTTGGTTTGGGTGAGGCTTGCCGCGTGGCCCGCGAGCAGATGGCTGCTGATCACGAGCGCATTACTACTTTGCGCACACGGCTCTGGAACGCTTTTAGCGATATGGAAGCCGTCCATCTTAATGGGTCTCCAGAACACCACCTTCCGGGTATTATTAACATCAGCTTCGCCTATGTTGAGGGTGAGTCACTGATGATGGCGATTCGTGACCTTGCTGTATCCAGTGGTTCGGCGTGTACGTCGGCGAGCCTTGAGCCCTCCTACGTGCTTCGTGCGCTGGGTCTCAACGATGAGATGGCACACAGCTCAATTCGCTTTAGTATTGGCCGCTTCACCACGGAGCAAGAAGTGGATCAGGCAGTCGCTAGCACTCGCTTAGCAGTGGGAAAATTGCGCGACCTTTCGCCGCTTTGGGATATGTTCAAAGACGGTATCGATTTAAATACAGTGGAGTGGGCTGCCCACTAAGCCAGCCCGTTACGACTGAGGAGAGAGAAAATGGCATATAGCGACAAGGTCATCGACCATTACGAAAACCCCCGCAACGTCGGCAAGCTCGACGATAGCTCTAAAAACGTTGGCACTGGCATGGTCGGAGCACCTGCGTGCGGTGATGTTATGCGCCTGCAAATTCAGGTTAACGATGCCGGCATTATCGAAGACGCCAAGTTCAAAACCTACGGCTGTGGTTCGGCAATCGCCTCAAGCTCGCTGCTGACCGAGTGGGTGCGCGGTAAATCACTGGATGAAGCTGCGCAAATCAAAAATACTCAAATTGCTGAAGAGCTGGCTCTGCCACCGGTAAAGATACACTGCTCGGTACTGGCCGAAGATGCTATTAAAGCAGCCGTGCGCAATGTGCGCGAGAAACAAGAGAGCCAATAGTTATGGCTATCAGCATGACCCCAGCAGCTGAGGAGCACGTCGCTCGGCATCTAGCAGGGCGCGGCAAAGGTGTCGGTATTCGCCTAGGCGTGCGCACTACGGGCTGCTCGGGGCTCTCCTATGTATTGGAGTTCGTCGATGAGGCAGCGCCGGAGGATGAAGTGTTTGCCTGCGGTGACGTCAAGTTGGTGATTGATCCTAAAAGCTTGCTCTATCTGGACGGCACAGAGTTGGATTACGTGAAGGAAGGCCTTAATGAGGGGTTTGAGTTTCGAAACCCCAATGTTAAAGATGAGTGTGGTTGCGGCGAAAGCTTCCACGTTTAACCACCTTCCTGTCGACTCTTTCTATCAGCGCCTGCGGGCGCTGATGACTTTATAGGGCTCTATTATGCCGCTCTCAAAAGATTACTTCTCACTGTTTGGCTTGCCGGTTAGCTATGACGTTAACCGTCGCGAGCTCGATGCCGCGTTCCGTGCCTTGCAGCAACGCTATCACCCAGATCGTGCCGCCACTGGCAGCGATGCCCAGGTACGTGAAGCAGTCCAGCAGGCCGCGTTTATCAACCAAGCTTACTCAGCTCTGAAGTCGCCGTTGGCGCGAGCTCAATATCTTCTCGAGTTGGCCGGTGTAGAGGCGGATTACGAAAGCCAGGTGACGCGCGATGGTCTGTTTTTAATGGAACAGATTGCGCTGCGCGAGAGGATGGAAGAGCTCTTTGAACACCCCCATCCCTTCGATGAGCTCGAGCAGCTGCGCTCCTCTGTCGAAGTGAAATTTGTCGAGTGCGAAGAGAGTTTTACCCAGGCGCACACCGATGAGGATTTTCAGCGTGCAGTTGATGCAGTGGCAAAGCTACAATTCTTTGCTAAATTGCTCGATCAGCTGGACGAATTAGAACAAGACTTAGAGGATCGCTAGTGGCGGCACTACTGCAAATTTCTGAACCTGGCCTATCTCCTGAGCCCCATCAGCGCAAACGTGCTGTCGGTATAGATCTGGGTACGACCAATTCGCTGGTGGCAACCGTGCGCAGCGGAACATCGACAATTCTCAACGATGAGCAGGGCCGCGCGCTACTGCCATCAGCGCTGCACTACGATAAACAGGGTTTGAGCTGTGTCGGCTACGAGGCGCTGGAACACGATCTCAGTGATCCACTCAATACGTTGACTTCGGTTAAGCGTTTTATGGGCCGCGGGCTGGAGGATGTTGCTCTATTTGGTGAACAGCTGCCTTATCAATTTGCTGCCGGTGGTGAGGGTGGTATGCCCAAGTTTGCAACCGCAGCAGGCGCGATCAGTCCCGTGCAAGCCTCGGCCGAGCTGCTCGCCTCTCTAGAGCGGCGTGCACAGCTGGCGCTTGGCGGCGATCTGGACGGCGCAGTAATCACTGTTCCTGCTTACTTCGATGATGCACAGCGTCAGGCGACAAAAGACGCGGCCATGCTGGCCGGCTTGAAAGTTTTGCGGCTGCTCAACGAGCCGACCGCTGCAGCTATCGCCTATGGGCTGGACAGTGCTGGCGAAGGGACTATTGCAGTTTACGACCTCGGCGGCGGTACTTTTGATATATCAATATTGCGGTTGACCCGCGGTGTCTTTGAAGTGCTTGCCAGCGGTGGCGACTCCGCCTTAGGCGGCGATGACTTTGATCGCGCCGTGGCGGAGTGGTTGCGCGAGCAGTGTCAGATTGGCTCGGATATGGCACCACAAGTGCAGCGCCAGCTATTGGCTGCGGCCAAGAGCGCCAAGCAGCAGCTCAGTGATGTGGAGAGCACAACTGTTAACGTGGGCGATCAGAGTGTAGAGCTTGATCGCGCACAATTGGCAGAGCTGATCGACCCGCTGGTGGCTAAAACGCTGCGCAGCTGCCGGCGTTCGCTGGCTGATGCTGGTGTGAAAGTAGATGATGTCGACAATGTGATTTTAGTCGGTGGTTCAACGCGCGCACTGCGCGTGCGCGAAAAAGTCGCCGAATACTTTTCCAAAGAGCCGCTCTGTCACCTCGACCCCGACGAGGTAGTGGCGCTCGGTGCAGCGCTGCAGGCCGATGTATTAATCGGCAATAAAAGTGGCGATGATATGCTACTTCTGGATGTTATTCCGCTGTCACTGGGTATTGAAACTATGGGCGGTTTGGTTGAAAAAATTATTCACCGCAACACCACTATCCCGGTGGCCAAGGCGCAAGAGTTCACTACTTTTAAAGATGGTCAAACGGCTCTTGCCGTGCATGTTGTGCAAGGTGAGCGCGAGCTAGTCAGCGACTGCCGCTCTCTGGCGCGGTTTGAGTTGCGTGGTATTCCTCCGATGACCGCCGGCTCGGCGAAAATACGCGTGACCTATCAAGTGGATGCCGACGGTTTGTTGAGTGTTGCCGCCCGTGAGATGACTAGTGGTGTCGAGGCGCGTATCGAGGTCAAGCCCTCCTACGGGCTCGAGGAATCTGAAGTCACCCGTATGTTGCAAGAGTCTTTCAGCCACGCTCGCGATGATATGGCTGCACGTGCATTGCGTGAGCAGCAAGTTGAAGCAGACCGTATTATTGAAGATATTCGCGCCGCGATTGATGCTGATGGCGAGGCACTGTTAGAGGCTTCAGAGTTAGAGTGCCTGATTAAGTCACTTGACGAGCTAAAACAGCTGCGCGATACCACTACTGAGCATCGCCAGCTGGCACGCAAAATCGAGTCTGTGGCGAAGGGCAGCGAGTCTTTTGCTGCGCGCAGAATGGATGCTGCGGTGAAAAAAGCGCTGTCTGGACAAACCCTGGATCAATTAGAAGGAGAGCTGTAATGCCAAAAGTGGTTTTTTTACCGCACGCCGAAATGTGCCCAGAAGGTAAAGTGATAGAAGCCGAACCGGGCATTACTATCTGCGATTTGGCGCTGCAAAATGGTATTGATATCGAGCATGCTTGCGAAAAGTCCTGCGCTTGTACCACCTGTCATGTGCATATTCGCGAAGGCTTTGAGACACTGGTTGAAGCCGACGAGCTCGAAGAGGATTACCTAGATAAGGCGTGGGGCGTTGACCCAGATTCACGGCTCTCTTGTCAGGCGGCTGTGGCCGACGCCGATTTGGTTGTGGAGTTGCCCAAATACACGATTAATATGGTTTCAGAGCGCCATTGATTGGCGCTGTCTGCAGAGCGAGGAATAAACTGTGTTGAAGTGGACAGATGTATTGGATATTGCGATTGAACTCTCAGAACAGCATCCCGAGGTTGACCCGTTACAGGTGAATTTTGTCGATTTGCGCAACTGGGTAATTGCGCTTGAGCAATTTGACGACGACCCGCAACGCAGCGGTGAAAAAGTGCTCGAAGCGATCCAGCAAGCCTGGATAGACGAAGCTGACTAGCCTTTGCTCGGCTAGAAAAGCATTGTTGTTGGCCGCTGCTGAGGGTAGAATCCGCACCCTGTAAATAGTTGGCGCAGTGGCGCTAAGCGATTATTTTTACAATCTTTTTAACTTAAACTTGCAAACTAACTACGGAGCCCCTCATGGCGACTGAACGCACCCTTTCTATTATCAAGCCCGATGCAGTAGCAAAAAATGTCATCGGCCAAATCTATAGCCGCTTTGAGTCTGCTGGCTTGAAAATTGTCGCCGCTAAAATGGTTCAGCTGAGCCAAGCTGACGCTGAGGGTTTCTACGCTGAGCACGCCGAGCGCCCCTTCTTTAAAGATCTAGTCGCTTTCATGACCTCAGGCCCAGTGACAGTACAGGTGCTTGAAGGCGAGGGCGCAGTACTTAAAAATCGCGACTTGATGGGTGCCACTAACCCCAAAGAAGCGGATGCCGGTACTATCCGCGCTGACTTTGCTGAGTCTATCGATGCCAACGCCGTTCACGGTTCAGACTCGGCGACTTCTGCTGCTCGCGAGATCAGCTACTTTTTCCAAGAGAGCGAGCTCTGCGCCCGCTAAGTAGCACCAATAAGCCCTATTTAGGCAGAGAACAGCGATGAGTCAGCCAGCTGACAACCAACCGCTAGCAGTAGAGCCCCAGGAGGAGAAAACCAACCTCTTGGGGCTTTCTGCTTCCCGTCTGGAAGAATTTTTCCTTGAGTTGGGTGAGAAACGCTTCCGCGCCACTCAGGTGATGAAGTGGATTCACCAAGCCGGTGTCGACGATTTTGAGCAGATGACCAATGTCGCTAAGTCGCTGCGGGAAAAGCTCGCTGCTGTCGCCGAGATTCGCGCGCCAGAAGTAGTTGAGCGCCACGACTCTATAGACGGTACCTGTAAGTGGATAATACGCGTCGCCGGTGGCAGCTGCATTGAAACGGTGTACATTCCCGAGCGCGATCGCGGCACACTCTGTGTCTCTTCGCAGGTGGGTTGTTCGCTGGATTGCAGCTTCTGCGCCACCGGCAAACAGGGTTTTAACCGCGATCTCACTGCAGCCGAAATTATTGGCCAGGTGTGGATTGCCGCCAAACACTTTGGCCAGTTCGACCCGAAAGCGAGTCGCCGTGTCACTAACGTGGTGATGATGGGGATGGGCGAGCCGCTCATGAACTACCGCAATGTTGTCGATGCCATGAGCTTGATGCTCGCCGACAACGGTTACGGGCTCTCTAAACGCCGCGTGACGTTGAGTACTGCCGGTGTCGTACCGATGATTGAAAAACTCGGTGACGAAATTGACGTATCGCTGGCGATTTCACTGCATGCACCCAATGACGAGCTGCGCAACGAGCTGGTGCCAATCAATCGCAAGTACCCTTTGGCCCAGCTGATAGACGCCTCGCGCCGCTATCTGATCAAGATGCCAGACGTACATCGCAAGATCACCGTTGAGTACACCTTGATTGATCAGGTCAATGACCGCAGAGAGCACGCAGAGCAGTTAGCTGCACTGTTAGTGGATCTGCCGTGTAAAGTTAATTTGATTCCCTTCAACCCGTTTGATGCGGTCGACTATAAAAAAGTCAGTAACAACTCGCTGCACCGCTTTCGCGATATTTTGCAGCAGGCCGGTTATATCGTCACCGTGCGCACTACGCGCGGCGATGATATTGCTGCCGCGTGTGGCCAATTAGCCGGCTCGGTCAACGATAAAACTCGCCGCAGCGAGCGCCACCGCGCCAAACGTGCTGCGCGCGATGAGATTATTGCCAGTGGCTAAGGCTATCTGTGCTGCGATAGTTCTGCTGCTCGCTGGGTGTGCTCAGTTAACTACATCCGGCGCGCTCAATGCATCGCAACAGGCCTCATTTGATGCTCATCTCAATTTGGCCCTACGTTATATTGATGCTGGCAAGCGCGATTTAGCCAACATCCATCTGCGCAAAGCGGCAGCGGTGGATGACGATGCCGCAGAGCTTTTGCACGGTTATGCACTGCTCTATCAGATGGAAGGCAACCCGGCACTGGCCAGCGATTTTTATCGTCGCGCCATTACCGCTAAGCCGACTTACACGCTAGCCCACTACAATTTTGGAGCGCTGCTCTATCGCGAGGGTGATATCACCGCAGCACGCGAGCAGATGTTATTGGCCAGCAGCGACCTGAGTGCCGAGCGCCGGCCGCAATCCCAATATATTTTGGGGCTCTCCGAGCATCAGCTGGGCAGTAGTGATGCAGCGCTGGAGGCTTACAGCAAAGCCATTTTGCTGGCGCCAAGCTTCGCCGAGCCCTATTTGGCCAGTGCTCAAGTGCTTTTTGAACAGCGCAATTGGCAGCTGGCACTGGCTCAGTTGCAGCAGTTCGACAGGCTCTCCGCACCCACCGCAAGCAGCTTGTGGTTAGAAGTGCAGTTGGCGGCGCTGTTGGACATTCCCGATCTGTTTGCCAGTGCGGGTTTGGCGTTGCGCAATTTGTTTCCCAACTCCAGCCAGGCGGCAGCCTATCGCCAAAAGTTTGCTGTCGGCAGCAGCCGTATCCAGGAGAGCGTCGATGTTCAGTGAATCACCAATAAAGCGCCGCCATTCGCGGCAGATTATGGTCGGTGATGTCCCCGTCGGAGGCGGTGCGCCGATCTCTGTGCAGAGTATGACCAACACAGAGACCTGCGATGTGCCGGCTACGGTCGCGCAGATCGAGCGCATTGTTGCCGCCGGCGCTGATATCGTGCGCGTTTCGGTGCCCTCGCTGGAAGCTGCCGAGGCGTTTGGTCAGATTCGCCAGCGTGTCTCGGTACCGCTAGTGGCGGATATCCACTTTGATCACCATATTGCTTTGCGGGTTGCCGAGCTGGGTGTTGACTGTCTGCGTATTAACCCAGGCAATATTACCCGGGAAGACCGCCTGCGCGAAGTGATCGCCTCGGCGCGGGATAAAAATATTCCTATCCGTATTGGTGTCAACGCCGGTTCGCTGGGTAAAGAGTTATTGCGCAAGTACAGTGAACCGACCGCCGAAGCGATGGTCGAATCGGCGATGCGCAATGTTGAGTTGCTCGACCATTACGACTTCCAAGATTTTAAAGTTAGCGTCAAGGCGTCAGACATCTTTATGGCAACAGCGGCTTATCGCCAGTTGGCCAGCCAAATTGAACAGCCGCTACATCTGGGCATTACCGAAGCGGGCGGATTGCGCTCGGGCACGGTTAAGTCCGCTGTTGGCCTAGGTGCGCTATTGATGGAGGGTATTGGTGACACAGTGCGAATTTCATTGGCCGCCGACCCAGTTGAAGAGGTTAAAGTGGCCTGGGATATGTTGCGCAGTTTGCGCTTGCGCAGCAAAGGCATCAATTTTATTGCTTGCCCGAGTTGCTCGCGGCAAAACTTTGATGTCATCGCTACCGTCAACGAGCTTGAGGCGCGGCTAGAAGATATCGATACTGCTATGGATGTGTCTATTATCGGTTGCATCGTCAACGGGCCAGGTGAGGCGAAAGAGAGCGATGTAGGATTGACCGGTGGAACACCGGCAAATTTGGTTTATATCGACGGTGCGCCAACACAAAAATTAGACAACGATAATTTAGTAGATGAATTAGAGCGGCTGGTGCGCGAGCGCGCCGCGCGCAAAGCAATGAGCGAAGCGGACTTGATAGTAAAAGGCTAAGCGCACTCGAATTAAAAGGGTTAAAGCATGAAATTGCAGTCAATTCGCGGCATGAACGACTTGCTGCCAAGCGAATCGCCACACTGGCAATATTTGGAAAAAACCGTTGGCAGCCTACTCGCTCGCTACGGGTATGGCGAAATTCGCTTCCCGATAGTTGAGTCAACCGAGTTGTTTAAGCGCTCTATCGGTGAGGTGACCGATATTGTCGAAAAAGAGATGTACACCTTTGATGACCGCAATGGAGATCAGCTGACATTGCGCCCTGAGGGTACGGCTGGCTGTGTTCGCGCCGCGATCCAAAACGGTTTACTGCACAATCAGCTACAAAGGCTCTGGTACGCCGGACCGATGTTCCGTCACGAACGCCCGCAAAAGGGAAGATTGCGCCAGTTTCATCAAATTGGCGTTGAGACATTTGGCATGTCTGGCCCCGATATTGATGCTGAATTATTGGTTTTCACGGCGCGTTTGTGGCGCGAACTGGGTATCCAAGATGCAGTGACACTGCAAATTAACTCGCTGGGTACGGCGTCAGACAGAAGCCGCTACCGCAGCGCCTTGGTAGAGTACCTGCAAGCACATCACGAACAGTTAGATGAAGACAGCCAGCGCCGTCTCGGTAGCAATCCACTGCGAATTTTAGACAGTAAAAGTGCCGCTACCCAGGCTCTGTTAGCTGACGCTCCAGTGCTTGCCGACTTCATCGATGAAGAGTCGCGCAATCACTTTGCGCAACTGTGCGCCTTGCTCGACAACGCCGGCGTCAGCTATCAGGTTAATCCGCGCCTGGTTCGCGGGCTGGATTACTACTCAAAAACGGTTTTTGAATGGGTTACCGATGCACTCGGTGCCCAGGGGACTGTCTGCGCAGGTGGTCGCTATGATGGGTTGGTCGAACAGCTCGGTGGCAAACCCTGCCCAGCGGTAGGTTTGGCTATGGGCGTTGAGCGATTGGTGCTTCTGCTTGACGCTTTGCAGCAGCTCCCGGATAGTGTGGCTCAGCAGATCGACATCTATCTCGCCGCGGTGGGGGATGTCGCTCTTCAAGCACAAAGCTTGGCGGAACAGTTGCGCTCCGCGGGCGATTGGCGGCTGCAGCTAGACTGTGGCGGCGGGAGCTTCAAATCGCAGCTCAAACGTGCCGATCGCAGTGGCGCTCAAGTGGCGCTCATTTTAGGTGAGGATGAGGCGGCTGCGCAGAGCGTGGTTGTGAAATTTTTGCGCAGTGATGCAGGACAAGTGACCTTGCCGCAGACAGAGTTGGCCGCCTTTTTAGCAGCACAGCTCTGATTCACAAATATTTAACAGAGCAAAGGCTCAGGCCTAAATCAACAGAGGAATAAACGTGTCAGACCATTTAAGCGAAGAAGAACAGATCGAACGGCTCAAACGCTGGTGGGCTGAGCAAGGTAAAGGTGTCATCGCCGCGCTGATTTTAGTGGTCGGCAGTTATGGTGGTTGGACTTTTTACCAAAGCAGTGTCGAAAAAGCGGCCATAGCGTCTTCGGCACAGTACCAGTTGCTCAGCGATCGCCTCGCTTCGACAGAGATGGGGGCGCCGCTCGATGCCACCAGCGCCTCAGAGTTAGCGTCAATGGCTGAAGCGTTGAAGAGCTCCGCCGCCGACAGCCAATACGGCCGTTACGCGGCACTGTTGCTGGCGCGTATCGCGGTTGAGCGCGACGATTTAACCACTGCAGAAACCGAATTGCGGTGGGTTTTGGCCAGCGAGAGTGACGCGGGTCTAAGCGCTGCAACAACGCTGAGATTGGCGCGGGTATTGGCGGCGCAAGATCGTTTTGATGAGGCGTTAGCCCTGATCCGCAGCAGTGAAATTAATGCTTTTGCCGGCGCTTACGCCGAGTTGCGCGGTGACCTTTACCGCAGCCAAGGGAATGATGCCCAAGCGTATACCGCTTATCAGGCTGCGCTTGATGCCGGTGTCGATCAACGCAGTACTGCGCTGTTGGAGTTAAAATTAAATGCTGTAGCGGCAGCCGTGGTTGAGCTGCCCAGCGTAGAAGAACAGGAGCAGCAACAATGAGATTATTAGCCACGGCTTTAGCCGCGCTTATGTTGGCCGGTTGTAGCTGGCTCGATCTGGGCGATGAGGGAGAAATTAAACCCGCTGAATTGAGTAAATTTGAGCAGCGCTTTGATCTAAAACGAAACTGGTCGGTAGGGATCGGCAAAGGGGTGGAAAGTTATAAAGCCTCTCTGCGCCCAGCGGTGAGCGGTGCGCGTGCTTTTGCTGCCGATCCGCGCGGCCGTGTCACGGCCATCAATGTAACTACCGGTGAGCGAATTTGGCGCCGCGACTTAGAGCTGGAGCTGTCGGGCGGTGTTGCCGCTGGCGGCGAACTGGTCGTCGTCGCCGATCTCGATGGTACAGTTGTGGCCCTTGACGCAGAGTCAGGCAGCGAGCGCTGGCGAGCTCAGGTCAGCTCAGAGGTATTGGCCGCTCCCGCTACCGATGGCGAGATGGTCGCCTTGCAGACCATTGACAATCAGCTCTATCTACTCGAGGGTGACAGCGGTGAATTGCGCTGGCGCCACGATGCCGATGCGCCCATTTTGACTGTGCGCGGTGCGGGCTCGCCACTGATCGCTGCTGGCAATGTGTATGCGGGTTTTGATTCAGGCAAATTGATTGGTTTCAATGGCAGCAATGGTTCACTGTTGTGGGAGAGCCGACTGGCTCTACCGCAGGGGCGCACTGAGTTAGAACGCATGGTCGATATTGACGGCCAACCGCTTCTGGTTGGCGACATCCTTTATTCGGTCTCTTACCAAGGCCAGCTGGGTGCTCTATCGCGAGGCACCGGCCGCACACTCTGGCAGCAGCCGGCATCAAGCTTCAATGCCCCTGCGCACGGTAGTGACACATTGTTTGTGGTCGTCGATGATGACAATGTTGTCGCTTACAGCGCTGGTAGTGGCCAACAAGTATGGAGTAACGGACAACTATTTTTACGCCGGCTAGTAGCCCCGATTACCTTTGAGGGGTACTTGGCAGTTGCCGACGGTGAAGGCTATCTGCATCTAATCGATCAGGTGGACGGCCAATTTGTCGCGCGGACTCGCGTCGACTCTGCCGGTGTCAGTGTGGCGATGGTTGTCGCTGGCAGCCAGCTGCTGGTACAGGCCAATGATGGCTCGCTGAGCAGTTACTCAATCGATTAGTTTTGCCCTGACTGTGCGGGTTCGCTATCGCGGCCCGCCGTTCTGCAGTAAAATGCCGTTATTAATTTGCGGCCTCTCTTATGATTCCTGTTATCGCCCTTGTCGGGCGCCCCAATGTCGGTAAGTCGACACTCTTCAACCAGCTCACACGCAGCCGTGATGCGCTGGTGGCCAACTTTGCTGGACTGACCCGCGATCGCAAGTACGGCGATGGTGAGATGTTCAATCGCCGCTTTATGGTTATCGATACCGGTGGCCTCTCTGGTGAGGAGGAGGGCATTGATGTAGAGATGGCCTCGCAAGCACAACAGGCTATCGATGAGGCAGACATTGTGCTGTTTGTCGTCGATTGCCGGGCCGGACTGACGCCCATTGATGAGCAGATTGCTCAACAGCTGCGCCAAAAAAATCGCGAAGTGTATCTGGTCGCCAACAAAATTGATGGCGTCAATCCAGATGAAGCGTTGGCCGATTTCTATCGCCTCGGATTCAATCAGCTCTACCCGACAACCGCCACGCACGGGCGCGGGGTGCGTTCGATGATGGAGCATCTTCTCGAGCCCTATGCGGAGCTTGAGGAGAGTGACAAAGATGCCAACGGAGCGATCCGCATTGGTGTGGTGGGTCGCCCCAATGTGGGTAAGTCGACACTGGTCAATCGCCTGCTCGGTGAAGAGCGCGTGGTGGTCTACGATATGCCGGGGACAACGCGCGACAGTGTTTATATTGATTATGAACGGCGCGGTGTTAACTATACGCTGATCGACACCGCAGGTATTCGCAAGCGCAAAAATATCAAGTTGGCAGTAGAGAAGTTCTCTATTGTTAAGACCTTGCAGGCTATCGATGATTCCAATGTCGTGGTGCTTTTAATCGATGGCCAGGAGGGTGTGGTCGATCAAGACCTGCATTTGATGGGCTCAGTTATCGATGCGGGCCGCGCGCTGGTAGTGGCGGTCAACAAATGGGATGGCTTGCCAGTAGAGCAGCGCGATTACATTAAAATTGAGCTCGGTCGACGACTGCGTTTTGTCGATTTTGCCGACATACATTTTATCTCGGCTCTGCATGGCACGGGGGTTGGTTTACTTTACGACTCTATCAATAAGGCGTTCCGTTCGGCGACTGACAAACTCAGCACCTCCCGCTTGACCAAAATTCTCGAGGGTGCAGTGGAAGAGCACCAACCGCCGATGGCCAACGGCCGTCGTATCAAACTCCGTTACGCACACGCCGGCGGCCGCAATCCCCCTGTGATTGTAGTCCACGGCAACCAAACGGACTCAGTGCCAAAACACTACACGCGGTTTTTGGAAAAGATTTTTCGTCGCGAACTCGATCTGCATGGGACTCCGGTGCGAGTTGAGTACAAGACAGCCGAAAATCCCTTTAAAGATCGCAAAAAACAGCTCAGTGACAGCCAACAGCACAAACGGCGTCGCGCTATTAAAAAACACCATACTTAAGAGTTGGCTGCCCCGTGCGCTGGATGTTTTTACTGCTAATCTCGATGTTGCTGATACTGCAAGTGAGACTGTGGTTTGGCGAGGGCAGTCTCGCGCAGCGAGCGGCCTTAGAGGCTCAGATAGAAAAGCAGCGCGATCTCAATGGCGAGCTGGCAGAGCGCAACAAACAGTTGGCTCGAGATGTACAGAGCCTCAAGAAAGACCTATCGGCTATTGAGGAGCGCGCGCGCAGCGAACTGGGTTTAATTAAGCAGGGAGAACACTTTTTCTTGCTCGTCGATGAAGAACAATAATATGCAGAGCAAAGTCTGGGTGGTTGTCCCCGCCGCGGGCAGTGGCAGCCGATTTGCCGCCGATCGAGCCAAGCAGTTTTATCCACTCAAGGGTTCAACTATGGCTGAGGTAACCCTTCAGAGGTTGTTGGCGATACCCGCTGTGGCTGGCATTGTGGTGGCTAAAAATCCCGAAGATACCCATTGGGACGAGGTGCAAGCCATGCATGATGCAAAAGTTTTATCGGTGGCAGGCGGGCGCGAGAGAGCGGATTCTGTGCTGGCTGGCTTGCAAGCTTTGTCGGCTAAGCTGGGCCCCAGTGATTGGGTCATGGTCCACGATATCGCTAGGCCCTGCCTTCACTCAGATGATGTTGAAAAACTTCTCGCCACGCTTAGTGATGACCCAGTCGGTGGCCTACTGGTGGCGCCGGTGACAGAGACACTCAAGCAAATTGCCGGTGAAGAGGTTGTTAAGACCCACGATCGCCAGATGTTTGCTTTGGCACAAACTCCTCAGCTGTTTAGATACGGCGTGCTCTGCTCGGCGTTAGAAACGGCTGCCAGTAGCGGTGCTGCGGTTACCGACGAGGCATCGGCAGTAGAGCTTGCCGGTTTGAGCGTGCGCACAGTATCGGGACGGGCTGACAACCTCAAAGTTACCGTTGCCGAACAGCTGCCAATTGCCGAAGCGATACTGGCTGCACAAGAGCAGGAGGAACCAAAAAAATGAGAATAGGCCAAGGTTATGACGTACACGCTTTTACTGCGGGCGATAGTGTCACGCTTGGCGGAGTACAAATAGCTCACAATCAAGCGTTGCTGGCACACTCCGATGGCGATGTTTTGCTTCACGCCTTGATGGACGCCTTGCTCGGCGCTCTGGCGTTAGGGGACATCGGCAAGCACTTCCCCGATAGCGACCCACTTTATGCCGGTGCCAATAGTCGTGAGCTACTTCGTCGGGTGGCGCAGTTAGTTGATGGTCAAGGCTATCGCTTAGCCAATGCCGATATGACTATTTTGGCTGAGCAGCCCAAAATTGCACCACACAGCGAGGCGATGCGCTCAGCTATTGCCGAGGATCTGGCGGTTGATATCAGCCAAATTAGTGTCAAAGCGACCACTACAGAAAAGCTTGGCTTTACAGGCCGAGAAGAGGGAATAGCGGCCCAAGCAACGGTGTTGCTAGAGCCGAATGGCCGGACACGCCCCTACTGATGACAACCGCACAAACGCCTGATCAACTTAATTTTTGGCACGCAGCTCCCATTGGTAGGGCAGCTTTTAAAGTAGAGCCAGAAGATTTTATTGTAAAAGAGTTATTTCAGCCGCCTATTACAAATACAGGTGAGCATCTTTATCTGCAGGTTCAAAAGCGCAATCAGAACAGCCAGTGGGTGGCAGCTCAGCTCGCTCATGCTGCAGGCATTGAGGTTGGCGGTGTCGGTTTTTGTGGTTTAAAAGACCGGCGCGCAATCACTCGACAGTGGTATAGCCTGCATCTGCCAGGGCGTGAACTCAATATTAATGCTCTAGCGCACAACGATTATCAGATTCTACAAAGTGGTCGCGGCAGCGCAAAGTTGCGCCGCGGTGATCACGCCGGAAATCATTTTGTGATAACTCTGCATGACATTGATTGCCCGAAAGAAGAACTTGAGGCCCGTATAGAGGTTATCCGCCAGAGCGGTTTTGCCAACTATTTTGGTTTGCAACGGTTTGGCCGCAATGGCAATAATCTCGCAGAGGTGGAGCGCTTAGTCCAAGCCGGCAAATTGGTGGGCGATCGCGGCAGGCAGCGCGCACAAGCGCGGCGTCAAAATCGCGGTGGGCCAGGTAAAAAAGTAGCCAATCACAATGGTTTACTGCTCTCCGCAGCGCGCTCTTGGCTCTTTAACCAGATTTTGCACGCTAGGCTCAACAATCCCGGGCAGTCTCTTCATAGCAGTGATGATGGCCCTTTGTGGGGGCGAGGGCGAACCCTGGCTGAGCCAGTGCTCGCCGAATTTGAAGCCAACTGTTTAGCCCCTTGGAGACACTGGTGTGAAGCGCTAGAGCACAGTGGTTTACAGCAACAGCGCAGGCCTCTAATAGGCGTTGCACAAAGTTTTGAGCACAACTGGTTAGATGAAACGACCCTGCGGCTGAGCTTTGAGTTGGGTGCCGGCGAGTATGCTACCTCGCTATTGCGAGAGCTGCTGGTGTTGCACCAGTTAGATCCTGCTAGCAGAGCTGACAGAGAGTGTTGTGCTATAGTTGCCAATTCAAAAAACAGCAGTCAGTGTGGGGACTTAGTGTGAATTCTATAGAGATGGGCGGTATCGGTATGACCTCCCAGAGAACCCGAGAGCGCTTGGTGCAGCGCTTGGTTGAACAAGGGATTACTAACCAGAAAGTGCTCGATGTGATGCGGATGATTCCTCGCCACCTGTTTTTGGATGAAGCATTAGCACACCGCGCCTATGAAGACACCGCCCTGCCTATAGGTTACTCGCAAACGCTTTCGCAGCCTTATATCGTCGCACGAATGACCGAGCTGCTGTTGAGTGTTATTCGCCCTAAACGAGTATTGGAGATTGGTACCGGATCGGGTTTTCAGACTGCAGTATTGGCGCAGTTAGTCAGCCGCGTCTACAGCGTAGAGCGAATTGAGCCTCTACTGGTTAAAGCCCAACAGCGGTTTCGCGACTTAGGTTTGCGCAATATCACAGCGGAGCTCTCCGACGGCCATTTTGGCTGGCAGCGCCACGCCCCTTTCGATGGAATTATCTCTACTGCGGCGCCCAATCAAATACCCGAAGAGCTGCTTGGCCAATTGGCACCGGATGGTGCGCTTGTTCTCCCGGTTGGCGGTGATATGCAAGAGCTCTGTATGGTACAGCGCCAAGGCGACAGCCAAGAATTTGTTGAGCAGCGAATCGAGCCGGTAAAATTTGTCCCTCTGCTCGGTGGCCTTAGCCACTAGTGACGATGAGAGTTTGGCGCGCAAAATTAGCACTGTTTCTGAAAGGCGTGGCAATGGGTGCAGCCGATGTGGTCCCCGGTGTCTCGGGTGGCACTATCGCCTTTATCTCTGGTATCTATCCGCAACTTATTAGAAGTTTAAGCTCGTTTGATCGGGCTGCCCTGAAATTGCTATTCAGTGGTGAATGGCGAGCGCTTACAGTGCGGATTAATGCGCAATTTCTACTGACTGTAGGGTTAGGTGTTTTTGCCAGTGTTTTACTTCTTGCTGAACTACTCAACCAACTCTTACAGAGTAATCCGCAACCTGTTTGGGGATTCTTTTTTGGCTTAATCGCCGCCTCAGTGATCTTTCTACTGCGCAGTCAGCGCGTTGAAAAAAACAGCCACTGGGTGTTTTTTCTGTCGGGAGCAGTAATCGCAGCCGCACTCGGCTGGGCTCCTCCACTGGCCTTAAATCCTACGCTGCCGATACTCTTTGCCGCCGGTGCCGTTGCCCTGTGCGCAATGATTTTGCCGGGCATTTCCGGCTCTTTTATTCTGTTACTGCTCGGTCTTTATCCGACGCTTATTGCCGCAGTAGCCGAGCGTCAGCTACTACTCTTAGCCGTATTTCTTACAGGTGGCATATTCGGATTAATGCTTTTTAGCCGGATTTTACGTTATCTAATGGAGCGCTATGAACAGGCAATTATTTTGTTGATGAGTGGTTTTTTGCTCGGCAGTTTGACTATTGTCTGGCCGTGGCGCCATCCGCCAAGCGATACAACATTGCGCGGCAACCTCTGGCCGAGCGATTTTCAAATACTTTATACAGATGCCCAAGTGGGCTTCTCTTTGTTAGCTATGCTAGCAGGTGCCAGTCTATTACTACTCTTGGAGCTAGTTCGCTTGCAGCAAACTGAAAAGAAATCCCTCCAGGAGTTGAGATGAGCGGTTTGAGCCACAGACTAATACTTTGTTGTCTGCTGTTGTTGGCAGCCTGTGCGGCCCCAAAGCAGACCGCAAAAATTGAATCGAGACCGCAGCCGCCAACCCAGCAGTTGCTTCACCACTGGGTCGATAGTGGCGAGACGCTCTACTCTATTGCCTGGCGTTACGGATTAGATTATCGCCAACTGGCCCGTATTAACGGACTCAGTGAGCCTTATCGCCTCCAGCGCAACCAGCGTCTCTCGCTGGATGTGGCAGACGCTAAAAGCCAGATCGCTAAAAGCCAGATCGCTATTGATGGTCAGCAAAATAGTGGCCAGCCAAAGCTCAAACGCAAAGATATTAAGCCCACTGTGACTGATGTTGCCAAAACCGTGTTCGACAATCGCTGGCAATGGCCCGCCACTGGGCGTGTAGTTAAAGGCTTCTCCAAAGCAACAAACCATCAAGGAATTGCTCTGTCTGGGGCAGCAAGACGTCCGGTCAAGCCAGCCGCTGCAGGCGTTGTGGTTTACGCTGGAGAGGGGCTGCGCGGGTATGGCAAACTGATTATTATTAAGCACAACGATCTATTACTCTCTGCCTATGGCCACAATGCAAAATTGAATGTTCAAGAGGGTGCCGTTGTTGATTCTGGCACACAAATCGCATTAGCTGCTGACGCCGGTCAGGTCTACTTTGAGATTCGCCGCGATGGCCAACCTGTAGATCCACTGACTTACCTGCCAGATCTTTAACTGGAAATGCCGTTGCCTTCTAGCAGTCACCATTGCTGACGCAAAATTTAGCCTCTTTCTCAACTGTCATTTCCTGTAGGGGCTGCTTATGAGTCGTTTACTTTGGAATACTCTAATTCTTTAGCACTGCTACTTTCTTGCTTCATCCTAAGAAGCAACCCTTCTGCGTAATTGTCGTCTAGTTCTTTATCTTTAATGATTCACCTCAGGCAGCTGTGCTGCTTGGAAGTGGAGAGACTCGGCTGCATATCAGCCGGTTTTTTCACTACTTGTTGATCAAAGGAGAACGTCATGCCACGGACAGCCACAGCAGTTAATGCTGAAGAAAAAAATATTGCGCGCAAGTTCAACACAAATCCAATAAAAAATGGGCAGCTAGAAAAGGGTAACCGAGTCGTTGTTAAGCCACTGCAAATTTCGTCTTGCGCGACCAAGCTAGATCAGTACGAAAGCCAAACAAAACCCGTTGAGTCTCTCGCAAGCCCTGTTGAACCTAAAATTCAAGAGCGCACAGTGCCCCCAGCTGGGAATGATGCTACCACCATTTATCTGCGAGAAATTGGCCGCGCACCACTTTTAACTAGAGAGCAAGAGGTTGAATATACACGGCGCATGCGCAGTGGTGAGCCGCATTTTAAGCAGTTGATGATCGAATCCAATCTGCGCCTTGTCGTGAATATTGCGCGGCGCTACAGCGGCCGCTCTCTGCCGCTGCTCGATTTGGTTCAAGAGGGTAATTTAGGTTTGATTAGAGCAGTAGAAAAATTTAACCCAGAGATGGGCTATCGTTTCTCTACATATGCGACCTGGTGGATTCGCCAAGCGGTTGAGCGCGGTTTGCTCAACCACGGCCAAACTGTTCGAATCCCTGTGCATGTCAGCAAAGAGATAAACCAGTGTACAAGAGAGGTGCGCACACTGCGCCAAGCACAACATTCGCACCCTTCTGTTTCTCAACTCGCTGCGGCAACAGGCAAGAGCGAAGAGCGAGTGGAAAAATTACTCGCCTTGAAGGATTCACAAAAAGCGGCGGCTGGCCAACTGGCCTGTGAAGGTGATTTTTTGGCTACCCTTGAAGACACACAGGCCACACCCGTTGAAGAGCTTGAGCAGCAGCAGTTGGCCAATAAATTAGATGAAGCGCTGGCACTACTGCCAACTAAGCAGCGCGAAGTGATAGAGCGACGTTTTGGTTTGGGGCGTCATTTACCCCACACTTTGGAGATGATCGGTACAGCGATTGGCTTAACCCGAGAGCGGGTACGCCAGATCCAAATTGACGGGTTGCAAAAAATACGCGCCATACTTCAATCTGAAGAAATAGATTTTGAGGATCTTTTGGCCGATTGTTAATTGAAAAATAAAAAAGGCTCCCATTGGGAGCCTTTTAGAGTAAAAAAGTTACTCTGCAGTATAGCGATCACGAGAAATAATGATCTCTTTGCGCGCAGCTTCAGCATCTTCCCAGCCCGTCACTTTTACCCATTTGCCAGCTTCGAGTGCTTTGTAGTTCTCAAAGTAATGGACAATTTGACGTATCAGCAGTTCTGGAAGATCAGCGACTTCATTGACGTGATCATATTCCTTGGTGAGTTTGGTATGCGGTACCGCAAGTAATTTGTGATCCATACCGGACTCATCTTCCATTACCAAAACACCCACGGGACGCGAGCGGATCACGGAGCCTGGTATTACCGGATAAGGAGCGACAACCAAAACATCCAGCGGGTCACCATCTTCTGACAATGTGTGGGGAATGTAGCCGTAGTTGGCTGGGTAGAACATCGGTGTTGCTACAAAGCGGTCTACAAAAATAGCATGGCTGGCTTTGTCGACTTCGTACTTAATCGGGTCGTGGTTTGCTGGGATTTCAATAATGACGTTAAGGTCATTGGGCAGGTCATTTCCCGCGGGGACGTTGTCAAAATTCATGAGATGCTCCTTGGTGACATAGGCTGGTATAAGTATGGGTTAGCTGCACTAAGCTGGCGGTGATTATAGCGGCCACATCAGGGTGGCGCTATATCGACCAAGGTCTGCTGCTAGTTTTAGCTAGGCTTTTTAGTGATCGGATATAACTTCTTGAAAATAGTTTTTCTCTTCAATTGAAAAAAAGCTCAAACGCCCACTTAGCGAATACTCTCAATCCTATACCTGACGGCAGTCAGGCTGTCGGGTTAGAATAGGGACCCAGTGACCAGCAATTTTTGCTGTAATCCTTAGATAAATAATCGGTGGAGATTCGTGTGGATCGCAATATAAGAGTGGCTCTGTATATTGGTTTGGGCATAACCGTGTGGTTTGCCAGTGGTTTATTGGAAAAACCAGAGGAGAGTGCTGAAACAGCAGTTGTTGAACAAGCACTGAGTGTAGAAGTCAGCCAGTTTACGCCGCAGAATTATCGACCGAAATTAATGCTCGAGGCGACAACAAAAGCTTACCGGGCAGTTGATTTGCGTGCAGAGGTGAGCGGATTGCTGTTGAAGAGGCCTCTCCCCGAAGGCAGTCAGGTAGCAGAAGATGCGGCTGTTTGTCAGCTGGATAAAGATACCCGCCCCGAGGCCCTCTCTCAAGCCCGCGCTGAACTTGCTGTGGCAGAGTTGGATTATCAGGGTGCGCAGCGCTTGCAGCAAGCGGGTATTGAGTCTGAGCTGGCTATTGCTCGCGCTTATGCCGCGCTTCAACGCGCTCGTACAGTAGAGCGGCGAGCACAAATAGAGTTGGCCAATAGCAATATTGTCGCTCCCTTTGCAGGTGTTGTTGAGCGCTATTGGGCTGATGAAGGTGATTTTTTGCAGCCCGGAGAGAGCTGTGCCACGCTTTTACAGCTGAATCCGCTTAAAATTGTTGCCTTCGCTACCGAACAAGAACTCGCTGGTATTCAGCTCGGTGCAGCAGTCAATGTAACTCTGCTATCGGGTGAGATATTGTCAGGCGAGGTGACTTATGTCGCGCGCAGTGATCAGGGCTCGACAGCGAGTTATCGTGTTGAGGTAACTGCTGATAACGACCAGTTACAGGCTGCAGGTTTGTCTGCATCACTCGCGCTGTCACTGGCTGAAGTGCAAGCTGTCAAAATCCCTGCGCATCTTGTTGTATTGGATCGCAGCGGGGATTTAGTTGTGCGCGGGCTCGACAGCAGCAACCGCCGTGTGATCGAGTATCCAGTCGTCCAGATTGATGAAGCGCTTGATGGAATATGGGTGACAGGTATTAATCAGTCTGTACGCTTGATCACGGTGGGTCAAAACTACGTCGCTGTTGGCGACCAAGTTGAGGCTATGACCTCATCTGAGCAAGGCGACCGCTAATGGCTGGAAATTCGATACTGACAAAAGCATTTGACCAATACCGGGTGATTTTGGCCCTGCTGGTGATGATTCTGCTGGCGGGAATGATCTCGCGCAGTGCCATGACAATTGAGGTCAGCCCCAATGTGCAGGTGCCCGTGGTATTGGTGATGATCCGTCACGATGGTATCTCTCCAGAAGATGGCGCTCGATTGCTAATCCGTCCGGTTGAAAAAGAGTTAAAAACATTGGACGGTATCGAGGAGATTACTGCTACTGCCCGAGAGGGCAGTGTTTATGTGGCGGTTGAGTTTGATATTGACCGCGAACTCGGCGACGCTCTGGCAGACACTCGCGAAGCGGTCAGTCGCGCCCGAGCGGAATTTCCCTCGGATACCAAAGAGCCCATAGTCAAAGAGGTTGCCGCGATACCAGAGCCGACGGTGGTGGTTAACTTCTCTGGCGATGCGATCTCAGAACGCGATCTGTACACATCCGCGCTGTTTTTTCAGCGCGAAATTGAAAGTCTGCCCAATGTCTTAGAGGCGCGGATGCTTGGTCAACGCGAGGATGTCGTTGAAGTACTGTTGGATCCGAGTCGTTTGCAGCGCTACGGTATTACTGGTGATCAGGTGATTGCCGCGGTTCAGCGCAATAATCTACTGATCCCAGCAGGTGAGCTAGACACCGGTGCTGGTCGTTTCAGTATCAAGCTCCCAGCCCTGTTAGAAGCTGTTGAAGATATACGCCAGCTGCCACTGATTGCGGCCAGCGGTGCAGTGATTACATTGGGTGACATTGCACAAGTGCAGCGCAGTTTCGAGGACGCGAGTGGCTTTAGCTACCTCAATGGCGTGAAAAATATAGCGCTGAATGTCTATAAACGCACTCAGTCGAACGCGATTACCACGGTGGCAGAGGTCAAGCAGGTGGTCGCTGAAAACCGCACTGAACAAGCGCCGAATATCGATATTGATTTTTTCTTTGATATGTCTGAAAACGCCAGCAAGCAGGTCAATGAGCTTTCGGGGAATATCCTGACTGCAATGGCTTTAGTGTTGACTTTGGTTGTCGCAACCTTAGGAGTTCGCTCAGGTCTGCTGGTAGGTTTTGGTATTCCCTTTTCGCTGCTAGGCGCGATTATTATTATCAACCTGCTCGGCTACTCGTTCAATTTTATGGTCATGTTTGGCCTTCTGTTAGCGCTGGGTATGTTGATTGACGGCGCTATCGTCATTGTTGAATTTGCCGCGGCGGAGATGGATAAAGGCGCCGATGCCAAAAGTGCTTACGGTCTGGCGGTCAGACGCATGGCGGTACCGGTTTTGGCCTCTACAGGAACGACGCTGGCAGCCTTTTTGCCGCTGTTATTTTGGCCCGGGGTCTCTGGTCGCTTTATGGTCTATTTGCCGGTTACCGTGTTTGCTGTACTGGCCTGGTCGCTGCTCTATGCGCTTTTGTTTGCACCCACCCTCGGTGTGGTCAGCGCCAAGTTGACGCGCGGCAGCTCCCCGGGCAATATTTTGGCACCATTGACCAAACTTTATCGGCGCTTGCTCACCGCAGTTTTGAACCATGCGGCTTTTGTCAGCGTAGCGGCCGTGATTTTAATGTGGTCGATTTTTTCCGCCTACGGTAAATTCGGCGCAGGTGTTGAGTTCTTCACTGATGCTGAGAGCCAGTACGGTGTGGTCAGTGTGAGGGCGTTGGGTAACCTGCCAGTCGCTGAAAAAGCGCGCTTGGCACTACAAACCGAGGCATTGGTACGGACTGTTCCTGGAGTGACACAAGTCTACGCTTCAAGTGGCGGCTCCTCTATCGGTACAGACCGGCAAAAAAGTCCCGATGAAATAGGCGAAATGCTGGTGCAGCTCTCCCCGCGCGCTGAGCGCAGTAAGGATAGCCACCAAGTTTTTGCTGAAATTCGACGGCGCACCGCTGTATTGCCGGGAGTCATCGTCACCGGTAAACCTCTCGAAGTGGGTCCTCCGGTAGGCAAGGATGTTCAGGTTCAGCTCTCCTCCTCCAATCGCGAGGCACTGCACGAAAGTGCCAAAATCGTACGCGAATGGGTGAGCGCTAATGTTGTCGGTTTGCGGGATATTGAGGATACCTTGCCACTGGCAGGGATCGAGTGGGAGATTGAAGTTGATCGCGCTCGTGCGGCGATGTTGGGCGTCGACGTCAATGCCGTTGGTCAGATGGTACAAATGATCACTAATGGTATTCGTATTGGCGACTATCGCCCCGATGATGCCGATGACGAGGTCGAGTTGCGCATGCGCTTTGACCGCGAGCATCGCACTCTGCAAGCCCTCGACGATCTGCGTGTGAATACTGCTAACGGACCCGTTCCGATTGCCAGTTTTACCCAGCGAGTAGCAAAGCCTCGCGTGGATACCATTCAGCGCATTGATCTTCGCGAGACGGTATTTGTTTTGGCCAACAGCGAAGAGGGCTATGTGACTGATAACCAGGTCAGTCAAATAGACCGCTGGCTTCAAACTAAACCGCTGCCAGAGGATGTCACTGCCAGGTTCCGCGGGGCCAATGAAGAGCAAGCCGACGCGGGGGCGTTCCTTGGTGTCGCTTTCTCGATGGCAATGTTTTTAATGCTGATACTGCTGGTGGCGCAGTTCAACAGTTTTTACCAAGCGGCGCTGATACTTTTCTCTGTGGTAATGTCGACGGCGGGTGTGATGTTCGGGCTGATTCTCAACCAGCAGCTGTTTAGTGTCATATTGACGGGTACCGGTATAGTGGCGTTGGCGGGCATTGTTGTTAATAACAATATTGTCCTGATTGACGGCTACAATTATCTGCGCACAAATACGCCATCGCTGAGTAAAACCGAGGCGGCTATTGAAGCCGCAGTCGGGCGTTTTCGCCCCGTCATGCTCACTACAGTAACCACCATCGTAGGCCTTTTACCGCTAGCCAATGGGCTCAGTGTAGATATTATTAATCGCAGTTGGGAACACGGTGGCGAGATTGCCTCGTGGTGGAAACCCCTAGCCGGTGCGATCGTCAATGGGTTAGCTTTTGCAACGGTGATGACATTGTTCCTAACGCCAGTGCTGTTAGTTTTGCCCGAGCGGGCTCGCGATACTCTGCGCACTTGGCGTCGCGCCTTTCGCGCTCGCCGCGGTGAGGTCTAAGTAGTGCCCGCCACGCTTAATTGGGTAATCAAATTCTCTCTCCTGTCGGGAGTTTTTGCCGCTAGCTATCTTTTTTGGACCGATGCGGAATTTTGGCAGTGGCTGGTATTGTTGGGCGTAGCGGTGAGTATGCTCATGCAGTGGTGTTTTGGCTGGGACAGAGCGCAATCGCACTCAATGAAGTTGCGCCAGCCCCGGTTGACTCTAGTGCTGGGTAGCGCGGTAGGATTTATGTTGCTCACCACGGCGGAGCAAACTCTTCCGTTGTGGTTGCTACTGCTGCTGGTGGCGTGCCACTTTGTGCTCGGCTCACAGCGCTGTGACTGGAGGCGAAATGAGTCGACAAAGTAAGCGTCAAATTCGCGATCAACTAAAACGTGAAACACAGGCCTATTTAGCCCGAGGCGGAGAGATTAATCGCGTCACACAGGGGCAAAGCGGGCTCACTCACTTCACTGCTGGGCGCTCCCAGAGTGAGTTGTTCATTGGCGCTCCTCGCCAACCGCGCACCTATCTCAACGAATCAGTACAGGCGCTCGAGCAGCGCAAACAAACGGCTAAGGTGCAGCGGGCCAACAAGCCGCGGACGCGGCCACGCAAAAAGATTATTTACGATGACTTTGGCGAACCGTTGCGCGAGGTGTGGGTCGATGAATAACCGCTTAGCCTACGGTTTCGCCGCGGGCTTGGGCATCAGCGTGGTAGCTTGAGCGCACCAGTGGTCCACTGGCAACTTGGCTAAAACCGATCGATTTGGCATAGTCTGCGTATTCTGCAAACTCATCTGGATGGACAAAACGGTCTACCGGCAGATGATTCTTCGAAGGCTGTAGATACTGCCCCACAGTGAGCATATCGACATTGTGGGCGCGCAAATCATCCAGCGTCCGCAACAGTTCGTCTTTAGTTTCTCCTAAACCCACCATTAGTCCCGACTTGGTTGGCACACCGGGATTGAGCTGTTTAAATTTTTCTAAGAGCTGCAGTGACCAAGCGTAGTTGGCTCCAGGGCGGGCTTCGCGGTAGAGACGCGGTACAGTTTCCATATTGTGGTTAAATACATCGGGCGGGGTAGCTGTCAAGATTTCAAGTGCAGTATCCATGCGGCCGCGAAAATCCGGCACTAACACTTCAATTTTGAGCTGTGGCGACTGTTCGCGTGCATGGCGAATACAATCGGCAAAGTGCTGTGCACCACCATCGCGCAGATCGTCGCGATCCACTGAAGTAATAACCACGTAGCGCAATGCCATTTCGGCAATTGCAGCGGCCAGGTTACTCGGCTCTTCGCTATCCAGTGGAAGCGGTTTGCCATGGCCGACGTCACAGAAAGGGCAGCGCCGGGTACAGATCTCACCCATGATCATAAAAGTGGCTGTCCCGTGGCTGAAACACTCGCTCAGATTAGGGCAGGCCGCCTCTTCACAAACGGTTGCCATTTTGTGGCTGCGGAGAATTTGCTTTATCTCTTGAACGCGAGGAGAGCTCGACACGCGAATACGCATCCACTCTGGTTTGCGCAAAACCTCTTCGGTGGGGATGACTTTTACCGGTATACGCTCAACTTTATCCGCACTGCGCAACTTCTCTCCTGCGCGCAAGCGTTTAGTTCTTTGCGGTGGGGCAGTGATGGATGAAGGTTGCTCTGTATCGCTCATGATTTAGTCGCTCTCAAGGTACGGAAGAGTATTGTCTGGGGCATAAGTATACTGTTCATAGCCAAGCGTTGTGGCCAAATGTTGAGTGAGCTTTTGGCCCACTTCATCAATAGTAGGTACAGGCTCTACATGCTCTTTGAGTTGAGTCATGGCGACGCCGAGGCCGCAAGGGTTGATGCGCTGCCAGGGCTGCATATCCATATCTATATTAAAATTGAGTCCGTGATAGCTACAGCCGCGACGCACGCGCAATCCCAGTGAGGCTATTTTAGCGCCCTTAGCTGTGTAGACGCCTGGGGCATCGCGGCGCGCACTCGCTGTCAGCTGATAGTCTGCACAGGTGGCGATGATTGCCTCTTCGACTGCCGTGACCAAGTCGCGCACACCCAAGCCCAGCCGGCGCAGATCCAAAAGCAGGTAGGCAGTGATTTGTCCCGGGCCATGATAAGTAACATGGCCGCCGCGATCGCTCTGGATAACAGGAATATCGCCAGGCGCGAGCAGATAATCATCACTGCCGGCTTGGCCCTGAGTAAAAACGGCGGGGTGCTCAATTAGCCATAAGTTATCTGCGTCATCATCGCCGCGATTATCGGTGTAGTGACGCATTGCCGCGAGGCTGATCGCATAATCGACACAACCCAGCTGACGCACTAGGAGGGAGTTAGCCATCTACGCTGCGGCTCAAAATCTGGATGGCAGCGGCCACTTACAGCACCATCTGTACGAGTGGCGACTGCTTTAACTGGTTAAAAATAGTCGCCAACTGATCGCTGCCGGTAGCCGTGATGGTGATGGTGATTGATTGCCAGCGGCCTGTGCTACTGGGACGCACAGTCGTCTTGCTGTCGTCTACTTCAACTTGCAGTGTTGCCAAAGTTTCACTGATCAGAGTTGTCAGCCCATCTCCAGCTTGGCCGACTACTTTAATGGGATAGGCGCAAGGGAAATCTATAGTGACCGCTTTGCGTTGCTCTGGGGTTAAATCTGCTGTGGAGATATTTTTCATCCAAATAACCCTGTGAAAAAGAGCGTGAGCCAATCTTTCAGACGCTTGAATAGACCACCTTTGTCAATCGCGCGATCTGCCACTAGTGGGCGCTCCAGCAGGAGCTCGCCGTCTAGGCTTATTCGCAAACTACCCAGCACCTGCCCTTTAGTTAGCGGTGCTTCTAGTTGGCTGTTGACCACCACCTCTGCGCTGAGGCGTTTTTCACTGCCGCGCTGGAAGGTCAGAACCACCGCTTGGTCGAGGACCAAATTAACGGCATCTTGTTGGCCATACCAGACTTTAACTTGCTCTTTGAGTGCCGCACCGCTCTCATAGAGGCGCTGTGTCTCAAAGTTGCGGAAACCATAGCTGAGCAGTTTCTGCGTCTCGCGAGCGCGCGCTTGATCGCTGTCAGTACCCAGCACGACAGCAATCAAACGCATGTCGCGTCGCTGTGCAGAGGCGACTAGACAGTATCCAGAAGCCTCAGTGTGGCCAGTTTTGAGTCCATCGACACTGCTGTCGCGCCACAACAGGCGGTTGCGGTTGGGTTGGCGAATATTGTTGTGAGTAAAATACTTTTCAGCGTAAATGCCGTAGTGATCCGGATGATCGACAATCGTGGCTCGAGCTAAAAGTGCCAGGTCGCGAGCGGTGCTGACCATACCTTCAGATGGCAGACCAGTTGAATTGTGAAATAACGAGCTGCTCATTCCCAGCGCCGCTGCTTGACGGTTCATTAAATCGGCAAATTGATCCTCTGTACCGGCGATGTGCTCCGCCAGTGCGATAGCTGCATCATTGCCAGATTGAATAATCACGCCGCGCATTAAATCAATCACCGCTACCTTGCTGCGCGGCTCCAAAAACATGGTGGAGCCATCGGTTTTGGCGCCGCCGCGCTCCCAGGCGTTATCCGATATGCGCACCAGCTCTTGTTCAGTGAGGCGGCCGGATTCTATCTCCTCCGAGACAATATAACTGGTCAGCATTTTTGCTAGGCTGGCGGGGGGCAGAGGTAGATCTGCGTCGCGCTCGGCCAGTACCGCGCCGGTTTCACTGTCGATCAACAGCCAAGCGGTAGCTGCGAGGTCGGGTGCCGGTGGCAGCAGTGGGGAGGCGTAGAGGGCCCCAGAAAGTAACAAAGATGTGAGCCCTAGTGCGCGAGTAAAATATTGAGCTAGCGAAGTTAGATTGCTTGTAAAGCGGAGCATAGGGTTAACCTTGTACAGCAGTTGTATATCGCCGATGCCAAGTTTAAAGCGGCAAATGGCACTAGATGAAATTAATTAACAGTCTAACATTTAGCGCTGTTATTGCTAAGAGTACAGGATTGCTCGGAGGCAAATTTAAATGCACTAAAACCCGCTTTGGCCAGCATCGAGCGCGCTTGTGCAACTCGTTCAGCGTTGACTAGCGGTCCTATCAGGACTTTATAGTGCCCAGCTGAAGGGTGTACCTGTATGGCATAAGGAATTTTGTCTATCAGCTCTAAAAGCTGCAAGTGAGCAAGATCCGGTTGTTGAAAAGAACCCGCTTGCAGATAGTCGCCATCGAGTAAATCGGGATGTGGCTGAGAGGTCGGTACTGCTGGTGTAGGTTGCTGTTGCTGTTCAGCGAGCCAGGCGACGGGATCTATTGCAGTGATCTCTACCGGTGCAGTGCCCTTGTCGCTAAAACCCAGTTTAATCGCCGCAGCCCATGAGAGGTCGATTTCGCGATCGGGATGAAAGGGCCCGCGATCATTAATGCGCACAATAGCGCTGTTACCATTGTCAGTATTAGTGACTCTGACATAACTGGGTATAGGGAGTGTTTTATGTGCGGCGGTCATGCCGTACATGTCGTAGCGCTCGCCATTTGAGGTTAGACGGCCATGAAATTTACGGCCATACCAAGAGGCAATGCCACGACTTTGATACCCCTCGGCACTCGGTAGAAGATGGTAAGTCTCGCCAAAAACCGTGTATGGCGTGTAGTTTCCTGCGCGCGTAATGGGTTCTAGTCGAGGTGTGGCTTCAGCGATGCTCTCTGGTGCGATTGCTTTGCCCGGGCCGTCTTTAGGTTCTAATACTGAGCATCCCGCAGCCAGTAAGAGCACTAACAGCAGTGGGGTTCGCCAAGCACCGGAGCAAGACAAGAGCGACATCTACTGTTCTACCAACGCCTGCTGGTAACGCTGGGCAATCAATTCGCTGAGCTGGTAAACCGCCATGGCGTATTTGGTGCGGGGGTTGTAGCGCGAAATAACGTAAAAATTGTTGAGGCCAAGCCAATACTCGTCGCCCTGTTCAAGCTCAAAAGAGAGCGGCAAGGCTTTTCTTTGCGCAAGTTTTGCATCGTTGAGCAGGGCATCTTGTTGTGCAGAGAATCCACTTTTACTGTGTTCGGCGACGGTTAATTTAGGGCGATGAAGTTTGTCGATCGCGCCACTGTATGCTTCGCTAGCGTTGGCGCGAACGGCAACTGGCTCGCCCAACTCCCAGCCGTGGCGTGAGAAGTAGCTGGCGACACTGCCAATCGCATCGACAGGGTTGTTCCAGATATCGGCAAAGTTATCGCCATCAAAGTCGACGGCATAGGCGCGATAACTGCTCGGCATGAATTGTCCCCAGCCCATAGCGCCTGCATAAGAGCCAGTCAGTGTCGTGGGATCCTGGTTTTGCTCGCGTGCCAGCAAAAAAAGGTTTTTGAGCTCGCTGGTGAAAAAGCGTTGGCGCGATGCGCGTTGTTCAATATTGATGTAGTAGTCAAAAGCCAGAGTTGATAGTGCGTCGACTACTTTATATGAGCCGGTATTGCTGCCGTAATTAGTTTCGACGCCAATGATGGCGACAATGATGTTCGGATCGACAGAAAAAGTTTCTGCTGCGCGTTCGAGTGTCTCGCGGTGCTGTTGCCAAAATTCAACGCCTTTGTCGATGCGTCGTTCAGAGATGAAATGTTTGCGGTAGTCATACCAGGGTTTCACTTTCTCTGCAGGACGACTCATGGCGCGGATAATACTCTCTTGGCGTTTAGCCGAGGCGAGCCAAGTGGTGAGTTCGGTGCGATCAAAGTTCTCTTCTTCCACCAATTGCGTGATTAGTGCAGCAGCTAATGGGTTTTCAATGTAGTCGTTGGCCTGCAGAGTTGCGCTAGTGAACCCGCATATAAAGAGCGCTGTGAGAGCGATTTTTTTGAGAGAGAAAGCGGTTGGCATGAGTCAGTCCTTTTTGGCAATCAGTGGCACAGTGTGCTGCAATATCAATTAAAACCATTCTAGCGCAGCCTTGCTTAGGTTTTAAGCGATGCGTCAATTTTTCGCCTGATCGGTAGAAATCGCCATAACAATACCGAAGCCAAACATCATCGAAAGAAGAGCTGTGCCGCCGTAGCTGATAAACGGCAGCGGTACGCCAACCACCGGTAAGATACCCGCAACCATGCCCATGTTGACAAATACGTAGACAAAGAATGTCAGGGCCATACTGCCGGCCACTAACTTGCCAAAGATACTGGCAGCACTGGCCGCTATTATCCCAATACGGGCAACGAGTAAAAGATAGACCGACAACAACACAACAACACCGATCAGCCCAAACTCTTCGGCCATTACCGCAATAATAAAATCGGTGTGGCTTTCGGGAAGAAAATCCAGCTGGCTCTGAGTTCCCTCTCCCCAGCCTTTTCCGGCAAGCCCGCCAGAGCCGATCGCGGTCTGCGATTGAATGATGTTCCAACCACTGCCCAAGGCATCTGACTCGGGATCAAACAGGGTGAGTACACGCTGGCGTTGATAGTCGCGCAGCAGATAATTCCAGGCTAAAGGCGCAGCTACAATGGCCAGGGAGATGGCTCCGAATATATAGCGTTTGCCGATACCGGCTAAAAAGAGTGCGAAAAGTCCCGAGCTCAGAATTAAAATAGAGGTTCCCAAATCGGGTTGAATAACGATGAGCATGGTCGGTATCGCAGTAATTCCCAGAGCGATCAACACCTCAGCAAAAGTCGGAGGTATAGCGCGATGATGGAAAAAGGAGGCCACCATCATAGGCACTGATAGCTTCATTAATTCTGAGGGCTGAACGCGGATAAAACCCAGATCTAGCCAGCGCTGAGCGCCTTTGGCCCCGACTCCAATCCACAATACTAAGAGTAATAAAACCACCCCAAAGCAATAAAAAGCTATCGTCCAGCGCTCCCAGAAACGCAATGGAAACTGCGCTACCGCAACCATTAAAGCCAAACCTGCCAGCATGAAAATTATTTGCCGGTGCAGATAAACAGTTTTTTCGCCGCTGGCGCTAGCCAGCACTACCAGACCGATGGAGCATAAAATGGCTAAAAGTGTTACCAGCGGCAGGTCGATATGCAAGCGACGGGTGCGCGACGGAGAGGTGTCTATGCGTCTTACAAAATCGCGTTGCATTAAAACTGCTCCTGCTCTGGGTAGAGCGCCATGTAGCGATCGAATAATTTCCTCGCCACAGGGGCGGCAACACTACTGCCGTGTTCGCCATTTTCAATGATCAAGCCGATAGCAATTCTTGGGCTCTCAACAGGTGCAAATGCAACAAACAGCGCGTGATCGCGTTGCCTCTTCGTCAGCTCATCGCGGTTGTACTCTTCATCGGCACCAATACTAATGACCTGTGCTGTTCCGGTTTTGCCTGCGATGGAGTATTGCTCAGTGTATATGGAGCGAGCTGTACCGCGGACCCCCTCGACAACTTGGCGCATGGACTCATGCAGGTAATCCCAGTGCTCATCGTCAATAGCTATCTGTTCAGCGGGGTATTCGATGGTTAGCCCGTTACTGGCGTCTACCAGATGGGGAGTAATTTGGCGGCCGCGAGAAGCGATCCGCGCGGTCATTACCGCCAGCTGCAGGGGTGTTGCCAAGAAGAAGCCCTGACCGATACTGGCATTGATGGTGTCGCCGTCAAACCAGGCGCTATCGAGTTTTTCTCGCTTCCACTGAGCGGAGGGCATAATCCCAGTCGCCTCGCTGGGAAGGTCAATGCCAGTAGTGACGCCGAGACCAAACTTATGGCCATAATCTGCCAGAGCGTCGATACCGGTTTTGATACTGACATCGTAAAAAAATACATCGCAAGATTCGATAATCGCTTCTGCGAGATCAACTGCACTGCCGTGCCCACCAGTCTTATAATTCCAGTCGCGCCAGGGGCGCGCGACGTTCGGCAGTGTGAAAAAACCGGTATCTTCGATGACATAATCTGTAGTGATGGCCTTTTCTTGCAGAGCGACTAGGCCAAAAAGCGGTTTGATCGTTGAGCCGGGTGGATATTGTCCACGCAGTGCACGGTCAAACATCGGTTTGTTAGGTGAGTTGATGAGCGCGTTATATTGGTTGTGGCTAATCCCTGTGACAAAGGCATTGGGGTCAAAGCTAGGAGTGGAGGCCATAGCCAGAACGCCACCACTGTTTATATCGATAGCAACAACCGCGCCGCGCTGGTCAGCGAGAAGCTCGTATGCGTACTGTTGAAGGCGGGCATCCACCGAGAGAATCAAATTAGCTCCGGGTGTGGGCTCATCGCGATCGAGGATGCGCATGACTCGCCCGCGCACATCGGTTTCGACTTGCTCGCGACCGTGCTCGCCAAGTAGCAGTGATTCGTAGTGCCGCTCAACACCGCTTTTGCCTATGGTATCTATTGCGGTGTAGCGGTGACTTTCTAGTTGGCTTGCCTCGCGGTCATTGATTTTTCCGACATAACCGACGAGGTGAGCAAAGGCCTCGCCAAACGGATAATAGCGAATAGGTTGTGCGGTGATCTCTACACCATCAAACAGATGTTCGACGACAGCAAATTTTGCGTGCTGAGTTTCGCTGAGCCGGTATTTCAGTGAGACCGGCTGGTAGGGCGCTGAACGCGCAGCACTTTTACGAAAAGTTTTAATCTCTTGCTCAGAGAGGGGGATGATCTTTTTTAATCGTGCGAGCAGCGCGTTGATATCACCCGCTCTCTCAACGACTACTGCGAGGTTGTAGCTGGGACGGTTCTCCGCCAACAAAACGCCGTTGCGATCAAAAATTAATCCTCGGGGCGGCGCTACATGTCGAATTTGAATCCGGTTATCGTCGGCGCGAGTGACGAAGTCGCTGTGGCGCTCTATCTGTAGATGAGCGAAGCGGGACAGTAACAAACCGCTAGCCAGTAGGGCGAGTGCGCCTGCCACCAGTAATCGCCTGTTGACGAGTGCGGCTAAAGCCTCTGGCTGGATAAATACGCGGCGCTCCATCAGCTAATAATCCCGGTTCAACTGCGGTGATAGGGGTGGTTATTATTGACAGTCCACGCGCGATAAAGTTGCTCGGCGAGCACAATTCGCACAATAGGGTGGGGCAGAGTCAGCGGTGACAGCGACCAGCGCTGATCGGCACTTTTGATCAATTCACTGCTCATGCCGTCTGGGCCACCAATAAGCAGCGACACATTTCGCCCCAGTGATTGCCAGTTTAAAAGTTGTTCAGCCAGCTGCTCGGTGCTCCAGGGTTTACCTTTGACATCGAGCACTACACGAAAATCACTGCCAGTCGCTTTGTCTAACAGGGCCGACTCAGTTGCCACTGCCCGTGCGATAGAACTGCTCTTGGCGCGGCTGGCCATAGCCAATTCAACCATTTCTAGCCGCAGTTCTGGAGGCATTCTCTTCTGATATTCAGTGTACCCTGTGGCTACCCAGGCGGGCATTTTGGTGCCTATGGCGAGAATGCGCAGTTTCATTGAGAACTCGTAGCCTTGAACTCAGCAGTTATCGGACAATCTCTTCTTCGCCATTATCTAACGGATGTTCATTATCAGCCGCAGCCGCGATATCTGAGGGGCGCAGCGTCCAAAGTTTTTCCAATTCATAAAACTCGCGAGTGGCAGGAAGCATTACGTGAATGATAAGGTCGCCAAAATCGACCAAAATCCATTCATTAGTATCATCGCCCTCGATACCCACGGGAGTAAACCCCGCTTTTTTGCCCTCGACAATGACATTATTCGCCAAAGCTTTTACTTGGCGATTAGAGTTGCCGCTGGTGATTACCATATGGTCAGTAATGCCAGTCAGTGGCTTGACATCCAAAGTGATGGTGTCGATGGCTTTGACCTCTTCGAGGGCGTTAATTACAACGGGGAGCAGATCCGACATGGATAAGGATTACCTATATAGCGAATGGTGTTCAATGTAGTCGGCTACCGCAGTCGGCAGCCACCCGGTTAACGGTGCGCCGTTAACGATTTTTTCACGCACTGCAGTGGACGAAATTGGCAGCTGTGAGAGTGTGCAGTAAAAAACAGATCCAGCTGGGTTCGTTTGCAAGGCCTCTAGTTTATAGCACCTGTGTCGATCGAGCCACGCTTGAATGACCGAGCTGCAGACCAGAGGTGCGCCGGCACGCTCGATAATCACCAAGTGGCAGTAATCGAGCAGTTTAGACCACTCTTTCCAGCGCTCAAACGACTGCATAGTATCGCTGCCGACCACCCAGAAGAGGGGTTTTTTGGGGCCGAGCTCTGCGCGCACCTGGCGCAGTGAGTCGATACTGTATGAGCGCCCAGAGCGGCGGATTTCGCGGTTGTCTATGACCAGCTTGCCATCGCAATCGCCGCACTCGAGCAAGGCCAGCTCAAGCATTTTCAGCCTTTGCTCTGCACTTGCTGCATGGGTCGATTTTAGCGGCGACAGAGCGGCAGGCAGGAGGGCGAGCTGCTCACAATTGAGCTTTGCCAAAAGCTCCTGAGCACTCTGTAGATGGCCGATATGAGGGGGGTCAAAACTCCCGCCAAACAGAGCAAAACTCATTATTGACGAATTTGTCCGCTGCCCATGACTACCCACTTCTCACTGGTTAAGCCCTCTAAGCCAACCGGTCCGCGCGCGTGTATTTTGTCAGTCGATATGCCGATTTCAGCCCCCAAACCATATTCAAAGCCATCGGCAAAGCGCGTTGAGGCGTTGACCATCACTGAGCTGGAATCCACTGTGGCGATAAATTGGCGCGAGCGCGAGTAGTTTTCTGTGACGATAGCTTCGGTGTGGCCGGAGCTAAATTGGCTGATGTGGCCGATCGCTTCATCTATGTTGGCGACCACTTTTATCGCCAATATGGGTGCAAGGTACTCTTCACTCCAGTCGCTAAATTGTGCGGGTTGAGCCTCAATAATAGCGCGGGTTTTCTCGCAGCCACGTAATTCGACCCCGTGGTTGGCATAGCCGCCTGCCAAGCGCGGCAGCAGTTTGTCGGCGACCGCCTCCGCCACTAGTAATGTCTCCATAGCGTTGCAGACGCCGTAGCGGTGAGTTTTGGCATTGATGGCAATGTCGTAGGCCATATTGAGATCGGCTTGATCATCGATGTAGACATGGCAGTTGCCATCGAGATGTTTGATAACGGGCACTCTGGCGTCGTTGGCAATCCGTTCAATTAGCCCCTTGCCGCCGCGAGGTACAATGACATCGATAAACTCAGGCATGCTAATCATGGCCGCCACGGCTGTGCGATCGGTGGTCTCAACCACTTGCACGGCTTCGCGCGGCAATCCCGACTGCCCCAAGCCCTCGCTGATGGCTGCGGCTATAGCGCGATTCGAGTGGATGGCCTCTTTGCCGCCGCGCAGAATTGCGGCATTGCCAGATTTCAAGCAGAGGCTGGCCGCGTCGATAGTGACGTTGGGCCGCGACTCGTAGATGATGCCGATAACCCCCAGCGGGACGCGCATTTTGCCCAGTTCAATACCACTGGGGCGAAAGTGCATATCGCGAAGCGAGCCCACTGGGTCAGGCAGTGCAGCGACTTGAGCTAAACCTTCAATCATTGCGTCGATACGACTGTCATCTAACTCCAGCCGATCGAGTAGGGCGGCATCCAAACGATTGTCGCGACCATTGTCCATGTCGAGGGCATTGGCTTTGAGTATAGAGCTGCGGTGATGGTCGAGCTGTTTGGCTATCGCTTCCAAGGCGCGGTTTTTCTGCCCGGTGTCCGCTGTCGCAAGGATCCGCGAAGCGCTTCGAGCCGAGGCGCCTAACTTGGCAAGCAGTTCGCGAGTGGCCGTTGAGGAGTTTTCAGAGGTGTCGGTATCGTTCATAAAGTGTCTCAAATTTGCGGATTATTGCGTTAATTATACGCCAACTGCGCCAATTTGTAGTCGAGCTTGCCTTGCGATTTCGACCTGTCAGCTGCGCTTTGCTCAAGTTTACGATGCTCAATATTGGTGCCTAATTGGCCAGACTACCTTGCCGCGGTGCTATTTGTTAACTCTTACAAGCCGAGGCTGACAGTGATTGTTGGTAGAATCGCCAGTCTACCAAGAGGCAAGTATTCTGGTCTCACTTATGTTTGTTGAGCCTGTATTGCCAGTTCGACCAGCCGATTAATCGAGATAGTCCAATCAGCTTAACTGCAACCTTTGCTGTACCCACAACAACACTGCAAAATCAAACTAATTACACCGACTTAGATCGGTATTTACTGGGGAGCGTCAGATGTTTTTTGGTTGGTATGTTGTCGCGGGTACTTTTGTTGCACAAATGTTGGTGGCGGGTTTTCTAGTTTACTCGGTAAGTTTGTTTGTCCCTTTGGTGCGGGCTGAGTTCGCTGTCAGTATGGCTCAGGTCATGCAGAGTATGACCGCCGGCACCTTCGCTGGAATGGTTTTGATGCCGCTGGCAGGGGTACTGTTCGACCGTTGGCCAATGCGTTGGATTATGAGCGCAGGGTCAGGTTTATTTGGCTTGGGGTTGTGGGCGGTGGCACAGAGCCAAACGATTGGCCAGTATATTCTCTTTTTTGGCCTGACTATGGCGGTTGGTAATACCCTAGTCGGCTCACCTGCCTGCCAAACTGTGTTGGCGCGCTGGTTTACCAAAAGTCGCGGACGCGCTATGGGTATTTCTGCTATTGGTACCTCCTTAGGGGGTATAGCTATTCCTGCGCTAGTTGTGGTTCTTTTGGAAAGCTACGGTTGGCGAACTGCGCTGGAAATTCTTGCCTCGGTTGCTCTGCTGGTGGTGCTGCCTATTGTGGTGGCGACTGTGCGCGGTCGCCCTTCAGATGTTGGTTTGCAGGCTGAGGATGCTGGCGCGGGTAATGCCTCGGGCGCTGTTGAAACAGCAATCACTCTGGGTCAGATTTTACGCAACCCCTGCTACTGGTACATTGGCATTCCACTAGGGCTGTTGTTTAGCGCCTATACAGTCGGTTTAGTGAATATTGCTCCCTATGCTGAATCACTGGATGTTTCGCCGGGTGCTGCTTCTTCATTAATTATGGCGATTGCAGTGATGGGCTTTGTCGGCAAGCTAGGGTTTGGCGTAATAGCTGACCGGGTCAATTTAAAATTGGCTTTATGGGTAGTTATGGGCTTGGCCCTGTTTGGTTTTCTTCTGTTGGCCTCGCAACCCAGTTACCCGGTAATGCTCACTGCAACCGCGCTTATGGGTCTGGCTGCAGGTGGTATGGTCCCAGTCTGGGGCTCAATGATGGCTGCCGCATTTGGTCTGCTCAGTTACGGCCGTGCAATGGGGCTCATGGGGCCTCTACTGACTCTGTTGGTACTACCAAGCTTTACTGTGGTAGGGGTGCTGTTTGATATGAGTGGCAGCTACCAACTTCCACTGCTGATCTTCTCGGGTGTGATTGCGTTGGGTATGTTGCTGCTATTGCCTCTGCGTCTACCTCGCTAAGAGGGAATGATTGTCGTTCGGATGACAGTGTCGATTGCACTAACGGTCGACACTGGTAGCATCTACTAAACTTCCTGGAGTTAAAGGATGCTGGACAGCAACACGCGCGATGAGATCGCCGCTAAGATTTTCCATTGCCATCAGAGCCACCAGCAGTTGCCGCTGCTTTCCGAAAGCTATGCTGATTTTGAGTTGGCTGACGCCTACGCTATCCAAGAGCAGGTGCTTTCTCGATTTGTGGCCAATAACGACCCCATAAAAGGGTACAAAATTGGTCTCACCTCCAAAGTTATGCAAGAGATGGCCGGTACCAACGAGCCCGATTACAGTGCCATGCCGGCGAGTTTCTTCTTCGATGAATCCACCTCTATTGCCCGTGCGAATTTCAACCGGCCGATGGTCGAGATTGAGCTGGCCTTTATTATCGGCCGCGAGCTCAATGGGACAAATGCTACGTTGGCGGATGTTATCCAAGCGATTGATTATGTCGTTCCGGCTATTGAATTGGTCGATTTTCGTGTGGCGCTTGGCCCCGGTATGAAAGTGATCGACAGTATTGCCGATATGGCTGCCCTAGGTGGCGTAGTGCTGGGAGGACGGCCGCGAAAAATCCACGAGCTAGACCTGCGCAATGTCAACGGCTCACTGCTGATCAATGGCGAACAGTGCGAGTCAGGTAGCTCCGCCGCGGTGCTTGGTAATCCGTTGACCGCGGTGCGCTGGCTGGCAGATAAAATAGCGGCCATGGGCCACCACTTTGCTCCTGGCAATGTGATTCTCTCTGGATCGTTTGTGCGCGCTCTGCCTGTTGAGGCCGGCGACTCGATTGTGGCCAGGTTCGATAACGATTTTGGCGATGTCGCCATTGAAATGGTTTAAGGAATAAAACTATGCACAATATTGCACTCAATCGCTGGCGCAACCAGCAGCCCTCTTACGGCGCCTGGATTAATCTCCCCGATGTTCATATCGCCGAGAACCTCGCCCGCTTGGGCACTGACTGGCTCTGCTTTGACCTGCAACACGGTTTAATGGACTATCGCGACCTCACTCAACTATTGCCCGCTGTGACCGGGTTAGAGGTAACCTCACTTGTCCGCGTAGCCGCTAATCAGCCAGACCAGATTGGCAAAGTGCTCGACGCCGGTGCCCACGGCGTTATCGTACCGATGGTCAACAGCACAGAGGACGCTCGCCGTGCCGCGATGGCTTGCCGCTATCCGCCGCAGGGAAACCGCTCAGTTGGTCCTATGCGCGATGCCTTGCTCGAGGGGATGGGTTATTTGGCCTCGGCCAATGGCGAAGTTGCCTGTATTGCTATGATTGAGACTGAAGAGGGGTTGGCCAATGTCGAGGCGATTGCCGCTACCGAGGGCGTCGAC
Organism: Porticoccaceae bacterium; assembly: GCA_048549915.1. GTDB lineage: Bacteria > Pseudomonadota > Gammaproteobacteria > Pseudomonadales > Porticoccaceae > LSUCC0057. The sequence goes on from JBLYYE010000032.1 coordinate 53,306, forward strand.
GGGCTCTTCATAGGGCCAATGGATCTTTGCTACGGGCTGGGTTTGCCTCCTGGAAGCTTTGCTGATCCGGCATTCATTACTGCTGTAGAGCGGATTAAAACTGCCTGCCAGACGGTCGGCATCGCAGCGGGTATGTTTGGTTACAGCGCAGAAATGGCTGCCAGCTCACTCGCTAGTGGCTTTCAATTTGCCTCGATAGGCACGGATATTAGCTTTATTCGCGCCGGCGCCGCACAGGCATTTGCCATCGCTCGTGGCGAGGAGTTAACTGAAGCGACTCGCGGCGGATATTAATCCCCGTTAAGAAGAGCAGCTAACGCTGATACTCTCAGCCCAGGCTGGGGGCAGCGCGGCGAGTTTCTCATGTTCTGGCTGTTCGTCAAAGGGCTTGCTCAATACCCCGAACAGCCGCTCAATTTGGCCGTAGTCGCCGGCCTCGGCGGCCTGTATGGCTTGCTCCGCGAGGTAGTTGCGCAATATGTACTTGGGATTGACTGCATCCATTGCTAGACGCCGCTGCTCGGCAGATGTTGGGCTCTTTTTGAGTGCGAAAAAATAGTCATCTCGCCACAGCTGCCAATCTGGCTGATGCCAATTTGCACCTATTTCTGCCGCAAAAACATTGCTATCACCGCTATCAATCTGTGCCAAAAAGCGCAAGCTGCGCGTGTAGTCAGCGGCGCTCTCTGCCAAAAGTTTTAGCAGCCTTTCAACTAAGCTATCCACTGTTTCGAGATTGCTCTGTGAGGGCAGCCCGAGTTTGGCGGCCATCCGCTCGCGGTAAGTCTGCTCGAATTGTGCTTGGTAGCCGCCGAGCTGCTCAATTAACGCCTCGCTGGGCAGCAGTGACAGAAAGGCATTGGCCAGAGCATTGAGATTCCATAAACCAATCGTCGGCTGTTTGTCGAAAGCGTAGCGGCCCCCGCTGTC
>JBLYYE010000033.1:0-5352 GCA_048549915.1 Porticoccaceae bacterium
CACTCTTCGCGATCGTAGCCGTTGGGCAGCTGCATAGCAGCGCGCACTGCCGCACTGCTAGAGTTATCAGCCAAATAGGCTGCAGCCGTCTCAAAGATCATCTGCTGCTCATCGTTAAAACGAAATTCCATCGATCAGGTCCCGTAAACTTTTTGTGCCGGCACTTCGCTGGCCAACAATGTCTGGATGGCTTCGTCGAGCTCTTCCACTTCCCAGCGGGCATTTTTGGTCAACCCCTCGGTGCTGCGCCAACCATCGGCGATGGCGATATGACCACCTTCAGCCTCAAACACGCGGCCAGTGATCTCTGCCGAACGAGCAGAGGCCAACCAGGCAACTAGGGTAGAGACATTCTCGGGGGCAAACTGATCAAAACTGCCGTCACTGGGTGGCGCCATGCGTTCGGCCATAACGGCTACAGCCGTAGTCATTGCTGTTCGTGCAGCCGGGGCAATGGCATTGGCGGTAATACCATAGCGTCGCAACTCAGCGGCCTGATTGAGCGTTAAAGCACAAATACCCGCTTTTGCTGCTGCGTAATTAGATTGGCCAATCGAGCCCTGCAGACCGGCGCCTGAAGTGGTGTTGATAATGCGCGCATCTACACTGTGGCCGGCCTTTTGTTTTGAGCGCCAGTACTTGACGGCGTGGCTGCTAATGCAGAAGTGGCCTTTGAGGTGAACCGCCATAATGGCATCCCAGTCAGACTCTTCCATCGAGGCAAACATTCGATCGCGGTTGATTCCCGCGTTATTGACCACAGCGTGCAGGTCGCCAAAGGTCTCAACTGCCTGCTCTACGGCTTCTAAGCTCTGTTGGTAATTGGTGATGTCTGACTGATTAACCATTGCCCTACCACCGGCAGCATTAATTTCATCCACCACCGCTTGGGCATTCGCTAGGTTGATATCGTTGACTAAAACAGCACCGCCCTGCCCAGCAAAAATACGTGCGTGGGCTGCACCTAAACCGCCACCTGCGCCGGTAATTATCGCTACACGTCCTTCACATACATTGCCCATTCTGTTCTCCAAACTTCGGTTAGAGTCTTTCAATAATTGTGACGTTGGCTTGGCCGCCACCTTCACACATAGTTTGCAAACCGTATCGACTACCGCGGCGCTCCAGCTCGTGCAGCAGTGTGGTCATCAATTTGGCGCCGGTGGCACCCAGTGGATGGCCAAGTGCAATAGCACCGCCATTTACGTTAGTTTGCTCATGCGGATAGTCGAGCTCTTTAAGCCAAGCCATCGACACCGAAGCAAACGCTTCATTGATTTCAACAAGGTCGATATCCGAGAGTGTCATACCCGCTTTTTTGAGTGCGTACTGTGTAGCGGGGATGGGCGCGGTGAGCATCCAGATGGGATCAGCTGCGCGCACACTCATGTGGTGGATGCGCGCCCGCGGGGTGAGGTTATAGCGCTTCAGAGCCGCTTCAGAGACAACCAAAAGAGCCGCCGAGGCATCACAAGTTTGGCTGGAGACTGCAGCAGTAATAGAGCCTCCGGCCTGCAGTGGCTCGAGACCAGCCATTTTTTCTAATGAGGTTTCACGAATTGTCTCATCATAAGTTAAGCCGTTGAGCGGAGCGATCTCGCGCTCAAAATACCCCGCTTGGGTAGCCTTAGCAGCGCGTTGGTGGCTCGCCAGTGCGTAGGCTTCCATCTCTTCTCGGCTGATATTCCAGTGCTCGGCAATCATCTGCGCTGAATTGAATTGTGAGACTTCGACATCCCCGTAGCGCTCTACCCAGCCTTTACTGCCAGAGAACGGGTCCTTAAAGCCCAGCGGCTGTGCGGCCAACATAGCCGATGAAATTGGGATAGACGTCATAGTCTGCACGCCACCGGCCACAACCACATCCATAGTGCCCGACATCACCGCCTGGGCGGCAAAATGAACAGCCTGCTGAGATGACCCACACTGGCGATCGATGGTTGTGCCAGGTACCGATTGATCGAGCCCAGCCGCCAGCCAGCTGGTGCGGGCAATGTCACCCGCCAAAGGGCCAATGGTGTCGACACAACCAAAAATAACGTCGTCGTATTCACTGTCGGGGATAGCGTTGCGGTCAACTAATTGGCGCAGCACGTGTGCACCCAGATCGGCGCCGTGAACATCGGCTAACGATCCCTTACGTCTCCCGGTGGGAGAGCGCAACGCGTCAACAATATAAGCTTCTGGCATGGTTGCTCTCCTAGCGGGCGTGCGGCTGATCGCCGCGACCAAAGGTATATTCAGGGCCAATCAGGGCGTTGGGCTGCACCAACCACTCGTGCACACGGTTCTTATGGAAACCTGCATCACCCCATTCGCGGTCGAGGACCCACCCGCGTTTGGCCCAAATTTGTAAATCGCACTCCCAGGTGTAACCCATCGCCCCAAATACCTGAATACTGTTGCGCGCAGCTAACTGCGCGGCTTCGCCGGCAACGACTTTAGCGTGCGAGACCGCCCAATCTGCTCGAGTTGCTGCCTGAGCTACGGTGTAAGCGGCGCGATAGATAGGCGCACGAGCAAATTCTATCTGCACAGCGCAATCAGCCATTAGGTGTTTGACTGCTTGATTGACCCCAATCGGCTTGCCAAATTGGTGTCGATCTGCCGAGTAAGTTACTGCCTGTTTGACCATTGCATCGGCAAGCCCAACCAACTGCGCAGCGCTGCCCAGCGCCCCGCGATTAAGTGTAGCGCGCCAACAAGCTGCGCCAAGTTCACCGTCGGCGACCCGTGTTGCAGCACTGGGCTGCCACTCTAGAGCACCTAAACGACGGCTGGGATCACTGCTAGTGACTGGTGTCACGGCGACCTGATCGGCACTGAGCAGGTGTATATCATTGCCGTGACCGAGCAGAAAAAAGTCTGCCTGAGCGGCAAAATTTACGTAAGGGTTAAGGTGATGACCGACCGCAATGTGCAGCTCGCCGGTCATGATATTTTCCAACAGCACAGTCAGTTTTTCAGCGGCGCTCGGGTTGCCAGTAATTATGTCCACCAGCAGCGGCGCCACCACCAGGGCGGTCTCGACAGCGGGCTCAGGAAGCGCATAACGACCACAGCATTCAGCTAACTGAATAAAGTCAGTGGCATCCAAACCCAGCCCGCCGAGCGCCTCAGGTACGAGCATTGACGGCAAGCCGAGCTCCACCAGCTGTGCACGGAGCTGTTGATCCATACCGCTGTCGTTTTCCCAGCGCTGACGTATGCGCTCTGCGGGAACCTCACTGCTGAGCAGTGTCGATAGGGCTTCAGCGTACATCTGCTGATCTTGATTGAAGGTAAAGTCCATGGTGACCCCGTCTGTAAACTGTTGTCGCGCGACTCAGCGTCGCGGCATACCAAGCATCCGCTCGGCAATAATATTGCGTTGAATCTCGTTGGAACCGGCGTAGATAGGACCGGATTGTGAGAACAAAAAACCATCCAGCCAGCGCCCTAACTGCTGTTTTTCATCCTCGCTGTGCGGAATGACTTCTGCGCGAGCACCAAGGATATTCATTGCAGTCTGGTGCATGCGGATATCCAATTCAGACCAGAATATTTTGTTACAACTCGACTCGGCGCCAATAGAACCACCGCTATCCAGACGCGATGCGGTCTGATAAGTAGATAAAGCATAGGACTCGACATCCATATAACAGCGGACGACGGCGTCTTCTAAAGAGGCATCGAGCAGGTCATGGCGGTGACGTCGATAGAGCTCGACTAAGCGCTTGGAGGTATTTTGAAACCGCGCAGGGCTGCGCAGCATCAAACCGCGCTCAAAACCGGCGGTCGCCATAGCAATTTTCCAACCCTCGCCCTCGCCACCAATTAGGTGGTCGCGGCTCACGCGCACATCATCGAAGAAAATTTCGGCAAACCCGGCCATACCATCTAATTGGGCGATAGGGCGCACAGTCACACCGGGAGCATCTAACGGCACTAAAATAAACGACAAGCCGTGGTGTCTCTCTGAGGCGGGATCAGTGCGGAACAGTCCAAAGGCGTAATCGGCAAACGCTGCTCGTGTCGACCAGATTTTCTGCCCGTTGATGATGAACTCATCCCCGTCGAGCTCTGCTTTACTGCGTATAGCCGCCATATCTGAACCGGCGCCCGGCTCCGACCAGGCCTGTGCCCACATCTCCTCACCGGCTGCCATCTTGGTTAAGAAGCGCGCTTTCTGCTGATCCGTGGCGTACTCCATCAAAGTGGGGCCAAGCAGAAAAATACCATTTTGGTTTACCCGCAATGGAGCATCGGCGCGATAGTACTCCTCTTCAAAAATTAACCATTCAATCAGTGAGCAGTTGCGTCCACCGTACTCTTCTGGCCACGTCACCATTCCCCAGTTTCCTGAGGCGAGAGTTTTTTCCCACGCTATGTGCTGATCAAACCCCTCTTTGCAGTCAAAGCTCTGCAGTGGCTCCGCAGGTACATTGGCGTTCATCCAATCGCGCACTTCAGCGCGGAATTGGTTCTGCTTAGCGGTGTAGACTAATTCCATATTCGAACTCTCTGCGCTCAATTTTTATCTTGTTTTTTATTTTCACTGGCCATGCTCTGAGCATCGTGACCGCCCAACTTATGGCCGGAGACCAATTCGTTGTGTGCGTGTGAAAAATGGTGCCAAGCGAAAGCTGCATCCATCCCGGTTCGCTTGCCTTGAAGATCTTCGACATGGTTAATCGCCTGTTTAGTCAACGCCAAACCGAGACGCGGCATCTTGGCGATTTTCTCTGCTAGCAGAGTGACATCAGCAGCGAGATTTTCACGGCTGGAGATCTGATTAACCATGCCGAGCTGATAAGCGCGCTCCGAACCCATGCGGTCGGCCGTGAACAACAGTTCTTTGGCGATGCGCGGTGGCAGTTCAAATGGATGAGCAAAATACTCAACCCCCGGGATCCCCATGCGCACCACAGGATCTGAGAAGAAAGCATCGTCGGTGGCGACGATCAAGTCGCAAACCCAGGCCAACATCAAGCCGCCGGCAATACAAGCGCCCTGCACAGCCGCGATAGTTGGCTTGGGGATTTCACGCCAGCGCCGGCACATACCCAAGTAAGCCTCAGCCTCGCGCACATAGAGAAATTCACCGCCCTCTTTGTTGGCGTGGTCGTACCACATAGTGACCCGATCTTGGCTGAGATGAATGTCGCGCCCGGGGGTACCGATATCGTGGCCGGCAGAGAAGTGCTTACCAGCACCCTCAAGAACAATCACCTTCACCTCGTCGTCAGCGACTGCGCGCTTGAACGCTGCATCCATCTCGTAAGTCATACGACCATTTTGTGCATTGTTGTAGGCGGGACGATTCATCGTCACGTAGGCGACCGGCCCCTCGACGCGGTAAAGGACAATATC
>JBLYYE010000034.1:0-37682 GCA_048549915.1 Porticoccaceae bacterium
GCAATGAGTCGAACCCAGCGAGGCTTCTCACCCACACTCACCGACAAAAAAGCCCAGCGTTGCTGGGCCTTTTTTGATTGGCGGTGAGAGAGGGATTCGAACCCTCGATACGCTATTAACGTATACACACTTTCCAGGCGTGCGCCTTCAGCCGCTCGGCCACCTCACCGTAAGGGGCTGCACTCTAAACAACTAGGCGTTAGAAAGCAATCTGTTGGACATTTTACTGCCGCACCTGGCGGTAATTATGCTGTATGGCCGAGCCAACACTGCGCTGGGGATTAATATCGATACCGCCGCGACGGGTATAGCGGGCAGTTACGGTAAGCTGTTGAGGCTGGCAGTATTTGAGCAGGTCGAGGGTGATGGCTTCGACGCACTGCTCATGAAAATCTTGGTGGCTGCGGTAGCTAACCAGATAGCGCAGCAGTGATTCGCGGTCGATTTTGGGCCCGCTGTAGGCAATGTAGAGCGTGGCCCAATCGGGTTGATCGGTAACCGGGCAGTTGGTGCGCAATAGATGTGAATAAAGTAACTCGGTAACGCTCTCCCCTGCCGCTGCATCGATAGTTAGGTCATTGCGTTGATAGCTATCGATAACGATATTTTGCTGATCCAAACAGATGCCGTGCGGCTCATTGATTGGCTTAAATGCTGCAAACTCTTCAAGCCGGTAGAGATCGACAGAGACAGAGGCACCCGCTGCTGCACTGAGATCTCGCTCAAGCAGCATCTTCAGTTCATGCTCGTCATTGATGCGGTGTTGATTCAGCGAGTTGAGATACAGCTTAAGGCTTTTAGACTCAATAATATTGGGGCTCTCAGCCGGCACAGTAAACTCAGCAATAGCGACTTGAGGCAAACCGTTGGACTGCAGCCAAGAGAGCTCGTAGGCAGTCCATAGATCGAACCCCGCAAAGGGTAGCGCTGTGGATTGAATGGCTAGCTCATCGCGGCCGCGTTGGCGGGCAATGGGATAGAGCAGCCCGGCGTCGTAATGGCTGGGGTAGTCAGTGGTATCACCCAGTGCGGTATCCCGATAATCGGCCATTAGCTGCGCAACCTCGATCCGCGCTCGAGCAGGTAGAGCGCCCAAACAAATAACAGACTTGAGAACAGTCCAAGCATGGCAAAGGCCCAACCGATATTGATATCGGTGATGCCGGTGAGACCAAAGCGGAAAGCATTGACCATATAGAGAATGGGGTTGGCGAGCGAGACGCTGCCCCAGAAATCACCCAGCAGGCCTATCGAATAAAAGACCCCGCCCAAGTAAGTAAGCGGTGTTAGCACAAACGTTGGGATGATTGAAATATCGTCAAAACTGCCGGCAAATACCGCATTAATTAGCCCAGCCAGTGAAAACGTCAGCGAGGTCATCAATACAATAGCGAGCGTAACCGGCAAACTGTGCAGAGAAAGATCGGCAAAAAAGATAGCCACGGCGGTAACAATGAGCCCTACGCCAAGGCCGCGGCACATGCCGCCGGCAACGTAACCGGCCAATATGATGGCATTCGGTGTGGGGGAGACCAGTAGCTCTTCAATATTTTTTTGGAACTTACTGCTAAAAAACGATGAGACGACGTTTGAGTAGGAGTTGGTGATCACCGACATCATGATCAGCCCTGGAGCTACAAACTGTATATACGGCAACCCTGCCATATCGCCAATGCGCCCGCCAATTAACTTACCGAAGATAACAAAATAGAGCACCATAGTAATCACAGGAGGTAGCAGCGTTTGCGGCCATATACGCAAAAAACGGCGGATTTCACGGTGCACAATAGTGGTAAAGGCTGTCCACAGCTGTTGTTTATTCATTGCTCTGCTCCCGGCTTACTCTCTAGGCTAGCGTCGACAAGTGACAAGAACAGTTCTTCTAACCGATTAGATTTATTGCGCATACTCACCACATCAATACCTTGGCTGGCCAACTGGGCAAACAGCGGGTTGATAGCGAGTGTTTTCTGCACCTCTACCTCTAGGCTCTGCTCATCGCGCAGGGACATTGGATAGCCCTCTACCACCGGCGCTGTTTGTAGAGGCTGGCTGACATCGAGAATAAAGTGCTCTTTATTCAGCTGCTTTAAGAGTGTTTTGATGGAAGTATTTTCGACAATATTGCCCTGATCAATAATGGCGATGTTGCGACACAGCGACTCCGCCTCTTCAAGGTAGTGCGTGGTCAAAATAATCGTGGTGCCCTGACGGTTAATCTCTTGCAAAAACTCCCACATAGAGCGGCGAAGCTCGATATCAACACCGGCTGTCGGCTCGTCCAGGATCAGCAACTTGGGGCTGTGCATAAGCGCTCGGGCAATCATTAAGCGGCGCTTCATACCGCCTGAGAGGTTGCGCGCTGGTTGGTTGCGCCGCTCCCAGAGCCCGAGTTGCTTGAGATAGCGCTCGGCACTTTGCAGCGCTTGGCTACGTGCAATCCCGTAGTAACCCGCTTGGTGGGTGAGAATATCTATCGGCTTTTCAAACTGGCTAAAGTTAAACTCTTGCGGCACTACGCCAATAAGTTGTTTGGCGGCAGAAAAGTCTTTGTCGATGTCGATCCCAAACACCTCGATCTTGCCGGCACTTTTTCGCACCAGCGAGCTAATGATGCCGATCGTTGTCGACTTGCCAGCACCATTGGGGCCCAACAGCGCGAAAAAATCGCCCTGCTCCACTTTAAAGCTAATGCCTTTGAGTGCCTGAAAGCCATTGCCGTACTGCTTGGTAAGCTGTTCAATCGCCAGAGCTGGCTGCATAATAAATTCCGTTGCTGTGGGTAAAAAAAACTTGTGCTGCATTCTACCCGCAGCGCGGCTATTGCTCTAGCTGCAATGACCTTTTAGCGGAGAAGATTATGGCCAATTTGCCCAGCGCAGCGCAGTGTGTCGAAACGCCAATCGGTCACTTTACACTTTGTGCCACCGATTCGGCGCTATTGAAACTACTACCTGGCGCAGAACAATCTCTGCCGTCAAATGCTTTGACAGAAGAGGCCGCCACTCAACTTTGCGCTTATTTTAGCGGACAGCTGCGTCAGTTTGATCTGCCATTGGCAGCTGCTGGCACACCATTCCAAAAACGCTGCTGGTCGGTGCTGGCGACGATTAATTACGGCGAAACGCGCAGTTACGCCTGGCAGGCCCAACAAATGGGAAATAGCCAATTGGCGCGCGCGGCAGGTTCCGCCAATGGGGCCAATCCGCTGCCCTTTTTCATCCCTTGTCACCGCATTATTACGATCAATGGCGGGCTTGGCGGCTACAATTTGGGCATTCAAAATAAACTCTGGCTGCTAAATCACGAAGCGTATATATAACAGTAGCCCGAACATTTTTGCCGAGTATAATACCGCCATTGTCAACATCTTGGAGCGCCATTAGACGTGCCTCGCAAGACTCTACGCAAATTACTACCCGATCTGCCCGCCCTGCTGGCTCGGCCATCAATGGGCTGGCTAAAAGGGCTGGCAAGAGACCCTAATCTGCTTCATATCAATCGCCAGTCGGTGTCACTGGGTGTCTTCATCGGAGTTTTTTGTGCTTTTTTACCACTGCCCGTACAGACAATCATTGCCGCTCTGTTGGCGCTTTGGTGGCGTGCTAATTTTGTAATCTCAGTCATTTTAGTGTGGATAAGCAACCCGGTGACTATTCCGCCCATTTTTTATCTCAACTACACCGTCGGTATTTGGCTGCTCGGCACCGCACCCAGCCAGCACAAGGTCACTTTGAGCTGGGAGTGGTTTAACAGTGTCAGCAATCACATATTGCTGCCGCTTGGGCTAGGAAGTTTAGTCGTAGCGGTACTATTAGCCTGCACAAGCTACTGCGCAGTATTTTGGCTGTGGCGATGGAAAGTGGTACGCAATTGGCAGCGCCGCCAGCAGCAGCGCCAAAGATAGACTCTACTCGCTGCGCAATTCCAGCGCTGGGAGTACTCCACTGGCGCGTCGCGCCGGATAAACAGCCGCCAGCGCCGTCAGCCCGAGGGCGGAGAGCGCAATCGCCACAAAATCCTCCCAGCGTATATCCACCGGCAAATAATCGATTGGATAAACTTGCGTCGAGAGTAGCGCCCCACCCCACCAGACCTGCAGCTGCTGAAATAACGCCGGCAGCGCAGCGCAGAGCAGCAAACCAAGTAGCGCGCCCAACAACACTCCAGAGCAACCTATACGCGCAGCTAAACGGGCAAATAATGCAATCAATTCTCGCTGAGAAAAGCCCAGTGTTTGCAGTATGGCGATATCGCGACGGCGCCGCTCTACACTCATCACCAACATAGCGACCACGTTAAATGCAGCAATAGCTACGGTGAGCAATATAAGCAAAACCACCAACTGGCGCGATAGCTGTATCGCTTGGTACAGGTTGCCGTGGCTGGAACGCCAATCGCGCAGCTGCGCAGCCATTGATAAATCCGGGTAGACTCGAGTAATCCAACTGCGGCTTGCGAGCGGGTCACTTAGCTGTATTTGCCAACCGCTGTTGGCTGCCCCACTGGCCGACAATGATGCACTGCCCAGCAGTGCAATACTCTGATCGAGCTCGGTGTGGGTGGTGTAGGTGCCAATAACACGGCGCGGCTGTAAAATTGAAGCAGAGGAACCCACGCTGCCTAACAGCACTAATAGTTGGTCTCCTGGTGCGACTCCGAGCTGCTGAGCATGTGCCTGTGAAATAATAATTCCGTCACCCTTTAGCCAGTCGCGCTCGCTGATGACTGAAGCCCAACCTCTGGGCAGTTGGTTGGGATTTAATCCAAGCAGCTCTACCGCACGGCTCTGGCCTCCGACATAGAGAAGACCTGCTGAGCGCGAGAATGGCGTCACTTCACGTACGAAAGGTTCTGAGCGAAGTTGTTGATAATCGCTTTGGATCGCTGAACTGCCGCGGTAGTTGATCTCAACGTGTGGAACAAATTGCAGAATACGCTCTCGTAATTCGCGCTCAAACCCATTCATGATTGACAGCACAACCACCAATAGCGCGACACTCGCTGCTAATCCGAGTACGGCTAATCTCGCCAATCCAGCACCATAAATACGCACCAATATAGTGTGGCTACCATTGGTGTAGTAGCGTTCAGCAACGGTTGCTATAAGTTTATTAGCCATCAACTACTCTGAGGTCAGTTAGCCTGCGACCAGCTTTGCAACTGGCCATCAACTAGCGCTACTTGCCGCTGCAAGCGCGCGGCCAAGCGCTGGTCATGTGTCACAATAATGAAAGCTGTTCCAGTATCGCGATTGAGCTGCAGCAAGAGCTCCTCAAGCGCCAGTGCTGTCGCGGGGTCTAAATTGCCGGTGGGCTCGTCCATCAACACCAAACTGGGGTTATTTGCCAGAGCACGGCAGACTGCCACTCTCTGGCGTTCACCACCCGAAAGCGCCATAGGGCGGTGGTTGCGACGTGCAGCCAGCCCAACTAAATTGAGTAATTGCTCGGCTCGTTGACGCGCTTTTGCGGGAGACGCGCCGGCAATCAACTGCGGCAGCTCGATGTTTTCTTGGGCTGAAAATTCGGCCAGTAAGTGGTGGAACTGGTAGACCATACCGATATGGCGATTGCGCCACTGGGCTCGCTCAGAGTGTGACATCGCAGCCCATTCGCGCCCAGCCACGACAATACTGCCACTATCGGGGTTGTCTAGGCCCGCCAACAAATTTAGCAGCGTGCTCTTACCTGAGCCTGAGACACCGACGATAGCTAATGTGTCGCCCTGACCCACTTTTAAATCAAGCCCATCTAAAACCCTAACCGGCTGACTGGCCGATTCACCCTCGCTAAAGTGACGGATCAACTGTTCAGCTTTGATTAGTGTTTTAGCGGTCATAGCGCAGCGCCTCCGATGGCAAAATAGATCCTGCCCGCCAAGCGGGGACCAGTGCAGCAGTAAAGCTCAAGAAAAGTGCCCCCAATACAGTAAAAACAATATCGCCCAGTTCTAACTGTGATGGCAGAGCATGGATCATATAGACAGAGGAGTCGAGCAGTTCGGCGCTGCCCAACCGTTCAAAAAAGTGGACGATATCGGGCAGCCAGTAGGCCAGCGGCACACCGCAAACCAACCCCGACAAAATACCTATTCCGCCTAGCAATAGCCCCTGCACTAAAAATACCGCTACCACTTGATGCCGTTGCAGACCGATAGTTCGCAGTACAGCGATCTCTTTGCGTTTGGCGAGTACAGACAAAGAGAGCGTGGCGACAATATTAAAGCCGGCTACCACCACAATCATAAACAGTAAGAGTGTCACCACACGTTTTTCTAGAGCTACTGCGGCAAAAAAACTGACAAACTCACTCTGCCAAGGACGCCATTGGCTACCGACAAAGAGTGGTTGTTCGGCCTGCCAGCTGCGTTGACTGTGAATAAACTGCTCAGCAGAGAGATCCGCTCTCAGCTCAATAGCTATTTGACGTTCTATAGCTCGGCCACTAAAAAGCTGATTGGCTGTCTGCGCTGAAATTAGCAGCGTACTGCTATCGAGCTGTGTGCCGAGACTAAAAGTACCGACGACGGTAAGCTGGCGGCTGCGTGGAAACAGCCCAAACGGTGTTGTCGAGAACTGTGGCAACGTCACAGTGACAGGATTGCCGGGCCTGACACCCAGTTGGCGCGCCAGTTGGGTGCCGATTACCGCTGTAAATGGTCCTTGCAACTTCTTAAGAGTGGCTTTCGACAGCAGTGCAGCGGCTTCCTCGTCGACGCCTAGCGTACGTAAAAAAGCCCCTTGTTGGTGGCTGTTAGTTGCCACCATTACTGCGCCAACGACTTGCGGATAAGAGCCTGTTACTGTGGGGAGCTCAGCCAGTTGCAGCGCCATACGCTCTGCTTGTTGTGCGCTGTAACCCTGATCGTGAACTACCGTCACCTCGGGCAGCAAACGCAATAGGCGCCCTTCGAGCTCACGCTCAAAGCCGTTCATTACGGAGGTGACAATAACCAGAGCAGCGACACCCAGCGCCATTGCCGCGATAGAAAACAGCGATAAAAAAGAGAAATAGCCACCGCTGCGCGCTGCGCTCAAATAACGCAGACCAATTTGCAACGAAAGCGACCAGAGCGGTCGCTGTGCGCAGATCATTGTGTCGACCTAGCGACTGTGAACCTGGCGATGCTCGCGACTGATTCTATTCAGACCGTTAATGGCGGCGATGCGGTACGCTTCGGCCATGGTGGGGTAATTGAATGTCGTGCGAACAAAGTACTTGATTGAATTGGCCTCACCCTCTTGATTCATAATGGCTTGGCCAATGTGAACAATCTCAGCGGCCTCGGCACCAAAGCAGTGCACCCCTAAGATTTCTAACGTCTCTTGATGGAAGAGAATTTTTAGAATCCCCACCTCTTCGCCGGAGATCTGCGCCCGAGCGATATCTTTAAAGTAGGCTCGGCCTATCTCATAAGGCACCTGCGCCGCTGTTAACTCGGCTTCGGTTTTGCCCACGTAACTGATTTCAGGAATGGTGTAGATCCCAGTGGCGACATCGTCGACGCGATATTGATCAGCCATGCCACACATGTGTGAAGCGGCAAAACGGCCTTGGTCGTAGGCTGCACCGGCCAATGAAGGCCAGCCGATGACATCACCCGCAGCGTAAATATTGGGCACACTGGTCTGGTAGTCGCCATTCACTTTGAGCAGGCCGCGCGAGTCAGCCTCTAAACCCAACGCATCTAGACCCATGTCATGTGTTGTGCCCGCGCGGCCGTTGCACCACAGCAGCGCCTCGGCATGAATACGTTTGCCGGATTTAAGCTCTAAGGTGACGCCGTTATCTCGGGTAATAACCTTGGCATACTCTTCATTGTGACGCACCATCACATTGAGATCGCGCAAATGGTAACTGAGCGCATCAGAGATCTCATCGTCGAGGAAGTTCATCAACCATTCGCGGGTGTTGATCAGATCCACGCGGGTATCAAATCCAGAAAAGATCGACGCGTATTCGCAGCCGATCACTCCCGCTCCATAAATGATGATATTGCGCGGGGTATTTTTGAGACTGAGAATCGTGTCGCTATCGAATATAAATGGGCTTGAGAAATCGATATCTTTTGGCCGATATGGGCGCGAGCCGGTAGCGATAATAAAATTTTTAGCGGCTATACGCGTCACTTTGCCATTTTTTGCTGTGACACTGATTAGGTTGCTGTCGAGAAACTTGGCGCGCCCTACCTTAATGGCCACCCGATTGCGCGCGTACTCTTTAGTGCGCCCAGTCACCTGTTTTTTGATGACGCTGTCGGCCGTTTTCATCACCTCAGGGAAAGAAAACCAGCGCGGCTCACCAATGGCGCGAAACATCGGCAAAGTATTGTACTGCACCATACGACGCACAGAGTGGCGCAATGATTTAGAGGGGATCGTACCCCAATGGGTACAGTTGCCGCCGGGCTCTTCGTGATCATCGACAACGCAGACTGTCCAGCCCTGCTTAATGGCAGTCAGCGCCGCCCCTTCACCTGCAGGGCCGCTACCTATCACACAAAGATCGTAACTAAAATCTGCCATCGTCAAACGCTACCTTACATCGAGTGTTATGTTATTTATGTGCCGAACCGACGTCGTAACCGAGCGGTGCTTGGCTGCTAATTTCTTCACATTTATTCGGATCGTCACCGCAGATTTCACAGCTGTAATCGGCAACCCCGAGCGCTTTACCGACACCACCGCAACTGCCAGAAATCGGCGGGCGGCCCATCAACACACCAATCGCCATGCCGGCAATCAATAAACCGACGACAATAATGGCCAATAAGATCTCCATCAGCTATTCCTCTTTAGTCTTGTATTGGCGTCAAATACGGCGCAAACGCGCTGCTCAACTGGGCTGCAAGCTCCCCGTCGCGCAAGCTTAACAGATAGACCGGTATCTCGAGCTGCTCAGCCAGCGCTAAACCTTGCTCCGCTCCCATCACGGATAGCGCGGTAGCCATCGCATCGGCACGCATCGAGCTCTCTGCCAGCACCGTTACCGACACTAACCCTCGAGGCACCGGGCGGCCCGTGCGCGGATCAATGGTGTGCGAATAGCGCACCCCATCGACTGTAAAAAAGTTGTGGTAGTCTCCCGAAGTGGCCATTGCACTGTCACTGACCGCGACAACACGCTCAACTTGGCCAAATTGGACGGGTGATTCAATCGCAATCCGCCACGGGCTGCCCTGTGCGTTGTAGCCACCTAGGCGCAATTCGCCGCCCACCTCAACCATATAGTCGTGGAGTGCGTTGGTATCGAGCAGATCTGCCACAGCATCTACGGCATAACCTTTTGCAATCGCAGAAAGATCGATGACAATGGGCGCCAAACGCACGGCGCGCTGGCCATCTAACAGCGCCAAACCTTCAAGCCCAACGCGCTCAAGCTGCATTGAGATCGCTTCATCTGTCGGCAGTTGGCCGCTGCTGGGGGCACGACCAAAACCCCACAACTCGACCAATGGACCGACCGTAGGGTCAAATGCGCCATCGCTTAGTCGATAGATCTCAGCGGCCTCTGACAATACTCTAAAGAGCTCAGCTGAGATCGCTAAAGGTTCCCCGACGGGCTGTCGGTTGAGCGCCATCAGCTCAGAATCTTCGCTGTAGGTGGTAAAGCGTTGATCTAGCGAAGCGAGCAGCTCAGCAACTTGCGACTCCAAGCCCGGCGCAATCGGCTGATCGGAGGTGATCGTTATGTGGTAGCGGGTACCCATCACCCCACCCTGCAATCGTGTGGCTTGTTCAGCGGGTTGGCAGGCGCTTAGCAAAAGCGCACAGACAAACAAAAACGAGGCTTTTAAGAGCCCCGTTTTTGTTGTGCTGGCAGATCGATCAACCACCGAAGTCATCGAGCATAATATTTTCGCGCTCGACCCCGAGGTCTTCCAACAACTTAATAACCGCAGCGTTCATCATTGGCGGCCCACACATGTAGAACTCGCAATCCTCAGGCGCTTCGTGGTCCTTGAGATACTCTTCGTATAACACATTGTGAATAAAGCCAGTCAATCCGTCCCAGTTGTCTTCGGGCTGTGGGTCTGACAGGGCCAAGTGCCAATCAAAGTTATCGTTCTCTGCTGCCAGCTCGTCGTAATCTTCATTGTAGAAACATTCGCGCAGTGAGCGTGCACCGTACCAGAATGAGATCTTACGCTTGCTGTGAAGACGACGCAGTTGATCAAACAGATGCGAACGCATTGGCGCCATACCGGCGCCACCACCGATGAAGACCATTTCGGCTTCGGTTTCTTTGGCAAAAAACTCGCCAAAGGGCCCGTAGACAGTGATCTTGTCACCTGGCTTCAGGCCAAACACATAAGATGACATCTGTCCGCAAGGGATACCCTCACTACCCGGAGGCGGTGTAGCAATACGGATGTTAAATTTAACCACACCGTACTCTTCAGGGTAGTTAGCCATAGAGTAAGCGCGGATAACCGGCTCATCTACTTTAGACTCAAGGTTAAAGAAACCAAAGCGCTCCCAATCGCCGCGATACTCCTCTTCGATATCGAAGTCAGAATACTTAACGAGGTGCGGCGGACACTCTAACTGTACATAACCACCGGCGCGGAAATTGACGTTCTCACCTTCCGGCAACCGCAGTGTCAGCTCTTTAATGAAAGTGGCCACGTTGGGATTGGACTCAACCGTGCACTCCCAGCGCTTAACACCAAATACCTCTTCAGGCACTTCGACTTTCATGTCCTGCTTTACCGGTGCCTGGCAAGAGAGGCGCCAGCCTTCGACCGCTTCACGCTTGGTAAAGTGACTCTCTTCGGTGGGCAGCATAGAACCGCCACCATCACTCACAATGCATTTACATTGAGCGCAGCTACCACCACCGCCACAAGCAGAGGGCAAAAACAGGCCTGCTGCAGAGAGTGTTTGCAGCAGCTTGTCACCTGCCGGAACAGTAATGGTTTTCTCACCGTTAATCTCAATATTGACGTCACCGGATGAAACCAGCTTGCTGCGCGCTACCAAAATGAACGCTACCAGCGCTAGTATGACCGCGGTAAACATAACTACGCCAAGAACAATTTCCAAACTCATGGTGTTTCTCCTGGGTTGTTAGATGTCGATGCCACCGAAAGACAAAAAGCCGAGTGATATCAGTCCCACCGAAATGAAGACAATACCCAGCCCCTGCAAACCTTCGGGGATATCGCTATATTTAAGTTTTTCACGAATACCAGCCAAAACAACAATAGCCAGCGCCCATGAGGTGCCTGAACCAAAACCGTAAACAACACTTTCGGTAAAGTTGTAACCGCGCTCTGCCATCAACAGCGAACCACCCAGAATCGCGCAGTTAACTGTGATCAGCGGCAGGAATACACCCAGCGCGCTGTAGAGTGCGGGGACATATTTGTCCAAGAACATCTCTAGGATCTGCACAATCGCGGCGATAACACCGATAAAGCACAGGTAGACCAAAAAGCTCAGATCGACATCCGGCAGGCCCGCCCAAGCCAGGGCACCATCACCCAGCAGGTAACCGAGCAGCAGGTTGTTGACCGGGACCGTAATGGTTTGCACCACGATAACCGCAATACCCAAACCAAATGCGGCGCCGATTTTTTTCGACAGTGCAATATAGGTACACATCCCTAAGAACATACTTAGGGCGATGTTGTCGATAAAAATCGAGCGAACTAAAAGACTAAGATAATATTCCATTAGGCCACCTCGCCCGCTTGTTTAGTATTGGGCGCGATTTTGAACTCTTCGTGCTCAACTTGAGATTTTTTCCAGACTCGCAGAGCCCAAATTAACAGGCCGATCAGGAAGAAAGCACTGGGCGGCATTAGCATCATACCGTTGGCGACATACCAGCCACCCTCGGTGGAGACCGACAGAACTTCAATGCCCCAGACTTTACCGGTGCCAAATAGTTCGCGGACAAATGCGACCGCCATAAGGATCACCGAGTAGCCCAAACCATTGCCAATGCCATCTAAAAAGCTCGGTAGCGGCGGATTTTTCATCGCAAAGGCTTCTGCGCGGCCCATCACAATACAGTTAGTGATAATCAAGCCAACAAATACCGAGAGCTGCTTGCTGATGTCGTATGCGACCGCTTTGAGCACTTGGTCAACCATGATCACCAATGACGCGATAATCGTCATCTGCACGATGATGCGAATATTACCTGGGATCTGATGTCGGATTAGCGACACAAACAGGTTGGCAAAAGCTGTGACCACGGTGAGTGCAATACACATCACAAACGCCACTTTCATGCTTGAAGTTACCGCCAGCGCTGAACAGATACCCAGTATCTGCAAGGCGATGGGATTGTTGTTAAATATGGGATCTAACAGTGTCTGTTTAATTTTAGACATTTCACGCCTCCCCTTGCTTGAGGTGGTTGATGAAGCCGGCAAAGCCGCTCTCGCCGAGCCAATAGCGGATCAGGTTGTCTACACCGCGGGTCGTCAAGGTAGCCCCAGCCAAACCATCGATCTGGTAGTTGGCGCCCTCGCGCTCGGTATCTACTCGGCCTTTGATGACCGAAAGAGCTAACTCGCCGTCGCTGTTGTAGGCACTTTTACCCTGCCAGCTGGCTTTCCACTTTGGGTTGTCGATTTCACCGCCCAATCCGGGAGTCTCTGCGTGCTCATAAAATCCGATGCCCGCAACCGTAGAGAGATCTGACTCAAGCGCGATAAAGCCGTACATAGTCGACCACAAGCCGTAACCCTTAACTGGCAGGATCACTTTGTCGATACCGCTATCACTCTCAATTAAGTAGACCGTCGCATAGTTAGCACGGCGCTTAATTTTAGCGATATCTTCATCGCCACTGAGTGCAACCGACAGCGCAGTATCCTTTGAGGCTTTGCGCTGGTTGTAGCTATTGGCGTCTACGGCATCAGTAAACTTACCGGTTTCCATGTCGACGATTTTAACGGTGACCGCTTCAAACTGCTCATCGATTGAGATGCCCTGTTGCAACAACCCTGCCGAAGCGAGGATGTTACTCTTCAGGTCGAGCTCTTTGTTGATTTGCTGCTGCGGTCGCAGAGAAACGGCAGCGGTCGAGACCACTACCGCACAGACAACACAGAGTACGGCAGCGACAATAAAGGTTTTTCCTACAGTATCTTTAGACACGAGCCAGTCTCCTATTAATGTTGCCCTGTACCACAACGTGGTCAATGAGCGGCGCAAACAGGTTGGCAAAGAGAATCGCCAACATCATGCCCTCTGGGTAAGCTGGATTTACAACTCGGATCAGGATAACCATGATGCCAATCAGGAAGCCGTACCAGAACTTCCCCGCTTCGGTCATCGAGGCAGAGACCGGATCGGTCGCCATAAAGATAGCACCGAAAGCGAAACCGCCGATGACCCAGTGCCAGTAAAACGGCAGAGCGAACATAGGATTGGTAGACTCAAGACTATTAAACAACATAGACAACACAGCTGAGCCGACTAACGTACCGAGGATGATCCGCCACGAGGCTATGCGTGTAATCAGCAATACCACGGCGCCCATCAGAATGCCCAGCGTGGAAGTTTCGCCAATTGAGCCCGGTATACGGCCTAAGAATGCATCCCACCAGCTACCCACTTGTGCCAGTGCAGCTGCACCCTCTGTAGCAGCTACCGAGAGCATGGTAGCACCGGTATAACCATCTACAGCAGTCCAGACTGCATCACCACTCATGTAGGCAGGATAAGCAAAGAACAAGAACGCTCGGCCGGTCAGCGCTGGGTTGAGGAAGTTTTTACCAGTGCCGCCAAAAACTTCTTTACCGATGACAATACCAAAACTAATACCCACTGCGACCATCCACAGAGGAAGATCGGGCGGGCAGCAGAGGGCAAAAAGGATTGAAGTAACAAAAAAACCTTCGTTAACTTCATGGCCGCGCACAGAGGCAAACATTACCTCCCAAAAACCACCGGCGATAAAGGTCACCATATAGATCGGCACAAAATAGACCGCACCGTGGATGATGTTATCCCAAATGCTGGTCGCATCGTAACCACCGATCATAGCGATGATGGCACCGCGCCAACCTTCTTGGCCGGCCATACCCATATCGGCAATGATGGTATTGGCTTGAAAGCCGACGTTCCACATGCCAAAGAACATAGCTGGAAAAGCCGCCATCCAGACCGTAATCATCACCCGCTTGAGGTCAATGTTATCGCGCACGTGAGCGGCGCTTTTAGTGACTGAGCCGGGTTTGAAAAGGCCGGTATCGATCGCTTCGAAAAGCGCGAACCATTTTTGCCACTTGCCACCAGGGTGGAAATGCGGCTCAATTTTATCCAATTGTTTACGTAACACGGTTTAACCCTCCAGCTCAATTTTGGTCAAATTGTCACGCAGAATCGGGCCGTACTCGTACTTGCCAACGCAAGCATAGGTACACAGGCCCAAATCTTCTTCGTCCAACTCAAGACAGCCCAGCGATTGCGCCACTGCGGTATCGCCGACAATTAAGGAACGCAGCAACTGTACCGGTAAAATATCCAATGGCATCACGCGTTCGTAGGCACCGGTTGGCACCATAGCGCGCTCACTACCGTTGGTGCTGCTAGTCATGGCAAACAACTTGTTACTCAGCGCAGAGACAAAGGCTGGCAATACCGAGTGCTTGTCGCCCCCTGGGCGCAGATAGTGTAAGAACTGGCGATCGCGATCCTCGCGGATCACAGAGATCTGCTGGTGATAGCGCCCCAAGAAAGCGAAGTTACCGGCAGCTGTTCGACCAGCCAGGACTGACCCAGAGATGATACGGTTGTCATCATTAGCCAACTCGCCAATAACCATCTGGTTGATGTTGGCACCCAGCACTGAACGCACTAAACGCGGCGAAGTGACCTGCGGCCCGGCCAGTGAAACAACGCGCGCAGTATCGATTGCACCGGTTGTAAACAGCGCACCAAAAGCGATTACCTCTTGGTAGCCGACTGTCCAGACACTTTTATCCGCATTGACAGGGTCGACAAAATGAATGTGCGTACCCGCCAGGCCTGCAGGGTGCGGGCCAGAAAATTGGTGCAAAACCACACCGTCGACATCGCCCCCGGCGAGATTCCAGTCAGGGTCAACGCAAAGATTGACAGCGCCATCGGTCAGGCGAGTCAATATACGCAGACCGTTGACAAAATCCTCATTGCGCTCAGCAATCACCACTTTTGGATCGGCCGCTAGCGGGCTGGTATCCATTGCAGTCACGAAGATACTCGCCGGAGTGGCCTCTGGCGAAGGTACTTTAGAGTAAGGGCGTGTGCGCAGACCCACCCACTGACCTGAGTTGACCAAATTGTCGACTACCGCTTGGCGATCGAGATCGCTGAGCTGCTGGGCAGAGTAAGTGGCGAAACTTTCGGCCTCATTGCCATCTATATCGATAACTACCGACTGAAAAGCGCGGCGTTCACCGCGGTTCACTGCGGTAACAACACCGGCGGCCGGCGCGGTAAAGCGCACACCCGGAGTCTTTTTATCAGTAAACAGTAGCTGGCCTAATTTGACCCGATCTCCCTCGCGAACCGCCATAGTGGGCTTCATACCGTGGTAATCAGCGCCTACTACAGCGACCTGACGGATCGCGGGCCCATCGTGAATCACCTGCTCCGGAGCCCCGGAAATCGGCAAATTCAATCCTCGACGGACGTTTATCATAGGTAGTGCCTATAGGTTGTGGAAACTGCTTGCCGCGACTGGTTGCGGCCTCTCAATGGCGCGAGCAGAGAATATCTACCCCGCTGAGAAATCGGGCGGCATTATAATCTGCTAGGGCTTGTGAATCTACCCCGCCGAATGCGACTAAAGTCCCCATAAAGCTAAGGTTTTGAGACTCCACAGGCGTTTTTGAAGAGCAAAAAAAAGGGCTGTCTCACAGAAACAGCCCCGTTACTCTGCAACCTGCGCTTTTATGCTGTGGGTTGCGGATAAACCGGCCAGCTGACGCCTGCCATTTTATCCAAGCAGCGCAGTACTTGGCAGCTATAGCCGAATTCATTATCGTACCAGCAGTACAAGACAGCACTTTTTCCTTCGACAATGGTGGCCTGTGAGTCGAGCACACAGGCTTGTCGCGAGCCGACAAAATCGGTGGATACTGCTTCGGTAGAAATGGTGTAACCAATTTGGTCCATCAGCGATGAGTGCAGCGCTTTATCGCGAATAAAATCATTCAGCTCCTCGGCACTAGTCTCGCGACCTAGCTGAAGATTGAGGATTGCCATAGAGACATTGGGTGTAGGCACGCGGATGGCATTGCCGGTCAGCTTGCCCTCCAACTCTGGAATAGCCTTAGCCACAGCTTTTGCAGCACCTGTAGAGGTCAAAACCATATTCAATGCCGCACTGCGGCCGCGACGATCACCGGTGTGGTAATTGTCGATTAAATTCTGGTCATTGGTATAAGCGTGGACAGTTTCAACGTGGCCATGTTGAACCCCGTATTCGTCGAGAAGACACTTCAGCACCGGCACAATGGCGTTAGTGGTACACGATGCTGCAGAGACCACTTCGCGATCGGGCGTGATTTCATGGTCATTGATGCCGTAGACAATATTCGGGATATCGCCTTTGCCGGGCGCCGTCAGAATCACCTTGCTGGCGCCGGGACGCAGATGGCCGCGCAGACCGTCCTCGTCGCGCCAAACGCCAGTATTATCGACAATAATAGCGTTGTTAATACCGTACTCAGTGTAGTCGACCTCAGCGGGCGAATTGGCATAGATCACTTTGACAGGATTGCCGTTGATAACCAGGATATTTTCATCTTCCAAGACACGGATAGTCCCTTTGAAAGAACCGTGCACAGAGTCGCGTCGCAATAGAGCTGCGCGCTTTTCAAGATCGTTCTTGGCCTTACTTTTGCGGATCACAATCGCTTTGAGGCGCAGCACATCTCCGCCGCCAGCTTTTTCAACCAGCAGCCTAGCAACTAGCCGACCGATACGACCAAAACCGTAGAGCACCACATCTTGCGCCTGCGGCAGCGGCTTGATGTCTGATTGGATAATATCGGCCAGCTCTTCGCGGACAAACTCTTCGACAGTGCGACCATCTTCTTGACGCTGGCGCTTGAGCACCATCTTGCCAATATCGATGTGCGCCGGCCCCAAGCTCAGGCTCGCCATAGACTCAATAATGGGGTGAGAGTCAAACTCAGAGAGCTCGCTCTGCTCGACTTGGCGCACAAAACGGTGCGCCTTCATTAAGTCTGTCACCGATTTGTTAACCATGCTTTTGCCGTACATATAGCAAGAGACATTGCGTTCTCGGTAGAGCCTGCCGATCAGAGGAATCATGGATTCAGCTAGCGCTTCGCGCTCTTTCCAGTCTTTGAAGAAATCTGAAGGTAGCGGTCGTTGTTGATCAGTCACGGCAGTACTCCTAAAAGTCAAAATCACAAATGGGTGTGGCAACAGAGAGCACAACAACACTCACTGGTTAGATGCATTATCTTGTTATGGCTAGGTGGCAGCAACCACACAGGTCCATTTAGAAGCTTAAACAGGCCATAGAGATTATTGATTTGGCGAATAAGGCGTTATCATGCGCGGCCATTATTATGGCTGTAAGACTACAGGAGACTGCCATCAACACTGCCACGCAACAGCTGTTACCCAAAGCCATGCCGCGAGCCGGCGAAAAGCGCCGCTGGACCGGATTAGCGGGATCTGCGTCAGCGCTGGCGGTGTTTACTGCCGCCCAGCAGCACCAAGGGCTAAGCGTCGTTGTTACCGCCACCGCACGCGAGGCTAGCGCGCTGCGCGATGCGATCGACTTTTACAGCGCATCTGAACCTTTAACAGTGGTGGAACTACCCGACTGGGAGACGCTGCCCTATGATATTTTTTCTCCACACCAAGATATTATCTCGCAGCGTATCGCTACTCTCGCCGCACTGCCAAGTCTTGTTCAAGGGATATTGATTGCCCCGCTCTCAACCCTGATGCATCGACTGCCACCAACAGATTATGTTGCCAGCCAGAGTTTTAGCTACCAGGTCGGCGGCACGGTCGATCGCCAAGCCCTCATCACACAACTGACTCGCGCCGGTTATCAACGAGTAGAGACGGTTTTTGAGCATGGAGAATTTGCCCTGCGCGGCGCGATCGTCGATATCTTCCCAATGGGCAATGAGCTGCCATTGCGACTCGATTTGCTCGACGATGAGCTAGACACACTGCGCACATTTGATCCAGAGAGCCAACGGACCATAGATAGCATCGCTGCTATCGAGCTGTTACCGGCGCGCGAGTTCCCGCTGGATCGCGACGGCATCAACCGCTTTCTCAACAACTGGCATATACAGTTTGATGGCCGCGGCGCCAAATCAACCCTCTACCAAGATGTTGAGGCAGGGATAGCGCCGCAGGGCATCGAATACTATCTTCCACTCTTCTTTGAACAGACCGCCACACTGTTTGACTACCTTCCCGAAAACACCCTGATGTTCAACAGCGGTGCGCTCGAAGATAAAGCCGGCGAGTTTTGGCAGGACGTTACTGAGCGCTACAGCGAGTATGGCGTCGACCCTGAGCGCCCTATCCTGCCACCAGCGACACTTTTCCTGAGCATCGATCAGCTGTTTGCCGGGTTCAAACAGTGCCCGACTATTATTTTAGAAAAAAAAACCATCAGTACAGCGCACAGCGACTCGATCAATTCGATCGAACTTCCCGATGTAGCTATTGATGCCAAACGCGACAACCCACTGATCGCCCTGCAGGCTTTTTTAGCCGGCCAACCCGACTTGCGAGTGCTGCTCTGCAGTGAATCGGCCGGGCGTCGCGAGGCACTGTTAGAGCTGCTGCAAAAATCAGCACTGCAGGCTCAAGCCGTAGAGGGCTGGCAAGAGTTCTTAAGCAGTGACTTTTCGCTTGCCATTACCGTCGGCGGGCTCGACGAGAGCGTAATCCTGCCGAACCTAGGCGTTGCTGTTATTACCGAGGCGGCACTGTTTGGCCAACAGGTTCTGCAACGGCGCAGGCGCAGCAAAGCCAGCAGCCAGAGTGAGAACCACTTTAAAAGTTTGGCTGAACTGCAGGTGGGTGCACCGGTGGTTCATCTCGACCACGGTATCGGTCGCTACCACGGCTTAGTCACACTGGAGGTCGACAAATCAACACAAGAGTTTTTGCAGCTGCGCTATGCCGACGATGCCAACATTTATGTGCCGGTCGGCTCTTTGAATCTAATCAGCCGCTACGGCGGCAGCGACCCTGAACTGGCTCCACTGCACAAATTGGGCAACGACCGCTGGAGCAAGGCGCGCGCCAAGGCCGCGGAACAAGTGCGCGACAGTGCCGCTGAACTTCTCGAGATCTACGCGAAACGGGCAGCTCGCAAAGGCTTTCGCTGCAGTGATGACGAGCGCGACTACCTGGCATTTTGTGCTGACTTTCCGTTCGAGACCACAGCCGATCAGCAAGAGGCCATTGATGCTGTGCGACGCGACCAACTTGCCGAACAGCCGATGGATCGGCTGATCTGTGGCGATGTCGGTTTTGGTAAAACCGAAGTGGCGATGCGTGCCGCCTTTACCGCAGTGAATAGCGGTCAGCAGGTGATCGTGCTGGTGCCAACCACCCTACTCGCCCATCAACATCTGGAAAACTTCCGCGATCGTTTTGCCAACTGGCCGGTGCGTGTTGAGGAGCTGTCACGCTTTCGCAGCGGCAAAGAACAACAAGATGTACTCGCGGCGCTCAACAACGGCCGCGTCGATATTCTCATCAGCACCCACAAACTGCTGCACAGCAAAATCGACACTGAGCGGCTGGGGCTTTTAATTATCGATGAAGAGCACCGCTTTGGCGTTCATCAAAAAGAGCAGATAAAAGCTCTGCGCGCAGAAGTAGATATCTTGGCTATGACCGCAACGCCAATTCCGCGCACGCTCAACATGGCAATGCACAGTATTCGCGATCTCTCTATTATCGCCACCCCGCCGGCGCGCCGGCTATCGGTAAAAACCTTTATTCGACAAAATGAGAGCCGCATAGTCCGCGAAGCCGTGCTGCGCGAAGTATTGCGCGGCGGCCAGGTCTACTACCTGCACAATGACATCAAGTCGATTAACCGCTGTGCCGAGGAGCTCGCTGCACTGCTTCCCGAAGCGCGTATCGAGGTCGCTCATGGACAGATGCGCGAGCGTGAACTCGAAAAAATTATGTCAGACTTCTACCATCAGCGCTTTAATGTTCTCGTCTGTACCACCATCATCGAAACTGGTATCGATATCCCCAGCGCCAACACCATCGTCATGGAGCGCGCCGACAAGCTCGGACTGGCTCAACTGCACCAGCTGCGTGGACGCGTGGGTCGCTCGCATCACCAAGCCTACGCCTATCTGCTAACCCCAGACAAACGCGCATTGACGCGCGACGCCGAAAAGCGGCTCGAAGCCATCGCTGCAGCCGACCATTTGGGTTCTGGGTTTACTCTGGCCACCAACGATATGGAGATTCGCGGCGCCGGCGAGCTGCTCGGTGAGGAGCAGAGTGGCCACATACAAGCCGTAGGCTTTACTCTGTATATGGATATGCTAGCTCGCGCGGTCAAAGCCCTGCAGAGCGGAAAAATACCTGCTAGCGGCTTAGAGGGCCCGACCATTACTGAGATAGACCTGCACTGTCCTGCACTTATACCCGATGACTACCTGCCGGATGTAAATGCGCGCCTAATGCTCTACAAACGCATCGCCAATGTAGAACAGAGCAGCGAACTGCGCGAGCTGCAAGTCGAAATGATTGATCGCTTTGGCCTGTTGCCGGAAGCGGCCAAAATGTTGCTTGCGGTAACCGAGCTCAAGCTTCGCGCAATTGCGCTGGGTGTGGATAAAATTGAGATGAACAGCAGTGGCGGGCGCATTGTCTTTAACAACACGACACCGATTGAGCCATTGGCTATCATTCAATTGATGCAGAGCAACCCGGAGCGCTACCGCTTGCGGGGCGGCGATCAATTGATTCTTCACAGCGAACAACCCTCAGCCGCGGATCGGCTTAACGGCGCAGAAGAGATCATTGATATACTGCAAAAACTTGCCGACCAGCCCACTCACTAGAAAGGCCTTATCTTGTCGAGACTGCCAGCCAACTGTATCTGCGCCGCACTGACCCTAGCCTTCAGTGTCTCTATCTGTGCGCAGGAGTCACTGCCAACTGTGACCATTGATGGCGAGCAATACGTTTTGCAAGAAAATGCTCAGCTTCCCAAATGGCTGCAGATAGAGGTGGTGGTGTTTCGTCACAACAGTCAACCAACAGAGCTCTCTCAGACTCTTACCAGCAGTTATCCTACACCACTGATCGAACTGGTGGACACCCAACAATTAGCTGCCGAGCAAGCATTGTTGGCCGAACAGCGCGGCATTGCCCTGCTCGGTAAAGAGCTAAAAAGGAACCCTCACAACCTCTGGCAGGCTGCGCTAGTCACCGATTTAACAACACTCTATGACCCCTATTTCGACCCCGAAGAGCTGAGCCTAGAACAGGGCGACAACCTCTCAACAGAGCCCCTTGAGAGCGATGGCGAAACGGCACTCGAAACAGGACCGGTAGGTGTCGATTTATCCCCACTACAAATAGAGCCAGGCTTCGAGCAATTAACCCGCCAACAATTAACTCTGCGCGATTCCGCGCGGGCTATCGATCGGCAACAGCGCTACACGCTACTCAGCCATTTTGGGTGGCGCCAGAGTGCAGACCAGAGCTCGCCGTGGATAACGGTGCAAGGCGGGACTCCACTGCTTGGTCGCCACCCTCTCGAGGGTGCTATTCGGCTGGTCAAAAGCCGTTTTCATCATATTGAGACCAATCTCTGGTGGGCACAGTTCGAACTGCTCGAAGCTGAGCAAGAATCCGCGCTGCCGTCACTAGATGCTTTGCTTAAACCCCAGCCTGCGCTCCCCCCTCTGCCCGAGCTGCTAAGTTATCGCACCGACTTCTCCGCTGACGAGCAGCCTGAAAAGCGCCGCTGGTCACTGACGGCAGCCATGACAGCAGAGAACAGTGAACTTAACTGGCACCACCCCTTGCTGCAAAGTGAGCGCTGGGTGCTCAGCATGGCGCCCTTCTCACTGCAATATCGACTGTTTAGCAATGAGCAAACAGTGACACCGCTGGCTTTGAGTAATGCCTACAATCGCTTTGACGCCGCGACCACTGTTAGCCAAACAGATTGGCTTGGTAGCTATGAGAGTGAGAGTGAAGAAGCCCGTGAAGAAGCGAGTGACGTAACCGATATTGCACAAGCTGATACCCAACCACTGCAAAGTAATCTTGAATTAGCCGACTCGAGCAGCCTGGCTGAAGCCGCTAGCGCCGATGCGCTGGAGGCCGGCAAAGAACAAGCCGAGCCCAAGCTGCAACTCGAGGAGCTCTGGAGTATTGTCGAGAGGCGCCGCGTTGACGCCGGCAACGATTACTATATCGACCACCCTGTAGTCGGTATTGTTGTGCGGATCAGCGAGGTTGAACCTACCTACACAGCCCCGGCTGCGGTTGAACTGCCTGAGCCGTTTTATCCGCAAGAGTGAGTTCAGCTCTCTTGGCCTAACCCCTCAAGAAACACCTTGCGGGTGGTGAGCATCCGCTCTGAGACATCCTCTTCCTGCCAGCTGCTGGTATCGATTTCGGGCAACAGCGTAATTGTCACCGTGCCGCCATAAACTATCAGCCCACGCATCGCGCGCTCGTTGCCTTGCATTAGCATCGGCACAAATGGCACCTTTAGCTGCGCTGCCAAATGAAACGGGCCCGCTTTGAATGGTCCCAACTGGCCGCTGTTACTGCGTGTCCCCTCGGGCGCAATCAATAAGGTCTTGCGCTCAGTGCGCATGACCTGAGCGGCATTTTGCAGTGTCGAGAATGCCGCTTCGCGGTTGCGTCTGTCGATCGGTATCAACCCCAAAAACATCATGGTGCGACCGATCAGCGGAATCGAATTGAACTCTTGTTTATAAATCGCACTCCAGCCGCGCTGCCACATAGAGGCTAAAACGATCAGGTCGAGCATATTGATATGGTTGAAGGCTAAGATCTTACCCTGCAGCTGCTGAAACTGCTCTGGGTTTGAGAATTCCAGCTTGATCCCCAACAACCAACAGCTGACGACGCCGAGCGAGCGCACCCAGCGCTGCTGATGGCGGGTAATAAAGCGCGGCACAATTAACGCAGCCAACATCACCACTGCCACTGCGGCAAACACCCAGGCAAAGGCTAACGGTAGTAGCAGTGTCCGCCAGGCGCGCATTTACGCATCACCATCCACTTGTGGGGCAGACATGTGCAGAGTGCGTGTCGGGAAAGCGATCTCAGCGCCGTGGGCTGCAATAATGTCGGCTATTTTGAGCAGCACATCTTGCTTAATCTTGTGATACTCCACCCAAACTGTGGTCTTGGTGAAGGTGTAAATAAAGAAGTCTAACGAGCTGGGGCCAAACTCATTGAAATTGACCATAAGCGTTTGACGGGTATCAATGGCTTCGTGATTGCGCAGCATGGTCTCGACATCTGCAAGGATAGCGGGAAGCTGTGCAACGTCGTCATAACGCACACCAATGGTCTCTTTAATACGACGGTTGCTCATACGCGAGGGGTTTTCTAGAGATATGCTAGCAAACACAGAATTGGGCACATAGAGTGGACGTTTATCAAAGGTGCGAATGCGTGTCAGGCGCCAACCGATATCCTCAACAGTGCCTTCAATCTCTTGGTCAGGTGAGCGCACCCAGTCACCCACTTTGAATGGACGGTCTAGATAGATCATCAAACCGCCAAAGAAGTTAGACAGTAAGTCTTGCGCTGCAAAGCCAATCGCGATGCCACCGACACCGCCAAAGGCGAGTAAACCCGAGACACTAAACCCAAACAGCTGCATACCAATCAGAGCTGCGGTAACCAACACCGAGGCGCGCATCAATTTTGCCACTGCTTTAATCGTCATTGGGTCGCGGGGTTTTTTACCCGGTTCTGGCGCAATCAGATTGTTTTCGGCACGATTGATAAAGTTGATCAGAAAAAGGGCAAAAAGGCCGACAACCGCGAGCTTATTGAGATAGACCAAAAGCGGCGTCCAACCACTATCGAGCTGCTCGGCGGCAATGGTGGCGGCAAAGTTGAAACCAACAATCCAGATCAGCCAGACAATTGGCTTGCGGCACGCCTCAATCAGCGCATCGTCCCAGAGGTTTTGGCTCTCGGCTGTGCGCTTTTCAATCTTATCAATAATTCTATTAGCTACCTTGGCCAGAATTAAAGCGGCGGTTACCAGGACAAATACTTCTATTATCCAGCCGTACTTTTCTCCGCCAAGGAGCTTCATCCACTGTGCTAATGTCTGACTGTTCACTCTTTACTTTCCTTAAACTCTTAGAGGCTCAATGCCACTTGCTATTGTTAAAATTACTGTTGTGCCACCAAGTCCCGGCTCATGGCCACGGCTGAGCACCAATAGGGCGAGTTTTCAAGCTCAGCCCAACTTTGATGCTTTTCGGCCCGCATCGTGTTTAAACGAGCACTACCTTGTACAGAGTGTTGTTCGAGCCACTCCAGCACCTCTACTGCGCCTTGGCGGTAGTTGCAAACCAGCACCATATCGCAACCTGCATCGAGCGCAGCACTGGCACGCTTGGTGTAGCCACCAACTGCCGCGGCCCCCTCCATAGTTAGGTCATCACTAAAAATAACTCCGGCAAAGCCCAACTCGGCGCGCAGTTTATCCTTCAACCAACGCTGAGAAAACCCCACAGGGTGAGTTGCATCGATGGCAGGGAAAAGAATATGCGCGGGCATCACCGCTGCCAGCTGGTCGGACAGCGCAATAAAAGGTTTTAAGTCTCGATCTAACAGGGTCTGCCAGTCGCGCCTATCGGTTGGCAGCTCCAAATGACTATCACCGCGAACACCGCCATGGCCAGGAAAATGCTTGCCGGTAGCGGCCATACCCGCCGAGCGCATACCAGCAATGAAGGCGCTGGCAACAGCTGTGACCGCTTCGGACGAGTCTGAAAACGAGCGGTCTCCAATCACCCTGCAGAAATCGGCATCGACATCTAAAACCGGTGCGAAACTAAAATCGAAGCCACTGGCAAGCACCTCAGCTGCCATCAGCCAGCCTATCTTCTTGGCGCCATCAATAGCTTCACCGGGCTGCTGCTGCCACCAATGGCCGAGTGCTTGCATTGGCGGCAGAGGCGAAAATCCCTCGCGTAAACGCGCCACTCGCCCACCCTCTTGATCCACGGCCAACAGCAGGTGTGGATTGCATTCGCGAATACTCTCATTGAGCTCGATCACCTGGCCCTTAGAGCGTATGTTGCGAGCAAACAATATGACACCGCCAACTACCGGCGAGCAGAGCAAGTCGCGTTCTTGGGCGGTAAGCTCGGCACCCTCTAGATCAAGCATCAATGGGCCAGGGTTTATCGACGGCGCAGGCATAGTCTATTCCAGTAGTTTTAAACGGACGTGATTGAAGAAAAGAGATCTAAAAGTTAGACCATTTAGTCATGTCTATTTAGCGTTTTAGTACTAACAGCTATTTTACCGCTTCCGGACTCGTCGCAGTCAAGAGTTATATGTTATTGATTAAAATGTGCTTTTTTCTTTTACACAAGCATGACTGAACGGCGCTATTCAGTCGAGAACCCTGCGGCCAACCTGATTCACTAATTACTGTGCGCAGCACAATTACGCAGTGATAGTGTGAGGAGAGAACAAGATTGCGTTCTTTAACAAAATCGCGAGGTGTTTCAGATGGCTAAGATGGCGGCAGTAATCGGACAGTGGTACCACGACGTTGCACTGGAGAGACTCTTTGAAGTGGTCGCATTTGATGACTACAGCGGCGCTATAGAGGTGCAGTATGAAGATGGCACTGTGGACGAATTTGATAGCGAAACTTGGCGAGACCTCATTCTTCTGACCGCAACCCAGCCTGATGACTGGCGCTCGTCGGTTGAACTGAGTGATGAAGACCGCTCTCTCGCAGACGATGTACTAGTCCCTAATAGCAGCGGCGATATACTTTCTGCGCTTGAGATGGGCGACAACCTTGAGTGGGACGAATTTTAAACCACCTGCTTAAGTATTGCGCGCATTACGCATGTGAATATGCCGCAAAACGGCAGTTGCAGCCTCCTCGGGAGTCTCTACCAGCTCAATTAACGCCAAATCACTGGCCGCAATAGAACCGCTAGAGAGCAGCTGTTGACGAAGCCAGTCAATCAGCCCCTGCCAAAATTTGCGGCCCACTAAGATAATAGGAAATGGCTCGACTTTGCCGGTCTGGACTAATGTCAGAGCCTCGAAAAGCTCGTCGAGTGTGCCAAAACCACCCGGGAAAATAACAAAACCAATTGCCTGCTTAACAAACAGGTACTTGCGTACAAAAAAGTAGCGAAAGGTGAGCTCTAAATCTTGGTAGCGGTTGGGCTGCTGTTCGTGCGGCAGTTGGATATTGAGCCCGACGCTGGTCGAGGGCGTCGATGCACAGCCTTTATTAGCCGCCTCCATAACGCCGGGACCACCGCCTGTGATAACAGCAACACCCTCGCGGCCAAGCCGCCCGGCGAGCTCCTCCGCTTGTTGGTAGGTGTCGCTGTCAACAGGCCAGCGAGCCCCACCAAATACAGTCACCGCTGGGCCCAAGCGACGCAATTTTTCAGTGCCATCCACTAATTCGGCCTGTATACGCAAGGCCCGCCAAGCTTCTCCCTCTAACTGCTTATCCATCCGATACTCTCCAGTGAATCCATCTGCTGATTAAAGCCTTTTCAGCACGGCGAGTCGACTACTTGCCAAAAATTGAATACTGTATATAATCACAGATACTGTTTATATAAACAGGCACAAATGAGTCTGAATTTGAGAGAGGTTTGCCATGTCACAGCTCACACCGCGCCAACAACAGATATTTGACCTTATTCGGATGCATGTCGACGATACCGGCTATCCACCCACTCGAGCAGAGATTGCCAACGCACTCGGCTTTCGCTCAGCCAATGCAGCTGAAGACCACTTGCGGGCCCTGGCGCGCAAAGGTGTCATTGAAATGATTCCCGGAGCATCGAGGGGAATCAAAATCGTCGAACAAGAGAGCTATTTGGGTATACCTATTATCGGTCGTGTCGCCGCAGGCGAACCCATTCTGGCGGAGCAGCATATTGACGCCTACCAAGAGATGGCCGGCGAATCTTTCCACCCACACGCTGATTACTTTTTGCGCGTACAGGGTCAAAGCATGATCGATGCCGGCATTATGGATGGCGATTTGCTGGCGGTGCACCAGCAGCCCACCGCAGAAAATCACCAAATTATTGTGGCTAGAGTCGACGGCGAAGTAACGGTAAAACGGTTTAAGCGCGGTAAAACTCGCCACCAACTGCAACTACTTCCTGAGAACCGCGATTATCAACCCATTAATGTCGATTTGCGCGAGCAGCTGTTTGCCATAGAAGGCTTGGCAGTGGGTGTGGTCAGGCTAGCACTATAGAGCTATGGGACTCTTGGCAAACTGGTAATCGACAACCGGTTGCCCGCCCACTATGTGCTCCTGGAGGATTCTCTCTAAAACTTCAGGTGTGCAACTGTGGTACCAAATCCCATCAGGGTAGACCACCATGATGGGACCCTGCTGGCAGACTCTCAAGCAATCAACGGGAGAGCGATAGACGCCTTGCTCTACATCCATCAAGCCCAACTCTCGTATTCTTTTCTTCAAAAAATTCCAGGAGCTCTCGCCGTCACCCTCTGGCGCACATTTGCCGCGAGTGCAGAGCAACATGTGGTGTCGATAGCTTGACAGGCTGCGCCGCTCAGCTAAATCAGCTAAACGAGCTCTCTGCTCTTCAGAAATTGACGATGCGGACATCTGTGCAGTAGTTAGTGAAGTGTATTGGGCTTTTCGAAAAGCTCGTCCGCGATGGGGGCGGACTCGTTTTGCAGTTCGGTAACTCGAGCAATGCCGGCATCGATCATTACCTTGGCAATATCGAGCTGATCTTCGACAATAAAATCTAGCAGCTCTTGGGCAAATTTTATCTCTACCAATGCGGCTTCATCATCACTGCGGCGCAGTGCGATTTCACCAGAATCGAGCATAACAAGTTCTAAGCGCGTTAGGGGCATGGGCCATCCTTATTTAGCTGCAGAATTTAACTCAGTGTAGAGCAATTTGTGCATTAACATTCAACTGCTTGTTCGCGATGGCGGTCAAACAGCTCGCAACAGTTATCGTACCATTTTTGTGCTGCACAGGCACTCCAGTCTACGGGTTGTGACCAGCGCTGCGCGCTCAGGTCGACGATCTCGAGCCTCCCTTCAAGCGCGTTGCTGGCAAGCGCTGAGGTTTCGGGCAGTTGATGGGCACTTTCTGCTGCCCGAGCGAGATCGACCAACCAGCTGTCGTCCTCTGCCGCAAGTTGATGAAGTTCAATTGCAACACTGTGATAGATATTCTCTTCACTACTTGGCGGTGCGACATAGAGATCACAGAGTGCGGCCAATGAGATATCAGCAGACAGAGCTTGTGAGCCCGGCAACACAGAGAGAAGGTGCCAGCGCAGCGCAGTAGCCAGCTCTGTAGCCACTGCGCGCAACAGGCCAGGCCCCAGAGAGCGAGCATCTAGCGTACTCTGCAGCCGCACTAGCCGCCCTGCTTCTGCCAGCCGCTGGGCTGAATAGCGAGCCAGTTCACTCTGATCAAACGCCATTGCAGTTACTTTTTGCCCCGCTTACTCTCCTGCACACTCCACAAACCCTTGCTGAAGTAAGCAGCCCAGCCAGTCGGCTTGCCGTCGGATTCGCTGCGCACATAATGCTCTTTAGTCTTGCGATCAAAACGGACCACTGCAGGATTACCATCGCCATCATTGAGCGGGGCATCCAACAAAAACTGGAATTTCTTATCGATCTGTTTTTTATAGGGCAGAAGCTCACTCACCAATGGCGCACGAGTTTCGCGATGCTTGGGGAACTGGCTGGCGGCCAGAAATATTCCTGAAGCACCATCGCGCAGCAGATAATAATCATCGACCTTTTCGCAGCGCAGATCTGGCATGGGGACTGGATCTACCTTGGGTGGCGCCGCTTCTCCGCTGCGCAATAATTTGCGGGTGTTTTTGCACTCGGTACAGCCAAAGTATTTACCAAAACGACCTGTTTTAAGCTGCATTTCTGCGCCACACTTGTCGCAATCCAAGCGCGGGCCGTCGTAACCCTTGATGACAAAACTGCCCTGCTCCACCTCGAAGCCACTGCAATCGGGGTTGTTGCCGCAGACATGCAGCTTGCGCTGCTCATCTACCAGGTAGCTATCCATCGAGGTATTACAAAGCGGGCAGCGCTTGCGCGCCAGCAGCGCTTTTGATTCGGCCTCGTCATCCTCTTCAATGTTGACTGCTTCGTCTCCAGAGGTGAGGTTAATGGTCTGTTTGCAGCGCTCTTTGGGCGGCAAGCTGTAACCTGAACAGCCGAGGAACACACCGGTGGCCGCTGTGCGAATCATCATCGGCTTGCCACACTCCTCACCCTGCTCATTTTTATGCGTGCACGTTATATCGGTTTGCGTAGGCGCATTAGGGCGCATACCACCTTCGGCCTGCTTGGCTTGTTCTAGAGTGGAGACAAAGTCTGCATAGAACTCGTTTAGAAGCTCTTTCCAGTTTTTTCCGCCTTTAGCCACTCGGTCAAGACTCTCTTCTAGACCGGCCGTAAAACCGTAGTCCATCAATTCTTCGAAACTTTCAGAGAGTCGCTCAGCCACGACATCGCCAATTTTTTCGGCGTAGAAACGGCGGTTTTCAACGCGAACATAACCGCGGTCTTGAATCGTCGAGATGATCGCCGCATAAGTTGATGGGCGGCCGATACCGCGCTTTTCTAGCTCTTTAACCAGCGAGGCCTCAGAGTAGCGCGGTGGCGGTTTAGTAAAATGCTGCTGTGGCAACAACGCCACTAAACCGAGCTTGTCGCCGGGCTCAAGTTCTGGAAGTTCGCGGTCGTCATCGCCCTTGCGATTGGGCGGCATCACCGCCAAAAACCCAGGAAACAGGGTGACACGGCCTTTAATCGCCAGTTCAAACTCGCCAGACTCCACAGTGATGGTAGTAGAGGTAAATTTGGCGTTAGTCATCTGACAGGCGACAAACTGCTGCCAAATAAGTTGATAGAGCTTGCGCGCATCTGGGTCAACGTCACCGAGGTCACCAGGCTTAATATCCACATTAGAGGGGCGTATCGCCTCGTGCGCCTCTTGTGCGCCCGCTTTACTGCCGTACTGGATAGGATTTTGCGGCAGATATTCAGCGCCAAAGCGACCCTGTATGAAGTCGCGGCAGCCCGCCACTGCGTCCTCGCTTAAGTTAGTCGAGTCAGTTCGCATGTAGGTAATAAAGCCCGCCTCATACAAGCGCTGCGCCAGCATCATAGTTTTCTTGACGCCAAAACTGAGTCGTGTACTGGCCGCTTGTTGCAGCGTCGAGGTAATAAACGGTGCCGAAGGCTTTGAAGAGGTCGGCTTATCTTCGCGCTTGGCAACGACAAATTCACCCTGTTTAAGCAGCGCCATCAACTCGTCGGTCTGCTCTTTTGAGGTGGGCCTAAAGACTTTGCCGGCGTATTTGCGCAATTCAAAACGCAACAATTCAGCGGCATCCTCTGGCTTGCTCGCGGCTTCTAGGTCGGCCTGCGCCGTCCAGTATTCATCGGGTATAAAGGCGTGGATCTCGCGCTCGCGTTCGACAATCATACGCAGCGCTACCGATTGCACGCGCCCAGCAGAGAGCCCGCGTCCGACTTTCTCCCACAACAGAGGTGAAACCATATAACCGACGACACGGTCTAAAAAGCGCCGGCTCTGCTGCGCTTCTACGCGGGCCATATTGAGCTGACCTGGCTCCTCAAATGCCTCGCGGATTGCCTTTTTAGTAATTTCATTAAAGACGACACGCTGGTAGCGACTCGTATCACCGCCAATAGCCTCCTGCAGATGCCAGGCAATCGCCTCTCCCTCGCGATCCAAATCCGTAGCCAAATAGATGGTGTCGGCTTTTTTAGCCAACTTTTGCAGCTCGGTTACGACTTTTTCTTTACCGGGCAAAATCTGATAGTTGGCTTGCCAATCTTTGTCTGGGTTAATGCCCATACTGCGCACCAACTGCTCTTTGGCTTTTTTAGCTTTGTGACGCTCTTTTTGCGCCGGAGTCATTTTCCGGGTTGCTGCGGCCTGCTTGGCGCGCTCTTTGGGATCGACGGCTTTACCGCCGCCGGTGGCTAAATCACGAATGTGGCCGACGCTAGATTTCACCACAAAATCGTCACCGAGGTAGCGGTTAATGGTCTTCGCTTTAGCGGGTGACTCTACAATAACGAGGGCTTTAGCCATGAGTGTTGTTGAAATCCTTTGTCGTCTCGAAGGCAGCACAGCGCCGCCAGAGGTTTGTCACTGCGTGGGCCGGCAACAACCGACAACACGAAAAGACAGTGAAGGTGCGCAAAAATACGCGCACAGACGCGCCGAGGTCAAGTTTTAGAAGAAATTAGTCGTTGGCGCCAGTTTTTCAGGGACTGTAATTTGTCCGCAATTAAAGCGACGTCATTGATCTCGTCCCGCTCACTCCAGAGCACGCCAACACTGCCTCCATCCCAGCTCATCGCCAGTATCGAATCTGGGAGATCGCGCAACCACTCAACTAAGAATGGATCCGCTTGGCGCTCTTTGGGCTTATCTCGCCACACCCAACCGGGATATGTCGACTCCCAGCCATTGCTATCTATACGGTGCAGAGCGGCGCCAGGTAGTTGTTGCGGTTCGTCCAGAGCGATCCAATAACGCGCGTACTGTTTGCTCTCCTCTTCGCTACGGGTACCGCTTCCGCGCCCGTCCGGGCGACTCACCAAGCCCACCTTAATCCCTTGGCTAAGTGCAGC
The DNA here is from genome assembly GCA_048549915.1 of Porticoccaceae bacterium. Lineage (GTDB taxonomy): Bacteria > Pseudomonadota > Gammaproteobacteria > Pseudomonadales > Porticoccaceae > LSUCC0057. The sequence continues at coordinate 31,922 of JBLYYE010000034.1, forward strand.
ACTGCGCAAGTTGCTAATACGTCGCTGGCGCGGCGTCTGGCGCATCATCATTATTGGTGAGATGGCCGCGATCAGTAAAAAAAATATTAACAACCAGAGCATTGTTGGTTACTCTCATCAGTAGAAGTGCAAAAGCCGCAAGGCTCTCAAGGATAATACGTGTTAAGGAGAATTAACTATGTCAGCCTATCAGCATATTCTAATCGGTCTAGATCTCTCTACAGAATCTCAACAAATTATCGATCGAGTTAAAACCCTGTTTGCCCACAGCAGCGCCAAACTCTCTCTCTGCCATGTGCTCGAACCAATATCTTACACCTACGGTGGTGACGTTCCGATCGACCTGACTGGAATCCAAAACGAAATCGAGACTCAAGCCAAGCGGCGTTTAGCTGAAGTGGGAGAAGAGTTGTCCATTGGTACAGACCATCAACATATTGTAATCGGCCAGCCGGCTCACGAGATGCACAAGTTAGCAAAGCAGTTAAGTGTTGATTTGATCGCTGTCGGCAGCCACGGCCGCCACGGTTTAGCACTTATTTTTGGCTCGACATCCAACAGTGTTTTACACGGTGCACACTGTGACGTGCTGGCGATTCGCGTTAGCGAGCCAGAAGATTAATGCCCAAGGCTCTCGTCGATATCGGTGTCAATCTCACCAACAGCCGTTTTGACGCCGATAGGGATACCGTGCTCCAGCGCGCCTTCGAGGGAGACCATGCCCCGCTCAGCGCCCTCTTAGTTACTGGCACATCAATAGAGGAGAGCCGCAAAGCTATTGAGCTCTGCGAGCACTACAGCGAGCAATATCCTCAACAGCTGTTTGCTACCGCGGGCATCCACCCGCACGAAGCAAGCCAATTTGATGCCGACAGTGCATCCGAGTTAAGAGCTCTCGCCCGCCACCCCAGTGTGGTCGCAATAGGTGAGACAGGCTTAGACTTTAACCGCAACTTTAGCCCAGCCACTGCTCAAGAGCGCGCCTTCGCGGGCCATATCGAAATAGCCTGCGAGGTTGAGCTACCGCTGTTTTTGCACGAGAGAGATGCCGCCACTCGCCAGTTGGATATCTTGCAACAACATCGCGATCAGATCCCGCAAGCCGTTATTCACTGCTTCACCGGGGAAAAATCTGCTCTTTACGGCTACCTAGATTTAGATCTCTATATTGGTATTACTGGTTGGTTGTGCGATGAGAGACGCGGCCTCGAACTGCAGAAACTGATCAAAGAGATACCTCTAAACCGTCTGTTAATAGAGACCGATGCTCCCTATCTGCTGCCGCGCTCGTTGGCCGAAAAACCCAAAAACCGACGTTGCGAGCCTCACCATCTCAGCGAAGTTCTGCGCACACTGGCAGAACACCGCAGTGAGAGCGAAGCGGAGCTCGGCACAGCAACTGCTGCCAACAGCCGACGGCTCTTTAAACTGCCGACTGCGCTCGATTAACGACAACTACCCACTAAATTTTGTCGTGAATCGCAGGCTCCGGTGTCTCTCCTGGGCGCACCAAAAAGTCAAAATCACACCCTTGATCGGCACCATTTACATGCTCGACGAATAGCGATCCCCAACCGCGCACATAGTGGGGTTTAGGCGCCTTCCAAGACGCTCTCCGCTCTTCCAACTCAGCCTCGCTTACCAACATGTTAAGCGTCCGCTCTGCGACATTGAGTTCAATCTCATCGCCAGTTTGTACCAGTGCCAGTGGACCGCCGATCCAGGATTCTGGGCTTATATGCAAAACACAAGAACCAAAACTGGTGCCACTCATGCGCGCATCACTGAGCCTCAGGACATCTCGCACGCCTTGTTCAGCCAGCTTCTTGGGGATCGGCATCATACCGTTTTCAGCCATACCCGGTCCGCCCTGCGGACCACAGTTGCGCAATACCAATACGCTGTCGACGGTGACATCTAAATCATCGCTGTGAATACGTGCCACCATATCGGCGGCATCCTCGAAAACCAGCGCGGGTCCGCGATGGCTCATCAATGCGGGCGTTGCTGCACTGGGTTTAATTACCGCGCCATTGGGGGCCAGATTGCCACTCACCACGGCCAACGCCTCAGTTGCCACTGGGTTATCGAGTGGTCTGATCACCTCGGCGTCATCTACTCGCGCGCGATCAATAACAACGGCCATGCGCTCGCCTAGAACGGTGCGCTGCTGAGTATCCAGCAAAGATTGAAGCTGCACCAACAGTGCGGGAAGACCGCCGGCATCGGCAAATTCGTGCATCAAATATTGGCCAGAAGGTTGAACATTCGCCAACACCGGCACACTGCGTGCCGCCGCGTCGAACTGCTGGAGCGTAAAATCGTGGCCGGCCCGGCGCGCAATCGCGATCAGGTGAATGGCCGCATTGGTCGACCCCCCCAGTGCGAGATTGGCCTTAACAGCGTTTTCTATCGCACCGCGGGTAAGTATGTGACTGGGGCGCAGATCCTCCCAAACCATATCGACAATCCGCCGCCCCGCCGCCGCTGCAAGCTGGTGTCCTTTGGAGGCTGTAGCTGGCACCGATGACGCACCCGGCAACGAAAAACCCAGCACTTCGGCCAAGGCCGTCATCGTTGAAGCGGTTCCCATCACATTACAGGTCCCCGGGCTGCTCCATATTTTCTCTTCGATAGTCTGCCACTCACTGACTGGTAGACGCCCAGCAATGAGTTCTGGCGCCCAGCGGAACGGACCCGTACCACTGCCGAAACTTTCACCGCGGTAGCGTGCCGAGTTGGTAAATCCTGCCGGACAGAATATAGCCGGAAGATCTGCACTGATCGCGCCCAGCAAAAGACCGGGGGTCGTTTTATCGCAGCCACCCAACAGAATTGCGCCATCAACAGGCTGAGCTCGCAACATCTCTTCAGTCTGCATCGCCAACATGTTGCGATAGAGCATTGCCGAGGGCTTTAAATAGCCCTCACCGAGTGACATCGCCGGCAACTCAACCGGGTAACCACCCGCCTGCCAAACACCGCGTTTAACCGCCTCAGCGCGCTCGCGCAGGTGAGCGTGACAAGGATTCAAATCACTCCAGGTATTAATAATGCCAATGACCGGCTTACCTTCAAATTCTTCGCGGCTAAGACCAGCCTGCAGAGCGTGAGCGGTATGTTCTGCATCCATGGGTGTACCGCCAAACCAGCGTTGACTGCGCAATTTTTTTTCGTTGTGTTCTCTGCTCATAGAATATCTTCCAATAAATGGTGGATCGCATAATTACCCAATTAATTTGACAGCAAAGTGTCATTAACAAAAGCTAGAAGCTGACAATTGAGTCGTCGTCAAGATCGGGTAAACTGCGATAATGGCGATCTCGGACAAACATCTGTTAACACTTCACGGCGTTCACGCCCTTCGTGCCAGCCATCCGGCTGCCCGAAGGCTTAAACGCCAACAGGCAGGGCACCGTGCCCATGGCAACAAGGTCTGGCTATCCAGTTTCGTACTGCTCGACTATCTTTACGATAATCCCCTCCCGAACGGCATCGCAGCGCTGGATTTAGGCTGCGGATGGGGATTTAGCTCAGCTTTTATGGCCAAACAGTTTGGCGCCGATGTTACAGCGGTTGATATTGACGACTCCGTCGAGCCTTTTGTCAAACTTCAGTGTGAGATCAACGATACACAAGTGCACTTTAGTTGCACCCGCTTCGAAAAAATTACAGGGCGTGAGCTTGGCAGACATCACACTATCATTGGTGCCGACATCTGTTTTTGGGATGAGCTCGCCGATACACTCTACAACTTAGTTCGCCGCGCTCTGCGCAGCGGCAGCCAGCAAATCATTATCGCCGACCCCGGCCGGCCACCATTTTGGGCGCTAGCAGAGCGCGCCATGCTGCAGCTTAATGGCCGCAGAGGTATAACAGTTGAAATTATCAGCCGTCGCGTACACACACCTATTAAGACCGAAAAGTATCTGCTAAAAATATCCTCACAATCCCTAGCGTAACAAGAGAATTCTTATGCCAAGCACCGTCTCATTATCCATTGAAGATCACATCGCCGAAGTGCGCCTCAACCGGCCGGAAAAGCTCAACGCACTCAATCCGACCATGTTTGAGGAGCTCACTGAAATTGCCCTGCAGCTTGCGGATAATCGCGATGTGCGCGCTGTGCTTTTGTGCGGCGAGGGCCGCGCATTCTGTGCAGGGCTAGATCTCGCCAGCCTAGAGATGGACGAAGAGTTCTTGGCTCCTTTCCGCCACGGCAGCAGCAACTATCCGAACCGTTTTCAGACTCCCGCCTACCTTTGGAAGCGTATCCCAGCACCGGTTATCTGCGCACTGCAGGGAGCAGTATTTGGTGGTGGCTTACAAGTGGCTCTAGGCGCGGATATCCGCATTGCCCATCCAGACAGCAAGCTCTCAGTTATGGAGATAAAATGGGGCATTATTCCCGACATGAGTGCGTCGCAAACACTGCGCGATCTGGTGCGGCTGGATATCGCCAAACGACTCACTTTTACTGGGGAAATTGTCTCCGGCAGCGAAGCGGTAGAGCTCGGGCTGGCCACCCAGCTCAGCGACAACCCCTACCAAGAGGCCATGGCAATGGCGCGCACCATCGCCGAGAAGAACCCGCAGGCAATCGCTTTAGCCAAAGCGCTTTACGAGCAGAGCTGGCATGGCGATAGCAGTGCTGGACTCAAGCTAGAGGAGACGTTGCAGAGCCATGTCATCGGCTCCAGCAGCCAAGATGAAGCGATCTCCTCGCAAATGGAGAAAAGAACCGGCAGATTTGCCCCTCGAAGCTTTACCAGTTTTGATGAGTTAACTAAAAGTTAGCAAGCCAGTAGCATTAGCGCTGACCTTTTCGCGCTGCAGCGGCTCTTTTGGAGACGGCTTTACCGGGTTTTCTGGCTACCTGGCTGACATTTAAAACAGCGCTCTTCGCGGCACTGCGTTTTCTCGGTAATATTTTCTTAGAAGCCTGTCTCAGCCCCGCATTAAAACTGAGCTGATTAACGATGTGCTGATTTAAACTGACCACTTCGTCATCAGCCTGCTCAGCTAAAAGACGATGTAACGTTTTCGATAGGCGCAGAGTAATCCGACCGCTGAACTCAACATTAGATATAGCCGGTTCAGGCATCGACCTACCCTCCTGCTTAAAAATCTCTGCCGTAGTTTCAATAGTATCGATCGCTAAATCGTAGGCCTCTGTGTGACTATCGGCATACTCAGCGACATCGGGTAGCTCTTTGATCCTCGCCTCATAACAGAGCTCACCTTCGAAGTGGCCTCGCTTAATTGATATCGTGTAATCCGATGGCTGCAACATAATCACTCTCCTCTTACGACCAGGTAATCCTCTAAGGCAAATTTGTGCATCACTACGGTGCGAGCTATCTGCTTGATGTAATGCGCTTTTATCTGAGAATTTTTACCATGGCCGCAATTAAAACTACTGCTAATAAAGTCGGGTAGCTGCTGGTGTGTATACACCTTGTGCCCACCCTTTTTGCCCTCTCTCACATCAAAGCCAAGAGAACTAAGTAGCCCCACCACATCCGCGCAACGCAGGTTACTTGATTTCTGGCGCAATTCGATCAGTACGTCATCTAATAAAATTTTAGCAGACATATGACACCATATGTAGTGTCACTTTAAAAATATTTTTCATTGTAGAATCCTCAAAATCTAAAAATATTACTCAATCCACGGTAAAGCTTAGATGTGAAATAGCTAAGCCGCACTTTTAGGCCGAACTGAATGGGCAAGAAATTAAAATTGACGGCGAGAGGATGAA
>JBLYYE010000035.1:0-51363 GCA_048549915.1 Porticoccaceae bacterium
ACAACAAACTCTAGTACCTCAGCTAAAACTGGGGATACTGTCGAACTTCGATTCACTACAAATGAACTTATCTCTTTAGATAGCTCAATCACGATTGCTAACCAATCGGTCTCGATTTCTCAGCTTAATAGTAGTGGTTCAGAAAGCTATTATCACATTGCCCGTTATATCGTCAGTGACGACTCAGTAGAGGGCAGCGTAGCTTTCAGTATCGAGGCAAAAGATTATGCGGGTAACTCGGCGGAAAGTATCACGAGTACAAGTGATGAGACTCTAGTTAGTATAGATAATACTGCGCCAGAGCCCGGAGTCTTGAGTTTTACTGATCTTACCGACACGGGCATTAGCTCAACTGATGGAGTTACCTCCGACAATAACTTCTCTTTGGCCATTGCCGGCCAGGAAGAGGGTACTACCGTCGAGTTTCAGCGCTCATCAGATGGCACCGTATGGACGGCGACCACTGCGGAGCAGGTTGATGTAGCCGAACAAGTAGACCCTTATTACTACCGTGCTTTAGTCGTTGATGCTGCCGGCAACCAGTCATTCACCAACCTGCTCAATGTCACCATCGATATCTCGGCACCGAGTACCGCTGCAGCAACTCAGGCGATAGCCAGTGGTCTACCGCAAACGGCAGAGCTCATCGCGCTACCCGGCGGCGGTTACCTGAATGTCTACAGCGACGATAACCCCTGGTTGCAACGCTACGATGAGGGCGGTAACCCCGTGGGTGATCTGACTCTGCTTCTCAATCACGCTTATGATGTGACTCATGTGAGTTTAGCAACCGTAGGTGACGAGTTTATCGGTATCGCCTATATACTTGAGCACGCAACCGGTAAACAAGGCTTGCTGGAACTTTACAACTATCAAACTAATACGACTATCTATCAGAAGGATTGGGGTGGAACCGGTTTAAGCTATAGGTATGTTTTCTCCATGGTTCAGACTGAGAATGGCGAGGTCGCTGTATTGCGGGACTATACTCGACCCTCCTCGCAGCAATCGCTGTTGGCCCGATATAATACCGTGGGTGATTTGCTGGGGTATGTCGATCTCGGTGATGTTGCCGCCAGAGCAGTACAATTTTCTAGTGACGGCGAGTATGCCGGGGTTTATACCTATCGTGCCTCCGGTGCCTCGGCCAATGACAGTACTTTGGTACTGTCGAGCGGCGATGTGCAGCTGACCACGGGTGGCTCAGGTACCGGCCATGCGGATCTGGTGATCATCAACGACAGGGAAGAGCTAGCGATCGCCTACACAGTGAATAACGAGATGGCAGTCAAAATATTCTCCCGTGAGGGTGTCGCGCTGACTACAGCCGTAGTCTCTAATGTCGCTTCCACACGATCTTTCTCGCCCGAGATGATCGCTTTTGGCAACGGAGCTTTTGCCCTTTCATGGACAACCGACGATGGCTTGCATCTGCAGATATTCACAGCCGATGGTGCGGCGAGCGGGGCAAGACTTGATCTGCAGGATAATAGAGACTTTACCAATGTCGATATGGTTGTTGTCGGGGAGAGCCGCGAACTGCTAGTGGGTTGGTACAACACTGAGACAGAGCTTTATACGCTGCGACGCTTTGACCAGGCCGGCACAGAGATAGGGACCCCCATTGTTTTTGATAGGCAGGGCTTGAGTCTTGTTGCCTTGCCTGGCGGTGAGTACGCTATTGCTCAGGTACCTACAGGCGATGCGGCGGTGAGTGATTTTGTGATGCACTTCCTCGCTGATGGCAGCCAAGCCCTCAACTCGGCAGCACAACTGAGCAGAGACAGTGGCCGTTTTGATAGCGATTTAATTACCGACACCGCGGCGCAAACCATTACTTTAGAGTTGTCTGCTGCGCTGGCGGGCAATGAAGATCTACTCGGCTCGCTGGATGGCGGCGCAAGCTGGACCAACCTCAACGACCAGCTCACTGAAAAAGTGCTCAGCTGGGATGTGACGCTGCCAGCCAGTGGCACACTGCAGTTAAAAATAGTTGATTCAGCCGGTAATGAGACGCTGCTGGTCGATGACCCGTACAGCGTCGATAGCAGTGCGCCAACGGTAACCGTCTCTGCAATAACCCTGGATGAAGATACAGGCAGTAGCTCCACCGATAGAATCACTACTGTCGCGCAACAAACTATTTCAGCCACACTATCTGCTGAGCTGAGCGCAAGCGAGATGCTTTACGGATCGGTAGATGACGGTGAAACGTGGCGGCTGATTACAGACGCAGTGGACGTTACAGCGGTCAGCTGGTCAGTGGGCGCCACGCTAGACGGGGCTAGTTCCATACAGCTAAAGATAGTCGATGTAGCAGGCAATGAAGGCGCTGTGGCCAGCGCTGATTATCAATTAGTTGCCAGCGATGTAGATACATCTGTGGTGGTCTTCGATCTGGTCAACGGCGACAGTTCTAGCCACTCAGATCGCAGTTTTGACAGTAACGTTGAATATACCATCTATCTACTGGTCGACAGTGACCAGAGCATTTTAAATGCCAGTGGCTCCGAGTGGGGCAGCTGGAGTGATGGCGATAATCTCAGCGCCAATGACAGAGTGATTATTGTTGGCGATACAGGGGCGATCGATATTGCCGACAACTACACTTATGCAGGCTTGGCTGATGCCGATCACCTGTTTGCCCAAACCGATCAGTTCGGTTTGAAGGTGGGCTCAAATTCTACTGCAGAGCACCTCTTGCTGGATTCAACCGGCAAGTTGACACGGCGCATGGCTTATACCTCTGTGGCCAGTGCACAGCTCTGGAGTGGCCAGGCATTTTTTGCAACACCTGCAGCGACTGCACAATATCTCTCGGCGATTCCGGACGGTTTATTAACCAGCCAAGGCCTCAGTTAATACTCATTGCGACCGACTGGCCACAAACCCCATTTTTTTGCGCTTGGCAACGCCGGCTGGGTTGGTTAGATTACACCTGCAAAATAATAATTAAATCAATTATCAACGGCTGTTTCACAGACCCATTGAGAGAGGTAACCCGATGCGACATAGACAATCATTTAAGGTGTTGGCGTTGACGCTAGCAATACCCGCAGTTATGGCCTTGTCGGGTTGTGCTGAAAAACCTGCCGAACAAAGCGGTGTCACCCACGAGAGGCTGGTTAATTCTGCAGCTGAACCCCAAAACTGGCTTGGTTACGGTGGCGACTACGGCGAGCAGCACTTCAGCACCCTCAACCAAATCAATGCAGACAATGTCGACCAGTTAGGCTTGGCATGGAGCTTTAAGTACGATTTAGATCGTGTCGTCCAAGGGGTGCCTGTAGTTGCCGATGGCGTAATGTATACCACCAGTGCCTTCAGTATTGTCCATGCTTTGGATGCGGTGACCGGCGAATTACTCTGGAAATATAACCCAGAAGTGTTTAAATCGGTGGCGGGTTCGGGCTGTTGTGATGCGGCTAACCGCGGTGTCGCACTGCTAAACGATAAAGTCTTTGTCGGCGTTTATGATGGCCGCCTTGAGGCACTGGATGCCGCGACCGGTGAAGTAGCATGGTCTGTCGACACAGTCATCGACTCTGAACGCAACTACACCATCACCGGCGCACCGCGTGTCGTCAAAGATAAAGTGATCATTGGTAACGGTGGTGGCGAATACGGCGTTCGTGGCTATATTACCGCCTACGATGCAGAGACGGGTGAGATGGCTTGGCGGTTCTACACTGTCCCGGGCGACCCCTCGCTGCCGCCAGAAGATGCCGCCATGGCAATGGCACAAAACACTTGGTTTGGCGATAGCTATTGGGAGCAGGGCGGCGGCGGTACCGTTTGGGATTCGATGGCCTATGACCCCGAGCTGGATCTGTTTTATATCGGTGTAGGTAACGGTTCACTCTGGAACTACAAAGAGCGCAGTGAGGCTAAAGGGGACAACCTGTTCCTCTCCTCTATTGTCGCCTTGCGGCCTGACACCGGAGAGTACGTCTGGCACTACCAGACTACCCCGGGTGATGCCTGGGACTACACCGCTACACAAACTATTACGGTTGCCACACTGCCTGTCGACGGTGAGCCGCGCCGAGTGGTTATGCAAGCCCCTAAAAATGGTTTTTTCTATGTTATAGATGCCGCCACGGGTGAACTTATTTCGGCAGAAAAGTTTGGCTATGTGACCTGGGCGAAAGGGATCGATCCTGAGACAGGTCGACCGATAGTCGATAACGATGCCGCCAACTACTGGGAATCGGGTGAGGGTAAGGTAGTGTTCCCAGGCTCACAGGGTGCGCACAACTGGAATCCGATGAGCTACTCGCCGATCACTGGTTTAGTTTATATTCCACAGCAAGTAACGCTTGAGCATTTTGTCCCTCTGGGTGCGGATGAAATTGTCACGCCTGAAAAGAACCAGATCAATATTGGTATGGTTGTTCCGGTTGTCCCCGAGACGCCTGAAGAGATCGCCCAGCTGCATCAAATTTATCGCGGTAAGTTGCAAGCCTGGGACCCTATCAAGCAAGAAGAGGTCTGGTCACACCCACACGACCATATCGCCAACGGCGGTACTCTGGCGACTGCGGGTAACTTGGTTTTCCAAGGGACTGCCGATGGCCGCTTTGTAGCCTATGCGGCGGATAGCGGCGAGAAGCTTTGGGAAGTCCCAGTCTCTAGCGGTGTTGGCGCAGGGCCGATGACCTATGAGGTTGACGGTGAGCAGTATGTTGCTATCAATGTTGGTTTTGGGGGATCGTTTGGTATCACTTTTGGTGCTCTGTCGCAGTTGACCAAAGTTCTGCCCGATTCGCGCCTGTATGTCTTCAAGCTTAGCGGAGACGAGCCACTGCCAGAATTTAAACGCCGTACGATTGAGATGCCCCCACTGGTTGAGCAGCCTGGAGATGCCGAATCTATTGCTCGTGGCAAAGAACTCTATGGCTTGAACTGTGCCGCCTGTCACGGTCTCAGCGCTATCAGTGGCGGCTTGCTGCCAGATCTGCGCATGCTCACCGACGAAAAACACCAAATGTTTATTGGTACGTTGATGGGTGCACTGCAAGAAAACGGTATGCCGAGCTTCGCTGAGCGTTTGAATATGGAAGAGATGACCGATATCCAGCACTACTTGATCGAGCGTTCTCATGACCTGCGCGATCAGCTTACAGAAGCAGGGTTCGACGCGGAGTAGAGCACTTGCAACCGATACTGCACTTGCATGATTTTCTCACGGATTTGCCTGTCGCAATCCGTGAGGAGATTTACGCAGCGATGCAGGTACGCCACGTTGCAACTGAGGAATTTGTCTACCAGCAAGGCCACAATCCTGACTTCATGGCTCAGGTAATCGATGGTGAGGTAAAACTCTGTATTTATTCTACAGAGGGGCGTGAGATCATCACTGCTAGCTTTCGCAGTGGCGACTGCTTCGGTGAATTAGGGTTAATTGACGGATTGCCGCGGATGACCAGCGCTGTCGCGGTAGTGCCTACCAAACTGCGTATTCTACGTGCCAGTGCATTTGAACACTTCTACCAAAAGTACCCAGAGTTAAGCCGCGCCATCAACTTGTTCATGAGCCGCCATGTGCGCCTGCTCTATGAGTTTTCGGAAGAGGCGAAAAGCCTCAACTTGCGTCAAAAATTAGGCCGTATGCTGTGCCGATTAGCGCACAGCCACGGCAGCCCAACCGATGAGGGCGGCATTATGTTGGCCACTTCTCACGAGGAGCTCTCTAAGTTGCTCGGGGCTTCTCGGCAGAGTGTTAGCAAAGAGCTAAAAACGTTTGAGCGTGAAGGTGTCATTGCGATTCGCTATAACAAGCTTCTCATTCACCAGCTGGCGCCGCTTGAGGAGGAGTTTTCAGCTCTAGTGTCCAGCGGTGCGTTTGCTGCTATCTATCAAGACCCGAGTTAGCTCCTCACAAAAATATTTTGTCAGGGTTAAGCAGGTTGAGCGGGTCGAGAGCAGCCTTTATGGTTTTCATCAACGCAATCTCTGTGGCGCTGCGCGAGTGGTGTAAATACGCGCGCTTATCTAAACCAATACCGTGCTCTGCAGAGATGGCGCCATTGAACGGTGCCAGCTCGCTATAGATCACCTCTTCAACAGCTGCTTTATCACTGGTAGGCCCAAAGGCGATGTGTATATTGCTGTCCCCTAGGTGCCCGAAGACTACACTGCGGCCACCGGGTTGAATTTCTTTTAAGCGCGCAGTGACCGCGCGGGTGTAGGCATCCATATCGCGTATTGGCAGGCTGACATCAAAGGCCACTATCGGGTGTAGTGCTGTCATTAGGCCTTCAATATCATCGCGCATCTCCCAGAATTGTGCAGCGTGCTGGCTGCTCTGGGCAATTATTACATCGCTAGCCAGCTCGTTTTCGAGCAACTCACCAAGCACTCGTTCAAATTGTTCTGCCTCCCGTTCTTGATCTACGCCGCTGGACTCAATCAATATAGAGTAGGGGTGGTGCTCATCAAAAAGTTTTTGGTGGCGGCCGGTCTCTTCGGTAAGTAAATCAGTTAAGCTGCTCCACATTACCTCGAAAGAACTCAACTTGCCCTCAAAGGTGCTACCTAGGTGACGCAGTATTTGTCCGACATGGGCAAAGTCGTCTACCGCGACTACAGCCGTTTGCACAGCATCACAGGCCGGGCGCAGCCGCAATACAGCGCGGGTGATAATACCCAATGTCCCCTCGGAGCCAATAAACAGCTGTTTGAGATCGTAGCCGGTGTTGTTTTTCAGCATTTCGTTGAGGCTAGTGACCACTGTGCCGTCGGCAAGCACGGCCTCTAGCCCGAGTACTTGTTCGCGGGCCATACCGTAGCGGACTACCGAATTGCCTCCAGCATTGGTCGCCAGTGCTCCACCTATTTGTGCTGTGCCGCGCGCTCCCCAATCCATCGCCAACTGCCATCCTTTCTCTTTGACAGCATTTTGAGCAGTTTCAAGCACCACGCCCGCCTGCACAGTCATAGTGCCGGCCACCTCATCAATAGATTCGATGATGCGCATTCTTTCCAGTGAAATGGCTAAATGCTCTGAGCTACAGGTGGTGCCATTGACTAAACCCGTTAGCCCGCCCATCGCGACGACAGGCTGCTGGTTTGCATGGCAGAGTTTCATGACTGCCGACAGCTCTTCGGTTGAGGCGGGTCTAACAATAGCGATTGCCGGACAGCTACCTTGTCCCATACTTTGATTGGGCCGAGATGTGACTGCCTCGCCCTGCAGGAGACCGTTGTTGCCGACAATTTTTTCAATCTGTGCAATTAAGCTCATTATTTGCTCCTGGTATTAAACAGTGGCGGCAATGGCTAAACAGACCAGTGTCGCCACTACCGGAATCGCCACGGTGACAACGGCGACATCTTTATAGGCTTGGCGATGGCTCAACCCGGTTATGGTTAACATAGCAACGACCGCGCCGCAGTGTGGAAGAGAGTCAAAACCACCCGATGCAATAGTGGCTATGCGGTGCAGGGTCTCTACCGGTATCCCCAGTGCAAGATAACTGTCGGCCATGCTGCTCATAAAGATCTGTAGCCCACCAGAAGCGGAGCCAGTAATTGCCGATAGAGTGCTGACCGAGAGGAACATAGAGATCAGCGGCGGCATATCCATATTCAGCAGTCCCTGCGAGAAAGCGCTAAAACCGGCTGTCTGTACTACAACACCGCCAAAACCGATGACAGCTGCGGTATTGATTAACGGCATGATACTGTCGCGGGTGCCATCACCAATGGTTTGCATCGGTTTGTCGCGCACACTGGGGAACAACAGCAGCGCCAGCGCAGTGCCCGCCATCAATGCCAGCGAGGGCCAAAGTAGTGGTTGGCTGTTGGCAAAATTGAGCAGTTGGCCGAGCGGAGTCTCGGCTTCAGCGGCCCCCGAGAGCAGCCGCGGCAACATGATTAAACCGATCACAGCCACCAATGGCAGCATGGCTAATAGCCAGGATGGGGTGTGCAGCTCGCCATTGTTGGCGACAATTTTTGCATCCATGGTCCCCGCTATAAACCCTTCACCTGCAGCCGCAGCAGCAACCCGTTGACGCTCTAGATACCAGAGGCCGGCAAAAAGCATAATGGCACCGGCCAGAAGCCCATAGCCCGCGCCGGCAAACAACGTAGTGCCCAAGTTAACTGATGAAATAACGTTGTGAATAGACGGCGTGCCGGGTAGGGCGGTCAGAGTAAAAGTCCCTGCGCCTAATGCCAGAGCGCCGCAGAACAACCGCTTGGGAATATCAGCTTGCTGGATAAGTTTGATACCGAGTGGATAGACAGCAAATATCACCACAAAAACGACGATGCCGCCGTAGGTGAGAAGGCCGGTAGCGAGCACAGTAATAGTCAATGCATGGCGCGCCCCCAGTTTGTCGCTGAGCGCCTGGGCAATACTGGTGGCTGCTTGGCTGTCGCCCATCGTGCGACCAAACATAGCGCCTGAGGCAAAGAGTAAAAAGAAGTTGCCGGCAAAGGTAAACGCACCCAACTTGCCAAACGCGAAGTATTCATTGAGACCTGCGGCGAGTGGCAGGCCGTTAGTAACAATCACGATCAGCGAGCTAAACAGCGCCGCGAAGATGATATCTACGCCGCGCATGGCTAAACCAATGAGTGCGACTAAAGAGAGCAGTAAGCCCAGGTAACCAATGATATCTGCTGCTGACATGTTTTAACCCTTTCGGTGATTTTTCTCGTTGTAATATTATCTGTATTTGGGATTTACCAAAGATCTTTGTCGATAAGATCGCTGTTAATTTCATCGATACGGTTGACACCCATAAGAGCCATCGCGATTTCAATCTCTTTATTGACCATCTGCATCAAGTCGACCACACCCTGTTCACCGTGAGCGGCCATTGCATAGACCCAAGGCCGCCCCATCAGCACGGCATCGGCCCCCAGCGCGATCGATTTTACTACGTCAATGCCGTTGCGGATGCCACTGTCAATTAACAGTGCACACTGTTTGTTGACAGCAGTGGCAACGCTGGGAAGCTTAGCTATAGATGAGGAGATACCATCGAGCTGCCGACCGCCATGGTTGGAGATAATAATGCCTTCGGCGCCACAATCTACTGCGGCGCGTGCATCGTCTGCTTCCATTACCCCTTTGATGATTAATTTGCCTTTCCACTGTTGCCGCAACCAGGCGATATCATCCCAGGTGACAGTAGGGTCGAACTGCCCATCGATAAATGTCTTATATAGGTCTAGATCACTGGGGTCCTCGACTTTGCTGGCGACATTGCCAAAGGTGTGCGGTTTACCTTTTATGCCAACATCATAGACCCATTGTGGGCTGGCTAGCAGCTGTGCCAGTTTGCTGATCTTGCCTGGGATACCCCCGCCAAGCATACCGTTGCGGAAATCGCGCTGGCGCATACCGGCAACCGGGAGGTCGACTGTAAATAACAGCGTATCGACACCAGCATTGCTGGCGCGCTCTAGCAACTCAAGGATAAAATCGCGGTCGCGCAACATATAGAGCTGGAACCAGATCGGCTCAGCAACACTGGTGGCGACCTCATCGACTGGGCAGATGCCGACAGTAGAGGTAGTAAATGGGATGCCACAGCGCTCCGCGGCTCGAGCTGCCTGGGTTTCCCCACGACGTCTGAATAGGCCAGCCATTCCTACTGGTGCCAGAGCGACAGGCATTGCCAAAGAACGGCCAAACAGAGTGGTTGAGGTATCGACACTGTCGACATCGCGCAGAACTCTCTGCTTGAGGGCAATTTGAGAAAAGTCGTCACAATTGCGTGCCAGGATCTCTTCGCGGTTGGCGCCTCCATCAATATAGTCAAACAGGAAGCGTGGTAGACGGCGTTTGGCTATGGCGCGGTAATCGTCGACGGTAATCGGGGCAATATTATAAATGCTCATGGCAGATCCTAATGGGTGGCAATAACTGAACTGTCGCAAAGTGTATGCATTATTGTTGCTTGTAAAGGTCGTCAAACCGACAAAGTGTCGAATCTTGCCGAGCTACTATGGCACAGCATCTGTAGACCGAATAGTCGCAAACAGCAAGCTGCTAGAGTTGCAAAAAATCTTGGCTCTGGCAATGCTGTCTGCTGTAATCACCCAATAAGTCATACAATAAATCACCCCAATCGAGGTTACCTTATGAACAGTCCCATGAGCTCAGCTGAGCAGACCCAGGCAAGTCCGCACACTGCTCTTTTAACTGAGGCGTTGCAGCAGCAGCGAGAGGCTTATTTTGCTGCGCCAATGCCCACGGCTGCAGAGCGCAAACAGGATCTTAAACAGCTCAAGGCGATGCTCTCTGAAAATCTCGAGGCGATCACCGGCGCTATCTGTGAAGACTACGGTAACCGCAGCTATCACGAGTCGCTGTTTGCAGAGGTGATAGCGGTGACCGATGGTATTAACGACACCATCAAAAAAGTCAAAGGTTGGATGAAACCGGAGCGCCGCCACATTGATATTGGCATGTATCCGGGTGCGAAAAACCGACTAATACCTCAGCCATTGGGTGTAGTGGGCATGATTGTGCCTTGGAACTTCCCCATCAACCTGTCTTTTTCGCAGTTGGCAGCGGTGTTTGCCGCCGGCAACCGCGCTATGGTTAAAATGTCCGAAAATTCAATTGCTCTAACCCGGGTTCTTCAAGAGCTGGCACCCAAATACTTTGAGCCGACTAAACTGCAATTTTTTGAAGAGACCGGTGGCGTCGGTATCCAATTCTCTAAATTACCCTTCGATCTGATGATATTTACTGGCTCTGGACAAACCGGCCGCGCAGTCATGGCTGCTGCCGCGCAGAATCTCACTCCGGTGATCCTTGAGTTGGGTGGTAAAGCACCTGCAGTGATTGACCCCAAATATGACTTGGAAAAAGCAGTCGGCCGAATTATGTTTACCAAACAGTTCAACGCCGGTCAGATCTGCACCAATGTTGACTATGTATTTGTCCACGAAAGCCAGATTGAAGCGTTTGTTGAAAAGGCCCGTGCTTACGCCCACAAACACTGCCCAGATATCAACCACAAAGACTACACCTCGCTGATCGATGACCGCTCTTATGAGCGCGTTATGGCGACTATTGCCGACGCCGAACAAAAGGGTGCCCGTGTGGTGTCATTGAGCGAGCAGCAGGCCAATCCAGAGTTGCGCAAAATCCCGCTGACGCTGATCTTAGAAACCAGCCCTGAGATGACTATTCGCCAGCGTGAGACGTTCGGTCCACTGTTGATGGTCATGCCTTACAAAGAGCCCAGCGATGTGGTCACCTATGTCAACCGCTTCGACCGTCCGCTGGCGCTCTATCCGTTCTCAAACAACAAAAAATTAGTCGATTACTACATCGAACACATCATGTCAGGTGGGGTGAGTGTCAACGACTGTCTGTTCCACGTCGCCCAGCACGATCTGCCCTTTGGTGGTGTCGGCCCCAGCGGTATGGGCCATTATCACGGCTATGAGGGTTTTGTTGCGTGTTCGAAAATGCGCCCCGTGTTCTATCAAGCGGGCTGGACCGCTATGCAGTACCTGCGCCCCCCTTACGGTAACTTTGCCGACAAGGTCTACGGCATGCTAGTTAAGATGAAGAGCTAAACGGCAATTACTCGAAGGAGCAGCAGCATGGATTTAGGGTTAAAGGGTAAAACTGCCATCGTTTGTGGTGCCAGTCGCGGTCTTGGCTATGCCACTGCCGCTGAGCTGCATCGCGCCGGTGTAGCAGTGACGATTGTGGCCCGCCACACAGAGACAATCGAGGCGGCCGCAGAACAGCTGCGCGCACAGGGCAGTGCAGAGGTGGCAGCAGTAGTCGCCGACGTCGCGACAGTGGAGGGCCGCCAAGCCCTTTTGGCGGCACAACCGGCGCCTGATATCCTGATCAATAATGCCGGCGGTCCACCGAGTGGCGATTGGCGCCAGTTGACTGCGGCTGATTGGCACCAGGCATTGGAAGCCAACATGCTCAGTGCCATTGCGCTGATGCAGGCAACACTCGATGGTATGGCTGAGCGCGGTTTTGGCCGGGTAGTCAATATCACCAGTGGCTCTGTTAAAATGCCGATGGCGGGCCTGGATATGTCCAATGGTGCTCGCGCAGGCTTGACCGGCTTCTGCCGAGGCATTGCCAATAACTACGTGGCGAGCAATGTCACTATCAATAATATTCTGCCAGGCCTGCACGAAACAGCACGTCTCGAGAGCCTGTTTGCTGCACAGGCGCAGGCTCGCGGCGTTGAGCCCGACCAGGTGCGCGCAGCAATGCTCGCTTCGGTGCCAGCTGGCCGCTTCGGCAGTGAGCAAGAGTTTGGCGCTGCCGCGGCCTTTCTCTGCTCGGCAAATTCTGGTTTTATTACTGGCCAAAATTTACTGCTCGACGGTGGTGTTTTCCCCGGCGCACTGTAAACTCAATGGTAGTCTCACAGAGCCGCACAGCGGCTCTTTTTTTCAGCTGAAAAATATACAAAGGCGTATCTATTCAATGAAACTAAAGCCGCTAGCTATCTCTGCTATCTGTTTACTTCCTGTCTGGGCGGTCGCCGCCCCAGTTGAGGAGGTGGTGACTATCGCCACGGGTAGTGAACAAGCGCTCAGCCAGCTACCGTTAAGTGTGTCGCTTATCGATGCCAGAGAAATCGCTTTGCTCGGAGCTCAACACGCCTCTGAACTGCTCAACCGCGAGCCTGGATTGCTACTGCAGCGCGGCAACGGCCAAGAGTATCTACCCGCGGTGCGCTCGCCGGTTTTTACCGGCGCCGGTGCCTGTGGGGAACTGCTGGTGTTAGAGCAGGGCATCTCTCTCAATGCCAACGGTTTTTGCAATATCAATGAATTGTTCGGGGCGCATACGGAACAAGCCGCAGCGATTGAGCTGATTCGCGGCCCCGGTACGGTGCTCTATGGCAGCAACGCACTGCACGGGGTGATTGATGTGCAGGCACCCGACTTACAAGCCCCCAACTCCTTGGGCCTGGAGTGGGCTCAGCGTGACTATCAGCGCCTAGCGTTCAATGTCAACGGTGGAGATGAGCAACAGCGATTGGGCGTTGCCGTTACCAGCGCTATCGACGGCGGCAGCCGCGATTCCTCGGGCTTTAAACAGAACAAGCTGACTTTGCAACACCAGTACTTGGGGCAGCACTGGCAGGTTGACAGCGGCTTAGTTGTCTCGCAGCTCAACCAAGAGACCGCCAGTTATATCGAGGGCTTTGAGAGTTATGCCGATACTGTTGTGCGCCGCCAAAATTTAGATCCGCAGGCCTACCGCAACGCGGAATCTGTCCGCGCCTGGAGCGAATGGCAGCACACTAGTGAAGAGGGCACGGTCTCGATTAAACCTTACCTGCGCAGTGCCGAGATGGACTTCCTAATGCACTTCTTGCCCGGCACCCCGGTAGAGCATAACAGCCACCACAGCGCGGGTGTCCAGCTGCGATGGCAACCTACAGAAAAAGATGGGCGCAGCTGGTTGTTCGGTGTCGATGCTGAGCTGACAGAGGGCGAGTTACTGCAGTATCAAG
This sequence comes from Porticoccaceae bacterium, assembly GCA_048549915.1. Lineage (GTDB taxonomy): Bacteria > Pseudomonadota > Gammaproteobacteria > Pseudomonadales > Porticoccaceae > LSUCC0057. The sequence goes on from JBLYYE010000035.1 coordinate 13,476, forward strand.
AGGGTGAGGCGCCGAGTTTCTTACAAAGCCAAATCCCCACAGGCAAACACTACGACTATCGAGTAGATGCTTGGCAATTCTCTCCGTTTGCACGTCTTAATTGGCAGCTTGCTGAGCAGCTGGAGTGGAGCGCCGGAGTGCGTTTTGAGGCACTCGATTACAGTTATGACAACCAAATGAGCGATGGTCGCACTGACCAACTCGGCGATCCTTGTGATTCGGGTTGTCGCTACACCCGGCCATCGGACCGCGACGACCGTTTCGAAAATCTCTCGCTGGAGACGGCGTTAAACTACCAGTTGGCTGATGCTCGACGAGTATTTGTGCGCTTTGCTCGCGCTTACAGGGCCCCGCAGGCAACAGAGCTCTATCGATTGCAGCGAGAACAGTTGAGCGCACAGCTTGATGCCCCCTCGTTGGACTCACTTGAATTGGGGTGGAAGGGGAGTTTGGCTCAACTCGATTATCAAGTTGCCCTCTATTTCATGCACAAACGCAATGTGATCTTCCGCGATAGCGATTTTTACAATGTCAGCAATGGTGAAACACGTCATCGCGGCGTTGAAGTTTCAACCGCTTACGCTTTTAACCCCCAGTGGCGCGCAGAACTGGCCGCCAGCTATGCCCGCCATAGCTACGGCAATAGCCCTGGACTAGTGACGAGCAATATTAAAGGCAATGAGATGGATGGCGCGCCGCGCTGGTTTGGCCGCACAGCCTTCGTTTGGCAGCCAAGTGAAGAGCTGATGGCTGAGCTAGAGTGGAGTGCTGTGGCCGGCTACTACTTAGATATCGAAAATCAACACCGCTACAGCGGCCACCGTTTGTGGAATCTGCGCAGCCGCTGGCAGGCAACGAGTCAGCTCGCGCTCTCCGCTCGCTTGTTGAATGTAACTGATGAGTTGTACGCCGATCGTGCCGATTACACCCGTTTTAGCGACGAGCGCTACTTCCCCGGTGCCAGGCGTACGCTCTCCCTAGCGGTTGATTACCAGTTTTAGTTAGATGGCTGGCTCTGGAGGAGTCCAGAGCCAGGCCTGTCGGTCAGTCTAGTTTCTGCAGCAGCTCTGCAGAGTAGGGCGCCAGTTGATCGAGTGTGCCAGCGCTGAGATGCTTAACCCAATCTGGATTGGCGATCAGGGCGCGGCCTACCGCAACTAGATCGAACTCATCTGCCTCCATGCGCTCTACCAAATTGTCGATAGAAGCGGGGTTGCCCGACTTGAAATTGGCAGTTCCATCCTCTGGTAAAAAGTCGCTGTTGAGGCTGACACTGCCGACGGTGATGGCGGGTTTGCCGGTTATTTTGCGCGTCCAGCCGGCCAGATTGAGGTCGCTGCCTTCGAACTCGGGCTCCCAAAAGCGCCGCGTGCTGCAGTGGAAGATGTCTACACCAGCATCGACCAATGGTTGCAAAAAGGCCTCTAGCTCTTCAGGTGTCTCGCACAGCCGCGCGGTGTAGTCTTGCTGTTTCCACTGCGAAAAGCGCAAAATTATTGGCAAGCTTTCTCCGCACGCAGCGCGGATTCCCTCGACAATCTCAATCGCGATACGCTGGCGGTTCGCCATAGAGCCACCGTACTGATCTTCGCGGTGGTTGGTGCCGGGCCAAAAGAATTGATCGATAAGATAGCCGTGGGCACCGTGAATCTCGATCGCATCAAAGCCGAGTTTTTGCGCGTCTACTGCACCCTGTACAAAGGCAGCGACGGTCTCTTGGATGTCTTCGACGCTCATGGCGTGGCCAGAGACTTTGCCGGGCACTACCATGCCCGAGGGAGAATAGCCGGGTAATTCTGGCTCTGGGCCCTCCGTGCCGGCGCGACGGATCGCGCCCACGTGCCACAGCTGCGGTGCAATCTTGCCGCCTTCCGCGTGAACTGCATCAACGACTTTTTTCCAGCCCGCCAGTGCCTCTTCACCATAGAAATAAGGAATGTTGGGATAACCATTGGCCGCTTTGTGGCCGATGCAGGTCCCTTCGGTAATGATTAAACCAACACCGTCTGCAGCGCGACGGCGGTAGTATTCGATATTGCCTGCATGGGGAACGTTCCCGGGGCTTGAGGCGCGTGTCATCGGCGCCATAACAATGCGGTTGGATAGTGTTAATTTCTCGCTAGCAAAAGGTTTCAAAAGGCTGGTGGCCTGGCTCATAAGATTTCCTAGATTAGTTGTGTGGCTGCAAAGCACAGATCAATAGGCCGAAACACCGCCATCGATAGCAATAGTTTGGCCGGTCATGTAACTGTTGGCCGGCGAGCAGAGCAGTAGTATTGCACTGGTGACTTCTTCGGTCTCTGCCAGTCGGCGCATAGGTGCGCGCCTAACCATGCCGTCTATCTTGTCAATTAAGCCGCTTTCGGTAACCAGCGGCGTCATCGTAAAAAAAGGACAAACTGCATTAACGCGGATGTTGGCTGCAGCATTCTCTATGGCAGCCGTTTTGGTGAGGCCGACAATCGCATACTTGGCAGCGGAGTAGGCCCCGAGCATTGGCGCGCCACCGAGCCCTGCCATTGAGCTAATATTGATAATGGCGCCGCCATGCTCGCGCATGACTGGCAGCTGGTGTTTCATGCCAAAGCCAACGCCTTTGGCGTGGACTGCAAACATATTGTCGTAATCGCTCTCTTGCAGTTGATCAATAGGTGCCAGTTGATGGCCATAACCGGCGTTGTTAATAGCGATATCTAAGCCGCCAAACATTTCACAAGCGGCCTCTGTGAGTGCGGCGCAATCGCTTTCTACGGTCACATCGCAGCGCAGTGTGACGCTATCGCCCTCTAGCATAGACGCAGTTTGAGCCAAGCCGTCTTCGTCGATATCGCCAAGCACTAACTTGGCCCCGCGCTCACTGAATTGCTCAGCCAGCATGGCGCCTAAGCCTGAAGCAGCTCCGGTGATAAGGACAACCTTATCGGTAAAGTCGAGCATTGGATCTAGGGTAATGTCACTCATGCTGAGCGCTCCTGTGTATTTTTACTTTATAGTCAACGCCATAGTGGCAAGTGGTTGTACGAGATCGCCAACACTGCTGGCATGCTTTGAAGAGGCATTGCCGTCGATAGCGCGTTTGGCAACCCCTTGGCAGATAGCGGCTAAACGGAAAAAGCTAAAGCGCAGATAAAATGCCCAGTTGTCGATACCGGCTATGCCCATTTGCCGACAGTAATCGGCGATGACCTCCGCTTCACTGGGTATGCCGAGGCTGTCAGGATCAATGCCTCCCAGCCCGGTCATGCTGTTGGCTGTTGCTGCCACCGAGGGTAGGCGGCGATTCATGCACAGGTAGGCGAGATCGGCAAATGGGTGGCCAAGTGTAGAGAGCTCCCAGTCGAGCACGGCAATAATTTTTTCGTTGTCTTTGCTGAGCATGAGATTATCGAGCCGATAATCGCCATGCACCAGAGATATTCGACCATCATCTTCGGGCTCATTGGCTAGCAACCACTCTGCGAGCTGGTCCATCTCTGCAATGGTTCGCGTTTGACTCTCTGAGTATTGCTGTGTCCAGCGCTGCAATTGACGTGCAAAGTAATTGCCGGGCTTGCCGTAGTCGCTGAGTCCGGCAGCCTCGAGGTCAATGGAGTGTATCGCCACAAGGACGTCGGTCATTTGCTGATAAATACGGCCGCGTTGACTGTTGTCGGTAGCATCTTTCAAGGCAGCATCCCAGTGGATAGTGCCGTCGAGAAATTCCATAAGGTAGAACTGTGCACCCGTAATATCTAAATGAGTGCATAAGTGAAGTGCTCGCGGTACTGGCACGCAAGTAGAGCCCAGTGCTTTTAGCACGCGGTACTCGCGGTCAACCGCGTGCGCAGAGGGCAATAATTTACCGCTGGGTTGACTGCGCAAGACATAACTCGCCGTCGGGGTAGTTACCTTGTAAGTAGGGTTGGATTGACCGCCGCTAAATTTCTCAAAAGTTGCCGGACCGCTAAAATCAACCAGCTGCTCACTCAAGTATTCGGCGATGGCAGCTTGTCCAGCAGCAGTGTTGATGTCCGCGAGCATATTCAAATCGTCTCGTGGCGAGCCATTAGGTCGCGGCCGAGCTGCATCATGTGTACTTCATCGGGGCCGTCTGCCAAGCGCAGTACACGCTGCCAAGCAAACATTTGCGCCAAGAATGTATCTTGTCCAAGCCCAGCAGCGCCGTGGATTTGAATGGCGCGATCGATTACTTTCAGCGCCATATTGGGAGCGGCAATTTTGATCATGGCAATTAACTCGCGCGCTCCTTTATTGCCGGCTCGGTCCATCATGTCGGCAGCCTTGAGTGTGAGCAGACGACACTGCTCAATCTCAATAGCTGCCTTGGCAATCTCTTCGCGAATTGATTGCTGTTTGCTCATTGGTCGCCCGAATACGATGCGGCTGTTGGCGCGCTCGCACATCATCTCGAGTGCGCGCTGGGCAGCGCCAATGCTGCGCATACAGTGGTGAATGCGCCCTGGCCCGAGGCGACCTTGTGCCACCTCAAAACCGCGACCTTCGCCGAGGATAATGTTCTCTACAGGAACACGGACATCCTCAAAAATAATTTCGGCGTGGCCTTCGGGGCAGTCGTCGTAGCCAAATACCTTCATTGGGCGCACCACAGTCACTCCAGGGGTATCAATAGGCACTAAAACTTGCGACTGTTGCAAGTGGCGGTTGACGTTGTTGGGGTCGGTTTTACCCATCACAATCATAATTTTACATTCGGCCCGGCACGCGCCACTGATGTAAAACTTGCGACCATTGATGACGTACTCGTCACCCTCACGGACGATAGTGGTCTCAATATTAGTCGCGTCAGAAGAGGCGACATCGGGCTCTGTCATAGCAAACGCGGAGCGGATCTCGCCATTTAGCAGCGGCACTAACCATTTTTGCTGTTGCTCAGGTGTGCCGTACTTGGCCAGTACCTCCATATTGCCGGTGTCGGGTGCCGAGCAGTTAAATACCTCAGATGCCCAGCCGTTGTGGCCCATCAGCTCAGCTAAGGGGGCATATTCGAGGTTGGTCAGACCGCCGCTGTATTCGCCAAAACTCAATGGCAAAAAGAAATTCCACAATCCGGCAGCTTTAGCCTTGGCCTTGAGTTCTTGCAAAATGGGAGGAGTGGTCCAGCCGTACTCTGCCACTTGTTGCTCATAGAGAGCCTCGTTTGGGAGGATATCCTCCTGCATGAAAGCCTCAATCCGGCTTCGTAATTCTTTAACCTTTTCACTGTATTCAAATTGCATCAGTTGTCCCTTGCCTGTCTTAGAGCCCGCAGCGAGAGCTGTAAGCACATTTAATTTGGCAACGAGTGTAGCTGCTTTATAGCTGGCAAAGAAGCGGGGGGAACCGAACAGTCACATAAGCTGGAATGGGTTGATGATAGGTTGTCATAATTCTCACGTGATAGGGTGGTCAGAGCCGCACTGCCCGATTACAATCTTTGAGTAATTATGACAACAACAAAAATTTAAGAGGGTTATATGGCAGCTTTCGGAGCAGTACCACTGTCGTGGGTAGATCACTGGTGTACCGAACAGGGTGAGCGAGTTTATCTTCGTCAACCGCGTTCAGGTGAATACGCCACCACCACTTGGCTTGAGTTTCGCCAACAAGCTCTGCAAATAGCGGCTGCACTTAAAGCACAGGGCCTTCAGCCCGGCGATCGGGTGGGCATTCTCGGTTCAAACTGTGCCGAGTGGTTTATCGCCGATCTTGCCATTCAAGCCGCCGGCTTGGTCTCAGTGCCGATCTATGCCACTGCTGCACAACCCACGATCGACTATGTCATAGACCACGCAGAAGTGAAGCTACTGTTCGTCGGCAAACTGGGCAACCCAGCTGAACAGTTGGCAGGCCTGCCTGGCTCGCTAATTACCGTTGCTTTCGACTACCCAGGCGTTACAGGGCAGTTCGCTTGGAATGAACTTCTAGCTAGCCATGAACCCTTGGCAGAGCCTCACTATGGCGATCGCGATGAAATCATGTCGATTGTTTATACCTCGGGCAGTACCGGGCGCCCCAAAGGGGTGGTGATGAACTACAGAGGCTATGTCTATGGCTCGCGAGCACCAATTGAGCAGTTTGGTATATTTAAAGAAGATCAGCTGCTCTCCTATCTGCCTCTGGCGCACATTACCGAGCGCACGGTTATCCAAGGTGTTTCGCTAGCCTCTGGTGCCGCTGTAGATTTTATCGACTCTATTGATACTTTTGCCGACAACGTCCGCTTTACATCGCCAACGGTATTTATCTCCGTGCCGCGACTTTGGAAGCGCTTTCAGTCCGGCATCCTCGCCGCTCTACCGCAGGGCAAGTTGAACGTGCTGCTAAAGATCCCGTTTGTTGCTGGTGCGGTCAAGCGCAAAGTGCGCGCCCAGTTGGGATTGAGTCGGGCGCGCTTTACCGGTGCTGGCTCCGCGCCGATGAGCGTCGGTTTGATGACTTGGTTTCACAAGTTGGGACTCGATATCGGTGAAGGCTGGGGTATGACCGAAACAGCGGGCCTCTCGACAGGTAATGCACCGGTTAACCCCAGCAAATTTGGCACCATTGGTAAACCTGTGCCGGGCACTGAAGTGAAGCTATCAGAGCAGGGCGAAATACTCATTAAAGGTGACGGAGTGTTTCACAGCTATTATCGCCAGCCCGAGTTAACCGCGGAGTGCTTTGTCGACGGCTACTTTAAAACTGGCGATAAAGGCGAAATCGATAGCGAGGGTTACGTTCGCATCACTGGTCGCATCAAGGATATCTTCAAAAGTAGCAAGGGCAAATATATCGTTCCCGCACCGATAGAAAATCGCCTGCTGGGCTCTGGTTTGGTAGAGCAGGCGTGTGTGGTGGGCGATTCGCGCAAACAGCCAGTGGCCGTAGTGGTGTTGTCTGCTGAGGCGGCAGAAGGCCATTCGCGCGAGGCGCTTACCGCTCAACTCGTCGATATCCTAGCCACTACCAATACGCCGTCAGAATCCCACGCGGTGCTAGATGCACTGATTGTTGCCCCTGAGGCGTGGACACCGGAGAACGGTATTTTGACGCCTACTCTTAAAGTTAAGCGCGATCAAGTTGAGCAGCATTTTGCCAACGCGATAAATGATGAGAGCCTTGGCGGCATTGTCTGGCTGTGAATAAATAGCCTTTAAAAACTTGAGGATTAATAATGAGTAATGGAAGTACCAGTGGCGATAACCTGACTTGGCACGAAGGAGAGGTTAGTCGCAGCGATAGAACGGAAATGTTTGGCCAAAGTGGCGCAACGCTCTGGTTTACGGGGCTGTCGGGTAGCGGTAAGAGCACGATTGCAGTTGCTCTTGAGGCTGAGCTGCATCAGCGCGGTAAGCTCAGTTATCGTCTTGATGGCGATAACATTCGCTTGGGCATCAATAAAAACCTCGGCTTTTCTGCTGAAGATCGCACTGAGAATATCCGTCGAATCGGCGAGGTGGCTAAGCTATTTGCCGACGCAGGCGTGATTACCCTGTCAAGCTTTATCAGCCCCTATGCCGCTGACCGCGATGGTGTCCGCGATCTGCACAACGCCGCCGGTCTACCTTTTATTGAAGTGCATGTCGACTGTCCGCTCGATGAAGCGGAGCGCCGCGATCCCAAGGGTTTGTATAAAAAAGCTCGCGCTGGAGAGATCCGCAACTTTACCGGCATCGACGATCCCTATGAGGCGCCACCCGCGGCAGAGCTAACGCTGCGCACTGATCAGCTCTCGCTGGAGCAGGAGGTAGAGCAAATCATCGCCTATCTGGTCGAGTGCGGGGTGCTCCGCAGCGGCTGATTTTCCGGTATCATGTGCGGTTTGATTTACCTGCCCCATACTAGGAGTTAGTTTTGATTAAGCCGCACGGATCTGACCTGTTAAACCCTCTCTACGTTGCCGATTCTGCGCGCCGACAGGCGCTTGTTGACGAAGCTGCTTCACTTCCGGCAATTACCGTTAGCTCAGCGGCAGCGGCCAATGCGGTCATGCTCGCGGGCGGGTATTTCAACCCCCTCGAGGGCTACATGAACCTCGCCGATTCGCTGGCTGTGGCAGAGACCATGCACACAACCACTGGGCTGTTCTGGCCAGTGCCGATCGTCAATATGGTAGAGAGTGCCGAAGGTATCGAAGCGGGCAGCCGCATCGCCCTGCGCGACCCCAATATTGCCGGCAACCCAGTTTTAGCTGTAATGGATATCGATGCAGTCGAAATCGTTAGCGATCAGCAAATTGAGACCATGGCAGCAGCTATTTTTGCCACTAATGACCCACAACACCCAGGCGTAGCAGCGTTTTCTGGCGCTGGCAGAGTGTTGTTGTCGGGCTCTGTTGAGGTGCTCAACTACAGTTACTTCGATGTCGATTTTCCCGACACCTTCCGCACCGCTGTGCAGATTCGCGCCGAGATTGCCGAGCGCGGTTGGCAAAAAGTGGTCGCTTTTCAGACCCGCAACCCAATGCACCGCGCCCACGAAGAGCTCTGCCGCATGGCGATGGAGCGTCTTGGCGCGGACGGTTGTGTCGTCCATATGCTGCTGGGTAAACTTAAAAAAGGCGATATCCCTGCCGCCGTGCGCGATGCATCAATTCGCACCATGGTCGACAGCTATTTTCCTGCTAACAGCGTCATGGTCAACGGCTACGGCTTTGATATGCTCTACGCTGGACCGCGCGAGGCGGTGCTGCACGCCATTTTCCGCCAGAATATGGGGGCTACCCATCTCATCGTCGGTCGCGACCACGCGGGTGTTGGCGACTACTACGGTGCCTTTGATGCGCAGACCATCTTTATCGATCAAGTGCCAGCTGGGGCTCTGGAAATTGAGATCTTCAACGCCGACCACACTGCCTATTCAAAGAAGCTCGGCCGCGTAGTGATGATGAATGAAGCGCCTGATCACAGCGCTGAAGACTTCATCCTGCTCTCCGGCACTAAAGTCCGCGAGATGCTAGGCAGTGGCATAGCGCCGCCGCCTGAGTTCTCTCGTCCCGAAGTGGCGCAAATTCTTATGGACTACTACCAGAGCGAAGCGAGCGCCTAAGCCACAGTGGCCGATTTCGATATTTTTAATGGCGATGCCGACGGCATCACCGCACTGCTGCAACTGCGCTTGGCAGAGCCGCGTGAGGCGCAATTGGTCACCGGTGTAAAACGCGACATCGCGCTGCTAGAGAGGCCCGAGCTCAGCGAGGTGGGTGAGGGCGACCATCTCGTTGTACTGGATCTGTCGCTGGATAAGAATCGCGCTCCACTGGAGCAGTTCCTCGAGCGCGGCGCCGAGGTTTTTTACTGCGACCACCATTACGCAGGCGCCGTTCCTGGCTCTAGCCGCTTGCTTTCACTGATCAATGAAGCTCCAGAGGTCTGCACTAGCCTATTAGTTAATGGTTATCTGCGCGGCCGCTTTGCCGCTTGGGCAGTGGTCGGTGCTTTCGGCGATAATTTGCATGACAGTGCGCGCCGCTTGGCCGTCAATATTGGCCTCAACGAGCAGCAGAGTGAGGCGCTCTGCGAGCTGGGTGAGCTGCTCAACTACAACGGCTATGGCGAATCGCTCAGCGATTTGCACTTTCACCCCGCCGAGCTCTTCATAGAGCTGCTTGAGTTTGAGTCCCCACTCGAACTTATAGAAAACGCAGCGCCAGCGTTGACGGCGCTGCGAGCCGGCTATGCTGAAGACGTTGCAGCGTGTGACCAGGTCGAGACACTGCTCAGCAACGTCGCGGGAATAGTTAAATTGTTGCCCAATGCCCCCTGGGCGCGTCGTATTAGCGGTGTCTGGGCCAACCAACTGGCTCGCGAGAACCCCGATAGTGCGGTGGCGTTGTTGACAGAAAAAACTGGGGGCTACTTGGTCAGTGTGCGCGCACCGCTCAGCCGTCGCACCGGTGCGGCTCGACTCTGTCGCCAGTTTGCCAGCGGTGGTGGTCGCGAAGCGGCGGCCGGGATCAACTTGTTGGCAGAGCAAGATAGAGACAAGTTTTTAAGTGAATTTTCAAATAATTTCATTAGTTTATAGCATTTAATTAAAACGGATTAGAGGTTTATTATGGGCGATACACGACCATTTTCGGTACTCGGGATGCAACAGATAGCCGTCGGCGGCCCCGACAAGGCAAAACTCTCCGAGTTTTGGGTAGAGCTGCTGGGGTTGCGCTATCGCTCCACTTTTGTCAGCGAATCTGAGAATGTCGACGAAGATATTTGCGAGCTCGGCAGCGGCCCGTTTGCCGTCGAGGTCGATCTTATGCAGCCGCTCGATGCAGAGCGCAAGCCGCGTGTCGATAGCCCACCGCTCAACCATGTCGGTCTCTGGGTGGACGATATTCACGCCGCTATCACCTGGCTTTCCGGTCGCGGTGTGCGTTTTGCTCCGGGCGGAATCCGCGCGGGGGCAGCAGGCCATGATGTCTGTTTTATCCACCCCAAAGGTAACGAGGAGTTTCCACTTAGCTCGCAGGGGGTGTTGGTCGAGCTGGTACAAGCACCAGCGGCGGTGATTGAGGCCTATGCCTCTCTGAATGCTGCTCTGGCTGAGGCGTAGTTCATTGATCGAACAGCCCAGCCCTGGGTGTTTTGGTTCATTCATTGAGAGTATGGCTTATGGATAGCTATGCCGCTTGGAGTTTGGTGCCGACTGCGTTGGTGGTAGTGGTCGCCCTCTGGTTGCACCGGCCAGCCATCGCTCTGGTCAGCGGCGTTGTGCTTGGCCTGGCGATGATTGAACCCACTGCACTAGTTGGCAATTTCGCTGCGCTTACCACAACAACCTTGCAGGATGAGACGGTCGCTTGGGTCATCGTAGTCTGTGGCTTGATGGGTAGTTTGATTTTTCTGCTGATTCGCACCGGTGCTGCCACTGCGTTTGCCAACCGTCTGGCTGAGCACGCCAATAGCCGCGAGCGCTCGCTGCTGGTAACCTGGCTGCTCGGCATCATGATCTTTATCGATGATTATCTTAACGCTATCGCCATCAGCGCCTCGATGAAAAAGGTCACCGACCGCTTTGGGGTGTCGCGCTCGATGCTCTCTTACGTGGTCGACTCCACCGCAGCGCCGGTCTGTGTAATTGTGCCGATTTCCACTTGGGCGGTATTTTTCGCCGCGCTGCTGGAAGAGAGCGGGGCGGCGCCAAGCGGTGAAGGCCTGGCACTTTATATCACCGCTATTCCCTATATGTTTTACGCTTGGATCGCGATGTTTCTGGTGCCATTGGTGGTGCTTGGCAAAGTGCCGTTGTGGGGTGCTATGCGCCGTGCCGAGGCCGCCGCTGCCGAGGGCCGACTGGTGTTGACACCCATTGCGGAAATTGAAGAGCAGCAGCATGAGCGCAGTGATCTGTGGGCATTTTTACTGCCATTAGCGGCATTGATCGGCTTCTCCTGGTGGTTTGATATCGATCTCTTGAAAGGGGTGATGCTCACATTGGCTTTGACCATCCCTTACTTGGTTGCCCGTAAAATGATTACCCTGCGCGGTGCTTTGGACGCCTGCATGGAGGGGTTCAAGATGATCATGGCGCCGCTGGCAATTGTTTTCTGTGCGTTCATGTTCAAATCTGTCAACGACCAGCTCGGTTTGTCTCCGTATATCATCGACTCGGTCATGCCGCTGATGACGCCGCTGTTGTTGCCGCTGATTGTCTTTTTAACGATGGCGGCGATCTGTTTTGCAACGGGTTCCTCGTGGGGTGTGTTTGCCATTGCTATTCCGATAGTCATGCCGCTTGGAGAGGCGATGGGCGTGCCAGCACCACTGTTGATCGGCGCGCTTTTATCGGCCAGCAGTTTTGGCTCACACGCCTGTTTTTACAGCGATTCAACCGCACTGGTCGCCCAGAGTGCGGGCTGCGGAGTGATGGAGCACGCGCTCAGCCAGCTCCCTTACGCGCTGTTGGCGGCATCTCTAGCGAGTGTGGCCTTTGTTTTAATCGGGCTGTAATCTCCTCGGCACGCTATTTAAGGAATCCCAATGACGGTACAGCAAAAAGCCCACTGGTGGCGTGAGCCACTTTTTCATTTCCTGCTAATCGGCGGGTTGTTTTTTGCTCTCTGCAGTTGGCTCGATGAGCGCAGTGGCGACCGCGAGGCAAACCGCGTTGTGGTCGATGAAGCGGCACTGGTGAGCTTTATGCAGTTTCGCGCCAAGCAGTTTGATCCGCCGCGCTTTATTGCACAGCTGGCGGCCATGGAGCCTGCTGCGCGGCGCAATTTAATCGACGATTATATTCGCGAGGAGGTGCTCTACCGCGAGGCATTGAAGCTGGGCATGGATCGCGAAGACTATATTATCCGCCGGCGAATGGTGCAAAAACTGGAATTTATCACCCGCGGCTTGAGCGAGTTCGAGCAGCCGCCAACTGAACAGCAGCTGCAGGCATTTTTTACTGAGCATCGCGAAGAGTACCGTCAGCCGGCCCAAATTAGCTTTACCCACCTCTTTTTTGATCGCGAGCGGCGCCTCGATGCGCGCGCTGATGCGCAAACGGAGTTAACCGTTGTGCGTGCAGAGCAGTTGCAGTTTGCCCAAGCACTGGGGCGCGGCGATCACTTTCCGTTCCACAAAAACTACATTGAAAAAAGCCAGCAGGTGATTGCCAGCCATTTTGGCAGTGCCGCTGCTAAGCAGCTGTTTGCCGTGCTGGATGACGGACAATGGCAGCCAGCAGAGTGGTTTGGACCGGTTGAATCGGCCTACGGCTGGCACCTGTTTTTAGTTGAACGTTACAGTCCCAGTCAGCTACCGAGCTTTAACGACGTCGTCGACAGCGTTGCGCTCGACTATCGCCGTGAAACGGAAGCAGCGCTGCAAAATCGCGCGATTGAAGCGATTGTCGATCAGTATGATGTGGTAGAGCGCTATGTGCCGTAGTTTTGCCGTCTTCGCGCTGCTAGTGCTGGCGCTGGTGGGCCCGGTTAGCGCAGACGATGCGCGGCCGGTGCTGGTCAGCGTGGCTTCTATTGGTGTCAGTGAGGGCGGTGAGCCGAGCTACCAACTGCTGTTTAAAGTGCCCAATAGTGGCCGTTTGGCGCAACCGCCTGAACTGATCCTTCCCGCCTCGTGCCGTTGGCAGAGCGAGCGCAAAGAGTATCGCAGCGACAGTATTGTTCAGCGCGGTATTGTCACCTGTGCAGGCTCACTGTTAGGGCAGACTTTGTCGCTCGATTATCCGCAGCCCAACCCGGGTTTATTTACGCTGTTTCGTTTGAGTGGTGAAAACGGCGAGGCATTAACTGCCGAGCTGCTGCGCCCAGACCAGCTCAGCTGGCAGCTCAGCGGTAGAGCGGTGCCGAGCAATGTCTTGCTCGATTACTTGATACTGGGTGTCGAGCATATCTGGAAGGGCATAGATCACTTGCTATTCGTCAGCTGCTTGGTGCTGTTGACGCTGCCCAACTGGCGGCGTCTATTGCTCACTATCACTGGTTTTACCGCAGCCCACTCGGTCACTTTGGCGCTGGCCGCTGTCGATTGGGTGCGCCTGCCGATTGCGCCTGTAGAGGCGGTGATTGCGCTCAGCGTGCTGTTTTTGGCGGTAGAGTTGGCGCGCGACCAGCGCGATTCGCTTACGTTTCGCCAGCCGCTGGTTGTGTCGGTCGCATTTGGACTGCTGCACGGCTTCGGCTTTGCAGCCGTACTGCAAGAGATAGGGCTGCCCGAACAGCAGTTTGTCACCGCGCTACTCGGTTTTAATGTCGGTGTCGAAGTGGGCCAGCTGCTGTTTATCGGTGCATTGATGGCCCTGTTTGCCCTATTGACTGGCGTTGCCACCCTTATTCGGCCAAGCCAATTTAGCGGCGGTGGCTGGCAAAAACTGACTGAGCCCCCGCAGGGGTGGGTTCGCAGTGGCGCCCTCTACGCAACCGGGGGTCTGGCTGCGCTTTGGGTGTTCGAGCGGGTGGCGCAGTTCCCCGGCTGGAATCTGCTGCTCGCTTAGCGGTTATTCGCCGTCGCGCACCACCATGTTGGCTTTAAAATGGCGTCCGTTATCGGCGTAATGTTTGGCGGAGAGTGCTAAATAACCTATTTCTTTCTCGCTGAGCGGACGTTTCACCTTGGCTGGCGAGCCCATCACCAGCGACCCCTCTGGTATGACCATACCCTCTGGCACTAAGCTATTGGCGCCGATGACCGAGTTGGCGCCGATGACTGCCTTGTTGAGTACCACAGCATTGATGCCGATCAGTGCATTATCGCCGACCGTGCAGCCGTGCACAGTGGCTTGGTGGCCGACGGTAACATTGTTGCCAATCACTGCGGGTGAGCCAAAGTCTGCATGAACAACTGCGCCATCTTGGATATTGCTGTTGGCGCCAATCGTGATCTTCTCGGAGTCGCCGCGCACTACCGCGTTGAACCAGACACTGGAGCCCGCTTTGAGGGTGACGGAGCCGACTACAGTGGCGTTACTGGCAACAAAGCTGTCGGGGTCCACTTGAGGGCGGCGTTCTGCGAGATCTGCGATCATAATTTAATCCTATTAGTAAACTGAAAATAACCATTGTGCAGAGTAACTAAATCATTGTGACAGGCAAGCATTTACGATCTTTTTCTGCGGCCGCTGGGTCCGAGCCAGCTTCGCAGCGAGACTGTCGCGCGGCACAGCATCTGTTATCCTAACTGACAAAGAACTTAAAGGAATAAAGCTATGGCAGTACACTTGCCGCGCCCTGAACTCGATTACCCGTTTGCCGAACCGCCCACAGCGGGCTCTTTTACTGAGGTGGCCAGAGGCATTTACTGGGTTTATATGCCTATCCCCGGCGGAATCGACCATATCAATTTGTGGCTGCTTGAGGATGACGACGGCTGGTACGTCATCGATACCGGTATGGCCACCGATAAAGGTATGGAGGTATGGCGCTCGGTGTGGCGGCTAGCCAGCGATATGATTGGTGCCGAAAAACCCGTAAAGGGTGTTATTTGTACCCATCTGCACCCAGACCATGTCGGCTTGGCCGGTTGGATTTGTGAACGCAGTGGCGCGCAGTTCTACATGTCGCGCAGCGAGTATTTTATGTGCCAGACGTTGGTCGCCGACTCGATGCGCAGCGCACCACAAGAGGCGCTCGACTTCTATCGCAGTATGGGTTGTAACGAAGACCAAATTGACTACTACCGCGGCCGTTTTGGTGGTTTTAAGCAGCTTATTCGCAGTTTGCCGCGAGTCTTTAACCGTCTTCATGAAGACGATGTGCTCACTATAGGTGGACGCGGCTGGCGTGTAGTTATTGGTGAAGGGCACTCGCCAGAGCATGTCTGTCTTTACTGTGAAGAGGACAAGCTGATAATTTCAGGCGACCAGCTGCTGCCCACGATTAGCTCCATCGTCGGTGTGTGGCCGCTCGAGCCCAAAGAGAATCCGCTCAAACGCTGGTTGGCCTCCTGCGCCAAATTGCGCGATTTGTTGCCTGCCGACGTGTTGGTGCTGCCTTCTCACGGCTTGCCGTTTAGGGGTGCCAAGCAGCGCCTGCAACATCTTATTGATGAGCACCATGCAGCCCTTGAGGTGATTGCTGAGCGGGCAGCCGAGCGTCCGCTGCGCTGTATGGATCTCTTTGATATTCTATTTAAAAGTGAAATTGGCAATCACAACCTGATCATGGCCCTCAGCGAGAGCCAGGCCAACATGAACTATCTAGTCGCCGCGGGCGTGTTGTTGGTGGAGACCGATCAGCACGGTGTAAATTGGTATCGAAACAAGCAATAAATTATGACCCCAGAACGTTTCCAGCGCGTCGTCGCTGTGCTCAATGCGCGTCAGCGCGATCTTACTGTAGTCGCCGACCAGGTTCACAAAGGTCAAAACCTTTCGGCGATTACTCGCACTTGCGATGCCGTGGGTGTGGGGTTAGTGCACTCGGTGTACCCCGAGGGGGGTTATCGCGCTCACAAGGGAACCACCATGGGTGCTCACAAATGGGTCAAAACCCAAGTCCACCGCACCATTGAAGCGCCCCTGCAGCAGTGTCGAGATGCGGGTATGCAGATAGTTGCAGCAGATCTGCGCGAGGATGCCGTCGATTACCAAGAGATCGACTACACTCGCCCGACAGCCTTGGTGATGGGCAATGAAAAGGCGGGTGTCAGTGTAGCGGCACACCCCTATATTGATAAGCGCATTACCATACCGATGATGGGCATGGTGGAATCTTTTAATGTCTCGGTAGCGGCGGCGATTATTCTTTCTGAGGCGCGCCGGCAGCGGCTAGCGGCAGGCAGTTACTCGCGGCCCCCAGCGTACGATGATCTCTACCAAACCACGTTATTTGAATGGCTGCATCCGGTGCTGGCGCGTTTTTGTCAGGAGAAAAAACTCCCTTATCCACCGTTAGATGAAGAGGGCGAAGTGGCCGATCGCGGCTGGCATTTGCGTTTTAAACCGACAGCGGCGCAGCGGGCACGCGCTGCTCGCGCAAAAGTCCAATAAACTGTTCGGCGGCATTGGAGAGTGTGCGATTGGTGAGGTGCAGATAACCCAGTTGGCGCACAATCGGTGGGCAGGCCACCTTGAGTCGGTAGAGATCACTGCAGAGTGTCTCCGGCAGCAGGCTCCAGCCCATACCGATAGCCACCATCGTTTTAATTGTCTCCAGATAGTTGGTTGAGATAGCCGACTGCAGTGGCAACTGCTCGGCGCTAAACACTTCGCGCACCAGTGCGCTGGTGTTGGTGGCTGAGCCCGGCAAAATCAGCGGTTGTTCAGCCAGCCTTGCCAACTCTAACGTGTCGCCTTGTGCCAGCGAGTGATCTGCTGCACAGACAAAGTGCAAAGGATCGGCCCAGATTGGCTGTTGCTTAATTCGGGCTTGTTGGTGTTTGGCCAATGTCACGACGGCCAGTTCGACATCGCCGCGCAGCACGCGAGCGTAAGCCTGTTCTGAGTCCATAAATTCAACGGCAAGTTTCACTTCAGGGTAGAGGCGTCCGTACTCCTGTAGTACCGCGGGCAGTCGGTGTAAGCCTAAATGGTGGCTTATAGCAATGCTGAGTTGGCCGCTGACT
The DNA here is from genome assembly GCA_048549915.1 of Porticoccaceae bacterium. Taxonomy (GTDB): domain Bacteria; phylum Pseudomonadota; class Gammaproteobacteria; order Pseudomonadales; family Porticoccaceae; genus LSUCC0057. The sequence continues at coordinate 30,467 of JBLYYE010000035.1, forward strand.
GCACCGGAGAGATCACTGACTGCCTGTTGAGCGTCGCGGTAACTTTGTAAAATACTCGCGGCGTGCGGCTGTAACGCCTTGCCAGCTTCAGTGAGGATAACTCGGCGCCCAATGCGATCAAACAGCGCTGCGCCGAGCTGCTCTTCGAGTAGAGCAATGCGCTTGCTGACCGCCGACTGAGTCAGGTGAAGCTGCTCTGCCGCCAGTGAAAACGAGCTTTCGCGCGCCACCACTAAAAAAGCGCTCAAGTTGGCATCGTGCATAGCGGTTGTCCTGTGAATTTTTATATATTCTATACTGGAATCGATTAAATAAAAAATATGAATTTATTTCATTCATTCTTCAACCTACAATGAATTCATTGATGCACGCATAGATGGGAGTAATTTATGGCTGGAATGACCCTTTACGACAAGTTGTGGCAGAGCCACTTGGTTGAGACCCGCGACGACGGCTCGGCGCTGGTTTATATCGATAGGCATATTCTTCACGAGGTGACCTCGCCGCAAGCCTTTGAGGGGCTGCGCTTGGCTGGTCGCAAACCTTGGCGTTTAGATACTAATATTGCCACGCCAGACCACAATATCTCTACAGATCGCGCTGAGCGCGAAGCCGGTGTTGAGGGCATTCCCGATAAAACCTCGCGTCTGCAAGTTAAAACGCTCGACGACAACTGCGATCACTTTGGTATTGTCGAGTACAAAATGAATGAGCTCGGCCAAGGTATTGTCCATGTCATGGGCCCCGAGATGGGCGTCACCATGCCCGGGATGACTGTGGTCTGCGGTGATTCGCACACCGCTACCCACGGTGCGCTGGCGTGTTTGGCACACGGCATTGGCACCTCTGAGGTTGAGCATGTTTTGGCCACGCAGTGCTTGGTCAGTAAAAAAATGAAAAATATGCGCATCACGGTAGATGGCGAACTCGGTTTTGGTGTGACGCCCAAAGATGTCGTGCTGGCGATTATCGGCGAGATTGGCACGGCGGGTGGCACTGGCTACGCGATTGAATTTGCCGGCCAAGTGTTCCGCGATATGAGTATTGAAGGACGTATGACTGTCTGCAATATGGCCATTGAAGCGGGTGCTCGAGTCGGCGTTGTCGGCGTCGATCAGACCACTATTGATTATGTTGAAGGCCGTCAATTTGTTCCCTCAGGTGAGCAGTGGGTCGCGGCGGTCGACTACTGGCGCACGCTGGTTTCAGACAGCGATGCGGTGTTTGATGCCGAGGTGGTGCTCGATGGCAGCGCTATTGCGCCGCAGGTGACTTGGGGCAACTCGCCAGAGATGGTGGCGCCAGTGACCGGCTCTATCCCGCGCATCGAGGAGCAGCAGGGTGAAGAGCAGCGCGCAGCCGTGGCGCGCGCACTTGAATATATGGGCCTTGAGGGCGGTGCCGCGATCACAGATATCCCCGTCGATCGAGTATTTATCGGCTCTTGCACCAACTCTCGGATTGAAGATATGCGCGCCGCCGCCGCTGTTGCCAAAGGGCGCAGCGTCGCCGCTTCGGTCAAGCAGGTGTTGGTGGTGCCCGGCTCGCAAATGGTTAAGCAGCAAGCTGAAGCAGAGGGGTTGGATGAAATATTCCGCGCTGCGGGCATGCAGTGGCGCGAGCCCGGCTGTTCCATGTGCTTGGCCATGAACAACGACAAACTGGGGGCGGGCGAGCACTGTGCATCAACCTCTAACCGCAATTTTGAAGGGCGCCAAGGCAATGGTGGCCGCACTCACCTGCTCAGTCCGGCTATGGCGGCTGCAGCGGCAGTCGCCGGCCATATTGTCGATGTTCGCAGTATGATAGAGGAGCGTTGAGATGAATCCATTTACCCAGCACACTGGTTTGGCGGCGCCGATGGATCGCGCCAATGTCGATACCGATATGATTATCCCCAAGCAATTTTTGAAGTCGATCCGTCGCAGCGGTTTTGGTCCCAACCTGTTTGACGAGCTGCGCTATCTCGATGTCGGCGAGCCAGACAGCGATAACTCCGGGCGTCCGTTAAACAGCAACTTTGTTCTCAATCAGCCGCGTTATGCCGGAGCCACTGTGCTATTGGCACGCAAGAACTTTGGTTGCGGTTCCAGCCGCGAGCACGCCCCGTGGGCGCTGGAGGACTTTGGTTTTCGCACCATTATCGCCCCTAGTTATGCCGATATTTTCTACAACAACTGTTTTAAAAACGGTCTGCTGCCAGTGGTGCTGAGTGAAAGCGAAGTTGATCAGCTGTTCGCGGTAGTGGCTGCCCATGAGGGTCAGCAGATCACAGTCGATCTGCCGACGCAGACGGTTGCTGCGGGTGACCTGCAATTCAGTTTTGAAATCGATGCCTTTCGCAAAGAGTGCCTGCTCAAAGGGCTCGACGAAATTGGCTTAACGCTGCAATCCAGCGCTGCCATAAAAACTTACGAGGCACAGCGTGCCGCGCAACACCCCTGGGTGTTTGGCGCTATTAAACGAGCTTGAGGAAGAGCAATGAGTAAAGTTTTAATTCTGCCCGGTGATCACATCGGACAAGAGATCACCCCGCAAGCAGTGCGGGTCTTAGAGGCGGTAAATAGCCACTTTCAGCTCGGCATTGAGCTCAGTCACGGCTTGCTCGGCGGCACCGCCTATGAGCACAGCGGTGACCCGTGTCCGGCCGCGACACTCGAGCAGGCGCGTGACAGCAATGCTATCTTGCTCGGCGCCGTCGGCGGGCCAGAGTGGGACCAGTTGGATCGTCCGCTGCGCCCAGAGCAGGGTCTGTTGCGTATTCGCAAAGAGCTACAACTATTTGCCAACTTCCGTCCAGCGATTATGTACCCGCAGCTGGCACACGCCTCATCACTGAAGTCGGAGTTTGTCTCTGGCCTGGATATTCTTATAGTTCGCGAACTGGTCGGCGGTATCTATTTTGGCCAGCCGCGCGGTTTTCGCGAGTTAGACAGCGGTGAGCGCGAAGGTTACAACACCTATAAATACAGCGAGAGCGAAATCCGCCGCATCGGCCGAGTCGCCTTCGAAGCTGCACAGCGTCGCGGCAAACGTCTCTGTTCGGTCGACAAAGCCAACGTGTTGGAAGCGACCATGCTGTGGCGTGAAATTATGAACGAACTGTCTGCCGACTACCCGGATGTGGAGTTGACTCACATGTACGTCGACAACGCAGCCATGCAGCTGGTGATGCGCCCCAAGCAGTTTGATGTGATTGTCACCGGTAATATGTTTGGCGATATCCTCTCTGACATTGGTTCCATGTTGACTGGCTCTATCGGCATGTTGCCGTCGGCTTCGCTGGACAAAAATAACGCAGGTATGTACGAGCCGTGTCACGGGTCAGCCCCCGATATCAGTGGTCAAGATAAAGCCAACCCGTTGGCGACCATTCTTTCGGTTGCTATGATGTTGCGTTATTCACTCAACGCCCCGCAAGCTGCTGAGGTTATTGAGCAAGCCGTTGGTGTTGTGCTGGACAGCGGCCTGCGCACCGGTGATATTTTCACTGCAGGTGATCAGTTGGTCGGCACCCAAGCTATGGGTGATGCGGTGATGGATGCACTCCAAGGGCTTCTGCGCGAGCAGGGTTAAGCACTCTTAAAAACACACTTTAGTGAGAGATACGATGAAAGTAGGTCTAGTCGGTTGGCGCGGTATGGTCGGTTCGGTGCTCATGGAACGCATGCGTGCAGAGGGCGATTTTGCCCTGATAAACCCGGTATTTTTTACCACCTCTCAAGCAGGGCAGGCGGCACCCGATGTCGGTGCCGGCAGCTCGCTGCTGGAGGATGCTCACAGTATTGATGCTCTGCGCGAGATGGATGCCATCATTAGCTGTCAGGGCGGCGATTACACCAAAGCGGTCTATCCTCAACTGCGCAGCTCCGGTTGGCAGGGGTACTGGATTGACGCTGCGAGCGCGCTGCGTATGGAGTCGAGCTCAGTGATAGTTCTCGATCCGGTCAACCGCTCTGTGATCGACGGCGCGCTCGACCGCGGTATCAAAGAGTATGTCGGTGGCAACTGCACAGTCAGTCTGATGTTGATGGCGCTCGGCGGCCTCTTTAATGAGGGGCTAGTGGAGTGGGCAACATCGATGACCTATCAGGCGGCCTCAGGTGCTGGCGCGCAAAATATGCGCGAGCTTATCTCACAAATGGGCGCCATCAACGGCGCGGTTGTCGACCAACTGGCCAATCCAGCTGCGGCTATTTTGGATATCGATCGTTCAGTCACGCAAGCATTGCGCGATGGTAGTTTGCCGACCGAGCAGTGGGGGCAGCCGCTGGCGGGCAGCTTGTTGCCATGGATCGACTCGCAGCTGGAAAACGGCCAGAGCCGCGAAGAGTGGAAAAACCAAGCTGAGACCAACAAAATTCTTGATCGCGAAGGCAACCCCATTCCGCTCGACGGTCTCTGTGTGCGTGTTGGCGCTATGCGTTGTCACAGCCAAGCGCTGACTATCAAGCTGACCAAAGATCTACCCATGGCAGAGATAGAGTCAATCATTGGCGGCGCCAATGATTGGGTTAAGGTTGTCCCCAACGATCGACAGCGCACCGTAGAGGAGCTCACTCCAGCTGCGGTTACCGGTGGCTTAGAAGTGCCGGTAGGGCGCCTGCGCAAGCTTTCGATGGGTGGTGAGTATCTCACCGCATTTACTGTCGGCGACCAGCTGTTGTGGGGCGCAGCCGAGCCGTTGCGACGAATGCTGCGTATTCTGCTCGAGCGCTAGTCGGCCTTTGCGAGCCTGCTCAGTGCTGTTACAGCTATTAGCGGTGCTGACAGTGGCTTGGTTGCCCCTGTCCGCGACAGCACTTGGCTTGGGTGAAGTAGAGATTTATTCACGCCTTGGAGAGCCGCTGCAAAGTACCGTTGAGCTGCGCGGAGTGGATAGCTGGACACCCGCTCAGCTCAATGCAACGGCAATAGTAGAAGCTCGCAGCGACCAATCCATACAGATTCAGGCTTCTATAGTGCAAAGCTTGGCGGATACATTTGTAGTGTTGTCGAGCCGTTCAGCGGTTGAAGCGCCTTTGTTGGCTGTTTCGTTGCAAGTTGAGACGCCGCAAGGGAAAGTGCAGCGCAGCTATACTCTCGCCCTCACTCTGCCGGGCTCCCAGGCCGCCAAGTCTTCTGGTCAAAGAGAATTGCCGCGCTCACCTGCGCTGCCTGCTGTGGCCAAGAATGCTGGCGGAGCGAAGGTATCTGCAGTGAACTTGCCTATTATTGAGCAGAGCGTTGAAATCTATCAGCCGTCACAGCCAATGGTGAGTTCTTTAGCAGACGCTGCGCAGGTAGATAGCGCTCCTTCTGTGATTGGCGATCAACAATCCGACTCTGCATCGACACGCGCCGATTGGCAATGGTCGCTTTGGGTTTTGCTGGTCGCAGCGATAGCGGCGGGTGTGCGAGTTTTCAATAGGACGCGAGAGCCTGTCAACAAAGATTCTCTGGGTGTGGGAGCCATCAGTAATAGCGTTGCTATCGACAGCTCTATGGAAACAAACCCCATGGCAGTGATCGATTTTACTCCTACTTCTGTAGTGGCCAGTGCTCCAGCTATAGACGCGCAGGCTAGTAGCGGCGAGCCGCCGAAGGCAGTTCAGCCAGTTGAGGAAAGTACGATACGGAGTGTGGAGTTTAGTCCGATGGATGTGTCGGCAGAGGGCTCGGTATTTGCCAGTGAGCCGCTATTAGCCAAGCCCAGCGCAGTCGATCAACTCGCCAGAGATCTGGCGAGTTGCTATGACAACCTAGATGAGCCGGCACTTGCCGCGCGCCTTTTACGTGCGGTTCGGACAACAGATAAACTCGAGGCTAGTTCATGAAAATTACAGGCTCGATGCCTGAGAAGCTTTACCCCATAGCGCCAGGATGCCAGCGCTGGGCTGCCGTGGTCAGCTACAACGGCGCCAACTACTGCGGTTTTCAGCGCCAGAAACACAGCCCCTCTGTTCAACAAGCTTTGGAGCAAGCGCTCTCATCGATAGCTAATCAGCCAGTGCTGACCACTTGTGCCGGGCGCACGGATACTGGAGTACACGCAACAGGCCAGGTGGTGCACTGGGATAGTAGTGCAGCGCGCACGGCACGCAACTGGCTGGCAGGCGTCAATCGCATCCTTCCAGACGATGTAGGGCTGAGCTGGGCAGGGGAGGTCGATGAGCGCTTTCACGCCCGTTTTTCTGCGCAATCGCGCACTTATCGCTACTGTATTTTAGCGTCAACAACACGTCCAGCGGTACTCGCCGAGGGTGTGACTTGGGTGCGGGGCGAACTCGATATGGTCGCTATGCAAGCGGCACTGCCCGCGCTTTTAGGTGAAAAAGACTTTAGTGCTGTTCGCGGTGCAGGGTGCCAATCCCACTCGCCAAATCGCTGTGTGACATCGGCTACTCTCAGCAAGCATGGTCAGTTAATAGTGTTTGAAATATCCGCCAACGCCTTTTTGCTGCATATGGTTCGCAACATCGTTGGCGCGCTGCTCTGGGTGGGTAGTGGCAAGAAGCCTGCGAGCTGGTTGGCGACATTGCTAGCCGGTCGCGATCGCACCGCCAGTGCACCGACCGCCAGTGGGCGCGGGCTTTATCTGGTGTCGGTAGATTATCCAGCACAACTCGGTTTGCCGGAGCTGCAGCGCGGCCCATTTTGGCTGCCGGCCGAGCTGGGCGATTAACCTGGCCGCAGGCCACAAGGTATCGGATAATATCTTTATTAGAACCACCCCGAGCAGGGCAGAGCAATGACAGTCAAAGTTAAAATTTGTGGAGTGACCACACCGCAGCAAGCGCAAATGATAGAGCGCGCCGGCGCCGATGCCGTCGGTCTTGTCCTCTATGCCCCTAGTCCGCGCGCCGTAACCCTGCAGCAATCTCTCGACGTTAAAGCAGCGCTCGGGCCGTTTTGCAGTTCGGTGGCGCTGTTAGTCAACAGCAGTGGCGCTGAAGTCGATCGTGTCATAAAGACCTTGCAGCCATCACTGCTGCAGTTTCACGGCGACGAGAGTGCAGAATTTTGTGAACAGTTTAGCTACCCCTACCTGCGCGCCATACGAGTGAAGCCGGGAGAGGATGTTGAGGCGCTAACAGAGGGTTATCACTCCGCCCGTGGCCTGCTGTTTGATGCTTGGGATGAGCAGCGTTTTGGTGGTACCGGCAAACAGTTTGACTGGACGCTGCTGCCCAAACAAACTCCGGCGCCTTTGGTGCTCGCCGGTGGGCTGACAGCGGCTAACGTTGCCGGTGCCGTCGCCGCGGTGAGCCCTTACGCCGTGGATGTAAGCGGAGGTGTTGAAGAGTCTGCTGGATTTAAATGCCAAGAAAAGGTGGCGGCCTTTATCGCCGCTGCGAAGTCGACCTAGAGTTGCCAGCACGCAAAGTAGCTCGTGCACGCAAGAGCTGCGTGCTAAAATAATTCAATTCGTTCGCCCCAGTTGCTGGGGTACGTTGTATAGGATGTCATTATGAGTTGGTTGGAGCGTATCAAACCCAAAGGCCCAGCGGCGGCAAAAGGTGAACGCAGCAGCGGTGTACCAGAGGGTTTGTGGAAAAAGTGTCCAAAATGTGCGGCGCCGCTTTATCGCCCAGAGCTAGAGCGCAATTTAGATGTCTGCCCGAAGTGCGAGCACCACATGCGAATTGGCGCGCGCCGCCGTCTCGACATATTTCTCGATGCTGATAACCGCACCGAACTCGCTATCGATGTAGAACCTGTCGATCAGCTCAAATTTAAAGATGTCAAAAAATACCGCGATCGCCTCACAGAGGCTCAAAAACAGACGGGTGAAAAAGACGCTCTGGTCGCTATGCAGGGTACTCTTTACGGCAACCCCATTGTCGCGGTGGCGTTTGAGTTCTCTTTTCATGGTGGTTCCATGGGCTACGTGGTTGGCGAGAAATTTACCCGCGCCGCCAAGCAGGCGCTGGAGTTGCGGTGCCCGCTAGTCTGTTTCTCCGCCACGGGCGGTGCGCGTATGCAAGAGGCCCTCATCTCGCTAATGCAGATGGCTAAAACCAGTGCGATATTGGAGCGGCTCAAGCAGGCGGGTGTCCCCTATGTCTCGTTCATGACCGACCCCGTCTACGGTGGTGTCTCTGCTAGTTTGGCGATGCTCGGCGATCTCAACGTGGCGGAGCCGGGCGCGCGTGCCGGTTTTGCTGGGCCAAATATTATTGAGCAGACGATTCGTCAAAAACTGCCGAAAGGCTTTCAGCGCAGTGAATTTCTCCTTGAATACGGCCATATCGATATGATCGTTTCGCGTTCGTCTATGCGCAGTCAGCTCGCCAAGCTGCTGGCTAAATTGCAAGGGTTAGACAACCCTGTCATTGAGGACGTTCAAGAAGCGTCTGAAATTGGTGGCTGATTCGCCGCTGCTGCAATGGTTGCAGCGGTTACAAAATGCCCATCCAGTTGAAATTGAGATGGGATTAGAGCGGGTTGATTTGGTCTGGCAGCAACTCAGCACCGTCTTAGGCGTCGATCCGCAGACTCCTTTTTCTGTCCCCGTTGTTACTGTGGCGGGTACTAACGGCAAAGGTTCAACAGTAGCCGCCCTAGAATCTCTCGCCTTGAGCAATGGGCTGCGACCGGCCTGCTATACCTCACCCCATCTAATCAGTTTTACTGAGCGCATACGCGTCGCTGGCAGTGCGGTTTCAGAATGTGAACTAGTCGAGGCGCTAGAACTGGTTGAATCTGCCCGGGCTGGCACTGCACTGACTTTTTTTGAACACACCACCCTGACCTGTTTGGCCCTTTTTGTTCGCAGCTGTGCCGATCTAGTCATTCTCGAAGTAGGGCTGGGCGGGCGTCTCGACGCAGTCAATATTATCGATGCTGACGTTGCCGTGCTGACCAGCATAGACCTGGACCACCAAGATTTTTTAGGGGATAACCGCAGTGCAATTGCGCGGGAGAAACTCGGAATTGCAAGAGCTGGAAAGCCTCTAGTAATTGGCGAACAAGATTATCCTGAGGGATTTCTCGAAGCCGTGACAGCTACATCTGCCAAGCCGCTTTGGCTAGGCAAAGAGTTTAACTGCGAGATTGATGATGACGTTTGGCACTATCGATCTTTTGGCGAAGAGATGCGCGATATACGCCGAGGCCCTTTATTGCCGATTAATCTTGCCTTGGCTGTCACGGCTTATCGGCAGCTTAGCTTGCCATTTAGCGCCGCCAATTGTGCGGATTTGTTGGCCGTAGTTACCGCTACAGGGCGACAGCAACGGCTCCGTTACCACGGGCGCGAGCTGCTTCTCGATGTTGCGCACAACCCGGCGAGTTGTCAGCAATTAGCCGCGGCACTGCAGCGTCAAGATCGCCCTGCAGTGGCTGTGGTATCGGCTTTTGCAGACAAAGACTTTGTCGCCATGGTTGAGCCTCTGCTCACTGCGGTGAGCCACTGGTGGGTGGCGCCTATCAAAGACAATAGTCGCGCAGCAGACCCCCATAAGTTAAGCCAACTGTTATACAATAGTGGCGCTTCGACGACCTGCAATTTTTCATTGCCTCAAGCGCTCGAGGCGGCCTGTGTGGACTCATCTGAAGACCACCTAATAGTGGTTATGGGCTCTTTTATGGTGGTTGCCGAAATACTAATGCACATAACAGAGGAAGAATTGTGAGCTACGAACTGCGTCGCCGCTTGGTCGGAATTCTTGTGCTTGTCGCTCTTGGCTTAGTGATTATTCCTCTGCTGTTTGATTTTAGCCGCGATCTGCCGCTAGACACACGCTCGCAAATTCCCCCGTCTGTAGAGCCTGCCAAAGTCGCGATCGATGCCTCTTTGCGGCCACAGCTGTTAGATCAGAGCCCTGCGCCCAAGCCACTTTTTGACACCTCTGAAGGGGCTCAGTTGCAAGGCGGTTTTGCTGTTCAGTTTGGCAGCTTCCCCGACGCCGAAACCGCCGAAAAGCACCGTGCACAGCTGCTGCTCGATGGTTATAAAGTCTTTGTGCGCAGCCCAATGATCGCCGGCAAACGGACTCATCGTGTGTTGGTCGGTCCACTACTCGAGCGCAATGAAGCCGAACAGCTCAGTGGGGAAATAGACGCCAAATACCGTGTCGAAACCTTGGTGAAGACGCTCTAATGGGTGCGGTTGCTGCTGTCGATTGGATCATTCTCGCGATTATCGCTCTGTCGGCGCTGGTCAGTGTGGTGCGCGGTTTTGTTAAAGAGGCGTTCTCGCTGACTATTTGGCTAGCCGCTTTTGTTATCGCCAGCCTACTGCGCGAAGATGTAGCGCCTCTGTTTAGCCAGTGGATAGCGCTGGAATCTCTTCGCTCCGCTGCCGCTTGGGTGGCTATTTTAATTGCTGTACTGCTGGTCGGTGCGCTAGTTAATTACCTACTGGGCAGGCTGGTGACGGCGACCGGGCTGAGTGGTACCGATCGGCTCTTGGGTCTGGTATTTGGCACTTTGCGCGGTGGCTTGATGGTGCTGGCGGCGACGGTATTATTGCCGCAAATGCTGCCGGTTGAGCAGGACCCATGGTGGCAGGAATCTAAAGTGATCCCGCTCTTCAGGCAGTTTGAAGGGTGGGGTATTGAACTTTATTACACGATAAAAAATTTAATCTGGGAGTAACATCGAACGATGTGTGGTGTAGTCGGTATTTCAGCGGGCTCTAGCGTCAATACGCAGTTGTATGATGCTTTAACTATCCTTCAGCATCGCGGCCAAGATGCTGCGGGCATTGTCACTGAGGCGAGTGGTGAACTGCATCAGTGTAAAGATGTCGGCTTGGCTAAGGATGTTTTCCATCAGCGCGATATGGAACGTTTGGTGGGCAACAAAGGCATAGGGCATGTCCGCTACCCAACCGCCGGTAGCTCAGGTCCAGCGCTGGCGCAACCCTTCTATGTCAACTCGCCATACGGTATCTGTATGGCTCACAACGGCAATTTGACCAACTCAGATGAGTTGCGCCAGCACATCTTTCGGGCCGACTTGCGCCATCTCAATACCGATTCTGATAGCGAAGTACTTCTCAATGTATTTGCCCATGAATTACAGCGGCAGGGTAAATTAGTGCCCACCCCAGAGGACGTATTCTCAGCAGTTGCTGCCACCCATAAGCGCTGTGTCGGTGCGTACGCAGTGGTTGGATTGGTTGCCCGCTACGGGCTGTTTGCTTTCCGCGATGTTTACGGTATTCGCCCCCTCTGTTTTGGTGTTCGCCACAGCGATGCAGGCAATGAGTATGCAGTCGCCTCCGAAAGCGTGGTGCTCGATTCGCTGGGTTTCACCGTTGTGCGCGATTTGGCACCGGGTGAAGCGCTTTATGTCGACGAGAACGGCGAGCTGCATCTTCAACAGTGTGCGGAAAAGAGCAAATTGGTGCCGTGCATCTTCGAACACGTCTACTTTGCTCGGCCAGACTCGATGATTGACAACATTTCGGTCTATAAAAGTCGTCTGCGCATGGGTGAAAGGCTCGCCGAGAAAGTGCTTCGCGAACGCCCCGATCACGACATCGATGTGGTGATTCCGATCCCCGATACCAGCCGTGTTGCCGCCCAAGCTATGGCCGAAACGCTCGGTATCAAGCTGCGCGAAGGTTTTATGAAAAACCGTTATATCGGCCGTACCTTCATCATGCCCGGCCAGACACAGCGCAAAAAATCAGTGCGTCAAAAACTCAATGCGGTCAAGCTCGAGTTTCAGGGCAAGAACGTCATGTTGGTCGACGACTCTATTGTCCGCGGGACGACTTCTAAAGAAATTATCCAGATGGCTCGAGATGCAGGTGCCGCTAAAGTTTATATGGCTTCGGCAGCTCCCGGTGTGCGCTTCCCGAACGTCTACGGTATCGATATGCCGTCGGCTAAAGAGCTGATCGCGCACGGTCGCAGCGACGCAGAGGTAGGTGAAATCATTGGCGCCGACTGGATTATCTACCAAGAGCTGGATGATCTAGTCGCAGCTGCCGCTGAGGGCAGCGAAGGTGTGGATCAATTCGAATGCTCCGTCTTCAACGGAGAATATATTACCGGTGATGTTGATAGTGCTTATCTTGAGGGGCTTGAGCAGTCACGCAACGACAATGCCAAAGCCGCTCGTGGTAGTGGCGCAGCCAATGCAAGGCTCAATCAAGTTGTCGGCATCCACAACAACCGCTCTCAATAGCTAGAGGTTTTATGAATACCGACGATACCAGTGAATACGGCCCGGCCACTTTGGCAGTTAGGGCAGGGCAGCGTCGCACGGCCGAGCGCGAGCACTCCGAGGCACTTTTCCTTACCTCAAGTTATGTTTTTGAGAATGCCGCCTCAGCGGCTGCACATTTCTCTAACGAGGTGGAGGGTAACGTCTACTCGCGTTATACCAACCCGACTGTGCGCAATTTTGAAGAGCGTCTCGCGGCTATGGAAGGCGCGCAAAAAGCGGTAGCCACAAGCTCCGGGATGGCGGCGATATTGGCAGTTGTGATGGGCCACTTAAAGCAGGGTGATCAGATAATCTGTTCGCGCGATGTGTTTGGCTCAACCCATGTCTTGCTGGAAAAAACCATTGCTAAATTTGGTGTGCAAGTCGCCTATGTTCCGCTCGCCGATCTCGCTGCTTGGCGCGCTGCAATCCAGTCCAATACCAAACTGCTGTACTGTGAGACACCCTCCAATCCGTTGGCAGAGGTCGCCGATATGCAGGCGCTTGCAGAAATAGCCCACAGTGCCGATGCATTGTTGGTGGTAGATAACTGCTTTTGTACCCCGGCGCTGCAGCAGCCGCTCAAGTGGGGCGCAGATCTGATCATCCATTCGGCGACAAAATTTATCGACGGCCAAGGGCGCTGTTTGGGTGGCGCGGTAGTGGGCAGCCGCGAGTTGCTCGAGCCGGTGCTCGGCTTCGTTCGCTCTGCGGGACCCACTATGAGCCCGTTTAATGCCTGGGTCTTTCTCAAGGGGTTAGAGACACTGAACATCCGCATGCGCGCCCACTGCGACAGCGCAGCGCAGTTGGCAGAGTGGCTGCAGCAACAGCCAGCGGTTGAGAAGGTTTACTATGCCGGCTTGCCCGGCCACCCCGGTCACGCCACAGCTGCCAAACAGCAAAGCGCATTTGGTGCGGTGGTGGGCTTTGTTGTGCGCGGTGGCCAGCAAGCGGCTTGGCGCGTTATCGACCACTGCAAGCTGTTGTCGTTAACCGCCAACTTGGGTGACAGTAAAACTACTATTGTCCACCCGGCCACCACTACCCACGGCCGCCTCAGTGATGAGAGCCGCGCCGCAGCCGGAATTGTCGATGGTTTAGTGCGTATCTCCGTGGGCCTTGAGGAGGTTGTCGATATTAAGGCCGATCTCGCCGCTGCTCTAGCGCAGCTGGAAGACCAATGAGTGCTCTGATCGCAACGCCCCAACATCCCCTCACAGGTAGCCATTGGGTTAATCACAGCTCACTGTTTGAGCCGTTTCCGGCTGGCAGCGACTGGCTGCTGCTCGGTATGGGCTGTTTCTGGGGTGCAGAGCGTGTCTATTGGCAGATTGACGGTGTGCTCACTACCGCTGTCGGTTATAGCGGTGGCGCGCGCCCGCATCCCAACTACGAACAGATCTGTTCTGGGGCTACCGGCCACGCCGAGGTAGTGCTAGTCGTTTATGATCCCAGTCAACTGACACTGCGCGAGCTGCTCAGCCCCTTTTGGGAGCGCCACGATCCCACCCAAGGCATGCGCCAAGGCAACGATATAGGGACTCAGTACCGCTCAATCATTGGTTGTCGAACATCACAACAGTTGGCGGGAGCCACTCAGCTGGCAGCAGAAATGCAGCAGCAACTGACGGCGCTCGGCTACGGCGCGATTACCACCGAAATCACCAGCGCAGCGCCTTTTTATTACGCCGAAGAGTACCACCAACAGTATTTGGCCAAAAATCCCAACGGCTACTGCGGTCTGCGCGGTACCGGCATTAGCTGCTGAGATTGCCCCAACGAAAAAAAACCAGCGTTGTGCTGGTTTTTTCGTGTAGTTCTGCCTGTGTCAGGGATTAACGACCGAGTATTTTATTAAAAGCAGCCTTGGTTTCAGGTGTGCTAAGCGTGGCCATAAACGCGGCGCCCTCAACCTTAATTCGCTCCTCCATCGCCTCAATCGGGCGACGCAGCAACGCTTTGGTCTCAACCAGTGCGGGACGCAACTTTCCCGCTAGTTTGTTGGCGATTTCGTCGACTTTGGCGTCCAGCGCCTCGGGCTCAACAATAGCAGTGATCAACCGAGCTTGCAGTGCGGTGGCGGCGTCAAACTTCTCGCCCAACAACAACATCTCTGCGGCCATCGGGTAGCCGGCCAGCTGAGGTAGTAGCTGTGTTGAGCCAAATTCGGGGCGCAGGTTGAGGTTGATAAAGGGCATCATAAATAGCGCGCGATCGGTTGCGTAGATGAAGTCACAGTGAGGAAGCAGGGTGCTACCGATACCGACGGCAAAGCCATCGACACCTACCACGACGGGGAGTGGGCACTCCGACAACGCCATCATAAATTGAAAAACGGGTGCATCGTGATCGCTGGGTGGGACTTCTAAAAAGTCGACCAGATCGTTGCCCGAGGAGAAATCGCGGTCGCCTTTGAGTACAACAACTTTTAAGCTCTCATCAGAGGCGGCAGCGCGCAATGCCTCGGTCATGGCACTGTACATGGCGCGAGTCACTGCATTCTTTTTGCTCTGGCGGTTGAGTTTAATGGTGAGAATGGCACCCTCTTGGCTGATGGCGATATCGTTGCTCATGGCTCTGCTCCAGTGTCTGATTTATTATTTTCAGTATACCCAGTAGCGCCCCTCGGCGGCAGCGTCTATCTCGACTACATAGTCGTTTTTCTATATGGCCAGCGTGGCGTTGAGCAGTTGTTTCGTGTATGGGTGTGAAGGGGCTCTCCAGAGCGCTTGGGTATCGGCTTGTTCAACCAGGCGTCCATCCTGCATAACGGCGACCCGGTCGGCAACAGCGCGCACTACGCCCAGATCATGAGAGATAAATAGCAGGCCCACCTGCTGCTCATCGACCAGTCGGCGCAACAGTTGCAGTATTTCAGCTTGTACGGTGAGATCGAGCGCAGAAACTGGCTCGTCGGCGACCAGCAGTCGCGGTTTGCAGGCCAGCGCCCGCGCAATGGCGACACGCTGACGCTGACCACCGGAGAGCTCGGCGGGGCGGCGCTTAAGCAGTTGTGGTGCGAGCTCGACAGCTGCGGCCAAGCTTTGTACCTGTGCGCTCAAGTCGTCGCCAGTCTCGTCTGAGTAGAGCCGCAGCGGCTCGGCGAGGGTTCGGAATATACTAAAGCGCGGATTGAGTGAGGCGAGCGGATCCTGAAACACCAGCTGCATGGCTTGGCGCTGATCGCCGCGCAGCCGCCCAGCAGTAATTGGCTCGCCATTGAATAGTAGCTCTCCGCTGTGTAGCGGCAGTAGGCCGAGCAGCGCGCGCCCGAGTGTAGACTTGCCCGAGCCCGATTCGCCAACCAAGCCGACCACTTCGCCGCGAGCGACACTCAAACTCACATCTTTGACGATGGCTCTAGCCGCGCGACCTTGGCCGCGCCACACTGTAACTGCCTCTGCAGCGAGCAGTGCCTCGCGGTCTGGGTGGCAGCGCTGGTGCGGTTTGGGCTGCGCGGCTATTAACGCCGCGGTGTAGGGGTGGTTGGGGCTGGTGAGCAAGGTTTCGGGGTTGCCGCTTTCGACGCAAGCTCCACCGCGCATTACCAAGATATGGTTTGCCAGCGAAGCGACTACCGCCAAGTCGTGAGAGACCACTACTAGCCCGAGCCCACGCTGCTGCTGCAGCTGGCGCAGCAGCAGCAATATTTTGGCTTGCACTGTTACGTCGAGCGCGGTCGTCGGTTCGTCGCAGATCAGCAACTGCGGATCATTAACCAGCGCCATAGCGATC
Organism: Porticoccaceae bacterium; assembly: GCA_048549915.1. Lineage (GTDB taxonomy): Bacteria > Pseudomonadota > Gammaproteobacteria > Pseudomonadales > Porticoccaceae > LSUCC0057. The sequence goes on from JBLYYE010000035.1 coordinate 46,349, forward strand.
AACACCCGCTGGCGCATTCCCCCTGAAAACTGGTGTGGATAATCGTCAAGTCGCTGATGGGCGTCGACAATGCCGACCTCTTCGAGCAGTTCGGCAGCGCGTTGCCGAGCGGGCAGTGGACCGTCGTAAACCTCGGTGATTTGCGCGCCGATAGTCTGGTAAGGGTTGAGGGCGCTCATCGGCTCTTGGCGCACTAAGCCAATCTGGCTGCGCAGTAGTTTGCGTTGCCCTGCGGGGTCTTTTAGCAATTCACACTGCTCGTTGAAGTTGGCCTTCTGCGCTGTGGCATTGGCCCCATTCAGCAGCCCCAACAGCGCCATCAAAGAGACCGTTTTGCCGGAGCCCGATTCGCCAATAATTGCCACGGTCTCGCCACGCTCCACAGTGAATGAGAGCCTGTCGACAAGGGTTTGGTCGCCAATCGCCACTGAAAGCTCTTTTACTGTAAGCAGGCTCACGGTCTGTGACCTCTAGTGCCCTCAAGTTGATCGCGCCAGCGATCGCCGACTAAGTTGAGGCAGAGCAGTGTGGTGGCTAATGCCAAGCTTGGATAGAGCAGCAGCCACGGGTACTCTTCCATGGTCTCTACTCCTTGGTTAATCAATAGCCCCCAAGAGCTGTCGGGCGACTGCACGCCGAGGCCAAGGAATGATAAAAATGCCTCCAGCAACATCACGCTGGGAATGGTCAGTGTGGTATAGACTACAATAGGGCCGATACAGTTGGGGAGTATATGGCGCAGCAGTATGGTGGCTGGTGGAATCCCCATACATTGGGCCGCCTCGACATATTCGCTCTGTTTTATGTTGCGTACTTGGGCGCGAACAATGCGCGCCATTGTCAGCCACTCTATGGCGCCAATGGCGATAAACAGGAGTATCAAGCTGCGCCCAAATACCACCATCAACAGCACCACAAAAATAACGAACGGCAGGGCGTAAAAGCCGTCGACCACGCGCATCATTAGGGCGTCGGCACGCCCACCTAAGTAGCCTGCTGTGGCGCCCCAGCTAACCCCTATAACCAGTGCTACTGCCGTGGCAGTTAAACCCACTGCCAATGAGAGTCTGCCACCATAGAGCAGGCGTGAGAGCAGATCGCGGCCAAAAACGTCGGTTCCCAGCCAGTGGTCAGCTGAGGGCGGCTGTGCGCCGAGTAGCAAATTCTGATGACTCGGGGGGTAGGGGGCCAGCCACGGCGCCAGTAGGCAGAGTGCAGCAATTGCCAGCAGTAGCAGAGTGGACAGATGAAGTTGGCCTAGCAGACGCATTTACACTCCCTCGCGTTGACGCGGATCGAGCCACAGGGCAGCCAGGTCAGCGAGCAAATTAAAGAAGATAATCAGCGCGGCAAAAAATAGTGTTAACCCCATGATCAGAGTGTAATCGCGGTTAAACGCGGCCTGGATATAAAACCGTCCAATACCGGGGATTTGAAAGATGGTCTCAACCACAAAAGAGCCGGCAATCAACCCGGCACAAGCGGGGCCGAGATAGGCGACCACCGGCAGTAGTGCGCCGCGCAGTGCGTGTTTTAAAATGACTGCCGGCTCCCTGAGCCCTTTGCTGCGCGCAGTAATAATATACGGCTGCTCCAGCTGTTGGCGGAGACCGGCGCGCGTCAGCCTGGCAATATAGGCGCAGTAACCGGCCGCCAGAGTGACTGTAGGCAATACCTTGTCGCCGCGCAGCTCGCCCCAGCCAGAGACCGGCAACCACTCCCACCAGATGCCAAAGATCAGCGCCAAAAGGGGGCCGAGCACAAAAGCTGGCAAGCAGATACCGAGCAGCGCCACTGCCATCGGTAGTTGATCGCGTAGCGAGCCGGGGCGGCTAGCGGCAATTGCGCCTACACTGATGCCAACTAGCAGGGCTGTGAGCAGAGCATAGAGCGCCAACTCCAGTGTGGCCGGCAGGCCGGCGGCGATCAGTTCACTGACTTCGCGGCCCGGGTAGCGGAATGAGGGGCCGAAGTCGCCCCTCAGCGCATTGCCTATATAGCTTATAAACTGCGATGCCAGCGGTTTGTCGAGTTGGTACTGTTGGTTGAGAGCGGCCTCTACTTCCGCGCTGACCGCGCGGTCTGCCGAGAACGGCCCGCCGGGGGCAGAGTGGATAAGAGCAAAGGTGGCAGCGGCCACGACCAGCAAGAGCAGTGCAGCAGTCACCAAGCGACGCCCAATCAAGCTAAGCATGCGCCTATTCATCTGATTTTTCCGGGTCGCGCTGCAACCACAGCGCTTTAAACAGTGGCTGGTTGAGCAGGTTGGGATAGAAGCCTTTGAGATCCGGGTGAACTAAATGTTTACTGGTGTAGGTGTAGATCGGCAGCAGCGGTAGGCCGTCTAGCAAGCGCTGCTCGGCGCGGCGCATAATTTGGTGGCGCATAGCTTTGTCGCTAACGGCGGGCAACTCCTCCAAGAGCAAGCGATCGTATTCGGGGTCACACCAGCCGGTGCGGTTGTTGTCGCTGTCGCAGAGCCAAATTTCTAAAAAATTGCGCGCATCGAGGTAGTCGCCAATCCATGAGGCGCGCGTGATTTGGTAGTCGCCGCGCCGCTCGGTATCCAGATAGACCTTCCACTCTTGGTTGTGCAGTGTGGTGTCGATATTGAGGTGGGTCTTCCACATCTGCTGGATGGCTACCGCGACTTTGCGGTGCTCCTCTTGGGTGTTGTAGAGAATCTCCAGCACGCCGAGCCCGGTGCCATTGGGGTAGCCGGCATCGGCGAGCAGCTGGCGGGCGGCCACCGGGTCGAAAGCCAGTTGCTGTTCGGCGGAGGATGGCGGGTAGTAACCGGCGGTATTGGGCGGCGTCATCGCATAGGCGGGCAGTTGGCCAGCGCGCAGAACACGCTCAGTGAGCTGACGACGATCGACTGCTTTGGCCAGCGCTAAGCGCACGCGGGGGTCGGCCAGCTCTGGCTTGCGGGTGTTAAACCGATAAAAATAACTGCCTAAGTAGGGGGCTATGGAGAGCTGCTGGGAACGCTCTGCTTGGTAGTAGCCTAGTTTGTTGACCGGCACGTCGTAGCTGTAGTGCAGCTGCCCGGCGCGAAACAGTCGCTCCTCGGTGGTGATGTTCTCGGTGGGGTAAAAGATGATTTGGTTGAGCGCCACTTGCTTGGCATCCCAGTAGTGCGGGTTCTTGGTGATAGCAATGCGCCGGTTGATCTGCCAGTCATCGAGCTGGAAGGGGCCGTTGCCAACCAAGTTGCCGGGGTAGATCCAGCGGCTGGCGCGCGCTGTGGCGCTGCCGTGCAGCTCGATGCTTGCCCGGTGTAGCGGATAGAGTGTCGGCATATCCAGCAGCTGTAAGAAGTGCTCAGTGGGGTGGGCGAGCTCGACATCGAGGGTGTAGTCATCAACCACGGTCACACCGACCTGACCAAAGTCGCTGATGGCGCCGCGCCAGTAGTCCCGCGCGCCGGCGATGACAAACAGCATTTCGGCGAAGGGATTGCCCAAACTCGGCTGTAGCGCACGCCACCACGCCCAGTGGTAGTCGCTGGTAGTGACTGGGTCGCCGTTGGACCAGCGCGCGTCGCGGCGCAAATGAAAACGGTAGTGACGGCCGTCTGGGCTTATCTGCCAGTGGCTGGCACCGGCGGGAATCGGCTCTAGAGTTTGAGGGTGCTTGCCGACTAACCCCTCCCAGAGCGCGGACATAATTTTTTGCTCGGGGACGCCATTGGCGATATGCGGGTCTAGCGATTGCGGCTCTGAGGCGTTGCCCCAGTGCAGTACACCCTGTGCGGTTCCGGTGTCTACGCGGCGCTCAGCGGGGCTGCAGCCAGCCAGCGCCAGCACTGCCAGCACAGCCAGGAACTTTTTGTCGCGAATGCTGCGCACAAGGGACATCGGTTTAGTTTTCGGCCTTGGGATCGAACGCATCTTGAAGGCCATCGCCGACAAAGTTGAAGCAGATTACCGTGATGAAGATCAGTAGCCCGGGGTAGATCGCCAGCTGGGGCGCCTCCCAGATCAGCTGTTGTGCATTGGTGAGCATATTGCCCCAACTCGCTAGCGGCGGTTGAATGCCCAAGCCAAGAAAGCTCAGTACCGATTCGAGCAGAATGACACTGCCGATAGAGAGCGTGACGGCGACGATAATTGGCGACAGCAGATTGGGCAGTATGTGGCGGCGCATAATCAACCAGTCACTGGCGCCAATGCCGCGCGCTGCTAGTACAAATTCGCGTTCGCGCAGGCTCAGCGTGGCACCGCGCACCAATCTGGCCACAGTGGTCCAGCCGGTCAATGCCACAATGACAACGATGCGGTAGAGGCTGATGCTCTCGTCACCGGCCAGTTGTGCCGACAATCCTAGCTTAGTCAGGTCGATAGCGGCAAGCACGATTAACAGCGGCAGTAGGGGCAGAGCGATGATGCTGTCGGTGAAGCGCATCAACAAAGTGTCGGTGCGGCCGCTGAAATAACCGGCAGAGAGGCCGACTAAAGTGCCAATAGTGGCGGCACAGATGGCGGCAGCCAACCCCGTTAGCAGCGATACACGGCCGCCGTAAAGCAACCGCAGCAGAGTGTCGCGCCCCAGCTCATCTGTGCCCAACGGGTGCTGCCAAGAGGGTGAGACGAGGCGGTTGTAGAGATCGACTTGGTTGGCCGAGTGGCCTAGCAGCATCTCGATCAGCGGTGCCGCCGCCACCGCTAGTACCATGGCTAGCAGCAGCAGTGCGCTAATCACTGCGAGATGGTGGCGGCGAAAACGCTGCAGTGCCAGTGCGGTGGGTGACAAGCTGGTGGTATTCATCGCGCGCGCCCCGCACCGCGGATACGCGGATCGAGCAGGCCGTAGAGCAGGTCGGCTATCAGGTTGCCGAGCAAGGTCAGCGCAGTGGCAAACAGCAGAGCAACAATGGCGAGATTGAAGTCGTTACCCATCACCGCATCAAATATAAGTTTGCCCATGCCGGGCCAGCTGAAAATGGTCTCGGTTACCAGCGCTCCGGAGAACAGAAAGCCAAAATCTAGCGCTAACACGGTGACAACCGGTAT
>JBLYYE010000036.1:0-43315 GCA_048549915.1 Porticoccaceae bacterium
CCGAGGCGCGCATGAGCCATAAAAAAGTGTGAGTTGGCCGATAAGCCGGGTTCTGTCTTGGACAGTCATTCATCTGGACGGACTGTCGCCAGCCGCCTCAAGCAATCTACCCGTCTCCAGCGCGGGCCGCGCCTTAGGAGACCTATTTGATCTTGCTCCGAGTGGGGTTTACCGTGCCACGATCTGTTGCCAGTCGCGCGGTGCGCTCTTACCGCACCCTTTCACCCTTACCTGTGCCGTAAACGGCCATCGGCGGTCTGCTCTCTGCTGCACTAGCCGTGGGCTCACGCCCCCCAGGTGTTACCTGGCACTCTGCCCTGTGGAGCCCGGACTTTCCTCGACGCAGCTCCCCTGTCAACGCTTGCGATGACCAGAGAGTGATACGCCGCGACTGCCTGGCCAACTCACAGTGAGTAGTTTATCACTGTAACCGGTAGTTGCAGAGCAGAATTAATTACTCAACTAACAAACCTGCGCGCGTTGGCAAACAGCCGCAACCAGCCGCCAGCCTCGCCCCACTGCGCGGGAGCCCAGGAGTTTTGCACGGTGCGAAACACTCGCTCGGGATGCGGCATCATTAGAGTGACACGGCCATCGCCGGAACAGAGCCCGGTAATACCCTCTGGCGAACCGTTGGGATTGGCTGGGTAATGACTGGCGACGTTTAACTGGTTGTCGATATAGCGCAAGGCAATAGCGTTACTTTGCTGCAGCGCTGCGGCGTGCGAGTGCTCTGCAAACTCAACGCGCCCCTCGCCGTGCGAGATAGCGATAGGCAGGTGCGAACCCTCCATACCTGATAGCAAAACTGAAGCTGAGCGCTCGATGCGCACCAAACTAAAGCGCGCTTCAAATTGCTCGGAGAGGTTAGTTTTAAAACGTGGCCAATAATCGGCCGTGGGGATCAGGCTCTGCAGATTAGAGAGCATCTGGCAGCCGTTACAGACGCCCAAAGTAAACGTTTCAGAGCGTTCGAAATAAGCGGCAAACTGGTCGCGCAGCAAGCTGTTGAAGAGCACCGTTTTTGCCCATCCCTCACCAGCACCGAGCACATCACCGTAGGAGAAACCGCCGCAAGCTACTAAACCTTGGAACTCTGAGAGCTGTCGGCGACCACTGAGGAGGTCACTCATATGGATGTCGGTTGCGGCAAAACCAGCTCGATCAAATGCGGCGGCCATCTCGTTTTGCGAATTGACTCCCTGCTCGCGCAAGATAGCCATCACCGGGCGCACCCCAGTGGCGATATAAGGGGCGGCAATATCTTCGGCAGGATCAAAGTTGAGATTGACCGATAAGCCGGGATCTTGCTTAGCGAGCGCGGCAAATTCTTGTTCGGCGCAAACACTGTTATCACGCATCGCTGCGATTCGGTACGAGGTCTCACTCCACAGCTGCTGTAACTCGGCGCGCGGACGGCTGTAAAAAGGCGCCCCCGAAACGGTCAACTCAACACTGTCATCGCTGTTTACAGAGCCCAATACAACGGCTGTAAGACCCGTATCGCGGTAGGTTTGGGCGACACTATCGAGATCATTTGCTGCCACTTGAACCACCGCGCCAAGCTCCTCGGCAAACAGCGCTGCCAGTCTGTCGCTGCCGAGCTCGCCGAGATCCACACTGATACCACAGTGGCCGGCAAACGCCATTTCACACAGTGTTGCCATAAGGCCGCCATCCGAGCGGTCGTGATAGGCGAGCAATTTCTGCTCGGCCAATAGCTTTTGCGTGACAGCAAAGAACTCTTTGAACTGCTCGGGGCTGTCGAGATCGGGAACAGTGTCGCCCATCTTGCCGTATGTTTGCGCCAAAATAGAGCCACCTAAGCGGTTGCGACCAGCACCCAAATCGATCAATAGCAAAGCAGAATCTACATCACTCTCCAGCGCTGGGGTTATGGTGTGGCGAACATCTATAACCGGGGCAAAAGCGGTAATCACCAGCGACAGCGGAGAAGTTACTTGCTTATCTTGCTCGCCATCGCGCCAGCCGGTAGACATCGACATAGAATCTTTACCCACCGGGATGGTGATACCCAATGCTGGGCAGAGTTGCATGCCGACTGCTTCTACCGTGCGGTAGAGCTTTTCGCCTTCACCGGGGTGGCTGGCCGCAGACATCCAATTGGCCGAGAGCTTTATCGCCGAGAGCTCACCAATATAGGTGGCGGCAATATTGGTCAGCGACTCGCCGATCGCCATGCGCCCGCTAGCGGGGCCATTCAACAAAGCCAGCGGCGTTCGCTCACCCATCGCCATTGCCTCACCTGCGTAACCCTGATAACTGGCCGTGGTCACTGCGCAGTCGGCAACTGGCACTTGCCAGCGGCCAACCATTTGATCGCGCGCCACCATACCGGTTACTGTGCGATCGCCTATGGTAATAAGGTACTGTTTGCTGGCCACGGTGGGGTGACGCAGCACCTTGGCGACGGCATCCTCCAAAGCTATGTGAGCGCTACTAAAACCGTCGCCGGGCAGTTTTAGGGCCGAAGCTTCACGGTGCATCTTGGGCGGCTTGCCAAAGAGAACCGACATCGGTAGATCGACTGGGGCGTCGTTAAAGTGCTCATCAGTGACGGTGATGTGGCGCTCCGCCACAGCCTCTCCGACCACTGTATACGGGGCCCTTTCACGCTCACATAGAGCGGCGAAGCGTTCGACATCATCGGGCTGTACAGCCAACACGTAGCGCTCTTGGGCTTCGTTGCACCAGATTTCTACCGGGGCCATGCCCGGCTCGGCATTGGGGACCCGACGCAATTCGAAACGGCCGCCAGTGCCGCCATCTTTAACCAGCTCTGGCAGCGCGTTGGAGAGCCCTCCGGCACCCACATCATGGATAAAGGCTATCGGATTGTGGTCGCCGAGCTGCCAACACTGATCAATCACCTCTTGGCAGCGGCGCTCAATCTCTGGGTTTTGACGCTGCACCGAGGCGAAATCGAGCTCCGCTGAGCTCTGTCCGGTGGTCATCGAGGAAGCGGCGCCACCACCGAGGCCAATCAACATCGCCGGGCCTCCGAGTACTATTAGAGTTGCACCGGGTTCGAAGGGCGGTTTATCGATATGCTCGCGGCGGATGTTGCCATAGCCGCCGGCCAACATGATTGGCTTGTGATAACCGCGCCGCTCGCCATCGAAATCTATTTCGAAAGAGCGCATATAACCGCAGATATTGGGGCGGCCAAACTCATTGTTAAACGCCGCTGCGCCTACTGGGCCCTCAATCATAATGTCTAGCGCCGAGACGATGCGTTCGGGTTTGCCGTAATCGTATTCCCACGGCTGTTCGAAACCGGGTATGCGCAGATTGGAGACGGTAAAACCCGCCAGCCCGACTTTGGGTTTAGATCCGCGCCCTACAGCACCTTCATCGCGTATTTCGCCACCCGCGCCAGTACCGGCACCCGCAAAGGGAGCGATCGCTGTCGGGTGATTGTGGGTTTCAACCTTCATCAACAGATCGATCGGCTCTTCACTGTAGCCAAACACCTGATTGTCGGGGTTGGGATAGAAGCGCCCAGCGACACTGCCTTCAACAACCGCAGCGTTATCGGAATACGCCGATAAAACATTCTCACCGCCGAGATTGTAGGTATTGCGGATCATGTCAAACAGAGAGTGAGGCTGCTGCTCACCATCGATAGACCAGCTGGCGTTGAAAATTTTATGTCGGCAGTGCTCAGAGTTAGCCTGGGCAAACATCATCAATTCAACGTCGGAGGGGTTGCGCCCCAGCCCCTCAAAGCTAGCGGTTAAATAACTGATTTCATCATCGGCCAGAGCTAAGCCGAGCTCGACATTAGCTAGCTGCAGGGCCTGTGCGCCTCCGTCGAGAATATCGACAGTGGTCAGCGTTGCAGGTTGCTGACGGCTGAACAGTTGCTCCGCTTGTTCGGGGCTAGCCAAGACTGTCTCCACCATACGGTCGTGTAGCAACCCGGCGATGGTGCTGTGCTGAGCGGCGCTGAGCGGCTGAGCGGCGCACACTTTGTAGCGGACTCCGCGCTCTAAACGCAGCACGCAAGCCAGGCCACAGTTGTGTGCAATATCGGTCGCTTTACTCGACCACGGCGAGATAGTCCCTGGACGCGGTACAACGATAAACTGCTCACCCTCTTCTAATGCCTTGGTTTCGCGGCGTGGGCCGTAGGTTAACAGCTGAGCGAGAACCTCATACTGCTGATCACTGAGAGCGCCGTCGATGTCGGCAAAATGGAGAAAATGCGCCTCTAGTTCGATTTCAATGCCGGTGGCTGCGTGCAACTGTGCAGACAACTTTTCGCGTCGGAACGCAGAGAGGGCCGGCGCGCCGGTAAGAATCATCATGGCCAAATGCTCGCTGATCAGTGTTGGTAGGGCAATATCGAAAGCGGGCTATTTTACCCGCCAAACTCCAGCTGTGCTATCACTGACCCGCAAAATAGTCGGATTAACGCCGCGCGCGAAAAAAACTGCGCAACATCTCCCCGGCGCGTTCGGCTTCGAGACCGCCCTCAACTTGCATATGGTGGTTGTAGTGGGGCAACTCTGCCAACTGCAGCTGGCTGTGCAGCGCACCGGCGCGCGGCTCTGGCGCCGCATAAACTACCCGGGCTACACGGGCGTGGAGTAGCGCTCCCACGCACATAGTGCACGGCTCGAGCGTCACGTAGAGCACTGCGCCAGGGAGACGGTAGTTGGCTTGCGCGCGCGCCGCATTGCGCAGCGCTATCACTTCAGCGTGCGCAGTTGGATCACACCCGCCGATAGGAGCATTCGCCCCCTCGCCGAGCACTTCGCCATCGCGCACCAATACCGCGCCAACCGGGACCTCTCCAGCCGCAGCGGCTTGCTCTGCCAGAGCCAGAGCGCGCTCCATGTAGGCCCTATCTTCTGCACTCCAGGGCACGATTTAACTGAGCCCGCTGATCGCCTTGGTCTCGAGGAAATCTTCGAGCCCGTACTCCCCCCACTCACGGCCATTGCCAGACTGTTTATAGCCTCCAAACGGTGAGGTAAAGTCGTGTCCAGCACCATTGATGCGCACCATTCCAGCCCGCAGCGCTCTGGCAACTCGGCGCTGGCGCTGGGGATCGCTAGTTTGGAAATAGGCTGCCAATCCATACGGAGTATCGTTGGCAAGACGGATTGCCTCGGCCTCATCGGCAAAAGGAATAACCACCAGCACTGGGCCAAAGATCTCTTCGCGGGCAATGGTCATGTCGTTATTTACATCGACAAAAATAGTCGGCTTACAGAAATATCCCTGCGCAAAGCCGTCTGGCCTACCGGTGCCGCCTGCCAGCAACTTGGCACCCTCATCAATACCGGTCTGTATCAGGCCTTGGACTTTATCAAACTGCATACGGCTTGAGAGCGGCCCGATGTGGCGTCCTTCAACCGCAGGGTCGCCCACCTCTACTTTGGCTACAGCCGCCTCTAACAGCTCGACCACTTCAGCGTAGACCGACTGTTCTACCAACAGACGCGAAGGGGCATTGCAGGACTGACCGGTGTTTTCCATCATATTGAAGACCGCTTGTTTGGCGGCTACCGGCAGATCGGCGTCTGCGAACAGGATATTGGGTGATTTTCCCCCCAACTCTTGAGCAACTCGTTTAACACTGTCTGCCGCGGCCTTGGCGACGGCGACACCACCGCGGGTACTGCCGGTAAACGAGACCATATCGACATCGGGGTGGCTGGCCAATGCAGCGCCCACATTGACGCCATCACCGTTGACCATATTAAAGACCCCCGCGGGAACTCCCGCAGCGTCCATCACCTCGGCCCAGACCAGAGCCGAAAGCGGCGCAATCTCACTGGGTTTGAGCACCATAGTACAGCCAGCTGCCAATGCGGGTGCCACTTTGCAGGCAATCTGATTGATCGGCCAGTTCCATGGAGTGATGAAGCCACAGACACCAATCGCTTCACGGACGACCTCGGCGCGCCCCAATGGACGGGCAAAGGAGAACTCCTTGAGAGCCGCCAAGGTAGTCATCAAATGGCCCTGACCGCAGGCTGCTTGTGCAGCTGTAGCAAAGGAAATCGGGGCACCCATCTCAGTCGAAATAGCCAGTGCCATCTGCTCTGAGCGCTCGGCATAGGCGGCAAGAATTTTTTCAAACAATGCTATACGCTCGTCGACACTCGTCTCGGCATAGCCAGCAAAAGCGGCGCGAGCGGCACTGACGGCGCGATCGACATCGACGGCACCACCCATAGCGATAGTTTCCACCACTTGCTCTGTGGCGGGGTTTTCAACACCTAGCTGTGTTGCACCCGGCAGTGGGGCTACCCATTCGCCATTAATATAGAATTTGTCGCTGCAAACCATTTCTGCTCTCCTCTCTCATTGCGATAACCGGAAATTTTCCAGCCTTTATTATGTTATTTCCTCTTTTACTCAGCGTGAACTGACTCAACACGCGCCAAGGCCTCGCGCAGGCTTTGTAGGGTTTGCGGCCCCACCAGCACCTCCCCTAGTTGCCCTTGCGCGGTGACAATCAGCGTCTCTGGCAGCACACCGCTGGCAGTGTGGCCTAGGTGGCTGGCGGGATCTCTCAGTAAAGTGGCAAATTGAATACCCAGGTCGCTCACTTGTTCGGCCAATGTATCCCCTACCACTTTGTCGTAGTTAACACCCACTACCACCAGCTCATCAGAGTATTCTGCTGCCAAGCGGTTTAACTCGGGAATCTCATGGCGGCAGGGTGCACACCATATTGCCCAGTAGTTGACTACTACTGCGCGACCTTGCAGATCGGTAAAGTCCAATATCTCTTGTCTGTCGGTGGCAAACCGTTCGCGTCCATTGTCACCACCACTGCAACCCAAAAGTGCAGCGCTCACCAGCGCCAGAAAAAAAAGCGCTAGAACCCTTGAGAGCGAATAGAAGTGACATTTAAAAAGCGGCATACAATCTCCTAGCGAGAATTATCCTGAGCACCGACAGCGGTGAAAAGCTGTTCTAAGCTGCGGCTCGCCAACCCTTGGCTGCTCTCGATTAATAGGTGTTGAGCAGCCAATAACGGCTGCGGCCACGGCGCTGAGTATGGTGTTGCCACACCGGCAGCAGGATCTAACAAGTCTACTATTGTTACCGAGCCCAAGGCACAGCTCAAGAGATAATCACCGTCTTGGGTCTGAGCGACCAGTCCACGCTCGGACAACCATCTGCGTGCGCGCTGCCATTCGCCCGCAGAGCAGCCTTCCGGAGGAGTTTGGAGAACTATCGGCGCAGCGGTGCGGCCCGCCTGCCAGCCACTCCACAACAGGTACAATTTAATGGCCAATTCTGGCCATTCGTCTTCCTCTCGACTGTTAACCCGAAAGTTATCTAGCGCCCAGACTAGTTCCGCACCAAACAGAACAATGATCCAAACCAAGTAGATCCAGATAAGAAACAACGGAACAGCCGCGAAGGCACCGTAAACGGCCGCATAAACAGTCTGGCTCATCGCGGCAGTAAAGAGCGCCTTGGCCAGCGCCAGAACCAGTGCCGTAAAAGCACCGCCAATCGCGGCGTGGCGCCAGCTCACTCGCTGGTTGGGCACTAAAGCGTAAATTATTGTCAAAGCCACCCAGCCGAGCAACAGTGGCAATTGAGCTAACAGCTCAACCGCTAGCCCACCCAGCGCGTCGTTAAGATTGAACAACTGCAGAGAAGTCAGATAGGTGCGCAACCCGAGCGCTGCGCCGAGCAAAAGGGGGCTAAGGGTCAAGATAGCCCAGTAGTGTATAAACGTAGAAGCATTGCGCCGCCGACCAGGGCAGCCCCACAGCCGGTTGAAATTAGCCTCAATATTGACCAGTAAAAAGTAGGCAGTCACCACCAGAAACAGCCCACCCACGCCACTCAGTGTTCGCGCCTGGCGAGAGAATTCACTCAAGTAAACACTGATCTCGCCACCAAATGAAGGCAAAAAACGGGCGTATATCCACTGCTCTACCTCACCCTCCAAGCCCTGTAGAGCAGGCACAAAGGAGAGGGCACTGTAGACAACTGTGAGCAGCGGTACCAACGCAAACAGGCTCATGTAGGTTAGCGCCGCAGCGCTCTGCAGCCCGCCATCTGTGGCAAAACGAGCCAATAAAAATCGGCTAAAACGGGGCAATTGCGGCCACTGTTTGGGGTTCGTTAACATACGCTTCTCCTGAGGCTTCCAACACTTGCAGAGCAATCCATACAGATTCATAGTCGCACCGGAGAAGTGTCGCTACAATAGCCCAGCGCAAAGTCGCTAATGGCGCCGCCACTGCCGCCATGTCAATTGAGTAAGGTGAGAACGATGAGTGATATTACCCTCTTCCACAACCCGCGATGTTCCAAATCGCGCCAGGCATTGCAGCTGTTGCGCGACCACGATATCGAGCCCGACATAGTGCTCTACCTTGAGACCCCGCCCAGCGCAGAGGAGCTGCACAAACTTTTGGAAAAATTATCCATGAGCCCACGCCAACTGCTGCGGCGTGGCGAGGAGGCCTACAAACAGGCTGGGCTCAGTGATACTAGCCTAACCGAAGACACCCTCATTGAGGCCATGATCGCTGCTCCCAAACTGATCGAGCGACCAATCGCCGTGCGCGGCCAACGCGCAGTGGTAGGGCGCCCCCCGGAAAACATCCTGGACCTTCTGTCATGAATGACGCCCCTTATTTGTTGGTACTTTATTACAGCCGCAACGGCCATGTTGCGCGCATGGCCGAAGAGATAGCGGCCGGAGCCGCTGCCAGCGGGATTGAGGTGCGCTTGCGCACAGTGCCCGCAGTCTCCAGCGAGTGCGAAGCGACTGCGGCCGCCATTCCCGAGCAGGGCGATCTGTATTGCACATACAGCGAATTGGCCGGCTGTGCCGGCCTGCTACTGGGCAGCCCCACGCGGTTTGGCAATATGGCGGCAGCGCTTAAATATTTTCTTGATGGTAGCGCTGAACAGTGGGCCAATGGCGCCTTGATCGGCAAGCCTGCAGGCGTATTCACCTCGACATCAAGCCTCCACGGCGGCCAAGAATCTACCCTCTTATCGATGATGATCCCACTGCTTCACCACGGCATGTTAATCGCCGGACTGCCCTATAGTGAAGCTGCTCTGCACACTACTCAGCGCGGCGGCACACCCTACGGCGCCAGCCATGTTGAAGCGCCGTCACTGAGCAGTGAAGAACGCGCCCTATGCCGCGCCCAAGGCGAGCGCACAGCGAAATTAGCGCTACAACTTATCTACAGCGGAGCAAACTCATGAGACGTGGTACGCCCCCCACTGTTCGCGCCATCACCATTCATCGCGGGCAAAAACTCGTACTCACTCTGCATATCACCCTGATGGCGACGCTGGCCTTGAATGCCTTTTTGCAGGGCGCGCCATGGATCATCTATCTGCTCACCCAGCTACCTCTGGCGATACTCATACCCAGTGTTGTTGGCGGCAGCAACCGCGGTTTAATTTGGCTCGGATTCGTTCTGATGCTCTACTTTATGATTGCAGTTAACAGCCTTGCGGGGGCTGCACCCAATCCGCTCGACTGGGCGGAGCTAATCTTAGTCTCACTACTATTTTTAATCGCCATGCGTGTCGCCCGCTGGCGACAGACTGCAACCATTATATGAATACACTCACCGAGGCAGGGCTTTCATGAGCAAAATTTGGCGCTTTATCCTCGCTCTATTTAGAGCCATTGGCACGACACTGAGCTGGCTGCGACACGCTCTTCTGACCGTTGTGACAGCCCTTGTATTACTGGCAGTTTTAGGACAATTTAATCCTCCCCCATTCAATCTGCCAGATAGCGCTGTACTGAAGATCGCACCGACCGGGCTACTGGTAGATCAACTCAGCTACAGCGATCCGTTTGGCGAGTTGATGACACCTGATGCGGCACCAACAGAAACACTGTTACACGAGTTAATCGCTGTTATTGATCACGCCGCCAACAACCCCAAAATCAGCGCTATCCAGCTAGAGACGGATCGCCTAGCGGGCGCTGATATCGCTAAAATTATTGAGCTTGGCAATGCACTGCTGCGCTTTCGCGACAGCGGCAAACCGGTAGTGGCGAGCGCCGATTACTTCGACCAATACCAGTATCTGCTGGCGAGCCATGCCAATACGATATTTCTCCATCAGTTTGGCGGGGTAGAAATCAGCGGTATACAGGCGCGGCGAAGCTATTTTGCTGATCTACTCGGTCGGCTTAAGATCGACATCCATCTGTTTCGCGCTGGCGAGTTTAAAGATGCCGTTGAGCCGCTGATTAGTTCAACCATGTCAGACAATTCGCGCGCTCAACTGCAGCGTTTAGTCGACCAGCGCTGGTCGCTCTATCGCGACCGAGTGACCGCCAATCGTGAACTGCCCCAAGGGGCACTTGATGAACTCATCGACAATTTTGCCGAGACACTGCGTGCAGCCAATGGCGATGCCGCGGCGGTCGCCCTTAATAGCGGCCTTGTCGATGGCATCGGCAATCGCAGCCAATTAAAGGTTAGCCGCGATAACTGGCTGGTGCAGTATCAATCTGAGCAAGAGCTGAGCGACGGGGTTAAATCTGGATTCTCTCGGGTCACTGTCGAGATGTCGCGCTATGCCCGCTGGATGCGAGCGCAGCAGACTGCTAACTCTTCTCAGGCAGACATTATTATCTACACCGCCTCAGGGCAGATTCTCGACGGCCAGCACTCTGCCGGCACGATAGGTGGCGATAGTAGTGCGCAACACCTTAAAGAGATTTTCGAGCAGACGATACTCAGCGAACGACCCACTGCTATCGTGGTCAGGATCGACTCACCGGGTGGCAGCGCCTTTGCCTCAGAGATTATCCGTGAAAAAATTGACTTTTTGCGCCTGCACAATATACCCGTGGTTATCTCGATGGGCAGCACCGCAGCTTCCGGGGGCTATTGGATAGCCACTGGCGCAGAGTATGTCGTCGCACAAGCGGCAACATTAACGGGGTCTATAGGAGTATTTGGGCTGGTACCGACTTTCGACCGCAGTCTGGCTGCAGTGGGCATAGACTATGCGCAGGTCAGCAGCTCACCGACGGCGGCCAGCTACCATCCCCAGCAATCACTCAGCAAAACAGCTGCGACTATTTTTCAGAGCAGTGTGGACGGCCTCTACAGCCGTTTCTTGAAACATGTCAGCGAGTCTAGAGAGCTCTCTATAGAGCGCGCCAACGAAATCGCTGGCGGGCAAGTGTGGAGTGGCAGAGATGCACTCGAGCTAGGGCTAGTCGATCAAATTGGTGGGCTTAATGTCGCGATTGAGGCTGCTGCTAAGCTGCTGGGCGCCGAAAGCTACAGCACAGAGCACTTTGAACCTGAGCTGACGCCTTGGGAGCAGTTCGCGGTGGCAATTAGCCAACAACTACAGAGTCTGTCGGCACAGTTTCAGCTTGGCGGCCAACTACTTCAATGGCTCCCAGCTCAGACTCAAACTGCGCTCACCACAAACTCACTGGAACAACTCCAGCGCAGTTTCAACGATCCCCAGGGGCGCTACTTACTCTGCACTCTCTGCGAGTAACTGCATCAGAGGCCAAGAGCTTGCTTGGCCAGTGGTTTGGTCAGAGCTCGGCCTGTCTGCAGCGAGTGCTCATCTAGCCGCTCCAGTGCTCGCATAAGTGCTGCCGGATGGCGCTGCAGACGGCTGAGCAGGTAATTGACCAGCTCCTTTGTCAGCGTCAGTCCGCGGCGCGCGGCCCGTTCAATGAGAAGCTCTCCGAGCTGAACATCGCTGTAACTGGACCAATGAAAGAGCAGCCCTGAGCCCAATCTGCTACGCAGATCGGCTAATTCGGGGGTGTTTTCAGTTAACGGTGTGTGGCTTGCTGACAACCAACTGACGCCTTTGTCACGGCAAACGTTATAAAGAGCAAACAGCGCCTCAGACCAATCGGGCTGGTTCCAGACCGCATCAATATCATCCAGTAGCAACCAGCTGCTATCCTCTAGCCCAGCCAAAACCTCATTGGGGGCGAACTCAGCAAACTGCCTCAGGGGCAGATAAATGGCGCCGTTCTGCTCTGCTGCAAACGCCTGTAGCAAGTGGCTTAGACCACTTTGTTGCGCGCCGACCAACAGCGCCACTGGCGGCCGGCTGCACAGTGCTGCCAGTGCCGCGCGACGCGGCAAATCGACAGCGACAAAGTTATCTAATCTAAACTGATCATCCAGTGGTAACGGCAGCAGTAATTGACTGGAGCTACTGTTATTCATCGCTGGCCTGCCAGTACAAATGCAAACTAGACTCTGGTGGTTGTTGCTCAGACGATTCAGATTGAACAAATTTTTCCGTCGCCAATAGCGCCGCTAGTACGCGCAGGCGATCACCCTCAGTTTGTGCATTTAAAGCAATACTATTGGGAGTAAGTTCGCGCAGTTGCACACTGACCAGTGGCTCAATTCCTGCGAGCACGGCGAGCACGGCTTCATAGCTTTGCAAGTCCTTAACCCCAGAGATGTTGAGCTTGAGCAGGCCCGCTTGCTGCAAAGGCATATAAGCGTAGCGTGCTGCGAGATGGTCGACTATCGAGTGCAACCACTCCCGCCATTGATCTAACTCTGTTGCCGCAGCCAGCTCACCTTGGAGGCGCTCATCGCCGAGCTGCTGCACCCAACTGCCCCGCGCAGAGCCTTCGGTATTGGTGACCAAGCGCAGCGCGGCCCAGTGCTGGCCCACCGAGGTCGTGTAACGCCCGCTAGCGCTGGCAAGGATCTCGGGATCCAGCAATAGCGCGCGGTTGTCGGCCACAGCCAAGCGGTCGACAAGATCAAAATCAGGTAACCGCCAACGCACTCCACGCACTGCCATGACCTCATCGATGAGCGCCAGAATGTCTGCATCGGTCGAGTACTCTAGCCAATGTCGCCCGAGTGGCAGACGATCCAACTGCACCCAAAGCAGTAACTCCGGGCGCGGTTCGGGCCACACTGGCAGCTGTGCTTGGCGCAGTAATTGATCTATCGGAGTGCGTGAAAATACTATCTTTAGCGCTCGTTGATCGCCTGCGCCGGTAAAACCCATACTGGCTAAATATTCGCGCGGGGTTGTGAGGGCTCTGGCAACGACTGCATTTTGCGCCGCATAGCGTTCACCACTGAGTTTTACCAAAACTTCGGCGAGACCGGCGCGCAGCGCCCTGCGCTCTTCACTGCTGCTTTGAGCTTGGATAGGAATCATTGCCGAGTAGCGGTCGATCGGCTGCTGGGCTACCGCTAAACCTGTGGCGCACAACCCCGCAAACAGCAAGCTGAATAACAGAGAGAGCCCAAAAAAGGACCCGAGGGGTGTTTTTTTCGTTTGAAACACAAAAAACTCCAAAATAGTTCCCACATTGTAGCAGTGCCTAATGAAAAATTAACGCGCTCCCTCTAAAATGGCGTTTTGCTAGGAGCTGCTATGAACCCCGAAAAACCCACCTTGAGTTACAAAGATGCCGGCGTTGATATCGATGCAGGTAACGCTTTAGTAGAACGCATTAAAGGGGCGGCTAAACGCACTCGTCGCCCGGAAGTCATGGCGGGGCTGGGTGGTTTTGGCGCCTTGTTCGAACTGCCCAGTGGCTACCGCGAGCCGGTATTGGTCTCTGGCACAGACGGTGTCGGCACAAAATTACGTCTAGCAATAGATTACCAGTGCCATGACAGAGTGGGCATTGATTTGGTTGCTATGTGCGTCAACGATCTTATTGTTTGCGGTGCCGAGCCACTGTTCTTCCTCGACTACTACGCGACCGGCAAACTTTCGGTTGAAACTGCCAGCGCTGTGGTCGGCGGTATCGCCGACGGTTGCGAACTCTCTGGCTGCTCGTTGATCGGTGGCGAAACTGCCGAGATGCCAGGCATGTATGAAGGCGAAGATTATGATCTTGCCGGTTTTTGTGTCGGCATTGCGGAAAAATCTCAACTTATCGATGGCAGTAAAGTCTCCTCTGGCGATCTACTGTTAGCGCTGCCCTCATCGGGGCCGCACTCCAACGGCTTCTCGTTGATCCGCAAAGTGATCGAGCTGTCGGGGGTTGATCTGGCCACAGAGCAACTCAATGGCGCGCCGCTACTGGAACAGCTGATGGCTCCCACCGAAATTTATGTCAAATCCCTACTCAAACTGATCCGCTCACAAGCTGTTCACGCCCTCTCGCATATTACTGGCGGCGGGCTGCTGGAGAACTTGCCGCGGGTACTGCCGGAGCATTGCAAAGCGGTTATCGATAGCGATAGCTGGCAGCCACCGGCTGTCTTCGATTGGCTGCAAGAACAGGGCAACATCAGCCAGCGCGAAATGTATCGCGCGCTCAACTGCGGTATCGGCATGGTCGTTGCGATTCCGGCTTCAGGTGTTGAAACCGCCATCGCACTGCTGGCCGAAGAGGGTCAGAATGCCTTTGTCATTGGGTCGATTGAAGCGCTCGGCGATTGTGCCGAACAGGTTGAAATTACTGGTACTCGAGCGCCCTAATGAGCGCGTCCGAAAGGCCCAGTATTGTCGTATTAGTTTCTGGCTCTGGCTCAAACTTACAAGCTTTTATTGATGCCATCGCGCGCGGAGAACTGGACGCCAATATCGCCTTAGTGATCAGTAACCGCAGCGATGCGTTTGGATTGGAGCGCGCTCGCCGCGCCGGTATTGCTACCGCCACTGTATTGCACACCGACTTCACCAGCCGCGAAGCATTTGACCAAGCGCTTATAGGAGAGATAGATCGCCAGCAGCCAGCGGCTGTTATTCTTGCGGGCTTTATGCGTATCCTTACTCCCGCTTTTGTCTCGCACTATTTAGGTCGCTTACTCAATATTCACCCCTCGCTGCTACCGCTCTATCCGGGCTTGCACACTCACCAGCGGGCACTCGAAAACCAAGATAGCCTCGCCGGCAGTACCGTTCACTTTGTTACCGCCCAGCTCGATGGCGGTCCAGCCATATTGCAGGCCGAAGTCGAAATTTTACCCGGCGATGATGCTGCTGCACTGGCCGCTCGGGTTTTAACACAGGAACACCGTATTTATCCACGAGCAGTACAGTGGCTCCTTAAAGGACGGTTGTTGATGCGCAGCGATGGTGCCCAGCTCGACGGAGAACGGCTTGGACCACAAGGTGTGCGCATTGCGGTTAGCTGTGAGGAGCTTCCGCGCTGACTGCTGAACCAAAGTTATCAACCGGTGGTCATAGCTTAGAATGGCTCGGTTTATATGCACCGGCAAGGAGATAGGGTGGCTAAAAAAAATGCGCTTTTAAAAAGCTGTACTGCTCTGCTGTGTAGCTGTTTAACAATGACAGTAGCCGCTGTGTCTCCACACGAATTCAGCGCCAGTTACAGCGCCACCTATAACGGCATGGCAGTCACTGCCGAGCGTCAGCTCTACCACCACGAGGGTAGTTTTGAAGAGAAGATGATGCTCTCTAGTTTGCTCGGCTCTGTGCGCGAACTGAGCCAATTCAATATTATCGGCAGCCGGCCACAACCTCTGCGCTCTGAATACGCGCTTTCTCTATTCGGCATGAAACGCACAGAAGAGCAAATTTTCGACTGGGATTCACTGTTAGTCGACTACAAGCGCGATCAAAAGGAGAGACAGATCTCTGTGGATCCAGATTGTCTGGATATCACCACACACAGACTAGCTCTAGCGGCAGATCTGCGCCGCAACATCAGCGACCTTGAATACTGCGTTATTCATCGCGGCAAGCGCAAAACCTATCGCTACCAACTTCTGGGGGAAATGGTTCTCGATACGGCTGCTGGCCCACTGAATACATTTCATATTCAACGCTTGCGCGACAACGACGACAATCGCAGCACCGAACTGTGGATGGCCGTTGACTGGGATTTATTGCTTGTTAGACTGCATCAAAACGAAGATGATGAAGAGTATCTTCTGGAGCTATCGAGCGCTCGAGTAGCAGGGCAAGAAGTCACCGCTCTGCCGGTAACTTTTAAGCAGCCAGTTACCGCAAATCACCATAATTAACCCTTAAGGTATCTATTTTTCATGGCTAATATCAGATTAATTGCAATTGCCGGCGGGCTTGTCGCCGCTGCCGCTGTCGGTTGGATCGCACTACAAGAGCCGGAAAAGGTTGTGTCGCCCATCCCTGTCGAGAGCCAGCCCTCCAGCGCTTCAATTATGCAACCAGAACGGCCTCCAGAGGCTGATATACCCGTAAGAATAGTCGCAGAACCCTCAATCGCCCCCGAACCGCAGCTGCCTAATCTCGACGAGAGCGATAGCTGGCTGCGCGAGCAAAGTATCGACTTGGTAACTTCAAATGCGCGCACTACACTGGGCGAGTGGCTCTCGGCGAGTGACTTGTTGCGCCGCAGCAGTGCCTATATCGATGGCTTGTCACGCGGACAGCTTTTGACCAACATCTTTGCCCTGTCGCCTCCCAGCGAGCGCTTTATCAGCCATACCAGCAATGGCAGCTTATGGATGAATGCCGGCAATTACGAGCGCTACAATGCCACTGTGGATGTGTTGTCGGCGATCAATCCCGAACAGCTCGCCAATCTGTTTCACCGTGCTCGCCCGCTGCTAATGGCCGCATTTTCAGAGCTGGGCTATACCCAACGGCAAATGGATGGCGTGGTGATTGCAGCACTGGATGAGATCCTAGCAACGCCAGTTATTGTCGAGCCGATTGAGCTGACCAGAGAGTCGGTCGCTTTTCGTTTCGCCAATGAACAGCTAGAAAGCTTGAGTCGCCTGCAGAAACAGCTGCTGCGCAGCGGTCCGGAAAATACTCGCAGGCTGCAAGATATAGCCCGCCAGTTGCGTGAGCAGCTACTCGCAGAGTAACTGCCCGCACAGCTAGATTAGGTGCGCGGCAGGGTGACCCCTGTCTGCCCCTGATATTTGCCGCCGCGATCAGCGTAGCTGGTCGCACAGACTTCGTCGCTCTCAAAGAACAACATCTGCGCCACACCCTCATTGGCGTAAATCTTTGCCGGCAGGTTGGTCGTATTGGAGAATTCTAAGGTGACATGCCCCTCCCACTCAGGTTCCAGCGGTGTCACGTTGACGATAATGCCACAGCGAGCATAGGTCGATTTACCCAAGCAGATTGTCAAAACTGAACGCGGTATGCGGAAATACTCCACTGTGCGCGCCAAAGCGAATGAGTTGGGCGGGATAATACAGCAGTCGTCGACCACATCGACAAAGGCGTCGTTGTCGAAATTTTTCGGATCAACTGTCTTAGAGTGAATGTTGGTAAAAATTTTGAACTCATTAGAGCAGCGCACATCGTAGCCGTAACTAGAAACCCCGTAAGAGATTACACGCTCATCACCGTGGTAGCGCACTTGTTCGCTCTCAAAAGGCTCAATCATCTTCTGCCCTTCAGCCATGCGGCGGATCCAGTGATCTGACTTAATACTCATATTGCTCTCCCAATACTTAGGGTGGTTTTTTAGTTTAGCCGGGCATCATACCCTGTCGTCGCCTCAGGGCAACAACCCGCGACCTATTCAATAACAATCTCTGGCACCTCGCTGGCAGTGCTGGCAAGGGCCGCTATGAGCTGTCTAGCAATTACGCGATAGCTCTCCACCCCGGTGTGCTCTGGGGAACTAACACTGAGTGGCGCACCACTGTCCCCAGCGCTGCGCAGAGCAATGTCTAACGGCAGTTGGCCGAGTAGTGGCACATCGTATTGCTGGGCTACTGCCATGCCACCACTATCGCCAAATATCGCCTCAGCGTGTCCGCAGGCTGAGCAGTGATGGACTGCCATATTTTCAACCACACCCAACACCGGTACAGAGACCTTGTTAAACATCTCAATCGCTTTGCGCGCATCGAGCAGCGCAATATCCTGCGGCGTGGTCACCACGACGGCACCCGATAAGCGCGCTTTTTGTGACAGCGTCAGCTGAATGTCACCCGTCCCCGGAGGCATATCGACAATCAACAGATCTAGTTCAGGCCAAGCCACTTGCTCGAGCAGCTGCATCAATGCACCCGCCGCCATTGGCCCTCGCCACACCATCGGCGTCTGCTCTGTCACCAAATAGGCCATCGACATAGTCTGCAATCCGTGCGCGACCACAGGTGCTAGGCGGTTATCGCCGGCTGGGGCGGGGCGCTGAGCGGGATCGACGCCCAGCATCATGCCGATGCTGGGGCCGTAAATGTCTGCATCCAACAGGCCCACTCTCTGGCCGAGCGCCTGTGCTGCCAGAGCCAGATTGACGGCTGTGGTTGATTTGCCAACTCCCCCTTTGCCCGAGGCTACAGCAACTATGTGTTTAACTCGGTCCATATCGAACGCCCCCTAACCTGCCAAAAATGCGCCGCCAACTGTAGTCGGAAGCATGAATTTAATTGTGAAAATCGCTATAGTAACGACCCTACTCCAGCAGCCTGCAAAGATACCCACATGACCGCCACAGCACCGCGAAAAATTTTAGTCACTAACGCCCTGCCCTACGCTAATGCGGCACTGCACCTCGGCCATATCCTCGAATACACGCAGAGCGATATATTTGTTCGCTTCCAGAAAATGCGCGGCCACGAATGTTACTACATGAGTGCCGACGATGCCCACGGTACAGCGATTATGTTGCGCGCTGATGAGCGCGGCGTGAGCCCAGAACAGCATATTGCTGAAATGAAAGCGATCCACCAAGCCGATTTTGTCGATTTTCATATCGGCGTCGACAACTACCACTCCACTCACTCAGAGGAGAATCGCGAGCTCGCTGAGCTGATTTACAACCGCCTCAACCAAGCGGGCTATATCGCACAGCGCGAGATCACCCAAGCGTTCGATCCCGACAAAGGTCTGTTTCTCGCCGACCGCTACATCAAGGGCACCTGCCCTAAGTGTCGCGCCCCCGCACAATATGGCGATAACTGCGAAGTGTGTAGTGCCACCTATGCCGCCACGGACCTCATTGATCCAGTGTCGGTGCTTTCTGGTGCCGTGCCGATAGAAAAAGCCTCCACCCACTATTTTTTCAAACTGCCAGAATTCACCGAGTTTTTACAGCAGTGGACGCGCAGCGGCACTGTTGCTGACGAAGTCGCCAACAAGCTCGCCGAGTGGCTCGACAACGGTCTGCAAGAGTGGGATATCAGCCGCGATGCCCCCTACTTTGGCTTTGAGATCCCCGATGCGCCAGGTAAGTACTTTTATGTCTGGCTCGATGCACCGATAGGTTACATGGCTGCGTTCAAACAATTTTGTGCAACCAGCGGCACCGACTTTGACGAGTTTTGGCGCGCCGACTCAAGCGCCGAGCTGCACCATTTTATTGGCAAAGACATTGTTAACTTCCATGCTCTGTTTTGGCCGGCTATGCTCGACGCCAGCGGATTTCGCACACCGACAAAAGTTGCAGTACACGGTTTCGTCACAGTCGATGGTAAAAAGATGTCGAAGTCGCGCGGCACCTTCATTAACGCTCGCAGCTATCTCGACCACCTCGACCCCGAATACTTGCGCTACTACTATGCAGCCAAATTGACGTCGCGGGTCGAAGATGTCGATCTCAACCTGGAAGATTTTGTTCAGAAGGTCAACAGCGATCTGGTCGGTAAAGTTGTCAATATCGCCAGCCGCTGTGCTAAGTTTGTCCATCTACACGGCGGCCAGTTGAGCGACGCAGTGGCCGAGCCTGAGTTGTGGCAAGCGGTTAGCGGCGCTTCGGAGCGCATAGCTGGGCACTATGAAAGCCTTAACTACAGCAAAGCGATGCGCGAAATCATGCAACTGGCCGATATGGCCAATGAGTACATCGCCGCCCGCGAGCCATGGAAACTCAACAAAGATCCAGCCAATAGCGCCGAGGTTGCCGCCATCTGCTCTATGGGTATCAACCTGTTCCGTGTAATTGTCACCTACCTCAAGCCGGTAGTCCCTATGCTGGCTGAGCGCGCCGAACACTTTTTGAATGATTCGCTGTCATGGCAGAGTGCCTCGACGCCACTGCTCAACCATACCATTGGCGAATTTAAACCCCTGTTACACCGTGTTGACCCAACTGCCGTGGAGGCGATGTTGGCCGACAATACAGCAGCCGAGCCTGAACCCACCGGCCCACTGGCCGAACAACCCTTGGCCGAGCAGATTAACTTTGACGATTTTATGAAAGTTGATTTGCGCGTTGCCAAAATTGTTGCTGCTCAAGCGGTTGAGGGTGCGGATAAATTGCTTCAGTTAACCCTCGATATCGGCGGCGAGCAGCGCAATGTATTTTCAGGCATAAAATCCAGCTACAGCCCAGAACAGCTGGTGGGTCGCTTGACGGTAATGGTCGCTAATTTGGCGCCGCGCAAAATGCGCTTTGGCCTCTCTGAGGGCATGGTGCTGGCTGCCGGTGACGACAACGGGATCTATCTGCTCGAACCGGATAGCGGTGCTCAACCAGGCCAGCGCATCACTTAAATCGCCTGACATTGTTAGCCATAGTTTATTCCCAAATGAGCTAACGACATTACTTTTAAGAGTTGAATGCTTTAACTGCGGTGCCGATAATATCGGCTGTTTGAACGTTCACCACCATTGGACTGTGTGACTGTATGCAAGAGTTTGCCATTATTCTGGTCAGCGCCATACTGATCAACAACTATGTGTTGGTCCAATTCCTTGGGCTATGCCCGTTTATGGGCGTGTCGACCAAGCTCGAGTCGGCGATTGGCATGTCGGCAGCAACCACCTTCGTGCTAACTCTGACTGCTATGGCGAGCTGGCTGGTCGATGCCTGGGTGCTTAAGCCACTGGATCTCACCTATCTGCGCACTATAGCCTTCATATTGGTTATTGCTGCCGTGGTTCAGTTCACCAAAATGTTTATCGAAAAGTCGAGTCCGTTACTTTACAGGGTGCTCGGTGTGTTTTTGCCGCTGATCACCACTAACTGCGCGGTACTCGGTGTGGCACTGCAAAACAGTGGCCGCGAGCTCGGGTTTTTCCACTCCTCTCTTTATGGCTTTGGCGCCGGCGCGGGATTTTCGTTGGTGTTGATTTTCTTCTCGGCTATGCGTGAACGGTTGGCTGTGGCCGACATACCGCAACCCTTCCAGGGCGCCGCCATCGCCATGATCACGGCTGGGTTGATGTCGCTGGCCTTTATGGGGTTTGGTGGTCTGGTCTGATGCAAGCGCTGCTCGAACTTATCGCCGCCAACCCAATTGTTGCCGCTATCTGCACGATGGTTGGCTTGGCTCTGCTATTTGGCGCTCTGCTCGGCTTCGCCGCGGAGCGCTTTCGAGTCGAAGGCGACCCCATTGTAGAGCAGATAGATGCCTTGCTACCGCAGACCCAATGTGGCCAGTGCGGACATCCCGGCTGCCGCCCTTATGCAGAGTCTATTGCCGCCGGTGAAGCCATCAATAAATGCCCTCCCGGCGGCCAGGCAACTATTAACGCTCTGGCAACTCTTCTCGACGTGCCTGCACCTGAGTTAGATGACGAGCACGGCGAAGAGAGCGAGGTGAAAAAAGTTGCCTTTATTCGCGAGGCGGAATGCATTGGCTGTACCAAGTGTATTCAGGCCTGCCCTGTCGACGCCATCCTCGGCAGTGCCAAATTAATGCATACAGTAATTGCCGCAGAGTGCACGGGTTGCGATCTGTGCGTCGAACCCTGCCCCGTTGATTGCATCGATATAATTCCTGTTGAGAGCGATCTGAAAAGCTGGCACTGGCAGCTGCCACAACGCCCAGGGCTGATAGCCAGCGATCGCCAACCGCACAGCGGAGAAGCCGCATGAGAAAGGTCTGGGAGACACCCGGTGGCATCCACCCCGCCGAAAATAAAGCCCAGTCGGTCACTCGTCCGATCGGGTACTTGCCACTGCCTGAGCGTCTCTGGATAGCACTCAATCAACATGCCGGGCCTGCGGCCAAACCGTTAGTCGCGGTCGGCGATCAAGTCCTCAAAGGACAGATGATTGCCCGCCCAGAAAGCGATCGCGGCACCGCGCTGCACGCACCCAGCTCCGGTCGCGTCGTCGCTATTGCACCCCGGGCTATCGCTCACCCATCTGGGCTGCCTGCAGAGTGCATTGAAATTCTTTGCGATGGGCGCGATCAGTGGATTGATCGTCATCCCATTGAGAATTACCGCAACACTGAACCGAGCGCCCTGCTCGATCTGCTAGCCGAGCGCGGAGTTGCCGGGCTTGGCGGTGCCGGCTTTCCCACTGCCATTAAACTGGCCACAGACCGGTCTATTAAGCTGCTGTTAGTCAATGCTACCGAGTGTGAGCCCTATATTACCGCCGATGATTCGCTGCTGCGCGAACGCGCTGATCAACTTCTCCAAGGCATAGACATAGCCAGCTATCTGCTCGGCGATCCCACCGAACGCATTATCGGCATTGAGGACAACAAGCCCGAGGCGATCGCGGCCTTGCGCGCCGCGCTAGCCGCTCGATCAGACCAGCTGCCCGCGGTTGAGTTGGCCATTTTCCCGACCAAATATCCCTCCGGTGGTGAAAAACAGCTGATTCAAATTGTCACGGGCCAAGAGCTCCCCAGCGGCGCACTGCCCGCACAACTGGGTATCGTCTGCCAAAATGTCGGGACTCTCTATGCACTCAAGCGCGCAGTGGTTAATGGTGAACCGTTAATATCGCGCATAACCACCGTCACGGGGAAAGCCTGCGCCATCAATGGCAACTATGAAACACTGATTGGCACGCCGGTAACCGATCTACTAGCTCACAATCAGCTAGATTCAACTCGTTTGCAGCGGCTGATTATGGGCGGGCCGATGATGGGCATCGCACTGCCCGACAGCGACCTGCCAATCATCAAAACCAGCAACTGTTTCATTGCCGCTGACAATACCGAAGTGGCACCGGAACAACCGGCACAACCCTGTATACGCTGCGGCTTGTGCGCAGAAGCCTGCCCCGCAACACTGCTGCCCCAGCAGCTGTTCTGGCATGCACAATCGCAACAGCACGATAAGTTAGAAGCGCACAACCTGTTTGATTGCATCGAGTGCGGTGCCTGCTCTTACGTCTGCCCCAGCAATATCCCTTTAGTCCAGTACTTTCGTGCCGGCAAAGGTGAGATACGCCAACAGCGAGCAGAAAAAGCCAAATCAGACTTTGCCCGGGAACGCTTTGAGTTCCGCCAACAACGCTTAGAGCAGCAGGAGCGCGACAAACAAGCTAAGCGCGAAGCGCGCAAATTAGCCGCACAACAGGCCAAAGAGGCTCAGAGTGAAGCGAGCGCACCAGCAGATAGCGCCGCGGCTTTGATCGCTGCGGCACAAGCGCGAGCCGCCGCCCGCACAGCTTCCCCCGAGCAGCAGCGCGACAAGCTAAAGCGCGCTATGACCAGCAGCGAAGCCCGGTTGCAACGCGCTACCGAGAAAGTGGCTGAGGCACAACAGAGTGGCTGTGATGATGCCACACTGCAACCACTGCTGGCCGCGCAAGCAGCTGCTCAGCAGAAGCTCACACAGGCAGAGGCCAAACTGGCGGAACTGATCGCAGCCCCTCCTTCTCCAGCGCCCACTCAAGCCGACTCGCAGTCGCCCGAACTGGATGCCGCCAGCCGCGCTATCGCCAAAGCGCGCGCAACCGCCGCAGCGCACGAAGCACTGTCACCGGCGGAGAAAATCGCCGCCGATCTCGCTGCATTGAACAAGAGAGTTGAGAAACTTCGCGACAAGTTAGCAGCTTGCGAAGAGGCAGAGCAGCGAGAATTACTCGCGAGCTCGCTGGCCAAACTTGAGACAAAACAATCTTCACTCCAAGAACAGCAGCGAGCACTCAACAATGGTATTTAAACCGGTCACTTCACCGCACCGCCACGCTGCTCTCTCTACGGCAAAAGTAATGCAGTGGGTGTTGGTCGCCCTTATACCGGGTATTGTCGTTCTTACTTGGCAATTCGGCTGGGGGACTTTAATCAATATCGCCATAGCCACAGCTACCGCACTAATCTGTGAAGCTGCCATCGTGGCGTTGCGCAGACGTTCAGTGCGCTTCTATCTGCAAGATTTCAGCGCAGCAGTCACCGCTATTTTGCTGGCAGTGGCGCTGCCCCCGCTGGCCCCTTGGTGGTTGGTGGTGGTGGCTACTGCATCGGCTATTGTGATAGCCAAACAGAGCTATGGTGGCCTAGGCTACAACCCGTTTAACCCGGCTATGGTCGGTTATGTCGTGGTCCTTATTTCATTTCCGCTCGAGATGAGCAGCTGGTTAACACCCGTTGCCCTGCTGCCTACAGAGGTAGGCCACGCCGGTGTAGTAGAGGCGTTAGCTGTCGTCACTGGCAGTAGTGGGATCGACGCTTGGAGTGGTGCCACCCCCTTAGATCTCTTTAAGCACGAACTCAATGGGCAACTGGTCGGCGACTTTTACACCAGCCACGCACTGTTTAGCCAAGCAGCTATTGCCGGTGTCGGTTGGGAGTGGGTTAACCTTGCGTTTTTGGCCGGTGGCGCACTGCTCTTGGCTAAGGGCATTTTTACTTGGCACGCACCGCTAGCCATGCTGACCAGCTTGGCAGTAATGGCGATGTTATTTTGGGACGGCGGCAGCTCTAATAGTGGCGGCTCTGTGTGGCTGCACTTGTTCAGTGGTGCCACTATGCTCGGCGCCTTCTTCATCATCACTGATCCAGTTAGTTCAGCGGTGAGTGTCCGCGGCCGCCTTATATTCGGTGCATTAATTGGCGTATTGATCTATTTAATTCGCGTCTGGGGCAATTACCCCGATGGTGTGGCCTTTGCGGTGCTGCTTGGCAACTTTGCCGCCCCGTTTATCGACAACTACACGCTACCGCGCAGTTATGGCCATCAGCGCGCTAAACGCGCTACGGAGTTGCCCAATGAGTAATCCCGATACAAGCCCTGCAAAACAAGCCGCTGTTATCAGCCGTTCGATGCTGCGCAACAGCAGTGCACTGGCACTGTTTGCCCTGCTTACAGCAGCACTTTTAGCTGCCACACAAAATGTCACAGAACCAAAAATATTGGCTGCAGAACGCGCCGCACAACAGCGCGCACTGCTTGAAATTGTCCCCGATGGGCTGCACAACAATGATCTTCTCGCCGACACCTATCCGATTCCAGAGCAGCACTGGGCTCTACTGGGCTTAGATAAAGGCGGGCGCGCGCACATCGCCAAGCGCAACGGAGAGCCTGTAGCCATTATTGTTCCGGCGATCTCCAAGAGCGGCTACAGCGGCGACATTGCAATGATTATTGGCTTCACAGTAGAGGGAGAGCTGCTCGGAGTGCGCGTGACCCAGCACAAAGAGACACCTGGTCTTGGTGACAAAGTGGACCTTAAAAAGAGCGATTGGATTCTTAGCTTTAACAGTTTATCCCTAGACAATACGCCTCGCGAGGCTTGGGCGGTAAAAAAAGATGGCGGCTCTTTTGAGCAGTTCACCGGTGCTACGATAACCCCGCGCGCAGTTATTGAGCAGGTGCTTGCCAGTCTGGATTATTTCGCGCTGGATAGCGCGGCGCTGCTCTCAAAAAGTAACCACAGCAACTCGCTGGAGGTCGGTAATGAGTGATACCCCCGCAACACCATCGCCCAGTCTGAGCGAAGTAGCCGGCAATGGGCTGTGGAGCAACAACCCAGCACTGGTGCAGCTATTGGGCCTATGTCCTCTACTGGCGGTCACCTCTACTGTAGTCAACGCGCTGGGCTTGGGGTTGGCGACTTTACTGGTACTGGTGGGCTCAAATACGATTGTTTCACTCATTCGCCACCAAGTCGGTGATGCCGTGCGGTTACCCGCATTTGTTTTAATTATCGCTGCATTTGTTACCTGTACTGAGCTTTTGATGAAAGCTTATGCTTATGAGCTGTTTGAGATCCTCGGCATCTTTATTCCACTGATTGTCACCAACTGCGCCATTCTCGGTCGCGCCGAAGCCTTTGCCAGCAAGCAACCGGTGCATTTGGCGATATGGGATGGTTTGATGATGGGGCTGGGGTTTTTACTTGTACTGTTATTGCTGGGCGGTATACGCGAACTCTTTGGCAGCGGCACGCTGTTCGCCAATATGCAACTTCTACTAGGCAGCGGTGCCACAGACTGGACCATACAACCGTTTGGCGAGAACTACAGCTTTTTGGTGCTGATACTGCCGCCCGGTGCTTTTTTGATCACTGGTCTACTGATAGCTGGCAAGAATGCTATCGACCTGCGCCGTGAAGCACAGCGCAAAGCTCAGCGCGCAACCGTAGCTAAAGGTTCTAAACGGGTCCGCACAACAGGGCATATTGCCTAATTTGTCTTAAAATAGGCGCCCCCATACAAGGAATTTGCTATGTTGAAAAGCGGCGCAGCTCTCGTACGTCATGCACTCGAAGCGATTGGTGTCGAGCATACTTTTGGTATCCCAGGTGTACACAACACCGAAATCTACGATGAACTGAATAACTCTCAGTCCATCACACCTTATTTAGTTGGCCACGAAATGGCCGCCGCCTGTATGGCCGATGCGGTAAGCCGCACCGGCAGCTCAATTGGCTGTATGTTAATCGTGCCTGCAGCCGGTGTGACTCACGCAGCCAGCGGCATTGGCGAAGCGATGTTGGCCGGCATACCCTTGCTGGTCATTTCTGGCGGCATCCACCGCGGCAGCGATAAACGCTATCAGCTGCACGATATCGACCAGCATCAGATTCTCAAACCGCTGACTAAAGCCACTTATTTAGTTGAAGATCACCAAGCGATACTGCCGACTTTTTTTGAAGCTTACTGGACCGCAGTGAGCGGTGAACCGGGGCCCGTATTTATAGAAGTGCCGGTAGATATCCAACTCTTTCGCGGCGAGGTAGAGCAACCACTGCCGCGGCTCGAGCACTTCACACCACACCAAGAACCGATCGACAACTCAGCCATTGCCGCGGCCGCACAAAAATTGATCGCCGCCAAACAACCGGCACTATTTGTCGGCTGGGGAGCCGTACGCGCGCGCCAACAACTCATTGAACTCGCCGAATTACTCGCAGCGCCGGTCGCCACCACTTTGCAAGGAGTGAGCAGCTTCCCTGGCGACCACCCCCTGCACACGGGAATGAGCTTCGGTGGAGCGGCCGTTGCCGCAGCGCGCAAAACAGTTGGCGAGAGCGACTGTCTGTTGGCGGTAGGCACTCGTTTTGCCGAAATTGCCACCGGCAGTTACAGCGTTGAACCGCCCTCTGAGTTGATTCATATTGATATCAACTCTCAGGTATTTAATGCCAACTACCCTGCCAGTGTGACTATCCAAGGTGATGCCGGCGAGGTACTCGACGCACTCCTGATTGAGCTGCGCAGAGCCCTCAATGAACGCATCAACGACGGTGCAGGAGCTCTGCAAGACAATACAGCCGAGCGCGTAAAGAGCATCGCCAAACTCAAACTGAAAACTCAAAATGAGTGGCTTGCCGGCGGAGATAGCAGCCGTGTCAATCCAGCACAATTTTTTACCGCATTGAGGGCCAAATTAGAGAGCGATGCAGTGATTGTCGCCGATGATGGCAACCATACTTTTTTGACCGCTGAACTGCTGCCCATACACCGCGCCGGTGGTTTTATCTCACCGACAGACTTTAATGCCATGGGTTACTGTATTCCCGCGGTCAATGGCGCAAAACTCGCCAACCCCGATAGCCAAGTCATCGGTATTGTCGGTGATGGCGCCATGTTTATGACCGGCATGGAAGTCTCCACCGCTGTGCATTATCAGCTCGGAGTCATCTATGTGATATTTAATGATGGTGAGTTAGCTCAAATTTCTCAGGCCCAAGAGCTGCCCTACCGGTATAAAACCTGCACAAAACTGGCACACACTCACTGGGGCGCTTTTGCCGAAGCGATGGAATGCGCCTACTTACCTATTAGCCAAGAGAGTGATATTGAGACCGTTCTCGAGCGCGCTTTTCTTATTGCAGGGCAAAACCAGCCCGTCATTGTCGATTTAAATGTCGATTACTCGCAGAAAACGGCTTTTACCAAAGGCATTGTCAAAGCCAATCTAAATCGCTTTGCGACTGCAGACAAACTACGTTTTGTCGGCCGAGCGCTGAAAAGAAAAGTGGTCGGCTAACCGACAAAACGGTTTATCATTGAGCGGTTACTGTCATTAACGGATGGGACCACCAATGATAAAAAACTTGCTCTGCGTCACTTTAACGCTATTGCTGTTATCTAGCTGCGACTCTGCAGCAAAGCGCACCTCACCAGTGGCTGATGGCACGGTGATATATACCGCCGCACAAGTCATTACCATGGATGATCGCCCAGAGGCGGTTGACCGCAGCGCCGCTGTAGCGGTTCGCGATGGCGTTATTGTCGCCGTGGGCAGCCGTGAAGTACTTCAGCGCCAACTGCCCAGCGCAACTCTCGACCAGCAGTTTGCCGAGCAGACCATTATGCCTGGCTTTATCGAGCCACATCTTCACCCTTACCTAGTCGGCTTGCTACTGCAAATGGAGTTTATTACTCCGCACGATTGGACGCTTCTAGATGGCCTTCACCCGGGAGTAAAAACTGCTCAAGAGTATCAAAAGCGTTTGCGCGATCATGAAAAAACACTCGCTGATGGCGAGATACTCTTCAGCTGGGGGTATCACCCGTTATTCCACGGCGAGATGAGCCGGCAATTTTTAGACACAGTCAGTTCACAGCGCCCCATGGTTATTTTTCATCGCTCTTTTCATGAGGTCTATCTAAACAGCGCCGCTATTGGCCAGTTGAACATCGACCCTGCCCTGGATAGTCATCCCGCCATCGATTTTGCAATGGGTCACTTTTATGAGACGGGTCTGCTCGCTATCAGCGCCGAACTTATGGACCCACTGATGCAACCCGAACCCTACCTCGCCGCATTGGCCAAAGGGAGAGAGCTTATTCACCGGCGTGGCATCACCACCGTAGGCGATGGTGCTTTTGGCTCGATTAATCTGCCATTAGAACATCAGCTTCTGACACACTCGAGCTGGAACAGTGAGGATGCACCATTCCATACGTATCTTCTTCTCGATGGCACTCATCTGCTAGCCAAACACGGCTATGGCGATATTGACCAAGTACTACAGAACGCACAGGAGACGCTCTCTGGCGACCACTTCACTGTACAAAAGAGACAGATAAAACTCTTTGCTGATGGCGCTGCCTACTCCCAACTGATGCAGATGCGCGACGGTTATATCGATGGTCACAGCGGCGAGTGGATCATGCCGCCCGCCGAACTAGAGCTCGCCATGCAACACTTCTGGCAGCGCGACTACCAACTCCACCTACACGTCAACGGCGACGCCGGGATGCAGCAGGTATTGGATATTCTGACGGCTTTACAGCGCCAGCAACCGCGCAGCGACCACCGCACCACCATTCATCACCTAGCCTATGTGCGCCCTGAACAGATGCAGCAACTCGCAGATTTAGGCGGGATGGTACAAGCCAACCCCTACTATGTCTGGGCTTTAGCCGACACTTATGCGGAACACGGCTTAGGCCCCGAGCGTGCTGCCAACATGGTTCCCAGTGCCAGTGTAGTCGATGCCGGCATGCCTCTGGCATTTCACAGCGACTTCACCATGGCACCGGCAGACCCGTTATTACTAGCCTGGGCAGCGGTCACACGCTACACCGCAGAGGGTAATGTTGTTGCACCAGCACAGCGCATCTCTATCCATGAAGCGATGCAGGCGATCACCTTGGACGCAGCCATTCAGATGCATAGAGAGGATGAGATTGGATCAATAACCGTTGGCAAAAAAGCTAATTTTACTGTTCTCGATAGCGACCCATATCTCTCTTTGCCAGCTGGCAACGGCGTTCAATTGAAAGACATTGCAGTAACTGCGACAGTGGTCGAAGGAAAAGTCTTTCGACCCTTATAACAGACTGATTAGACCGAGCTATGTATACTCAATAGTCAAACATTGAATCTAAAATTAGACGTTGATGAACACCGGTGCGGCGACATATTCCCAGAGTATGACGGTAGCGGTGAGAATAACTACAGCGTAAACGAGAAAAACCAAAAAGAGCGCACTGGCATAGAGCATGCCTTGGTCCTCAGGCACGTTCATCATCGGCGGAACGCCCAAATATAACAATCTGATGGTATAGCAGCACGCCAATGTCGCCAGCACTATATCGAGCTCCCATATCGGGTAGACGGCTGCTGCGCCAGCTAAATAGACAGGCACACAGGCGTAACCCACCATGACTACCCCCTTGAGCGGAAAGGAATCTGCGTTGTAGGTTTTTGACATCCATTGACACATCAAGCCAATCACTATAATCGTCGAGACCATTGCCGCATAAAAAAGTACCGCTAAAGGCGTGGCACTCGCCTCGGTAATGCGAACAATTTCGCCGCCGCGCACATTCCAACCCACCTGAGTGGTGCCGTAGTAAAACGCTATAGCGGGAATGGCTGCCAGGGCCAAAACTAACAGCAGCCGCGCTTTGATGGACTCTTCAGATTTACTTGCCAAACTCTGCCATGTCGCCGCTGGTTTAAAAATTATGCCCAGTATTTCACCCACAAAGATACCCTCGTTTTTACCGTTATTGTTGTAGTGTAGGCTCTCGCCAACGCAATGTTTTGATCAATATCAATTTTATCACCCCCGGCAGCAAGGCTAGCCACTACCGCAAGATTATTTATTCTGGTGATGGTGCGGCGCAGAGCCGCCACTGTCAATATTGTCAGGGCTGCTGTGAGTGCTGTGCCGCTGATGGGCAACTACTGTCATCACCATCATCACTGCCATTCCCAGCAGCAACAGACCACTCAAACGGCGTAGCCAAGGCTTTTGTAAATAGACACTCAGCTGGCCAGAGAACCAACTCGCAGCCAACATCGCAGGCAGAGTACCAAGCCCAAAAGCGGCCATACCCAGAGCACCTTGTAAGGCTGAACCACTCGCTAGCGCCATACCAACGGCGGTGTAGACCAAGCCGCAGGGCAGCCAACCCCAGACCGCACCCACCGCGTAGGCGCCGACACCACTGTTGACCGAAGTGAGCGGCTTACTGAGGGGTTGAATATATCTCCAGACAAGCGCACCGATCTTTTCAAGCTGCACTAGACCTCGCCATACACCCATCACGTAGAGCCCCATCGCCGCCACCAGCGCTGCCGCCATCAACCGCAATAGCGGTGCCAATTGCAGTAACTCCGCGGTCAATTGACTGATCCAACCAGCCACTAAGCCCACCGCCATATAGCTGCTGATCCGGCCCAACTGATAACCCCAAATAATGGTGTTGCGCCGGCCACTAGTGCCACCCAGAGCTACCGCAATAGGCCCACACATACCTACACAGTGGCTAGCGCCGAGAAGACCCACCAAAAACAGTGCGGGCAGCGCCGACATCTCCCAGCCCATTATTTCTCTCCCGGTGAAGACGATTTGGACTCTTCGAATAAAATACGTTCAGCCTCGCTATCTAAATCATCGTATTGGCCGTTATTGACTGCCCAGAACAACAGCCATGCCGCTGCTGCTATAACCAATAGCGATAGCGGGATTAGAAAATAGAGACTCTGCATACAAATTTCTCCAGCTATTAGATGGCTTTGCGGCGGCGCAGACGCAAGGCGTTGATCAGCACAATCAGAGAACTGCTGCTCATACCGACAGCCGCAGCCCAAGGCGGCACAAGGCCGGCGGCGGCCAACGGCAGAGCCAATAAATTGTAACCCACTGCCCAACCAATATTTTGCCCAATAACTGCGCGTGTCTGACGCGCTACGTCTATCGCTTTTGGCAGCGCTGTGAGGTCATCGCCCAACAATAGCGCATCTGCAGAAAGCTGCGTGACATCGGCAGCGCGACCCATAGCTATGGAAATATCGGCACTGCGCAACACGGGAACATCGTTGATCCCATCGCCGACCATGACCACTTTAGCCCCTTGTTGCTGCCGAGTGCGCAGCTCGGATAATTTTTGCTCGGGACGCAGGCCAAACTGCTGATCATCGATCTCAAGGGGCGCTAACAATTGAGCCGCTTGTGGCGATGGGTCACCAGACAATACCGCCAGGTCGATCTGATCTGTGCGCAGCTGCGAGACAGCCTCCGTCGCCGATGGACGCAACTGGTCGGCAAACGCAAAACAGGCCAACCAACCGGCACTGTTAGCCAGCCAGACTTGGCTGGTAGCACTGCTATCAGTGGAATTTTCACTCGGCACTGGCTGCTCCCAGTCGAATTGACTTGCCACCCAATCCGCTCGTCCGAGGGCTATCGTTTGACCTTGTACCACGCCGCACACTCCACAGCCTGCAACAAACGCTTGTCGCTCTGCGGCTGGCAGTGAAAGGTCAGCCACAGAGCGCTGCAGTGCCATTGCGACCGGGTGACGGCCACCACTTTCCAATTGTGATGCCCAGCGCAATACCGTGGTCTCATCCCTGCTAGCCTCTGGCGCCATTTCAATACCGACAAGGCTCAGAGTTCCGTCGGTTAACGTGCCGGTTTTATCAAATAGTAGCGTGTTGCAAGTAGCTAGTCGTTCGACACAGTGGCGATTAGTCACTAATAATCCATCACTGCGAAGCTCAGCTGCCGCTACCGCCAACGCAGTTGGTGTAGCTAATGAAAGTGCACACGGACAGGTGACCACCAGAACAGAGAGCGCCACCCAAAAGCCGTGCTGCAGCGATGGTTCAGCCGCCCACAGCCACCAGTAGAGGAGTACCGCAGATGCACATAACAGCACCGCACCGACAAAAGCTCCCGCCAAACGATCGGCGCGAGCCACCCACTCGGGCTTGTCCGTCGCCGCTTGCTCAGCTATGCGCATAATCGCAGCAAGCTGTGTCTGTTGGCCTACTGCGGTGAGACGAATCGTCAACGGATTATCGCCATTGACCGTACCCGCAGCTACGCTGTCACCCACCTGCTTGAGCTGAGCGGCCGCCT
Source organism: Porticoccaceae bacterium (assembly GCA_048549915.1). GTDB lineage: Bacteria > Pseudomonadota > Gammaproteobacteria > Pseudomonadales > Porticoccaceae > LSUCC0057. The sequence continues at coordinate 32,849 of JBLYYE010000036.1, forward strand.
CACCAGTCAACACTGCCTCTTCTACTGAACTCTGCCCCGCCGTCACTACTCCGTCACAAGGTATGAGTTGCCCTGGGTAGATGCGCACGCTATCGCCCAGCTGCAGTTGACGCAATGGCACGCTCTGTTCTTCGCCCTCTGCGTCTATGCGCACTGCGATAGGAGGCAGTAGTTCATCGGTAGAGTAGAGCGAAAGCAGATTGCGGTAGCGCAAACGCTGCTCAATATAACGCCCGAGCAGTAGAAAAAAACAGAACATCGATACCGAGTCGAAGTAGACCTCGCCCCCACCACGCAAAGTCGCATAGGTGCTTGCCAGATAGGCCAGCACAACAGCCAACGAGACCGGTAGATCCATAACCAGATGGCCCAGGCGCAGGGCACGCCAAGCCGCTCGATAGAAAGGCAGCGCCGAATAAAACACCACCGGTGTCACCAATACCCAACTCACCCAGCGCAACAGCTGCTGCCAGTGTGGATCAATATCTTGATAGCCACCTGCGTAGAGAGCGATAGCCACCATCCCCGCTTGCATCATCGCCAAACCAGCCACGCCGAGTCGCAACAGCATACTCTTCAGTGCACTGTCGCTAGTTTTATCGCGCTGATAAGGACTCAGCGGTGTCCCTTGGTAACCAATTTCGCGCAATTTGCTCAACAGTGTCGACAGCGCTAGCTGCTCTGGCTGCCAGCGCACACGCGCGCGATGAGTGGTACCGTTGACAGTGACCGATTGAACTGCGGGAATATCAGTTAAATGTTTTTCGATCAACCAACTGCATGCCGTACAGGTTATGCCTTCAATCGCCAGCGTAGCTGTAACGCTACCGTCTTCATGATTGTGGAGGTAATCGGCTGCCAAATCAGACAGATCCCACACCAACAGATCACTGTTGTCTTCTGGGCGTGGGTCGGGTCGGTCGCTGCGCGCCGAGCGGAACTGATAAAACGAATCCAAGCCACCGCTGACAATAGCGCAGGCAACCGCCTGACAACCGATACAACAAAACTGCTGAGCCTCTCCTTGAATGACAAACTCAAATTTATCATCCGCCGGAACGGGCAACCCGCAGTGAAAACAGCCGCTGGTATCAGGGTCCATGGCGCGGTCTACTGCGCTCAATCTGCCGTCAGTAGTCGGCTATCGCCGTAACTGAAGTTGATCTGACCATCTAGCCGCCAGGCGCGCTCCTCACCAGTCAGACGCAAATAGTAATTGTCTTGTAGTGGCACGCTCAGCTCTCCCTGGTAGCGGTGTCCAGCTCCCTCTAAGGCAGTCAGGAGAATGGTCACATCGCGCTCAGCCAATATAGGGTGCTGCAATTTAAGTTCGATAGTAGAGCCCGGAGAAACTAACGGTTCTGCGCTGTCCAGCTCCACCTCGACGCTGTCAGCCTGGCGATCAAATTTCACGCGCGCCTGCAGACCCCAATCTGCAGCGCGTTGCTGGCCCGCGAGTGATTGGTTGATAGCCAACCCTTCGCGATAATAGTCATCGTCTACCGTTGCATCGCGATTAGCGAAAGCGATATAGACTGTGATCAAACCGGCCACCACAACGCTAGCGGGCAGGGCAATGATGAACCACGGCCAAAATTGGCGATACCAGGGCTCGAGTGTGGCGGGAGTTTTGTTCTTGGTCATCATCTATAGCTCTGTCGATTGAGTGCAGTTATTTTAACCCCAATGGGTCAGATAGCTAACGCACTGGCGAGATAAAACGGCTCTCAACACGGTCGCTCAGATCGCCGTCAGCGCGCTCACTGACAATAAAAGTAATCGGCACATTGGGGCTAACGATACGCTGCTCTGGCAGTGACAGACGCACCAACAGCTCACCCACTTCACCCGCTTCAATCATCACCTCGCGCTGGCCGATGTACTCAAGCGGCAAGCCACTCTCTACACCGATTAAATAGTGATGGTCGCGCTGATCCATATTGTTAATCTTTACCGTGTAACTGTTTTCTACAACACCATCTGGGCGCAAGCGATAGAGCATATCGCGATCGCGAATAACATCCATCTCCAGCGGCGTGCGAGTCGCCAAAGTGTAGACAAACAGCAGGCTCATCACTGTCACAGCAGTGACATAGCCGACAAAGCGCGGCCGCAAGAAACGCACCGGCTCACCTTTTAACAATGCGTTCTCTGAGGTAAAACTGATCAGGCTGCGCGGGTAGTTCAACTTATCCATTACCGCATTGCAGGCGTCGATACAGAGCCCGCAGCTAATACACTCGTACTGCAGACCGTTGCGGATATCTATTCCGGTAGGGCAGACTTGTACGCACAAGGTGCAATCGACACAGTCTCCCAGCTCGCCGCTACCGCGCTCGTAGTCGTGGTGGCGCGATCCCCGCGTCTCTCCGCGCGCCGCGTCGTAAGAGACCACAAGAGTATCCGAGTCAAACATGACCGACTGAAAACGCGCATAAGGGCAGACATATTTACAGATCTGCTCGCGCATAAAGCCGGCGTTAACAAAAGTGCCCAAAGTAAAAAAGGCCACCCAAAAAACCGCGGCGGGATGCGCTGCCCAGTTGAGCATATCGACCACCAGCTGATCGATTGGATTGAAGTAGCCGACGAAGGTCAAACCGGTGGCAAAAGCCACCAATAACCAACCCAACAGTTTTCCGCCTTTGCGAGCTATTTTTTCGGCGCTCCAAGGTGAGTTATCCAGCCTTATACGACGATTGCGATCGCCCTCAAAGCGCTCTTCAATAGCCATAAAGATCTGGGTAAATACCGTTTGCGGGCATGAAAAACCACACCAAACTCTCCCAAACAAGTTAGTCACGGTAAACAGCGCGAAGGCAGCAATGATCAGCAACCAGGCCAGCAAGGGAAAGTCTTGTGGCCAGAAGGTAATCCAAAAAACGTGGAATTTTCGCTCCACCAGATCGAACAGCATGGCTGGTCGACCGTCAATTTTGAACCAAGGGATTAAGAAGTATGCCCCCAGAAAAGGGATCCAGCTCCAGTTTTGCAGTCGTCGGAAAAAACCGTTGAGCCGACGCGTGTAGATTTTTTCTGCAGTTTGATAGAGATCTAAAACCTGTATCGCTTCGTTGTTTTGGTGTTGCTTACCAGAGACTGGCTCGCTCATAAAAACTCCTGTTACACCCACTGGCCCTGCACAACCAGTGGGTCGTTAACCATTACTGGCTCGCAGTCTGCGACAAACCGTAGACATAGGCGGCAATTAGATGGATTTTCTCCGGGCGCAGTTTGTCACTTTGACTGGGCATGACGCCGTTGCGGCCCTGGCGCAAAGTGGCGCGAATATTCTCCGCCAGCGTTAGGTCTGCCTGGCGATACAGCCAGATATTATCCGTTAAATTGGGCGCGCCCAGTGCCTGCATGCCGGTCCCATCTGGCATATGGCAGCTGGAACAAAACATCGCAAACAGTTCGCTACCCGCGGCAGCTTGTTCGGCGTTGTGCGGCTCATCAGAGAGACTCAACACATACTCGGTAACATTGATTACACCCTCATTGCCCAGAGCAGCACCCCACGCTGGCATTACTCCTACACGCCCGCCATTGAGAGTGGCCAGTATCGCTTCAGGGTGCCCGCCATAGAGCCAATCGTTATCGGCCAGATTGGGAAAACCGTTGGCACCACTACCGCCGACACCGTGGCAGACAGAGCAGTTGTTATTGTAGAGACGCCGCCCCATGCGCTGCGCTTTGGGGTCGCTGGCGAGATCGTTAATCGAGCGGCTCGCGTAAGAGGCGTACTGAACTTCCATCTTCTCTTCGGCGGCATCTACAGATTCTTGCCACTGGCTCTCCTGCGTCCAACCCAGCAGCCCTTGGTAACTCCCTAAACCGGGATAGAGGGCCAGGTAAATCAAAGCAAACACAACAGTGCCGACAAACTTCCAAAACCACCAAGCGGGAAGAGGATTATCGTACTCTTCAATGCCATCGTAGCTATGCCCCGTAGTTGGAGCTTCGCCATCGCTACTGTGATCACCACTGACAGTAGTTTTGCGGTTCGCAAACAGTAACCACAAGCTACCGGCGAGAGTTAGCAGCGTGATAACAATAATCCACGAACTCCAAAATGTTGTCATGACGGATCCTGCCTATTAGTTTCTTGATCTTCTGCTTTAACGGGTTGTTTGCCCGCTTCGTCCACAAACGGTAGTTGCGCCGCCTCTTCAAAATCAGCTTTTTTACCTTTGCTGTAGGTCCACAGTGTCACTCCAATAAAAGCAGCAAATGCCACTACCGTGCCCAGCCCCTGTAATGTTCCCGCATCCACTGCCATTACCTCTTGCGCTGCAAGAGAGTGCCCAGCTGCTGTAAATAAGCGAGCAGAGCATCAATTTCTCGCGCGCCGTCGACATCAGTCTGCGCCGAAGCGATCTGCTCGTCGGTATAGGGCACTCCAACCATCCGCAAACCACTCATTTTTGCTGCGGTCTTACTGCCGTCGACAGTCTGTTCAAAAAGCCAAGGAAAAGCCGGCATATTGGACTCTGGTACCACCGAGCGGGGGTCATAAAGATGAGCGCGGTGCCAATCGTCACTGTAGCGTCCACCTACGCGAGCCAGATCCGGCCCGGTGCGCTTAGAACCCCACAGAAAGGGGTGCTCATAAACCGACTCACCCGCCACAGAGTAGTGCCCGTAACGCTCGGTCTCGGCGCGCAGCGGTCTCACCATCTGGGTGTGGCAAACATGGCAGCCCTCGCGGATATAGATATCCCGCCCTTCCAACTCCAAGGCCGGCAGCGGCTTGAGACCTGCAATGGGCTCGGTAGTCTCACCCGTAAAGAAAAGTGGCACTATTTGCGCCAATCCACCGAAGCTTAAAGCTACCAAAATAAGGCCGATCATCAGCCCGATATTTTTTTCAATAATGGCGTGTTTATTGGACATATTTATAAGCTCCTCAAGCCGCCGCAACAGGGGTCGTGGCCGCAGCGGGCTTGTCGCGCCCCACGGTCATGTAGACGTTGTAAGCCATTAGCAACATCCCCGAGAAGAAGATAAAGCCGCCGATAAAGCGCACAAAGTAGCCGGGGTAGCTCGCCTCGACAGCCTCTACAAAGCTGTAAGTAAGCGTGCCATCGGCGTTAAACGCTCTCCACATCAGGCCCTGCGCGATTCCGTTGACCCACATTGAGGCGATATAGAGCACGGTGCCAATAGTCGACATCCAGAAGTGAATATTGATCAAGTTGACGCTGTACATCTCTTCTTTGCCCCACAGGCGTGGAATGAGGTGGTACATGGAGCCGATTGAGATCATTGCCACCCAACCCAGTGCCCCAGAGTGCACATGGCCAATCGTCCAATCTGTATTGTGCGATAACGCATTGACCGTTTTGATCGCCATCATTGGCCCCTCAAAGGTCGACATACCGTAGAACGACAAAGAAACCACTAAAAATCGCAAGGTGGGGTCGGTGCGCAGCTTGTGCCAAGCACCAGAGAGCGTCATGACACCGTTGATCATGCCACCCCATGAGGGTGCCAACAGCACCAGCGACATCACCATACCCAAGCTCTGCGCCCAGTTGGGCAGTGCAGAATAATGCAGGTGGTGGGGACCGGCCCAAATATAAATGGCGATCAGCGCCCAAAAGTGAACAATAGAGAGGCGGTAGGAGTAAACCGGGCGCTCGGCCTGCTTGGGTACAAAGTAGTACATCATACCGAGGAAGCCGGCCGTTAAGAAAAATCCGACCGCATTGTGGCCGTACCACCACTGCACCATGGCATCAATCGCGCCGGGGTATACCGAGTAGGATTTAGTCCAGCTGACCGGCACTGCAAGGCTATTGACGATATGCAGCATCGCTACTGCCAATATGAATGCGCCAAAGAACCAATTTGCTACATAAATGTGTCTGGCGCGGCGCTTCATGATGGTGCCAAAGAAGACTATCGCATAGACAATCCAGACTATCGCAATAAGGATGTCGATCGGCCACTCTAGCTCTGCATACTCTTTAGTAGTCGTCAGACCCATCGGTAGAGTAATGGCTGCCGCGACAATGACCAACTGCCAACCCCAGAAGGTGAATGCCGCTAATTTGTCAGAGATTAAGCGCGCCTGGCAGGTACGCTGCACTACGTGGTAGCTGGCGGCAAACAGTGCCGAGCCGCCAAAGGCGAAAATGACCGCATTGGTGTGCAGCGGACGCAGGCGGCCAAAGTGAAGATAGGGGCCAAAGTTCAGTTCTGGCCAAACCAACTGGGCGGCGATAATGACACCAACCAGCATACCGACAATCCCCCACAGTACTGTGGTGATAGCGAACTGTTTAACAATTTTAGTATTGTACTCTGGCAGCGAGGCCGCGGAGGCGTGATCACTCATGCTCTGTTCCTATTTTTTTTCAACGCCGCATAGGCGAAAAATACAGAGTGCCCAACCTTTACGGCACCCTTGCAAAGGTCATTATCAACGCTTAGCCGAAGCCAAACCTTGACCTGAATCAAACACGCCGAGCGTTGTGCTCGGCGTGTTCGCTATAACTTGGCCATACGACTCTTAAAATCCACGACCGCGGTTAGCTGCTATGCGCAGACGCAAAGCGTTTAGCTTGATAAAGCCCTCAGCGTCGGCTTGATCATAAGCGCCCTGATCTTCTTCAAATGTCGCGATCTTTTCATCAAACAAAGACTGCTCTGATCTGCGACCAACCACAGTGACATTGCCTTTATAGAGCTTCACACGCACTTCGCCGTTAACTTCGCGCTGGCTAAAGTCGATAGATTCTTGCAGCATTTGACGCTCGGGTGACCACCAGTAGCCGTTGTAGATCAATGAGGCATAGCGCGGCATCATCTCGTCTTTAAGGTGGGCAACTTCGCGATCTAAGGTCAGCGACTCAATGGCGCGGTGGGCGCGCAGCATCACGGTACCCGCTGGCGTTTCATAACAGCCGCGCGATTTCATACCGACATAGCGGTTTTCAACAATATCCAGACGCCCAACCCCGTTGGCACCCGCCACTTTGTTGAGGTGTTCAATCACTGTTGCCGGGGTCATCGGCACACCATCAATGGCAACAATATCGCCCTGCTTATAGGTCAGCTCTAAATAGGTGGGAGCATCAGGGGCCGCTTCGGGAGAGACGGTCCAGCGCCACATATCCTCCTCGGGCTCAGACCAAGGATCTTCGAGGTTGGCGCCTTCGTAGGAGATATGCAGCAGGTTGGCATCCATCGAGTAAGGTGACTTGGTGCCGCGTTTCTGCTCTACCGCAATGTCGTGCTGCGCACAGTACTCCATCAGTTTATCTCGCGAATTGAGGTCCCATTCGCGCCAAGGTGCAATCACCTGTACGCCGGGCTTAAGTGCATAGGCGCCCAGCTCAAATCGCACTTGGTCATTACCTTTGCCGGTCGCACCGTGGCTGATCGCGTCGGCGCCGGTTTCGTTGGCGATCTCGATCAATCGCTTGGCAATTAACGGTCGAGCAATAGAGGTACCGAGCAGATACTCGCCTTCATAGAGAGTGTTGGCGCGAAACATAGGAAACACGTAATCGCGAGCGTACTCCTCGCGCAGATCGTCGATATAGATCTCTTTAACACCGAGCGCCTCTGCTTTAGCTCGAGCCGGCTCGACCTCTTCGCCTTGGCCAATATCTGCGGTAAACGTGACCACTTCACAGCCGTAGGTCTCTTGCAACCAACGCACAATCACTGAGGTATCCAAACCGCCCGAGTAAGCCAAAACTACTTTATTAACTGAAGACACAACAACTCCTTAACTGACGAGCACACCATGTACTCACAAACAATAAGCTTATTTTAACCGATCGACAGGGTTTAAGCACGAGACTATCACTAGGGCCGATTATTTTTTGCACAAGCGGGTAAAACCGCTACCGGAAACTCTCTGCAGCTGTAACGCGGCAGCCCTTTGCGGTAGCATAGCAACTCACATAGCGCGGACTTTTTGACCATGACTAACCCAGCGACACTCCAGCTCACCCGCCCCGATGATTGGCACCTGCACCTGCGCGATGGCGCAGCGTTAGAGACCACCGTAGCGGCTGCAGCACGCGGCTTTGCGCGCGGCATCGTTATGCCTAATCTGACTCCACCGGTGACTACTGTTGCCGAGGCCAGCGCCTACCGCGAGCGTATTTTAGCTGCGCGTCCTGCTGGCTCAGAGTGGCAACCACTGATGGTGCTCTACCTCACTGACAACACACCCGTCGAAGAGATCGAGCGCGCCGCCGCCTGCGATTTTATTGCCGGCGCAAAATACTACCCCGCCGGCGCCACCACTAACTCCGATTCTGGAGTGACCTCGCTGGCGAAAATTGATCGTGTGCTGGCCGCGATGCAGGAGTGCGGTTTGGTCCTGCAACTACACGGCGAAGTGACCGACCACGCCATCGATATTTTTGATCGCGAAGCGACTTTTATTGAACGCCATTTGTCACCGATGGTGGAGAACTTCCCCTCCCTGCGCATCATCTTCGAGCACATCACCACCCGGCAGGGGGCTGAATTCGTCGCTAGTGCAGACGCCAATATTGGTGCAACTATCACACCACAACATCTGCTCTACAACCGCAACGATATGCTGGTTGGCGGCATCCGCCCGCACCTTTTCTGCCTGCCAATTCTCAAGCGCAACGTTCACCAACAGGCGCTGCTCGCCGCGGCAACTTGCGGTAGTGGCAAATTTTTCCTCGGCACTGATTCAGCACCGCATCCGCGCGGCGCCAAAGAGTCGAGCTGCGGCTGCGCTGGCTGCTTTAGCCATCCGGCGGCTATTGAGCTCTACGCCGCGGCGTTTGAGGCAGAGGGAAAACTCAACCAACTGGAAGGATTTGCCAGCCACTTTGGCGCCGACTTTTACCAGTTACCGCGCAATACCGACACTATTACACTCCAGCGCCAAAGCTGGCAGCTGCCAGACAGCCTGCCATTTATTGATGGCGAGATCGTGCCCTTGGGCGCGGGCACCACGCTCAGCTGGCAGCTCCAAGAGCCGGCGCTATGAGTGTTGGTGGAACGCGCCAGAAATCTCTGTTAGCCGAGCGCTTCCGAGGCTTTTTGCCGGTGGTGGTCGATGTCGAGACCGGCGGTTTTAACGCCCGCACCGACGCCCTGCTAGAGGTCACTGCGGTACTACTGGATATGGACGAAAATGGCACTCTGGTTGTCGACGAGGTAGTCACTCGCCATATAGAACCATTTCCCGGGGCCAATCTCGAGCAAGCAGCACTGGACTTTACCGGTATTGATGTCGACGACCCCGACCGCGACAGTTGCGAAGAGTCAATCGCGCTGACCGAACTGTTTCAGCCTATTCGCCAAGCGGTGCGCCGCCACGGCTGCACCCGCGCCACGATGGTTGCCCACAACGCACATTTTGATCTTGGCTTTATCAACGCAGCGGTGACTCGCAATCAGATCAAGCGTGCGCCGTTTCACGCCTTTAGCTGTTTTGATACTGCCACACTGGCGGGCTTAGCTTTTGGACAGACAGTACTGGCCAAGGCTTGCATTGCGGCAGGGATTGGTTTCGATAACAGAGAGGCGCACAGCGCCGAGTACGATGCAGTTAAAACCGCCGAGCTTTTTTGCACTATCGTCAACCGCTGGCGCGACCTGGGTGGCTGGCCGCTGGCCAGCAGTGACGACGAGTGCGAAGCAGACTAACTTTTCTTCAAATCCGCTACGGTGGCGGCTGTCATATTGAAGATTCCCCGCGCACTCACTGAGGGGATAACAATGTGCGCAGGTTTGGCCAAACCGTGAATAAACGGGCCAATCAGCAAGGCATCAGTCATCGAACGAATCAGACCCATTGCGATGTTAGCGGCATCTAAGTTGGGCATTACCAATACGTTGGCGCGGCCCTGCAAATTGGCATCTGGGTAGACGGTTGCGCGCAGCGCTGGGTTGAGCGCACTCAATACGTGCATCTCTCCGTCGAGCTGCAACTGCGGATGACGCTCGCGCAACAACTCTGAAGCGCGGCGCATTTTGCGTGCCGAGGGAGCATTCGAAGTACCAAAATTAGAGTGAGAGAGCAGCGCCACTTTTGGCTCAACACCAAAGCGCTGAACCAGCCCCACAGTCGACTCGACAATACTCGCCAACTCCTCTGCGGTCGGATCAACATTGAGCGCAGTATCGGCCAGAAACAGCGGACCATCCGGCATTAACAATACAGCGGTCGAACTAATTTGCTGATCGTGTTGATCGCCCCCTAACAGGTGCATAATTTCGCGCAGATGGAAATCAAAGCGCCCTACCTTGCCGCAGATCAGGCCATCGGCGTCGCCGCGCGCCACCATCACAGCCGCTAGGGCAGTGGTGTCATTGCGCATAATTTTGCGCGCCGCAGCAACCGATACGCCGTGACGTCCAACTACCGACTGGTAGAAGGCTGAGTACTCTTCGTGGCGATCGTCCTCTTGTGGGTTGAAGATCTCCACATCGCGGTCCAAGTCGAAGCGCAAGCCGAGG